>NC_018868.3:1040000-1640000 GCF_000305785.2 Simiduia agarivorans SA1 = DSM 21679 | reverse complement strand
GGAATGTGCCATTGAGATACTGCGCCTTGCCGGTCAGAAAACAGCAGCGGACCGGCTCGAGCTGGTTTTTCAGGCATTTTTGCATCAACCCAAGCGATAAACGGACCTGAATCGTAATGCCCGCACCTGCTTTCGCTTTAACGTGTCAGATCAAAGCCTTATCGTGACTGAATGGTTGTTGCTGAGTTCCGGGTGTAGAGTTTACTCAAATCGATCGTGTCCATTGGGGGCCAATATATGAATGCAGGAAAAGTACGTTACGTTTTGTTGGCCGGGTTGCTATTGCCCTTGTGGGGTTGCGTCGCAGGTAATGATGTGAAAGTTGAAGCCTACCGAAACACCACTGTGGGGCAGGAACTTATAGACCTTGAAAAGGCGCGTGAAAAAGGCTTGGTTAATCCCTCTGAATACGAAGCATTGCGGGAAGAGATCAAGAAGGGTGGGCCGATTAATATTGATCTGGACAAGAAGAAGTAGCGAAAGTTTTCTGGTGTAATGCGCTTCGCTTATTACACCCTACGGTGTCGTAGGGTGGATTAGCGAAGCGTAATCCACCAAAGCCTCTCCTGCGTTAGGATTACTGCCACGGGGAGGATGCCGTAAAGGTAGCTACGTAGAGTTGTTCAACCTTTTCTCTTGCCCATGGCGTTTTCCGAAGAAACTTCAAAGACGACTTGATAGACGGATCCTTGCGAAAGCAATTTATGGCTATTAGCTCGCCTAATCTCTGCCAGCCATAATGATCGACCAATTCAGTTAAAAGTTTTTCCAGGGTTATGCCGTGGAGGGGGTTGTTGGGTTGGGTCATTGGCGTGCTTTCTGGTTCTGAAACTCCTACTGTACCACTCTCACTTATTGAGGACTATTTACTGCTGTTCCCTGCAGACCATGTTGTCCTCCAGACTCAAGATGCGCTCGCGGAATATCGCACATTCGCGACGCGCTGACTGCAGGCCACTGTTGGCATAGGGCAGGACGCCCGGTTAGCGAATCAGCCCAGGGATGGGCTGTTGAGCGGCAAACGGTGGCCTGTAGTCGGCGCTGGGTGGGGTGGTGGGGCTGTGGATTGTCGCGGGTGCTAAAAAGGCTGTGTGGTTGCTGGTAGAGGGGGACAGAGCAAAAGCGCGATGGTTGGGGTGTTACTGGTAGAGGGGGACAGAGCAAAGCTGGAGGTGTCTGTACACGTTTCAGCTAACCGTGTGCGCTTTGGTCTGTCCCCCGATTAACATCAGGCGTTGAGCCTGATGTTAATCGAAGCAATGTTCCGGTGCGGGGAAGACGCCGTTTTTGACGTCGTCGGAGTATTTCAGCAGGGAGCTGGGGATATCGCCGGCTTCTACCAGAAAGTTTTTCGAAAACTTGGGTGGCTGCTCGGTCAGGCCCAGAATATCGTTGATCACCAGAACTTGTGCGTCGGTTTCCTTGCCGGCGCCGATGCCGATGGTGGGCATGGACACGGCGGCGGTGATTTCCGCGGCCAGTGCAGAAGGTACGCATTCCAGTACCAATAAATCGGCACCTGCTTCATCCAGCAGTTTGGCATCGCGCAGCATTTGCTTTGCTTGCTTGTCGTTGCGCCCCTGTACGCGGAAGCCGCCGAGTTTGTTTACCGACTGCGGCGTAAGCCCCAGATGGCCACAGACGGGGATGCCGCGCTGGGTTAATTGGCGCACGGTATCGGCCACCCATTCGCCGCCTTCCAGTTTTACCATGTGCGCGCCGGCCTGCATGATACGGGTGGCGTTGGCAAACGCTTGCTCGGTGGTGGCGTAGCTCATGAACGGCATGTCACCCATGATCAGGGATTTATTGTTGCCCCGGCGCACCGCCTCCACGTGGTAAATCATGTGCTCCATGGTCACTGGAATGGTGTCGTCATAACCCAGTACCGTCATGCCCAGTGAGTCGCCCACGAGCAGCACCTGGACGCCACATTTTTTTGCCATCGCTGCCATGGGTGCATCGTACAGGGCAACGGTAACAAATTTCTCGCCCTCGGCTTTCATTTTGCGGAGGGTATTCACGGTCACCGCTTTTTGCAGGGCGGATTCGCTGGTGGGTTTTCCGTAGGGCATGGTGTTCTCCCGTTACAACTTGGGGGTTGGGTTGTAGTAGTGGCGGCCGGATTTAATGCTCAGTAAGTGATCCACCAATTGACGGTAGTGGTCGGCATTGGACACCAGGTCCAGGTCGGCGGCGTTCACAATCAGCAGCGGCGCCTCATCATAAAAATGAAAAAAGCGCATATAGGCATCGTTCAGTTGATTCAGGTAGTCGGCACCGATGGTCTGTTCGGCGGCAATACCCCGCTGCTTGATGCGTGCCAATAACGTTTCGGTCGGCGCCTGAAGGTAGACCACCAGGTCGGGCTTCGGGCACTCGATGATCATCCGGTCATAGACTTGCTGATAGAGCGCAAATTCATCGTCGTCCAGTGTTACTTTGGCAAACAGCTGGTCTTTTTCCATCAGGAAATCAGATACCCTCACCGGCTCAAAAATATCGTCCTGACGCAGGTCGCGCAATTGCTGGGCGCGCTGGAACAGGAAGAACAACTGGGTGGGCAGGGCGGCGTTTTTCGGGTCGCGGTAAAAGCGCTCAAGAAAAGGGTTTTCCGAGGGCTGTTCCAATAATGTGTCGTAATTAAACGTGTGTGCCAGATGTTTGGCCAGGGTGGTTTTGCCTACCCCAATGGCGCCTTCAACGGCAATGAAGCGTGGTAGCGGTTGCTGACTTGTGTCCAGGTGCAGGTCAAAAAACGGCTCCAAGGTTTACTCCTTTTCGTTGCCCAGTCGCCACAGGCCTTCCATCGTACAGACTGCCAACAGGGAATCAAGCGTGCGACCGTCAGGTAATCTGGCGTCGGGCCAGACATCGGCCAGCGGGTAGAGCACAAAGTTGCGCTCCGTCAGGAAAGCATGTGGCACCGTCAGCCGCGGCAGGTTGATGCGTTGATCACCGTACAGTAGCAGGTCAAGGTCCAGGGTACGCGGCCCCCAGTGGATCTTGCGAACGCGCCGGTGCGACTGCTCCAGCGCCTGCAGCGCGTCCAATAGTGCGAGCGGTGCCAGCGTCGTTTGCAGACGGGCACAGGCATTGACGTAATCGGGTTGCGCCGGCCCCACCGCTTTGCTGCCATAGAGCGGCGATGCGTTGATCAGTCGGGTGCCGGGCAGCTGGTTCAGTTCCCCCAGGGCCTGCTCAATCTGGCCGACCGGGTCGTCCAGATTGCTGCCAAGGCCAATGGCGACATCGATGGCCATCAGTTGTTGTTGGCGGCGGGCTTTTTACGCGGGCGGCGTTTGCGGGAACGGTTGCCCTTGGGGCCGCTGACACTTTTGGCCATGCGCTCGCGTTCGTCTTCGTTGGCGGCTTGCCAGTCGGTCCACCAGCGACCGAGGCCATCGGTCTGCGCGCCCGCATCTTCGCGCAGCAGCAGGAAGTCATAGGCCGCGCGAAAACGCTCGTGTGAAGCCACGGCAAAAGCGCGTTTTCCAGCACGGCTGGGCAATCGCAATTGCAGTTCCCAGATTTCCCGCATGGGAATCGTGAAGCGCTTGGGGATGGAGATGCTGGCGAGCTGCTGGCTCACCACGCTACCGGCCGCCTGGGCCAGGGCAACCGTCGGGCTCAGTCCCTGACGCTCCATCAGCTTGATTTGCTCGCGCTCCACCACCGGCCACAAGAGCGCGGCGTAGATGAAGGCCGGCGTGACCCGTTGTTCATTGCGGATGCGCTTGTCGGTATTGATCAGCGCCAGTTCAATCAGTTTTTCCGCCTGCTCATCGCCTTGCTTCAACAGGGCATCCGTTTGCGGGAACAGGTGGGCCAGGAGGTCATAGTCGCGCAGCAACTGGAAAGTGGCCAGTGCGGAACCTGCCATGAACAATTTCAATGACTCATCGAACAGCCGGCTGGATGACACCTGGCTCAGCAGTGCGGCATTGGGCGCAATGGGGCTGGCGGTGTGCTTTTCAATTTTGAAGCCCAGCTTGGCGGCAAAGCGCACGGCGCGCAGCATCCGTACCGGGTCTTCCTTATAGCGGGTGAGTGGGTCGCCGATCATGCGCACCTGACGCGCCTCCAGATCCTTCATGCCGCCCTCATAGTCGTGCACGGTAAAGTCCTGCGAGGTGTAGTAGAGGGCGTTGATGGTGAAGTCGCGGCGGGCGGAATCGGTTTCCAGTGTGCCAAACACATTGTCGCGCAACAACATACCCGAGTCGGCCTGGTGTGAGTCGCGCTCGTTTTCAGCTTCCGAGTGGTTGTCGCGGAAGGTGGTGACCTCCAGCAGCTCGCGGCCCATGCGTACGTGTACGATCTTGAACCGGCGGCCAATGATACGGGCGCCGCGAAACAGGGCTTTTACCTGCTCGGGCGTGGCGTTAGTGGCCAGGTCGAAATCCTTCGGGTGGCCTCCCAGCAGCAGATCGCGAACGCCGCCGCCCACCAGGTAGGCCTCGTAGCCTTCGTCGTGCAGCCGTCGCATGGCGGATAGGGCGCCACGGCTGATATTGGCACGTGAAATGGAGTGTTCGTCGCGCGGAATCACCCGTTTTTCTGGCTTGTTAGGGGCTGAAGCCATTCCGGGGATGTAGGAGAGCAGGCGCTTGAGCATAAAGGTTGAGAGCCGGTTTATTGAAAAGCGGCGAGTTTACCACGGAAATCACTTGGATCTGGCGGTTTTCTGTGGCCCAGAAAGCAAAACGGGAAAGCTCTGCTTTCCCGCCAATTCTGTGTTACGTCCACATTGTTATGCTTATTAGGTGGTGCTTCCCTGCCCGGTTCGGCAATTTGCTTACTGGCAAACCCTCTCCTAGTTTTCTAGTCAGTTAAATCGCTTTCTTATTATTGTTTCTTGTTATTAGTAATAATTTTCTGTTTTTATTATTTATTGTTGTTATTAAAAGTGGTCTGTTTTTCTTATTGTTTGTTGTTGTTATTAGAATGTTGTTATCTGTTTTTATTATTTATTGTTCTTATTCTGCCCGTCTCTAATACACTTACCGTGCCAACTTTTGTTTGTTAATAAAACAAAGACTTATGAGTAATAGTCGGAATGATGATTTAGACGACTGGCAGCAATTCGTTACCGTAACGCACGCTTTTGGTTACGATTCTATGACAAGGTAACACCCTGATTAGACGGGCGGATTGGCAATTGATCAAAAACTGGTCTACCGGCCACATGGGACCGGTAACAGTGGGGAAGGCGGCGTAATCAGCTAGGGGGTGTGCGGGTGATAGATCAGCGGGCGGTGGCTTTTTTGCGCGGAATACCCAGGCGCTGGCGGCGCTCCCACAGGCACTTGCGCGAGACGCCGAGCTTTTTCGCCAGTTCGGTTTCGCTCATGGTGTCCTGGTGTTCCAGAACAAAGCGCTGGAAATAGTCTTCCAATGAGAGGTCTTCTGCCGGGTCTTCTTTGGCCTTGCCCAGGGTTTTGCGCGGTTGCACATCATCGGGCTCGTCGTCCTGCTCAACTTCCACCAGGTCCAGGTCGATTTCCAGCAGCTCGTGGCCGATCTCCTGATCGTCCTGGCACAGGATAATGGCGCGCTGTATGGCGTTTTCCAGCTCCCGCACGTTGCCAGGCCAGATATAGGTGGTAATGGCCTGAATGGCCTCCGGCGACAGGGTGAGCAGGGATTTCCCAAACTGGGCGCAATAGCGCCGCAGCATGTGCTCGGCCAGCAGCAGAATGTCGCGCCCGCGCTCGCGCAAGGGCGGGAGCTCCAGCTGCACCACGTTGATCCGGTAATACAAGTCTTCGCGGAATTTGCCCTCTTTGGCCAGTTTGCGCAGGTCCCGGTGGGTAGCGGCCACCAGCCGCACGTCCACCTTGCGCGATTCAACCGAACCAATAGGGCGGACTTCGCCTTCCTGCAATACCCGCAACAGGCGGGCCTGAGCTTCAAGTGGCAGCTCGCCGATCTCGTCCAGAAACAGGGTGCCACCATCGGCGGCAGCCACCAGGCCTTCTCGCATAGAGGCGGCGCCGGTGAAGGCACCTTTCTCGTGGCCGAACAGTTCGGCTTCAATCAGGGTTTCGGGAATGGCAGCACAGTTCACTGAAATCAGCGGTTTTTCGCCGCGCGGGCTTTCTGCGTGTATGGCTTTTGCGACCAGTTCTTTACCGGTGCCTGTTTCACCGTGCACCAGCACCGTGGCGCCGGTGGGCGCGACCCGGTGAATTTTGGCATAGAGGTTCTTCATGGCGTTGGAGTTGCCAATCATGCTGGCTACGCCTACCGGATTATCCGGTGCCGGCTCTTTGGCGGCGCGGCTGGCCTTGCCGATCACCCGCTTGACCGCAGCCAGCATTTCGTCGTGATCGAACGGCTTGGCGATATAGTCCACGGCCCCCATGCGCATGGAGTCCACGGCAGAGCGCAGACTGGCATAGCTGGTCATGATCAGTACCGGCACGTCGCCGGACACAGTGATCAGGTCGGTGCCGGGCGCGCCGGGTAGGCGCAGGTCGGAGATAATCAGGTCAAAACCGGCGAGGTTGTGCTTGGTGGTGGCCTCTTTGACCGACCCGGCCTCGCTCACCACATACTTGTTGCGCTCCAGTAGTTTTCGCAAAGCCATGCGAATGATGGGTTCGTCTTCAACAATCAGTATGTGGCTCATAGTGTTTCTTTTGGCAACAACATAACGGGTTAGTGTTACCAACCTCCGCGGTTAATGCAAGGGTTCAATGGGTGTCCGCCCCGTTTGGCAACGGCAGGCGGATATCAAATCGGGTGCCGAGTCCGGTGGACTCGTCGGCCGGGCTGTGGACGTTCAGCGTGCCGTTGTGATCCTCGACAATGGAATAGACCATGGCCAGGCCGAGTCCGGTGCCCTGACCGGGTTCCTTGGTGGTGAAAAACGGCTCCATGATGCGATCCATCAGCTCGGGCGGAATGCCGGAGCCCTCGTCTTCCACGCTTACCACGGCATAGTCGCCGTCGATATCGCTCCACAAGCTCACTTCGCTGCCTTCGGGGCTGGCATCGCGGGCGTTTGACAGCAAATTCACGAATACCTGAATCATGCGCTGGCTGTCGCCCAGCAGGTTCAGTTCGGGGTCGATGTGGTTGCTGAAGCCCACCTGCTGTCGGTCTTTCTGTAGCGAGATGAGGTTGATGGCTTCCTGGGCGCAATTGAACATATTCATCGGCTCCACCTGATGCTCTTCGCCACTGTTACCGGAATGGCTGAAGCTCACGAGGGAATGCACAATGCGCGAGACCCGGTCGGTCTGGCTCAGGATCTGATTGGCAGTTTCATGCACCTCCTGATCGTCGGATTCGTAGTGCAGGTTTTGTGCAAGACAGGCGATGCCGGTGATGGGGTTACCGATTTCGTGGGCCACCCCCGCCGCCAGCCGGCCCACCGACGCCAATCGTTCGCTGTGTACCAGTTCCTGCTCCAGCAATTGGGTCTCGGTGACATCTTCCAGCAGGATCACCTGACCGTCGAACAGGCTGTCCGGGTTGTCGTCTTCATTCGCCAGCAAGGCCTTGTGCAGGCTGATCCAGTGGGTGCGTTGGTGCAGTTGCAGGCTCTGCTTGTACAGGTGGGTGTCCTGGCTTTGGGCAAAGCCGCGGATCAGGCTGCCCCAGGGTTCATCCAGGTCCTCCAGGCTCGAGCCGGTAATGTCATTCACCGCAATACCGGTGAGGTTCTCCATGGCGTCGTTCCACATCAGGATTTCACCGTCCTGCCCGAGTGAACAGGCGGCCATGGGCAGCAATTGCAGGGTCTGGCGATGGTACAGGCGCAGGCGGTTGAGTTCCGCCGCCATACCCGTGAGGTGGGTTTGCAGCTGGCCCAGACGGGATTCCATCAGGTTGATGTCGGCGGTCTGGCGTTGCTCGCTGACCGCGTAGGGAATGCAGCGGTCGAGAATGTCGTTAGCAATGCCGATCCCCATCAGACCCGACAGGTTGGCCTCAATCTGATCGCGCAGGCGCCGCAGGGCATAGGGGCGGCGCTCTTCAATGGTGAAGCCCAATTGCCCGAGTGCGCGCGCCACCTCATCGCGTGCCGATTGCGGCCCCAGCACATCGGCCAGACGGGTGCGGAATTCCCGTGCCGAGCGCAATTCCAGCGACAGGCGCAGGGGCTGGCTGAGTTCATCGTCGGCGCAGATGTCGGCGGAAAATTTCTCGTCTTCGCCCTGGCTGGTCAACAGAGACAGACTGACAAACACCAGGGTGTTGGCGCCGAGTGCGATCAGCGTGATTTCGCTCCAGTAATTAATACCCACCGGCAGGGTCCAGTCCATGATCTGGTAGGCGCTGATATCCAACAGTGACGGGAACAACAAGCCCAGTGCCCAGACGCTGGCGCCGGTGCCCAGTGCGCAGCTGGCGCCCAACCGGTTGCCGCGCGGCCAGTAGGCCACCGCGGAAATGGCGGGCAGGAACTGCAGGGTGGCAATAAACGCCATCAAGGCCAGCTGGGCAAGGGAAAAATCGTTGTCGAACCAGAGGTAGAGCATGAAGCCGGCCAGGAAAACCACGGCAATCAGACTCCGGCGCAGCCACATGAGGCGTGCGTAGATGTCGGTCTGGTAGCTCATCTGCAGCAATGGCAGCAGCCAATGGTTGAGCAGCATGGTACTCATGGCCAGGGCGATAACCACCATGGCACCGGTGGCGGCGGACAAACCGCCGACAAACGCCACCAGGGTGAGCCAGTGGGACTCGCCCACCATGGGCACGCCCAAGGTGAAATATTGCGCCGGTAATGGCACGCCCAGCTCAAAACCGGCCCACAGAATCGGGAATACCGGTAACGCCATAAATAGGAGGAACAACGGGAAGGCCCAGCTTACAGTCTGGGTGGAGTGTTCCATGGGTGTTTCCACCACACTCATGTGAAAAATGTGCGGCATGGCCACGGCGGTGGCGAAAAACACCAGGATCAGGGTCGAGCTGGCCGAGTCCTTCATGGGGTTGTGGAGCAATGCCAGGTTTTCCGGGTGCTCCAGCAGCCATTGGTCCAGACCGGCAACGCCGTCAAAGACAAAAAACAGGGCGAAAATCCCCACAGCGCACATGGCGGCGACCTTGAGCAAAGATTCCAGCGCCATGGCGGTGATCATGCCCCGGTGCTGCTCCCGGTTGGAACCGAACATGATGGTAAAGGTGGCCACCAGCGCGCAGTACATAAATGCCAGGAACTGCTTCAGGGTTACGCCGGTCTGGGCCAGGCCCAGATCCGGCACCTGGTCCTCGGTGATGATCCGCAGGGTATCGGTCACTGCCTGGATCTGCAGGGTCAGCAGCGGTAACACCGCCAGTAACATGCACAGGGTGGCCAGTGCCCCCAGCCAGTTGGAGTGGTAACGGAACACCAGCAGGTCGGCAAGCGAATGGATCTGGTAGCGGCGGGCCAGTTCGGCCAGGGGGCGGATCGCGACCGGTGCAAACAGGAACAGGGCACCGGTACCCAGATAATAGGCGAGTGCACCGTAGCCATACTGGAATGCCAGGTCCACCACGCCGTAAAAGGACCAGGCACTGGCGAAGATGCCGAGCGACAAAATATAGGTGATGGGGTGGCGAACGATCTTGTCGGGGATCCAGCCCCGCTCGGTAATCCAGGCCACGCCGAAAATCACCAGCAGGTAACCGACGCACAGCAGCGATACCTGACCAAGGCTAAGGGTCATGGCGGCGTCTCTTGCTGGCAGACTGGATGAAGTAAGCGATTACTATGATCAGAACCCAGATGATAAAAGGGCGGTACCAGGAGCCTTCCGGGTTGATGACCCAGCCAAACAGGGTGGGCGAAAAGATGTAGGCCACCAGCAGCAGCAGGATAATCAGGCGTTGGTTGGGCATAGGGCTGGGCAGTGGCTCGGGAAAGGACGGATGGTAAGTGGCGCGCTCCGGCTTGGCAACCGTTGGCCGTTATCGGCTGTAGGCCGGGTCGGTAATTGCCATCCGGCGGGGGACCCGCTTCAGATCCCAGCGCGGCGTTGCGGCCATCAGCAATGCATCCGGCGCGAGTGTTTGCCAGGTGGGCTCGGGCGATTGGCCGAGCAAACGGAGCGCATGCCAGAGGTTGTCTGTGGGGCAGTTCAGGTCGAGTGCCGGCGCGTGGTTTTGCTTGCTGAGCTTCTGACCCTGGTCGTTGTTGATCACCGGGATATGGGCCCAGGCGGGCGCCGTCTGACCCAGTATGCTGAACAGGCTTTGTTGCCGGGCGCTGACGTCCAGCAGATCGCTGCCGCGTACCACGTGAGTGATGTGCTGAAAAATGTCATCCACCACCACGGCCAGCTGGTAGGCGTGCAAGCCATCTTTGCGCTTCAGGATGTAGTCGCCGAAATCCTGTGCCGGCGTCTGCTGTTGCGGGCCCTGGATCCTATCGTTAAAGGCCACCGGTTGATCGGGGTACGGGATCTTCAGGCGCAGGGCGCAATCGTCGGTCCCTGTGGGCGGATTGTGCAGACAGTGGCGGTCATACACCCTGCCCAATACCTGCAGGCGGGCGCGGTTGCAGTTGCAGGGGTAAACCAGACCGCGCGCGGTCAATGCGTGCAGTTGCTGTTCGTAGGCTGGCAATCGGTGCGATTGATACAGTACCGGCTCGTCGCTGTTCAGGCCGTGAACCGACAGGGCGTGCAGTATGTGTTCGGCCGCACCCGCCTGTTCGCGGGGTGGGTCCAGATCTTCCATACGCACCAGCCAGGTGCCACCGTGTGCGCGGGCGTCCAGGTAACTGGCGAGTGCCGCCAATAAGCTGCCGAAATGCAGCGGGCCGGTGGGTGAGGGGGCAAAGCGACCCCGGTAGGTGTGAGAGGTCATCGGGTGCAGGGCAGCCGGCGCGCAGGGCGCCGGTGCAGGCAGAACGGGTTAGCCGCCGATCTGCTTTTCTTTGATTTCGGCCAGGGTTTTGCAGTCCACACACAAGGTGGCGGTGGGGCGGGCTTCCAGGCGACGGATGCCGATTTCGACGCCACAGGTGTCGCAGTAGCCGTAGTCGTCGCTATCGATCAGTTCAATGGTGCTGTCAATTTTTTTGATCAGCTTGCGCTCGCGGTCGCGGGTGCGCAGTTCCAGGCTGAACTCTTCTTCCTGACTGGCGCGATCGGCCGGGTCCGGGAAGTTGGCCGCTTCGTCCTTCATGTGGCTCATGGTGCGATCCACTTCTTCCATCAGCTCGCGTTTCCAGTTGAGCAGGATACTGCGGAAGTGGTTCCGCTGGTTTTCATTCATGTACTCCTCGCCCTTCTTTTCCTTGTAGGGCGTGAAGCCTGTGGCTTCCATATGAGCTTCTTTCGCTGCGGTTTTGGGCATAGTGACGCCTCTTCTGTAAACTTCCGGGTTGAGCAGAATGGGGGTGCGGAAAGGCTTTTCAAGCCCCTTGCCCCAAAGAACGCTGCAAACTACCAGATTCCTTCTGGTGCTGCCAGTATTTTGCCGCGCACGGCGCGCTAAAAGTCCCACGGCAGTACAAAAAATAAACAAGGTTATTTATGAAGTTTTCGCCACCATTGATTCAGGGACACCTGATAAAACGCTACAAACGCTTTCTCGCCGATGTGATGACCCCTGAAGGGGAGACGATTACCATCCATTGCCCCAACACCGGCTCCATGCGCGCCTGTCTGGCGCCGGGCAGTGCCTGTTGGTACTCCCTGTCTGAATCCAAAACGCGCAAGTATCCACACACCTGGGAAATTGCTACCACGCCCGATGGCCATCTGGCGGGCATCAATACCCACAGGGCCAATGCGCTGGTGGAGGAACTGATCCGTTCGGGCCAGGTGCCGGCGTTCGCGGGCTACCGCGAACTGAAACGCGAGGTCAAATACGGGGAAGGCTCGCGCATCGATTTGTTGCTTTCGGGCGAGGATTTACCGGACTGTTATGTAGAGGTCAAAAACGTCACGTTGCACGAGGGTGACGGCAAGGGTTACTTCCCCGATGCGGTGAGCAGTCGCGGCGCCAAACACCTGCAGGAACTGATGGCCATGGTCGCCGCCGGCCATCGTGCGGTACTGTTTTTCTGCGTGCAGCATTCGGGCATTTCCCAGGTGGCCGCCGCGCGGCATATTGACCCGACCTACGCAGATCTGTTGACGCAGGCACAGGCGGCAGGCGTGGAAGTCATGGCCTGGCGGGCGCGCATGAGCGCTGCGTCGGTTGAGCTCACCGAAGTGTTGCCGGTGGTGGCAAGTTGACTATAAGTTCGCCTTTGGTCACGGTCAGCGGGAGGGATTCCAGCGCCGCGCCCCGGCAGGGGCCGGCCACGCACTCGCCGTCTTCAATGACAAACAGGGCGTTGTGGGTGCTGCACTGGATCAGTTCACCGTCGTAGTCCAGGAATTGGTCGGGTTGCCACTGCAGTTCGATGCCCAGATGCGGGCAGCGGTTGCGGTAGGCGTAAAACTGCCCGTGATAGTGGACCACGAACAGTTTGTGGTCATCGATTTCAAATTGTTTGCACTGGCCTTCGCCAATGGCGCTTGTGGCGCAGAGAGCATGCAGGGTCATCAAAAAAAACCGGCCTCGTGTGAGGCCGGTAGTGTAGGGAATTATGCCGCGCTTTGCAGTGCCCGGATGCGGTCTTCCAAAGGCGGGTGGCTGGAAAAGAGAGCGGCCAGACTTTGCTTGGCACCACTGCTGATGCCGAAGGCGTAAAGGCTGTCGGGCATGCTCGATTGGATGCGGGCATCCTGTTCGGCCTTCAGCCGGGCGAGCGCACCGATCATGCCCTGACGGCTGGCCAGCGTGGCGCCGGCGGCGTCGGCACGGAATTCCCGCCAGCGGGAAAATTTCATCACGATGATCGAGGCAAGAATGCCCAGCACCATTTCGGCGATGAAGGTCACAATATAAAAACCGATGCCATGACCTTCTTCGTTTTTGAATACCACCCGGTCCACGGTGCTGCCGATGATGCGGGCAAAGAACATCACAAAGGTATTCACCACACCCTGAATCAACGACAGGGTGATCATATCGCCATTGGCCACGTGGCCGATCTCATGGGCGAGAACGGCCTCGGCTTCCTGCTGACTGAAGCGGTCCAGCAAACCCTGGCTGACCGCCACCAGAGCTTCGTTGCGGTTCCAGCCGGTGGCAAAGGCATTGGATTCCTGGGCGGGAAAAATTCCCACTTCGGGCATGCCGATGCCGGCCTTGTCCGCTAGGCGCTTGACGGTTTGCACCAGCCATTGCTCTTGTGCATTGCGGGGCTGTTCAATGATCCGGGTGCCAGTGGCACGCTTGGCCATCCATTTGGAAATGAACAGGGAGAACAGGCTGCCGGTCATGCCAAACACAGCACAGAAAATCAGCAGGTTGGTGAGGTTCAGGCCCGAGCCCGAAGCATCCAGATAGGAGCCCACGCCCAGTATATTCAACACCAGGCTGGCCACCAGTATCACAGCCAGGTTGGTCAACAGGAACAAACCAATTCGCATCACGATCAGACAATCCTCAAAAAGTTAACGGGCATACGCCGCCCACGCATCTATAGATGCGTCCGGGCGGGAAAAATTCAATCGGGGTTTACAAAAATTAACTGGCGGCCAGTTGCTGGTTCAGTTGGTTGATTTTGTCGGCCATTTCTTCGATCAGGCTGATACAAATCTGGGGTTGGTGTTCTACCAGGTCGATAAAGTCTTCCTTGCGCACGGCCATGACCGAACAATCGGTTTCGGCGATGACGCTGGCATTGCGGGGTTGGCGGGTAAATACCGCCAGGGCGCCAAAGACTTCATCGGTGTGTATGTCGCCCACTCTGACGCCGTCGCGGGTGGCGTAAGCTTTACCCTCCAACAGTGTATACACGCAATCGGCCGTTTCGCCCTGCGCGATGATGGTTTCACCGGGGCCATAAGACATAAAGCCGGTGCTGGGTTGGAAGTGAGCACGTTTTTCCAGCGTCAGGGCTTCGCGATAATAAGTGGCGAGGCAGATCAGGAAGTAGGCCCAGTGCTTCTGCAGCTCCGGGCTGGCGTTGACCTGGGTCATTAGGTCATCGCGATTGACCGGCACAAAACTGGCGCTTTCTTCCACCACCAGTTTGCCCTCGGGCAGTTGCAGTGCGCGCGACAGGCCCAGCAGGTCGCCGCGCTCAAAATGCAGAATGGCCTTGCCCTGGCGTTCCAGTTTGACCTGACCATCCGTAATCAGCAGCAATTGTTTCTCCGCCCGGCCGTCGAACAGATCCGCGCAGGCATCGGTCTGAATGGCATCGCCCACCGGGCAATGTTGCAAAATAATTTCTGTGAGTCCGCGCAATTTGCCGGACAGGTCTGTGAGGTGGTCCGGCTGGCTATCCGGTAGGTGCATGATTCCTTCGCCTTTTTGCTGGCGTCAGCCGGGAGTGGCTTCGCTTTCGCGCTCGGCTTCCTCAACCAGTTTGGCCTTCAGGTCCGGGGCCAGGTCGTTCCAGTGAGTATCGGTAAGCGCGCCTTGCAGAGCATATAACATTACCTTGGAGACATTAATACCTCTGGCCTTGATTCGACGATAGGCGTTAACCGGTCCAACCGCTTTAAGGTCGTCGTAACTGTTGATGCCGATCGCGTGCAGAATGTTGACGGATGCTGCGCCCAGATTTTTCAGTTGCAACAGGTCACTCTGGCTGGCTGCCATAGGTGGACTCCCACAGGTTGTTATGTCTGACACGGCGAAGTGCTCGTGTGCCTTTATATGTCCAATCGCTATAATACAGTCAGATTTGATAAGCGCAATCCGGAATTATGACTCCCTTCGCCGAACTCTGTCCCGATCTTTGCCTGGGCCTTACCCCTCCGCCACTGAGCGCATGTCGTGGCGGACGCTTGCATCCCACCGTGATTGAAGCTCTGCAACCGTTGCTGCAGGCGGCCGAGTCGGCGGGTTTTCAACCGGCCGTGGCGAGCGGATACCGGGATTTTGAGCGCCAGTTAGCCATATTCAATGCCAAGGCGCGGGGGCAACGTCCGTTGTTGGATAGCCAGGGGCAGGTATTGCAGGCGGAGCGGCTCAGTGAAGAGCAGCGGCTGGCGGCCATTTTGCGCTGGTCGGCGCTGCCTGGCTTGTCTCGCCACCATTGGGGCACCGACCTGGATATCTATGATGCGGGGGTTTGTGTCGAAGGTTATCAGGTGCAATTGACCCAGGCTGAGTGTGACGGCGCGATGGCTGGCTTCCACCAGTGGCTGACGGGCTGGCTTGACCAGCAGAGCGATTGGTATCGACCCTACCGGGAAGATCTGGGCGGCGTGGCCCCGGAGCCCTGGCACCTGAGTTTTCGTCCCTGGGCCCGCCAATGTGAAGGGGTCTTGAATCCGGCCCGGCTGGCACAGGTGCTGGAAGCCTCGGATATCGAGCTCAAAGCGCTGATCCTGTCAGACTTACCGGCGCTGGTTGCGCGATATACCCGGGTGGCAGATTAATGCTGGTTATCTTCGACTGCGATGGTGTTCTGGTCGACAGTGAAACCCTGGCCAATCGCATTCTGGCCCGCCACCTGAGGCTTCACGGTGTGCCACTTGATGAACAGGCGGTAATGGCGCAATTCAAAGGCCGTTCGGCCGCCGGTTGTGTCCAGCACATGCAGCGTTGGATGAGCGCGGAACAAGCGCACGCATGCTGGCAGCAATTACAGACGGAAACATTACAGGCCTTGCGGCAGGTACAGCCTGTGCCCGGGGTCATGGCAGTATTGGCCACATTGCGCGCGGCCGGCCGGCCCTTTTGCGTCGCTTCCTCAGGCGATCATGAAAAAATGGCTGTCACCCTATCGGCCTCGGGTATTGAGGCAGCATTTCAGCCTGTTCGTTTCAGTGTCACCCAGGTCGACAAGCCGAAACCTGCGCCCGATGTGTTTCTGCTCGCGGCGAGAGAGATGGGGGTTCACGCCGGACCAATGTGTGGTGGTGGAAGATACCCACACGGGGGTGCAGGCCGGGGTGGCGGCGGGGATGCCGGTATTCTGGTACGGTGGTGAAGTCATGGCGCAAATGCAGGGTGACGTCACACCCTTTGCCCACATGGCGGAGCTACCTTCATTGTTAAAAAGCCGCGGAGTACTGGATGGATAACTCGGCCGTATGGGCAAAAATGCAGGAGGAGGCACGCGTTTTTTGCCGGGCGGAGCCGGCCCTTGCGAGCTTCTATCATGCCAGCGTGTTAGCGCATCCGGCGCTCTCGGGCGCGCTCAGTTATACCCTGGCGGAAAAACTCCACTCGGCGGACTTGCCGTCTTTGTTGTTGCGTCAGTTATTTACCGAGGCCTATGAGGCTTCGCCGGCACTGGTGGATGCGTGCGTGCGCGACGTGTTGGCGTGTATCGAGCGGGACCCGGCATGTCATCACTACACAATGCCTTTGTTGTTTTTTAAAGGGTTTCAGGCGTTGCAGTGTTACCGGGCAGCGCATTGGCTGTGGCAACAGGGCCGCAAAGCGATGGCGCTCTTTTTCCAGAATCAGATTGCCCAGACCTTTGATGTGGATATTCACCCGGCCGCCCGGTTGGGCGCCGGCATCCTCATGGATCATGCCACCGGCATTGTTATTGGCGAGACTGCCGTGGTTGGGGATGACGTGTCCATGCTGCATGGGGTGACGCTGGGTGGCAGCGGTTACAGCAAAGGCGATCGCCACCCGAAGATCGGACCCGGTGTATTAATCAGTGCACAGGCCAAGCTGTTGGGCAACATTACCGTGGGCGAGGGCGCGAAAATTGCGGGCGGCAGTGTGGTGCTGGCATCGGTGCCCGCGCACACCACCGTCGCCGGCGTACCGGCGAAGCCGGTGGGGCGGCCTGCGTCGCCCGCGCCCGCGCGCGAAATGAACCATCACACAGGCGATGAGTCCGCCTGAAGCACCGGGTGTTGTGTTACGGCAAACTCGCGCTGCGACCAACTCACGCGTTCTTCAATGGTGCGTTGCTGTTGAAGAATGGCGTCGTCAATAGCGTGCAGGCGGTTTAACAGGCCGCATTGGTTGGCAACCTGAATCGAAAGCCCCGGCCGTGCATTCAGCTCCAGAATCAAGGGGCCGTGGATTTTATCCAGCACGATATCGGCACCCAGGTAGCCAAGCCCTGTCATTTCGTGGGCACCGCTGGCGAGCATCAGAATATCGCGCCAATGGGGCACCTGCAGTTCGGTGAACACTTCGTGCGTATCGGGATGGCGGTCGATCAGACTGCCATTTTGTACGGCACAAATGGCGCGGCCATCGGCCAGGTTTAGGCCTACGCCCACCGCACCCTGGTGTAAATTGGCTTTGCCGTCGGAGCTGTGCGTCGCACAGCGGATCATCGCCATGACCGGATAACCCCGGTAAATAATCACCCGCACATCGGGCACGCCTTCATAGCTGTATTTGGCCATGGATTCATCAAAATTGATCAGCGCTTCGATCATGGCGTAATCGGGGCGTCCGCCCAGGCTGAACAGGCCCGATAGAATATTGGAGATATGGCGTTTGACGTAGGCTACATCCACGCGCTGTCCCGACGGTTTGATGAAGTTGTCGCCGTCGCGGTTGACGATCACCAGAATGCCTTTGCCGCCGGAACCTTGTACCGGTTTAATCACGAACTGGTTGCGATCGCCCAGTGTGGTGAGCAACTGGGCAATCTGGAATTGGTGTTCAATTACGCCCACCAGTTCGGGGACCGCAACCCCGGCATCAATGGCTGCCTGTTTGGTCTTGAGCTTGTTGTCCACCAGCGGATAAAGACTGCGCTTGTTGTAGCGCAGAATGCATTCCACATTGCGGCGGTTCATGCCCAGAACACCCGCCTCGCGCAATTTTTTCGGGCTGGCAAACCAGGTCATTTGGCGTTTCCGCTCTGCGTGAACACCATATGCCGGAACCGGTACAGCTCGCTCAGACGGTAGCCATTGTACTGGCCGATAATCAGAATCAATGCCAGCAGCAGCAGGCTCAGTTCAGGGAAGTTAAACGTGAGGTGTTTGGCCAGAGTGTTGGTCATCAATGCATAGGCTATGACGGCCACCAGCAGGCTGCCACCCCCTTGCTTAACCACGTCGCGCGGCCCCTCTTCTTCCCACAGGGTGGACATCCGTTCGATCGTCCAGGCCAGAATAATGGTGGGAAAAAACGTCACACTCATGGCTGAATCGATGCCGAGTTTGTAACTGGCAATGCTGAAGAATGCCATCAAACCGATCACCACAATGATCACCGAGCTGACGCGCGCCACCAGGAGTAAATTCAGGTGGCTGAGGTAATAGCGAATCCACAGGCCTACGGACACCACCAGCAAAAACATGGGCAGGCCCGCGAGTAAGCCGGTCTCCACCAGTGCCAGCGCAATCAGTACCGGCATGAAGGTGCCGGAGGTTGGAATGCCCACAATGATGCGCAGAAATACCACGACCAACGCACCGATCGGAATCAACAGCAAGGTTTTGAACACGCCCTGTTGTTCCACCGGCAGCGAGTAGATACTCATGTCGATCAGCGCAGCCTGGCTGGAAATATCCTGCAACATGGCGACGGTCTTGGCGGGCATGGTGTTGACCACCATGGAAAATTCCACACTGGAATTGCGACCGCCAATGACGTCGAGGAGGGAAATGCCACCCCGTTGCCAGATCATGAAATCGGTGGGAATGCCGCGTTCACCGGTTTCCGGGTTGTATTGAATCCACTGTCCGCCGGTATAGATCTCCAGCAGTTCGGAGTAGGTGGCGCGTCGCCGGCCGTCCTGCAGTTGCAGGCCTTTGATATTTTGCGCGTACACGCCCCGGTAGGCTAGCAGCTTGTGTGCCACGGCCAGATAATCATCGTTGTTGACCGACAGCAAAAACGCCACGTCCTGTGATTTTTCGCGGGCGTTCAGGCGCTTGAACATGAGCTGCGTGAAGCTTTCATCGGTTGCCGATTGAGCGGAGAGTTGCTCGAATACCAGACGCAGGGAATCTCGTTCGCTGGGGAATGTTCTTGGTTTCGCGAGTTCTTCGGTTGGGGCGGGCGGCTGTTCGACCCGGTTCTGGTTGACCACCACCTGTAATTTGTAATTCAGGTTAACCGTCGCGCGCGAGGGCGAATCGCGTCGGGTCCAGCGCGCAAAGCGTTGGCCTTGCTCTTCGTTGATAACGAACCCGAACCCCGAAGAGGAAAAATTTTCGTCCACGATTACGCCATTGGAGCCGGCCTGGGGCAGCGCCAGGGTAATCTCCATGGGTTCGCCCGTGGGCTCAAAACTGATTTTGGATTGCAGCGTCCAGACGTTGCGGGATTCCCCGGGTAACAGAGGGAAGCCGAGCACCCAGTATTTGTAAGACACTGCGGCCAGGCCCAGCAACGCGAGCAGGGCGGCCACAACATAGAGCTGAATTCGAGCTTTCATAGTGCTCCTGAAATAGGGCGGGGTCAGCGGATGCTGAATTTGCGGGCGACGTCGACCACGGCATTATCGGTAAGAAAATTACGGCCGATTAACATGGGGTAAACAAAATCAGAGCGATCGGACAGCGTAAACTCGATTTCTTCGTCAATGTCGCCGATACGCACGCGCATCTCGACCACGCGCCGACGATCGGATTCGGCATCCTGGCGCTTGATCCGGACTTTGCGTGAGAGGGGGCGCTCAATGGTAATGGGTTCCGCATCGCCTTCGAGAATCAGATCGAATCTCACCCAGCGTTCGCCTTCGCGTTCGAAGCCGATAATGTTGTTGGCGTGCAGGGAAGACGTTTCAGCGCCGGTATCAATCCGGGCGTTGACCACAATGCCGGGCGGGTCGAGCAATACCTGTTCGGCCGCACCGATGATCAATAGTTGCTTGTCGCCCATGCGGGTGGGTATTGGCGCAGGTGCCACCTTCGGCGCCGGCGCGGGTTTCACTTCGGCAACCACCAAGGGTTCAGGTGCTGGACATTCGCGGATGATTTCTACGGGCTCGGGGCAGGCTTGAGGCTCGGGCGGTGCCGGGCATTCCAGCGCCGGCTCTGCGGCCAGTGGTGGCTGCGGCGCTTGAAACAGCTGACAACCGGAAAGCGTGAGGGGAAGAATTACAAGCAACTGCCAGCGTGACACAAGCGCCTCTTCATCAGATTCGGGAGAGGCCAGAGCCTCAGAAGCGCAAGATTATAAACGTTGGTGGGGGCACTGCAAGCGAGCTGCGATGCAGTTCACACTTCCTGGTCATTCCGGTGACCACGGCTCCAGTTGAGTACCATAAGGCGTTCACGCAATTGACGGCTCAAGGCCACGATGGACGCGGTATCCTGATCCGGTGTCAGTTGCATCCGGTGGATGCGTTGCTCCAGTCGGCGGATTTCGTCGCTGATGGAGGTCTGGCTGAGTTGATTGTCCAACGACTGCTCGCTGGAAAAGAGCGGCTGGCTCATGGTGTAGTCCCTGATTTAGCCCTCCGGCACGTTGGATGTTGCCTTCTGTGCCGGAATCGGGGGTGCCAGATTCCTGTCTGCACCCTGATTGTGTTTATGTTTCACAGTGTATCGGAGCGCTGGACAGCCTCCAGTGGGTGAAAGTGGCAATAGCTGTCAGCCAAGGCTTACATGGCTTGTGCAGGGGCTTACAATCGGCAACACTGTAAGGAGTTTTATGCGAGAGGAATTCGGGGTGTTTGATATCGTTTTCCGGGGTGATATTGCCCCTGGACACCAATTGCCGCAGGTCAAACAGCGTATGGCTGCATTGTTCAAGCGCACACCTGAGCAAATTGAGCCTCTGTTTGCCGGCACGCCTGTTCCTCTGAAAAAGAATGTGGATGCAGAGGCCGCCGAAAAATCAAAAAAGTGCTGCTGCAGGCCGGCGCGCTGGTGGAAGTCAGGCCCGCCGGCACCCTGAATGCACCGGTGGCGCGTCCCAAACCCACCCCTAAACCCCGCCCGGCACCCGCCGAACAACAGCCCCAGCCAGTGCCAGCACAAACGCAAGCACAAGCCGGATTAAGTCTCGCGCCGATGGAAGGTAATCTCTTGTCTGACGCTGAGCGTGCATCGGCCCGACCCGAAGCGATTGCCGTGGCGCCACTGAATGCAGACCTGAGACCGGTGGGCGAGCGGTTACTTGATGAATCGGAGATCGAGCGCTCGCAACCGTTGGCGGTACCGGACGTTGAATTTGATCTGGCGGAAGTTGGTGCCGACATCATTGAAGCGGCCTACCGAGCGCAAGAGGCGCCGCCCGCGGTTGCCGATCTGGAAGTGGATCTGGCCCCTGCCGGCAGTGATCTGGGAGAGATCAAGCGCCCACCGGCGCCCCCGGCACCGGATACCAGCGGCCTATCGCTGGCGGATTAATCAAAATCACCGGCAAAGGTGTGCCCTATGATTGCCCACAAAAAAAGCCCCTGAAGGGGCTTTTTTTGTGGGCTGATAACTCAGAAGCGGGGTTTTTCCGGCTCCGCGTCGTAGCGGGCCTTGGCTTCTTCGAGTTCTTTTTTGGCGGCGTCAGGGCCTTCCCAGCCTTCAATTTTCACCCACTTACCTTTTTCCAGATCTTTGTAGTGTTCAAAGAAGTGAGCAATCTGGTTCAGAGTGATTTCGGGCAGGTCGCGCACTGACTCAACGTTGGCGTACAGCGGCGTGATTTTGTCGTGCGGTACAGCAACGATTTTGGCGTCTTCACCACTTTCGTCGGTCATCTTCAGCACGCCAATGGGACGACAGCGCACCACCGAACCGGGAATCAGTGCCAGCGGCATAATCACCAGCACGTCGGCCGGGTCGCCATCGCCACACAGGGTGTGGGGCACGTAGCCGTAGTTGCAGGGGTAGTGCATGGCAGTGCCCAGCATGCGATCCACAAAGATCGCACCGGAGTCTTTGTCCACTTCGTATTTGATCGGGTCGCCATTGAGCGGGATTTCAATGATGACGTTGATATCGTCAGGCAGGCTCTTGCCGGAAGGTACCAGATGCAGGCTCATAGTGTGTGTCCGTGGAGGGTTACAAATTCGGGGCGGGGATTCTACCACAGGGTTCCGGTACTGTCAGAGCCAGACAATGGTCTAAATCGGTCAAAAGCAGGATGATTTGCCGGCGACCCCAACCCTGGCCTACTATGGGCTTAGTGGCCGAGTTACTGAGAGCAATCCGGTGTACCCCATCAATCGGCCACCTACATAGAGGAAGTACAGCGTTTGCTGATTGATGGGTGTGGTGCGAAGTACTCAGGTGTGGCCCCGACAATAACAATGACGAGGGTTTACCATGGATCTACTGTTGTTACCGCCAGCTTTGGGCCTGATCGGGCTTGTGGCTGCTTTCATTATTTACCGCATCATCATTTCTTTCCCAGCCGGTGAGGGCAAAGTGGCAGAAATTGCCGGCCTGATTCACAGCGGTGCCATGGTGTTCATGCGCCGTGAATACACCATTCTGGGGGTGTTTCTGTTAGTGGTTACCGTGTTGCTGGCCTGGGGGTTCGGTGGCTGGCGCACACCTTTGGCGTTTGTGGTGGGGGCCTTCTGTTCGGCCATTGCCGGCTACATTGGCATGTATACCGCCACCCGCGCAAACGTACGTACTACGGTGGCAGCCAATAATACCGGCGCTGCCGATGCCCTGAGTGTGGCGTTTTACGGTGGCTCTGTCATGGGGCTGGCAGTCGCGTCCATGGGGTTGCTGGGCCTGGGTACCTTATACCTGCTGTTTGGTAACGATCCGCAACACGCAGAGGCGATCCACGGGTTTGGTATGGGCGCATCTACGGTCGCCCTGTTCTCGCGCGTGGGTGGCGGCATCTTCACTAAAAGTGCCGATGTGGGCGCGGATCTGGTGGGCAAGGTGGAAGCGGGTATCCCCGAAGACGATCCCCGCAACCCCGGCGTCATTGCCGACAACGTGGGCGATAACGTGGGTGACGTGGCCGGCATGGGGTCCGACATTTTTGAATCCTATTGTGGTTCGATGATCGCGACCATTGCCATAGCCGCCACCCTGGCACTGACCCAGGTCAGTGAGCTGGCGGGGTCGCGGGAGGCCCTGATGTTCGCGCCACTGGCGTTGGCCAGTGTGGGCTTACTGTGTTCCATTGCCGGGATCATTGTGGTGCGCATGTCCTCTGCCGCCGCTCCCGCGCGGGCGTTACGCACCGGCACTATCGGCGCCACCCTGATTTTCATTGTCGCGGCCTGGGCCCTGCTGAACTGGCAGGGTATCAGCATGGCAGTGTGGTGGTGTGTGGTGTGCGGCGCCGTGGGCGGCATTTTCATCGGCCTGGTTACGGAGTACTACACAGGCGGTAAGCCGGTGCGGTTGATTGCCGAAGGCGGAGAAACCGGCCCGGCTACGGTGATGATCAGTGGTCTGGCCACAGGTATGGAATCGGTGGTGATACCGGTGCTGGTAATTGCCGGCATTATTTATACCTCGGCCGGTATTCTGCCCGAAGGCGCCGGTGTCTATGGCGTGGGTATTGCCGCCGTCGGTATGCTGGCAACCGTGGGTATCACCATGGCCATCGACGCCTACGGGCCGGTGGCAGATAACGCGGGTGGCATTGCGGAGATGGCGGAACTGGGGCCTGAAACCCGCGCTATTACCGATGGCCTGGACGAGGTGGGCAACACCACTGCCGCCATCGGTAAGGGCTTTGCCATTGGTGCTGCAGGTCTGGCTGCGTTGGCCATCATCGCCGCCTTTATTCAGACCGTAGAGCGCCATGTAGATGGATTTGCATTGCGCATCGATGATCCGCAGGTGCTCATGGGTATGTTCCTGGGGGGGATTTTCCCTTTCCTGGTGTCGGCGATCACCATGCGGGCAGTGGGCGATGCGGCGTTCGACATGATCAAGGAAATCCGGCGCCAGTTTAAGGAGATTCCCGGTTTGATGGAGGGCACTGCCAAGCCCGACAGCGAACGCTGTGTGGATATTGCCACCCAGGCGGCCCTGCGCCGGATGATTCTGCCGGGCGTGCTGGCGGTGGCGTCACCGGTGGTAGTAGGCTTTGGCCTGGGACCAGAGGTGCTGGGTGGTATGCTGGGTGGTGCACTGATTTCCTGTGTGTTGCTGGCGCTCACTATGGCCAATGCCGGTGGCGCGTGGGATAACGCCAAAAAGTACGTGGAAAAGGGCAATCTCGGTGGCAAGGGCAGCCCGGTGCATAAAGCCGCCGTGGTGGGCGATACCGTGGGTGACCCGTTCAAGGATACGTCGGGTCCTGCCATGAACATTCTGATTAACGTCATGGCCATTGTAAGTCTGGTGATTGCCCCGCTGTTGTAATGGCTTACCAGTGAAAACCTTAAAAGCGCCTGCGGGCGCTTTTTTTTATGGTCTGCACACGCTTGGGAACCTCTGAATAACGGCTTATCCGTTTGGACTACTCAGCCGTTGAATGCTTGTGGTCAGTTGTTGAAAAGTCCGGTTCAGCGAGAAAGCCTGTCCGGCCAGTTTATTGCGATCAGGATTTTGCTGCCGGATATTGTTGTCCAGCTCTTTGGTGGCGAGGTACAGGAGATTGGCACCGAGATTGCCGGACACCCCCTTGAGGGAGTGGGTTTTCTGATGCGCTTCCGACCAGTTTTCCTCATCGAGCAATTGCATGATCTGGCGTGGTACATCAGCGTAGTCTTCGGCAAATTCCTGCAGCAGGCGAATGTAAAGCGACGCATTGCCAGAACAGTTGATCAGCCCTCGCTGCGTATCGAGGCCCGGCATTTTCGGCAGGCCATCTCCCGGTTTGGCTGCTGCCTTGCGGCTGTTGCTTGCCGGTGCAGCCTGCACGCCCGTGCGTTCCAGCCATTGGCAGACAGTGGCAAGGGCTTTATCGATATTGATGGGTTTGGTCAGGTAATCGTTCATGCCTGCGGCCAGACAGCGTTGCTCGTCCTCCTTCATTGCATTGGCGGTCATGGCTATGATCGGTACCGATTGCCCTTTTTCCGTCGCACGAATCGTGCGGGTTGCCGACTCTCCGTCCAGAACCGGCATTTGCACGTCCATAAGAATAAGGTCCGCATGGCCCTGACTGAACCAATCGACCGCATCCTGGCCATTGCTTGCGACGTTGACGTTGAAACCCGCACTTTCAAATATTTCTCGCGCGATTTCCTGATTGATTTCGTTGTCTTCCACGAGCAGTAAACTGGCGCCGCGAAGGGTGGGCGGAATTCTGAAAGGGCTGATGGGGGTGAAGCCGGAGTAGGGCTTGGGTTTGATAGGCGACGTGAGGTTGTCCAGCGTATCGAACAGGGTCGACGCAGAAATGGGTTTGATCAACAGTGCATCGGCCCCTGCCTGACAGGCAACGGGTGCGGCCTCTGTTTCTTCAAAGGCGGTAATCATGACCACCACCGGCGTATTCTCGTCTGAACGGGATTTAACCTGGCTGATCAGTGCGTCCCCCGGAATACCGGGTAATTGCCAGTCGACCAGCAGGACATCATAGTCTGCATGATTACTCAGGTGTGCCAGCGCCTGTTCGCCGCCGTCACAGTGGGTGACACGGTGACCCATCTTTTTCAATGCGAGCATCAGTAAATCTGCCGTTGCGGCGTTGTCCTCCACCAACAAAATCGACAGTTCGGAGTGCGTGCTTCTGAGTGCCTTTTGTGTGGACTGGCAGTCCCTTTGCAGTGTGAGTGAAAAGCTGAAGCGCGAACCCAGGCCCACTTCGCTTGTCACCCGGATTTCGCTGCCCATCAACCTGACCAGCTCGCGGCAGATGCTGAGTCCAAGTCCTGTGCCGCCGTAGCGGCGGGTGACAGAAGGATCTGCTTGTGCAAAGGCCTTAAACAGTTGCGCCTGTTGTTCAGCGCTCAGACCGATGCCGGTATCTTCCACAAAAAATTCCAGTGTGACGGTTTGTTCTGTTTCAGATAACAGTTTTGTGCCGAGGGTGATATGACCTTGTTCGGTAAATTTGGTGGCATTGGAGCACAGGTTAGTCAGTATCTGGCTGAGTCGCAGCGGATCCCCCACTAATTGGCTGGGGACGCCGATGTCGATATCGAGCAGGAAATCCACCCCTTTTTCCTGCGCCCGCAAGGCGGTCATCTGGCTGATGGCCTCCAATGAAGCTTCAAGATTGAATGGAATGGATTCGATCTGCAGTTTTCCGGCTTCGATTTTTGAAAAATCCAGTACATCGTTAATCACGCCCAGCAGCGTATGTGACGAATACTCGATGGTTTTCAGATAACGCAATTGCTCTGTATTCAGGGTCAGTTGGCTCATGCCGATAATGGCATTGAGCGGGGTACGGATTTCATGGCTGATATTGGCCAGAAATTGGGATTTGGCCAGGCTCGCTTCTTCCGCATTCTTAATAGCGGCTTTTAACGCCTGTTGCTGCTCGAGACGCAGACTGATGTCACGCAGAATAAGTGTGTAGTTTTCGGTACCATGGGTGGCGTTGCGGCTCAGGCTGGCTTCCACCCGGTAAACCTCGCCATTCTTACGGGCAATCCAAAGCTCCTGTGCCGACTTGATTTTCATTTTTTGATTTAGTTTGGCGATATTCTCCTTCAATATAATCTGGCTTTTATCCGTAAAAAATTTTAATACCGGAAGGCCTGTCAGATTGGTGTGTTCCAGTCCCAGAATTCTGACCGCAGATGGACTGAACAGATTGATATGCAGGTGATCGTCAAAGCTGATGATTCCGTCGGCTGCGCTGCGAATAATGTCGGCCAGGCGTTCACGTTCCCGGTCCAGCTCCCGGGTGCGTTCGGCCACAACAGATGTCAGCTGACGGCGGTGTGCTGCCAGTTCCCGTTCAACCAGCTTGCGCTCGGTGATGTCAGATAAAAAGCCCTCGGTAAAGAGCGAGCCATCCTGCTCAATGATACGACCTCTGGCCCACAGCCAGATGACCACGTCATTGTTGTTCAGCCGGTATTCGAACTCGTAAGGCTGATTGTGTTGGAATGCAAAACGGATTTTTTCCTGAACCATCTCCCGATCCTCCGGGTGAATGAGTTCATTGAACAATCTGCCATCCTGATCGGTGAGTTCCTGATTGTTGTGTCCCAACAGTGTCAGACAACCGGGGCTGATATAGACCAGGTGCCAACCATTGTAATCGAGACTGCAGCGATACACGGCACCTGGAAGGCTGGCCATCAGGTTGGCCTGGAATAGCTCCTTTTCCTTGAGTTTGGCTTCGGTGTTCATTCGCTCAGTCACGTCAACACCGGAAAGGCCAATACCGTATACTTTTCCATCCGCTTCCCGCAGAGGAAATTTGGTCAGCAGCAGATTGTGCTGGGTATTGTCGAAACTGATGTTGGCGGTATAGGTGAAACCGATCTTCTCCTTCAGGATCTGATCATCTTTGTCCTCAATGAATTGCTGGAAGCGGGCGGGCAGTAATTCGGACAAATGAGGCTTGGATACATTGCGGTCGATGGCAGTGGCGGTGTACAGGTGTTGGTTGCGTACGCCGAAAAACTCCAACGCTTCGCGATTGGCAAACATCAGACAATTATCGAGATCGCGCACCAGAATAAACGCCGGTGCGTTGTTCAGAATGGCCGAGCTTTCCCGGTGTGCACGGGCCAGATTAATCTGGTGGCGTCGAACCAAACTGAACAGCAGGACTATCAGCATCAGCGCCATGGCGGTGAGCCCTGCCAACCAGTACAGGCTGACCTTCAGCCCCGAGAATGCTTCGGCCGCATCCAATTCGGAGGCAATACCCAGGTTCAGCTGTTGATCCCAGGTCCAGGCGCCGATGACCGGTATCCCACGATAATCCCGGTAGGGTGTGGCACTGAAACCGCTGATGCCCTTGATGGCGGATTGGGCCATCTGTGTCAGCGGCAATTTTTCCCCCGACAGGCTGGCTTGCTTCTGCCTGAGGTCCTGGCCCGGGTCGTGTAACTGAATATTCAGGGCCGCGGACTGGTTGTCGCCAATCAAGCCCATTTCGCGCAGTTGCTCGCGGAACCGGCTTTCGCTGAGCATGACGCCGGCCTGATCGAACACATACGTCTCGCCCGAATAGCCCAAGCGGGCTTGTGACAGGATCGGGTAGAAACGGGTGTCCAGATTGAGTTCGATGGCAAAGATCGCCACGCCCTGGCCGGACGGCGCGCTGATAGTCGCCAGCGAAAACATCGTGGTGTGGCTGCCGCCTATTGGTGTTGGCGCTTCGTCTGGCGCTCGCTGCATGATGCGGGACAGTCGCGGCTGGCCAGACCAAAGGTTGTCCATCCGCTGAATTTGCTGGGCAATGGCTGGGCTTTGCCCGATCATGCTCGGTTGGTTAGCGGCCAGGACGCGATGAGAGCGATCGATAATCAGGTAGCCTCGCAATGAGGCATCGGCATTGAAGCCGGCCAACAATTGGTTAATGAGTACCCGGATTTGCGCTTTTTGCTCATCGTCCCGGGCTTGCAACAGGCGAGTGACGAGTTGCGTCAGCGCAGGGTCGCGCGCCAGAAATTGCACCCGCTGAAGCTCCGTCTGACGCCAACGTTGCAGCGCCTGTTGGGTGGCGTTGAGAATCAGATTGAGCGAGCTTTCCAATTGTTTGTTATAGCTGCTCTGTATTTGCCAGGCCGCCAGCAATCCCGCCAGTACCAGGGCGAGTAGAGTCACTATCAGGCTTGCGGGAGACGAACTGCGCTCGTACATGGTCCGGGTGTTTTTGGCTGGTGTGCAATCAGTCTAGCAGGCTGTCGAAAAACGCCTTGTTTGCGGGCATTTGATTTGGTCCACGCGCTGGCAACTTAGCCTCGCCAGCCAGACTGTTGGCAATGAGTGGGCGCTGAGACCCGTTGACGCGTAACAATCCGGCTGGGTCAGTCTCTAAGCCCCGGAGGTGAATGATGAAAGTATGGGTCTTGTTTTGGTGGGCGCTGGCGTTGGCCGGTTTGGCCTCGGCGGCAGAAACGGAAACGGCGGTGTTTGCCGGCGGGTGTTTCTGGTGCATGGAAAAACCCTTTGACGAGCTGCGCGGGGTCAAATCCACCCAGTCCGGCTATATGGGGGGTAAAACCCGAAATCCTACCTATGAGCAGGTGTCGGCGGGAGGCACCGGGCACGCCGAGGTGGTTGAAGTGGTGTATGACCCGGCTGAGGTCAGCTTTGAACAATTGCTGACGGTGTTTTGGCGCAATGTAGACCCGTTTGATGGCAGAGGGCAGTTTTGCGACAAGGGCAGCCAATACCGGCCGGCTATTTTTCCCCGCTCAGCGCAACAGGCTGCGCTTGCGCAGGCCAGTCTGATGGCGGTGGAGCAGCAGCTTGGGCAATCGGTGGCCGTTACCATCGAAACGGCCGACACGTTTTACCCAGCCGAGCAATATCATCAGAATTACTATCAGCGCAATCCGGTCAGGTACAAGTATTACCGCTATGCCTGTGGGCGCGACCAGCGTTTACGGGAGGTTTGGGGTGAGGACGTGAGGGGTGAAAAGGGCCAGGATTAGCTGGCCCGGGTACAGCAGATTACTGCCAGTCGGCCAGTTTTTTGGGCGTCATGACTTTTTTCAGCTTGGCATATACCGGCATGCCGTCGCGGTAGGGCGGGTAGTCTTCGCCCTGGATTAACGGCAGCAGATAGTCACGGGCTTTGTCGGTGATGTGGAAGCCGTCTTCACTGATGTAGTCGCGCGGCATCTTGCGCTCCACATTCGCTACCTGATCCAGCGGTGCTTCGCCAATGGACCAGCGGTATTCAGCAGAGGCTGCGCGCTCGATGGTGGGCATGATGCCACTTTTGCCTTCGATGGCTTTTTCCACGGCGGCTTTGCCCACTGCATAGGCTTGTTCAACGTCGGTGCCGGAGGCAATGTGACGCGCGGCGCGTTGCAGATAATCGGCCAGTGCCCAGTGGTATTTGTAGCCCAGTTCCTGCTTGACCATGCTGGCCAGTGTTGGCGCTACGCCACCCAGTTGTTTGTGGCCAAAGGCGTCGACGTTACCGGAGTCGGCCAGGAAGCTGCCGTCTGCATACTGGGCACCTTCAGAGGCGACGATGGCGCAGTAACCGTAGCGCTTAACGCATTCGTCCACGCGCGCGAGGAATTTGGCCTTATCGAAGGCGATTTCCGGGAACAGGATAATCTGAGGCGCATCGCCGTCCACTTCGGCAGCGAGTCCGCCGGCAGCCGCAATCCAGCCCGCGTGGCGGCCCATGACCTCCATGATGAACACCTTGGTGGAGGATTCGCACATGGAAGCAACGTCCAGGCCCGCTTCGCGGATGGACACAGCCACGTATTTCGCCACAGAGCCGAATCCCGGGCAGTTGTCGGTAAACGGCAGGTCGTTATCCACGGTTTTGGGAATATGGATCGCCTGAATGGGATAACCCATGGTTTCAGACAGCTGGCTGATTTTCAGGCAGGTGTCGGCCGAGTCACCACCGCCGTTGTAAAAAAAATAACCGATGTCGTGCGCTTTGAACACATCAATGAGGCGCTCGTACTCGGCCCGGTTTTGTTCCAGGCTTTTCAGTTTGTAGCGACAGGAGCCGAAGGCGCCTGAAGGCGTATGGCGCAGGGCGGCAATGGTGTCGGCTGACTCGGCGCTGGTATCGATCAGCTCTTCGCGCAGCGCACCGATGATGCCGTTATTGCCGGCGTACACTGTGCCGATCTTGTCGCTGTGGGCCCGGGCAGTCTCAATCACGCCGCAGGCGCTGGCATTGATCACCGCAGTTACCCCACCGGATTGCGCGTAAAACGCGTTTTTCCTTGTCATGGTTGTGTTCTCTGTCTCGTCTCTAAACTAAGTATAGTGGCGCTTTGGCCGCGGATGGTCTGTGCCAGCCTTTATGGGCGCGCAGTGTAACGGATGAGCGTCGCCTTTGCAGTGAAAATCTGCCCCGTATGGTAGGCTTGGCCGCTGTCAGTAAGGAGTCGGGTTTTTGATGCACATTCATATTTTGGGGATCTGTGGCACCTTTATGGGGTCCCTGGCGCAGTTGGCTCGTGCCCGTGGTATGCAAGTGACCGGCTGCGACGCCAATGTCTATCCGCCCATGAGTGACCAGCTGGCGGCGGCCGGCATTGAAATCGTGCAGGGCTTCGACCCCGCCCAGCTCAATCCGGCGCCGGATCTGGTGGTGGTCGGTAACGCCATGAGCCGTGGCAACCCGGTGGTGGAAGCCCTGCTCAACAGCACCATTCCCTATGTCTCAGGTCCGCAATTCCTGCGCGAACAGCTGCTGGATGAGCGCTGGGTTCTGGCGGTTGCAGGCACGCACGGAAAAACCACCACCTCGTCCATGCTTGCGTGGATTCTGGACGTTGCCGGCATGGCGCCGGGCTACCTGATTGGCGGCGTGCCACAGAATTTCGGCGTCTCGGCCCGCTTGGGGGATTCGCCGTTTTTTGTGGTGGAAGCCGATGAATACGACAGCGCGTTTTTCGATAAACGCTCCAAGTTTGTTCACTACCGCGCGCGCACCTGCGTGCTTAACAACCTGGAATTTGATCATGCCGACATCTTCCCGGACCTGGCCGCGATCGAGCGTCAGTTTCATCACCTGGTGCGCACGGTGCCGTCCCAGGGGCGGCTGATCTATCCGGCCGGCGACCCTGCCATCTCCCGCGTGTTAGCACAGGGCTGCTGGAGCGAACAAATGCCCTTGGGCAGTGCAGAAGGCTTTACCGCCAACCTGTTAACACCCGATGGCGGCGAGTTTGAGGTGTGCATGCGCGGTGAGTCCTGCGGTGTGGTGCGCTGGGGGCAGACCGGGCTGCACAATGTGAGTAATGCCCTGGCGGCGATTGCGGCAGCACACCATGTGGGTGTGACGCCGGTGGTGGCGGTGCAGGCGTTGGCAACTTTTGCCGGCGTCAAGCGCCGGCTGGAAAAACTGGCTGAAATCCGGGGCGTGAGCATCTACGATGATTTTGCCCACCATCCCACGGCAATCGCCACTACACTGCAAGGTATGAGAAACAAGGTAGGTCAATCGCGTTTGATTGCGCTGATCGAACCCAGATCCAATACCATGCGCATGGGCGTGCACGGCGAGGCCTTGCCCGACGCAGTGGGTCAGGCCGATCAGGTGTACTGGTTTCAGCCCGAAGGGGTAGACTGGGCATTGGAGAGCCTGGTGCGGGATCCCGGGCGCGAAAAAGTCCGGAGCCAGCTGGATACGCTGGTGGACGAATTGGCGACCCAGCTGCAAGCGGGTGATCACCTGGTGATCATGAGTAACGGCGGCTTTGGGGGCATTCATCGGAAATTGATAAAGGCAATGGAGCAGCAGTGAAATTTACGGTCGCCGGACACACGGAGCGCGGCAAGCGCGACCACAACGAAGACGCTATCGATTGGTACCTCAGCCCGCGTTCAGACCGGGCGCTGGTATTGGTGGCCGATGGCATGGGTGGCTATGCCGGTGGCGAAGTGGCTTCCTCACTGGCGCTCGAGGTGATGCTGTACCACCTGCAAGACAAAATCCTGGGCATGGTCGACGTGAACGACGCCATCGCCCAGATGTTGTCTGCCGCCCGCGCAGCGCACCACCGGTTGCTCGCAGAGCAGGATGCCGAACCCGCGTTGGCGAAAATGGGCACCACCCTGGTTGCCGGTCTGTTATTTGAGCGGCAGCTGGTGCTGCTGCACGCCGGTGATTCCCGCTGTTACCGCTGGCGCGCAGGCGAATTGGCCCGGTTGACGCGCGATCATACGTATGTGGAAGAAAACGCCGGTACCGATGTGTCCCATCACGTACTCACGCGGGCTTTGGGTGCCAAGCAACCGTTTGATTTTTCTGTTGCGGTGCACAAGGTCCAGTCCGGTGATTTGTTTGCATTCTGCACCGATGGCTTGTCTAACGCTCTGAAGAAAACGGATTGGGACAAAGCCCTGGCCAGTAATTTGCCCACCGGCCAACGCCCGCAAGCCTTGTTAAAACTGGCATTGTCCAAAGGTGCGGATGACAATTTGTCGTTGGTGATGGTGCAGTGCCAGTAGCGCTGGCGCAGCCTGAATCTGCGTAGGAGATTGAGTCGCCCGGTAAGGCGCGCCTTACCGGGTTTGTTTTATGGGTGTTGGATTAATGGCGGGAAACAGACCGTCTGCGCATTGCCAGCAAGCCCAGCAGCCCTGCCAACAATAAAGCGGCACTGGCGGGCTCGGGGACGGTTACCGGTGCGTCATGCAATGTTTCACCCACGTACGAACTGCCGTCGGAAAACACAGCCAGGAAGGGGGACGCCATTTGTCCCGCCTCAAAAAAGAAGCCGGTTTTAGTCTCGCCGCTGCCAATAGCATCGTGTCCGCCCCAGAATTCGATGTCGTTGTAATACACAAATACGTGACTGAACCCGCTGAAGATACTGTCCCAGGCATAGTCGAGTGTGTTGATAATTACGGCGCCTTCGTCACTGTCGGTGGGCGCGGCCCAGAATGACTGGCCTTCCTGCCACTTTTCCTTTGAGTAGATGTCGCCTTCCCATTTGAGCGGATAAGTGGCGCCCACGGTTTCTGTCTCGCGGTCAAAACCCTGAGAAATCAGGTCTTCAGTCATGACCGGAGAGTTGGTGCCAATCATAAACGCCGACAGATAAGCGCTGGTGTTATTGGTCACACTCACAGCCACTTTTACGGCACCTTCTTCCGGCGCCTCCGAGTGGATGGATTCAATAATATCGATGGGGCCGGCCGCTACCTGGGTGGCGAGAATAAATGTGGCGGCAATCCCTGAAAGTGCTTTGAACATTTTGCGTCCTTGTCAAATGATGAATCCCGATCGGGAGGCCCCAGCGGGGCGCGGCGATGATAATGACATCGCGATTCGCTGGCATAGGTCAGCCGCAATAAACTGCACTAAAGTCGTAAGTTTTGCTGCCTGGTTTGGTACTGCCGTTTTAGGTGGGGGTTACGCGATTGCGTGGTTGCCCACGGCTGAATGCGAGGATATTGCCGGTCAGGATGTTGACCAGGTTCTGACGGGCTTCCCGGCTGGCCCAGGCCGTGTGGGGGGTGACGATCAGATTGGGGATGCCTGGTTGCAGTAATGGGTGGTCTGGGCTGGGGGGTTCCTGACTGAGAACATCGAGGCCGGCACCGCCCAGTTGTCCGGAACGCAGTGCATCCGCCACGGCCGTTTCATCGAGCAGCGGGCCGCGCGCGCAGTTGATCAGCAGCGCGCCCGGTTTCATTTTCGCCAGGGTGTCCCGGTTGATCAGGTGTTGCGTGTCTGGCGTGAGCGGACAGTGCAGGCTGAGAACGTCTGCTTGCGCCAGCAATTCGTCAAACGCCACGCGTCCGTCGGTGGGCGGTTGTCCCGGTCGCGCACTGACCAGCACCTGCATGCCCAGGGCCTGGGCCAGTGCCCCGACTTTCTTCCCCAGTGTGCCATAGCCCACGATGCCCAGAGTTTTACCGGCCAATTCCACGATGGGGTAATCCAACAGACAGAAAAACGGGCTTCGACTCCAGCGCCCGTCGGTCGCTGCCCGCTGGTAGTCGAACGCGCGCGTGGCCAGATTGAGCATGAGCATCAGCGTGTGCTGCGCGACCGATGCGGGGCCGTAATTCACCACATTGGAAACGCAAATGCCGCGCTCGGCTGCCGCCGCCAGATCCACATTGTTGGTGCCGGTGGCGGCCACGCAGATTAGTTTCAGCGTCGGTGCTTGCGCCAGCAGTGCGCGATCGAGCACGACTTTATTGGTGATAATGATGTCTGCCTGACGAATGCGCTCGGCAGTTTGCGCGGGCTGGGTGTTTGGGTGCCAGTCCCAATGTGGCACGGTGGCACGCAAATCCTTCAGGTTCAGGTCATTGCCCAGGCTATCGCCATCGAGCATGACGCCGTGGGTCAGTGGCATGGCGGCACTCTTGTCAGTCAAAGAATGGAGCGGATGTACAAGCCGGCGGCCACCACCAGAATCACCAGAATCAGGCCCGCCTTGAGCCAGCTGTAATTCTTCGGTGCCGGTTCAATCCGGTTGCCCGGTGACGTGGGTTTGGTTTTCCACATTTTGCTGTCGGCCAGCGGTTTTTTCTCCCGGTTGCCACTCTCGCTCAGAGTGTCACGCAAACGGGTGGAGCCCGTGGTCATGCCGGGACCCACCACCTGAAAAGTGTAAACATCAAACCGAAGCCGGTCGCCCGGGACCAGGCGCAGTGGTTGATTGGCCGTCAGGCGTTCTTCGTTGACGAAAGTACCATTTGAAGAACCGAGATCACGGATGCGCAGTTGGCCGTTGCTGAGTTCAAACTCGGCATGCTGACGCGAAAGGTGGGTGCCCGGAATGACAATTTCACATTGGGTCGCACGGCCAATGGCCGATACCCCGGGCGCAATCACGAATTCCTGACCGGCGAGCCAGCTGGAATCGCTCACCAGACTCCAGCGACTGTCGATGTGGGCGCGCTTGGTGGTACTTGGTTCCAGCGAATCGCTGGGGCCCATGATCCTGAAGCTGGTTTCGCCCAAGCGGACCAGGTCACCCGGAAACACCTCGCGCTCCGTCGCCCGCTGGCCGTTCACAAAGCTGCCGCCCTGACTGCGGTTATCTTTCAGTATCAACCGGTTGTTCTGGGCGATCAGGCGCGCGTGATGGGGCTCTGCGCCAGGCAATTGCAGACCGCAATCGGGCGCACTGCCAAGCACCAGATTTTTGTCACTGATCCAGTGCGGTGGCTGTTGGTCGCCTTGAACATGGATTTTATACATGCATCAACTCAGTTGGGGTTCAGAGCCCGGGTGGGGCCTGAGTATAAACGAAAACAACGTTGGCTTTGCCAATGGCTTGCGGTCGCACTGGTGTACAATCAGGGCTTTATACCGTTTTTTTCGGTCTGTGGCCTGAAAATTCTGTTAAACGGCAGTTTAAATTTCAAACGCTCACCCCCATAATTGCGCCGCAACGGCCATTGTGATCCAAACAAACCTATGATGGAACTTTTTACCGGCGCCTACCGCGCCGTGGTCATTCAGCGACCACGACTGGCATTGATGCTGGTATTTGTACTGATGTTAGTGGCGGCCGCAGGCTTGCCGCGCTTCAAGTTGGACGCTTCGGCCGATTCCCTGACGCTGGAAAACGATGCCGCCGTGGATTATTTCCGCGAGGTGAGCAAGCGCTATGATTCCGGCGATTTTCTGGTGGTTACCTTCAAACCGCATGCCGAGTTGTTTTCTGATTCCGTGCTCGACATGTTGTCCGAGTTGCGCGCGCGTCTGGCCGACGTAGATGGCGTTGCGTCCGTAAACAGCATTCTCGATGTGCCGTTACTCTATTCCCCATTGGTGGACATCGATGGGCTGAAAGACCCGAAGACCCTGTTGTCGGAAGGCGTTGATCGCGATGCCGCCCGGCGCGAATTTCTTGCAAGCCCGATTTACCGGGACATGTTGTTGGGCCCCGACCAGCAGACTACCGCGCTGCTGTTGAATCTGGCGGTCGACACACACTATATCGCGCTGGTGCAGGAGCGCGATAGCTTGCGAGCGCGTGAAGCCAGTTTGAGCCTGGAAGAACGTGCGCGCCTGGCGCAGGTGTCTGACGCGTTTCTGGCCTATCGCACCCAGGAAGCCGCGCGTTCGGCGCAACGGGTTGCCGAAGTGCGTGCGATTGTAGCCGACTACCGCGACCGGGCCGATTTGTTCCTGGGCGGTGTCACCATGATCACCACCGATATGATCGCGTTTATCAAAAGCGATCTGTTGGTATTCGGCTCCGCCATTCTGGTGTTCATCATTCTGTTGATGAGTGTGATTTTCCGGCGTTGGCAATTTGTACTCTGGCCGCTACTGGTCGCCGGCGGCTCGGTGTTGCTCATGCTGGGTATGCTCAGTTGGCTGGACTGGCGCCTGACCGTGATCTCGTCCAATTTCGTGGCGCTATTGTTGATCATTGGCCTGGCCATCACCATCCACCTGGTGGTGCGCTACCGTGAACTCGCCTACGAACAGCGGGACTCGACGCAGGCAATGCTGGTCTGGGAAACGGTCCGGTTCATGTTCAAGCCGGTGCTATTCACCGCGCTCACCACCATGGTCGCGTTCGCCTCGTTGGTGGTGAGCGATATCAAACCGGTAATGGATTTCGGCTGGATGATGGTGCTGGGCTTGGTTGTCGCCGTAGCCTTGGCCTTTGTGCTCTTGCCCGCCGGGTTGATGTTGTCGGAACCGGCGGCGTTGCGTCCGGCCACCAATCGCGATTACTCCGCCGCTATCACCACCCGCTTTTCCAAACTGACCGAACGCTTCGGCGGTTCCGTGCTGATTCTGTCCATTGGCATTGGCGCGCTCAGCGGCCTGGGGATCAGTCAGCTGAAAGTGGAAAACCGGTTTATCGACTACTTCCGTTCGAGTACGGAAATTTATCAGGGCATGTCGGTTATCGATGAATACCTGGGTGGCACCGCAACACTCGATATCATTCTCGATGGCATTCCCGACAAGATCGAGCGCAACCCGGCGGTGGAAGACCCTTTCAACGAGGTCGATGCATTCGATACGCCGGACCCGTTCGACGCCCCGGAGCCGGTGGTAGAGGCCGATCCCTTTGCCGAGGTGGACCCATTTTCTGAGCAGCACCCGGCCAATCCGCCGCGCGAAAGCTACTGGTTTACCAGTCTGGGGCTGGCGCAAATCGAGGTCATACACGATTATCTGGAAAGTTTGCCGGAAGTGGGCAAAGTGCAATCGCTGGCGACCGCCCACAAGGTCGCGCGCGATCTCAACCGTGGGCCGCTGAACGATTTTGAGTTGGCCGTGTTGCGCCAGTCGCTGCCGGAAGACACTTATCGGTTATTGATCCGGCCTTATTTGTCGGCGGAGCACAACCAGGCGCGCATCACCCTGCGGGTCAAAGAGACCGACCCGAATCTGCGTCGGGCTGAGCTGATCGAGCAGATCCGCGCCTACGCCACCGGTCACGACTTAGGGGTAGAGCCCTCACAGATTAAATTCAGTGGCGTGCTGGTGTTGTACAACAACATGCTTCAAAGCCTGTTCCGCTCCCAGATAGTGACCTTGGGGGCTGTGTTCCTTGGCATTGCGTTGATGATGAGTCTGCTGTTCCGCAGCCTGACACTGGCGCTGGTGGGTATTCTGCCCAATATTCTGGCGGCAGCTGTGGTGCTCGGCACCATGGGCCTAGTGGGTATTCCGCTGGATATGATGACCATCACCATTGCCGCGATTGTGGTGGGGATCGGTGTGGATGACACCATTCATTATATCCATCGGTTCAGGCGCGAATTCGAGTTGGACCGGCGCTATGTCGCCGCCATGCACCGGGCACATGCCTCAATCGGCAAGGCCATGTTCTTTACCTCGGTGATCATCACACTGGGCTTTTCCATTCTGGCGCTGTCGAACTTTATTCCCTCGGTGTATTTCGGTTTGCTGACCGCCCTCGCCATGGTGGCGGCCATTGTCGCCGCACTGACTTTGTTGCCCCGGCTGATTCTGTTGTTGCGCCCCTTCGGGCCCGAGTCGGCCTGATGCGCCGACCCGTTTTTCCGCTGTCCACGGCGCCTTTGCCCGGCGTGTGTCTGCCGCTCAGGATTTTCGAGCGTCGCTATCTGGATATGGTGCGGCGCCAGCTGCGCGCGGGCGATGGTTTTGTGGTGGCAACGATCCGGGACGGCAAAGAAGTGGGACCCGGGGCCTCTGTCTGGCCGCTGGCGGTTGAAGTCAGCATCGTGGATTGGGATCAGTTGCCCGATGGCCTGCTGGGTATCACAATCCAGGGGCGCGCCATTACCCGTCTGCACGAGCCGGCACTGGAACCCGACGGACTGATGACCGCCGAGTGCCAGACGCTGGCGTCAGCCACAGCCGGCGACCAGCCGTTGGCAGAACACAGTTGGGATGGGTTGCGGGTGGTATTGAATCAACTCGTCCAGCACCCCTCCGTACAAAGCCTTGCATTGGCTGATGTCGCCACGGAAGCCGAATTGGGTTGGCAGTTATTGCAGTTGTTGCCCTTATCCGAACCCGAGCGCCAGGACGCCATGGCGCTGACACCCAATGCCCGTCTGCAATGGCTGGCCGAGACCCTGGACCGGTTGACTCACCAGTAGTTTCATCGCGCCGGCGTCCATTTGCCGGTATAATGCGCGGCCATTTTTTCATCAAACGGGAGATTCATGGATATTTCTGCCTATATGCAATCCCTCGGGCGTCAAGCCCGTGCGGCTGGTCGGGTATTGGCCAGCGCCGATAGCGCACAGAAAAACGCAGCCCTCGACGCCATTGCCACTGCACTGGAATCGGCGCGCGCTGCGCTGGCCGAGGCCAATGCCAAAGATCTGGCAGCGGGCCGCGCCAAAGGCCTCGATGAGGCGATGTTGGACCGGCTGGCCCTGACGGCCGCGCGCATCGATGGGATGATAGAAGGCTTGCGCCAGGTGTCGGCTCTGCCGGACCCGGTGGGAGAAATAACCGATATGAGTTTCCGGCCGTCCGGCATTCAGCTGGGCAAGATGCGCGTGCCTTTGGGGGTGATCGGGATTATTTACGAATCGCGCCCCAATGTGACCATTGATGCCGCCAGCTTGTGTCTCAAGTCCGGCAACGCCACCATATTGCGCGGCGGCAGCGAGGCGATCCATTCCAATACCGCCATCGCCGCGTGCATTGCCGCGGGGTTGGCGCAGGCCGGTTTACCGGCCGGTTGTGTACAAGTGGTGGAAACCACCGACCGGGCCGCGGTGGCGGAGTTGATCACCCTGTCGGAATACGTGGATGTGATTGTGCCGCGCGGCGGCAAGAGCCTGATTGAGCGCATCAGCCGGGATGCCCGGGTCCCGGTGCTCAAACACCTGGACGGCATCTGCCATGTGTACATCGATGACAGCGCCGACATGGACAAGGCCTTTGCGATTGCGGTGAACGCCAAAACCCATCGCTACGGTGTGTGCAATGCCATGGAGACCCTGTTGGTCAATCAGGGCGTGGCATTTGAAATTTTACCGCGCCTGGCCGAGGCCTATAGCGCCAAGGGCGTCGAATTGCGTGGCTGCGAAAAAACCCGGGCGGTGATTGATGCGCTGCCTGCGACCGAAGAGGATTGGGGTACGGAGTATCTGGCGCCGGTGTTGTCCATTCGGGTGGTCGACGATATGGCGGCAGCCATCGACCACATAGAAACCTATTCTTCGCGCCACACCGATGTCATTGTCACCGAGGATTATTCGCGTGCGCACCAGTTCCTGCGCCAGGTGGATTCAAGTTCGGTGATGGTAAATGCGTCCAGCCGCTTTGCGGACGGATTTGAATACGGTCTCGGCGCCGAGATCGGCATCTCCACGGACAAGTTACACGCGCGCGGACCGGTGGGCCTCGAGGGCCTGACCTCACAAAAGTGGATTGTTTTCGGCACCGGCCAGATACGCCGCTAGGTCCCCGGTATGGCCCGACACCGTCAGGCCATACCCCGCACCAGCCGCTATAGTAGAAATATTGGTGCAATGGGCACCCTGTTAAAGAGCGAGTCAATGAGTACAGAATTAAACGCAATCGTGATCCAGGCTTTGGAAGATGTGAAAGCCAAGGACCTGGTGACACTGGATGTGTCCTCCCTGTCGGACGTGATGGATACCATGATCATCGCCTCGGGTACCTCCACGCGGCATGTGAAATCACTGGCTGAAAATGTGGTGGAAGAGGCCAAGAAGCACGACATCCGGCCGCTGGGTGTGGAAGGTCTGGATGCGCCCGAATGGGTATTGGTGGATTTTGGCGATACCATTGTGCACGTGATGATGCCCGCCACCCGCGAGTTATACGATCTCGAAAAACTCTGGTCCATGAAGCCCGGCGAGCGCAGCTGATGCGCATCCGGCTCATCGCCGTGGGCACCAAAATGCCCGCCTGGGTAGAGCAGGGCTGGCAGGAGTACGTCAAACGTTTACCGCGGGAAATCAGTCTGGAACTGGTTGAAATCCCGCTTGGTACCCGCACTAAAAGCAGCTCCACCGCCGCAGCCATTGCCAAAGAATCCGATGCGATCCTGCAGGCGATTGGCGCCAACGACAAAGTCATCGCACTTGAGGTCAAGGGCAAGGACTGGAGCACCGAGCAGTTGTCGGGCCAGCTCGCCCAGTGGCAAATGGATGGCGACAATGTGTCACTGCTGGTGGGTGGCCCCGATGGGCTGAGCGATGCCTGCCGGGCCCGCGCGCAAGTGCATTGGTCTCTGTCCCGTCTGACATTGCCGCATCCGTTGGTCCGGGTGTTGTTGGCCGAGCAGGTTTATCGCGCCTGGACCATTCTGGCCAATCACCCCTATCACAAATAATTGAATCTTTTGGCTGTGCGCGTGTCTCATTCTCTTGTGAGAGTGTGATAACGTTGCGCTCGCAGGTCCTGGGTGTGCCTGCGCTCCTGAAAAGCCATAACAAGTGCGAATGTCCGACCATCTACAGATAAAAGACCATCATCGCGAAGCACGTGTATTCGCCCGCCGGGCCGGCGTGGCGGGGATACTGATTCTGGGATGTCTGTCGCTCATATTTGTGCGTTATTACCGGCTCCAGATTACTGAGCACGAAGACTATGTGACCCGCTCGGATCGCAATCGGGTGCAGGTGCAGCCGGTGGCGCCCACACGGGGTCTGATATACGACCGCAGCGGACGACTGCTGGCGGACAATCGCCCGAGCTATACCCTGAGCATTGTGCGCGAACAAACCACAGACCTGGACACCACTCTCGAGACCCTCAAACAATTAGTTGCCTTGGATGAGCAGGATTTGTCCGCGTTTGCCGAGCGGCAAAAACAACGGCGCCGGCCGTTCGAAGCGATTCCCCTGCGCTATCGCCTGACCGAGGCTGAAATTGCCCGTCTGGCGGTTAATGAATACCGGTTGGACGGGGTGGAAGTCAGTGCCGAGCTGGTGCGTTTTTATCCTTACGGCGAACTGTTTGCGCACTCCATTGGTTATGTGGGCCGGATCAATGAGCGTGAACTGGCCGCCTTTGACGAGGATGCCTATGCGCGCTATTCCGGTACCCACACCATCGGTAAGCTCGGTATCGAAAAATCCTATGAAGACCAACTGCTCGGGCAGGTGGGCAGTCAGCAGGTGGAGATCAATGCGCGCGGAAGGGTGCTGCGCACGCTCGATACTCAACCGCCGGAAGCCGGCCAGAACCTGACGCTCACTCTGGATGCGCATTTACAGCAAGTGGCCCACGAGGCCCTGGCCGGTCGGCGCGGTGCTGTGGTGGCCATCGATGTCAATAGCGGCGGCATACTTACGCTGGTGTCCACACCGTCGTTTGATCCCAACCTGTTTGTCACCGGCATCAGTTATGCCGATTACGATGCGCTCAGCCAGTCGCGCGATTTGCCCCTGTTCAACCGCTCACTCCAGGGCCAGTACCCACCGGGTTCCACCCTGAAGCCCATGTTGGGGCTGGCGGGTTTGCACTACCGTATTGTGGATGCTAACAGCCGGGTTCGGGATCCGGGCTGGTATCAACTGGAAAACGACGAGCGCTTTTATCGGGACTGGAAAAAAGGCGGTCACGGTGCCTGGGTGAATTTGCATACCGCGATTGAGCAAAGCTGCGACGTGTATTTTTACGATCTGTCGTTCCGCATGGGCATTGATCGCATGCACGAATTCGGCAGCCATTTCGGGTTGGGCAATAAAACCGGTATTGACGTGCCCAACGAGCGTTCGGGTATCTGGCCGTCGCGGGCCTGGAAGCGCGCCATGCGCGGTTTGCCCTGGTTCCCCGGTGACAGTCTGAATATGGGCATTGGCCAGGGCGCGGTGTTGACGACGCCACTGCAGCTGGCGGTGATGACCGCCACCATGGCCAACAAGGGCATAAGGTACCGGCCACACCTGGTGCAAGCGGCCAATCAGGTGGTGATTGAGCCCGAAGTGGTCGATACACAAAAAATTTCAGCCGGTGATTGGCAATTGGTGGAGCAGGCCATGGAAGCGGTGGTCCATAACCCGCGCGGCACGGCTCAAAGTATCAATCGCAAACTCAATTACAAGATCGCGGGTAAAACCGGCACCGCACAGGTGGTGGGCATTGCCCAGGGTGAGGAGTACGACTCCGAAGCACTGGAAGAACGCTTGCGTGATCACGCCTTGTTTGTCGCCTTTGCGCCCGCCGATAACCCGCGCACTGCGGTTGCGGTGATTGTCGAAAATGGCGAAAAGAGCAGCGAGGCCGCGAAGATTGCGCGCACGCTGTTTGATGCCCAGTTTACCCAGGAAGGGCAAACCAGTAGCAGCCAGGTGACACCCGCCTGGCTCGGCAGCGGAGGCCAACCATGAAAACCGGAGATTTCCGCCGGCGCATGCCGGAAGCGCACGCGGATCTGCGTCGCAAGGCCAATGTTCTGCAGGTGCTTCACATTGATCTACCGTTGCTGGTTTTGTTGCTCGCGTTGGCGGCCTTCGGGCTCACTGTGCTCTACAGTGCTGCAGGCAGTGAGTTGCATTACGTTAAACGCCAGTCGGTGTTTTTTGTGATGGGGTTTATCGGCATGTTTATTGTGGCGCAGATTCCGCTGGCCATGATGCAGCGGTGGGCGCCTTGGGTGTATGCCGGTGGCGTGCTGTTATTGATATTGGTGCTGTTGGTCGGCAGTGGCGCCAAAGGTGCACAGCGCTGGCTGGGTGTGGGTGGCTTCCGGTTTCAGCCCTCGGAAATTCTGAAACTCGCGGTGCCGGTGTTGCTGGCCGGCTACCTGGCCCGGCGGATTTTGCCGCCGGGGTTCAAGCATGTGATCTGGTCTCTGGTGCTGATCGGTTTACCGACAGTGCTGATTCTCAAACAGCCGGATCTGGGGACCTCGCTGTTGATCGCACAGTCTGGTCTGGTGGTACTGTTCTTTGCCGGTCTCAGTTGGCGCTACATTATCGGCGCACTGCTATTGGCGCTGAGTGCTGTGTATCCCATGTGGCAATTTGTGATGCATCCCTACCAAAAACAGCGGGTGCTGACGCTGTTAAATCCTGAAGCCGATAAACTGGGTGCCGGCTGGAATATTATCCAGTCTAAAACGGCTATCGGCTCGGGCGGGCTGGAGGGCAAAGGCTGGCTTGAGGGTACGCAATCGCACCTGAATTTTCTGCCTGAAAGCCACACGGATTTTATCATTGCCGTACTGGCGGAGGAGTTTGGGCTGGTCGGTGTGATGCTGCTTATGGCGCTGTACCTGTTATTGCTGATGCGCGGTTTTTATATCGCGCTCAGAGCGCAGGATTCGTTTGGCCGTTTGTTAGCCGGTGCCCTGACGTTCACCTTGTTTGTTTACGTATTCGTCAATATGGGGATGGTGTCTGGTTTGTTGCCTGTGGTGGGTGTGCCGTTGCCCCTGGTCAGCCACGGTGGTACCTCGTTGCTGACCTTGATGGCGGGATTTGGTGTTCTGATGGCGATCAGCACGGAGAAACGCAGGGTGACTTTGTAAAGCCGGCGCAGTTACCGGCAGACGTAAAAGCACTAAAGGCTGAATTTTTCCGGCCTGTGCACGCAACAATTTTTTCTGGCGTGCCCTGTGGTAGGGTAAGTCAGCAGTGAAAAACGATGGAGTAACATGTTTAAATCTTTGAAAACGATGACCGCGTTGTTGTTGGGCTCTGCAGTTACACTGGCGGCGCAGGCCGATTACAGCAAACATCCCGATGCGAAGGCACTGATTGATGAGCTGGTGGCCAGCGAAGTGGCAACCCAGGCGCAACTGGCGCAGTGGTTTGCCAGTGCCAGCCAGCAAAAAAGTATTCTGGAGGCCATTGCCCGGCCCGCCGAAAAAACCAAAACCTGGGCGGAATACTCCCGCATTTTTCTGACCGGTGATCGCATCGACAAAGGCGTCGGTTTCTGGCGTGAACATGCCGATACCCTGGCGCGGGCTGAAGCGGAGTACGGAGTGCCCGCTGCCATGATTGTTGCCATTATCGGTGTTGAGACCCGTTATGGTCGCAATATGGGCAGTTACCGGGTGATCGATGCGCTCTCGACCCTGGCGTTTGACTACCCGCCGCGGTCCGCGTTTTTCCGCAAGGAGCTGGCCGAGTTTATCCGTCTGACCCAGGAGCAGAAACAGGATCCTCTGGCGTTGAAAGGTTCTTATGCCGGCGCCATGGGCTACGGACAATTTATGCCGTCCAGCTTTCGCGCCTATGCGGTGGATTACGATGGCGACGCCATTGCCGATATCTGGGCAAACCCGGTGGATGCCATTGGTAGCGTGGCCAATTATTTTGCCCGACATGGTTGGCAAACCGGGCAACCGGTGACCCTGCGGGTCAGGGTGTCGGCGGACCACGACGCGGCCCTGCTCAACACCAACCTGAAACCGGACGTTACCGTGGCCAACGCACGCGCAGCCGGATTTGAACCGGTGACTTCGCTGCCTGACGCTGAAATGGTAACCTTATACCAACTGGAAGGTGACCACGGCGCCGAGTTCTGGGCCGGTACCCAGAATTATTATGTGATAACGCGCTACAACCGCAGTCGCATGTATGCACTCGCTGCCTGGCAGCTGTCCCAGAAAATCGAACAGGCTTATCAGGCCGGCAACTGAACGGCACGGACTATAAATTGATCACTGCAACACAACTGTCACGCTTTGGCTTGCCCCTGTTACTGGGCAGCTTGCTGGCGTGTGAGACCCACCAGCGGGTGCCTTCATCACAGGCGCCCGAGACACAATCACCCGCGTCGCGGTATCAGGTCGAGAAGGATTACGGGCCTGATGCGCCGCTCGATGTGTCCCATGTGCCCGATGCGATTCCGCGGGTGGAGCCCCGCACCGCGGCAGGTAATAAATCGCCTTACAGTGTGCTGGGTAAAACCTACAGCTTGCTGCCGGCGGACGCACCTTATGCCGAAGAGGGCATAGCCTCCTGGTACGGCAAAAAATTTCACGGGCACCAAACCTCAAACGGCGAAGTGTACGATATGTACGCCATGACGGCGGCCCATAAAACCTTGCGCATACCCACCTACGTCAAGGTAACCAACCTCGATAACGGTGCCTCGGTGATTGTGCGGGTCAATGACCGTGGCCCCTTTCACGACGACCGCATCATCGACCTGAGCTACTCTGCCGCGCGCAAACTGGGTTATGCCGAGACAGGCACAGCGCGGGTCAGGGTGGAAGCCATCGATGCCCGCCGTTGGGGTAGTGAAGAAAACGGCAACCGGGCTCAGGCCGTGGCACAACCGCCAAAGCTGAATGCAACCCAGCAAGCGGCGGCGCCGGTGCCCGATAGTGTGGAAGGCTTTAACCTGCCGCCCAATACGTTTTTGCAGGCCGGTGCATTTTCTACCCTGGAAGCGGCCAACCAGCTTAAGACCAGTCTTAATGGCCTGACCCACTTCCCCGTACTGGTAGCGCGGGCGGACAAGAACAGCTTGTACCGGGTCCGCATCGGCCCGATCAGCAACAATTATGAACTCATGCAACTGCGCGAACTGATCACCCAGAAGGGTGGTGTCAGGCCGCATGTTGTGTACCAGTAACTTTCACAAGAGTATCGAGCGTTTCATGAAGTTAAGGATGATTCCTCACCTGTTGGCCGGCGTATTCAGTCTCACCCTGAGCGCTGCCTGTCTGGCTGCCCCCGCGCTGATTCCGGCGCCGCCGCAGTTATCCTCCACCGGCTACCTGCTGATGGATGCCGGCACCGGCAAAGTGCTGGTAGAGCACAACGCAGACGAGCAGTTGCCGCCTGCGAGTCTGACCAAAATGATGACTAGCTACATTGTTTCCGGCGATATCCACAACGGTAAAATCCGCGAGGATGACCTGGTCAATATCAGTGTCAAAGCGTGGCGCATGGGCGGTTCGAAGATGTTCGTGCGCGAAGGCACCCAGGTGCCGGTAATCGACCTGCTGCGCGGCGTGATTATTCAATCCGGCAACGATGCCAGTGTCGCATTGGCCGAGCATGTGGCCGGCAGCGAGAGTGCCTTTGCCGATGTGATGAATCAGCAGGCGGCGTTGCTGGGGATGAACAATACCCATTACGTCAACGCCACCGGCTGGCCTGCAGAAGGCCATGTGACCACGGCCCGCGATTTGTCGATTCTGGCGCGGGCGTTGATCAATGATCATCCGGAGCACTACAGCATCTACGCCGAAAAGTATTTCACTTACGGGGCACCGGGAGAAAACCCGAAAACCCAGGCTAACCGCAATAAACTGCTGTTTACCGATGACTCTGTCGACGGCATTAAAACCGGTCATACAGATGAAGCCGGCTACTGCCTGGTCTCTTCTGCGAAGCGCGACAATATGCGTTTGATCGCTGTAGTGATGGGCACCAAGAGCGAAAAAGCCCGCGCGCAGGAGTCGCAAAAGCTGTTGGCCTATGGCTTCCGCTATTACCAGACCCGCAAGGTCTACCCGGCGGGTGAGGTGCTTTCCACTAACCGCGTCTGGGGTGGAGTAGAAGACAGTGTCAATCTCACGGTGGCCGATGCGGTAGCCCTGACCATTCCGCGCGGTGCCGGCGAGGACCTGAAGGCCGAAATCAAGATCCCGGACGTGATCAAAGCGCCTTTGCAGGCCGGTCAGGCACTGGGCTCGCTGACCATCAGCCTGGATGGCGAAGTCCTGTACGACAAGCCGCTGACGGTGCAGCAGGACGTGCCTGAAGCCAGCTTCTTTGCCCGCCTGTGGGACGGCATCAAGCTGTTCTTCTTCCAGCTGTTTAATTGATCGGCTGGCCCTCTTTCTCAAACGTCTGATTCAGGGCCGGTAGAGCCGGCCCCGTCAAAGCGCTATAATCGCCGTCCTTTTGTGACCCAGATGTGACGGCGGATGTCCAATCAAGAACCCCCAAAAATCGAATTTCCCTGCGAAAACTACCCGGTAAAAATCATGGGTGATGCGGGCGATGAGCTGCATGCCCTGGTGGTTGAAGTGATGGAGCGTCATGTGGATGGCTTTCACACCGGCCTGATCAGCGTGCGTGACTCCAGCAAAGGCCGGTTCCAGTCACTGACCGTAATGATTACCGCCACCGGTGAAGACCAGTTGCAGGCCATATTCCAGGATCTCAAAAAGAATCCCGTTGTGCGCATGGTGCTGTAATGAGCGCCGACCTGATTGTGCGCTGGCTGGGCCGCCAGCCCTATGAACCCGTATGGCGCACCATGGCCGCCTTGGCGTCGGAACGCGATGACAGCACCCCGGATGAATTCTGGTTGCTGGAGCACCCACCGGTGTTTACCCAAGGGCAGGCCGGCAAGGCCGAGCACCTGCTGATGCCCGGTGACATTCCCGTGGTCCAGGTGGACCGGGGCGGGCAGGTGACCTACCACGGCCCGGGCCAGCTGGTGGGTTATCCCCTGTTGGACATCAAACGTCGCGGGCTGGGCGTGCGCGATCTGGTGACGGCCATCGAGCAATTGGTGGTGGATACCCTGGCGCACTATGGCGTGACCGCTTACCCCAAGGCCGATGCGCCCGGTGTGTATGTGGACAGACCCGCTTACACCGGTGCCAAAATTGCCTCGCTGGGCCTGCGGGTGCGCAAGCAGCGCAGCTACCACGGCCTGGCGCTGAATGTGAACATGGACATGGAGCCCTTTGGCCGCATCAATCCGTGTGGCTATCAGGGCCTGCAAATGATCCAGCTGGTTGATCTGGTCGAGGATTGCCCCACGCCGGCCGAAGCGGCCCAGGTAATGGCCGAATTGTTTGCCGACCGATTGGGCTACCAGCAGGTACAATTCACCGAAGACCTGCACCCGAATTTACCCGCGGCCCTGGCCGCACACTGAGCTGTATCAGAGAATCCCATGAAAGAACCCGAGATCATCAACGCCGCCGAACTCCCCGTTAAGCGCAGCCAGCGCCTGAAACAGGGCGAAAAACTCCGCGATGCCGACAAAGTGGAAAAGATCCCGGTCAAGGTGATCGCCTCCGACGGCCCCCAGCGCAAGCCCGACTGGATCCGCGTGCGCCTGGAAGTGAACCCCGAAGTGGACCGGATCAAGAAGATCCTGCGCAAGAACAAACTGGCATCGGTGTGTGAAGAGGCCAATTGCCCGAACCTGGGTGAATGTTTCTCGGGCGGCACCGCCACCTTCATGATCATGGGTGAAATCTGCACCCGCCGTTGCCCCTTCTGCGATGTGGGCCATGGCAAGCCCAATCCTCTGGACCCGGGCGAACCCAAGCATCTGGCCGATGCCATTGCGGAGATGCGCCTGAAATACGTGGTGATCACCTCGGTCGACCGCGACGATCTGCGCGACGGCGGTGCCCAGCATTTTGCCGACTGTATCCGCGAATCGCGCGCCATGTCGCCCAATCTTCAGGTGGAAGTGCTGGTACCCGATTTCCGTGGTCGCATGGATATCGCCCTGGACATTCTCGAAGCCGAGGCACCTGACGTATTCAACCACAATCTGGAAACCGTACCGCGCCTGTATCGCCAGGCCCGTCCGGGCGCCAACTACGCCTGGTCGCTCAAGCTGCTGAAAGAATACAAGGCGCGCCGGCCGGATGTACTCACCAAATCCGGTCTGATGGTGGGGTTGGGTGAAACCAAGGAAGAAATCATCGAGGTGATGCGTAATCTGCGCGAGCACGACGTGGATATGCTCACCATTGGCCAATATCTGCAGCCATCAAAGGATCACCTGCCGGTGGACCGTTACGTGCATCCAGATGAGTTTGACGAGTACACCCGTCTGGCGGAGGACATGGGCTTCAAGCACGCGGCCTGCGGCCCGCTGGTAAGGTCTTCCTACCACGCCGACAAGCAGGCCCATGGCGAACAGCTGCCGGCTCGCTGAGCAGCTGCTGTTTACCACCCTGGCGCAAAGCCCGGGTTGGCTCGAACCGCTGGCCTATATTCTCAGCCAGCAACGGGTGCTCGAGGGGCACCCGTTACCGCTCCCCACACTGATTAACCGATTACAGGCTGAAATCGTCGGGCCTTCGGGGGCGTCAACAACGTTGGCGCTGCACCCGGAGGGCTACATTGCCGGTTGTGTCAGCCTGGGTCCGTTGCATGAGCGACCCGGCGCCGGGCTCTGGTTAAGTAATCTGTGGGTTGCTCCCGCACTCCGGCGGCAAGGCTTGGGGCGCCATCTCTGCCAGCGTCAGGTCCAGGCTGCAAAGCGGCAGGGGGCAGCCTGTTTACAGCTCTACACGCAGGACCAGTCCGCCTTTTATGCCGCCCTGGGTTGGCAGCCGGCGCGTCAGGCGATCATTGGTGGACGCCCCTGCACGGTGATGAGTCTGCCGCTGGGTGACCAGTCGGCCTAATCGGTTCACACCAAAGTACCGTTTATCTGCACTCTAGCTTGCCTGTCTAAGTCATTGGAATTAAACAGCTTTTGCCGCCTCATTGGTGCTAAGCTTATTCCGGCACCCGGCGCTTCTGATAAAAGTCTATAACTAAACCAATGCCGGGGTGGCGGACACACAGTCCGCAAGTGTGAGGGAGCTAAGTGTAGATGTCTGGCAATGCGCTGCACGGGCAGCAAAGTCGTTATTTGCTTCAGCATGCCGAAGATCCGGTGGATTGGCAGTGCTGGGGCCCGGAGGCGCTGGCGGCGGCGCGCGCGGCAAACAAGCCTATTTTGTTGTCGGTGGGTTATTCGGCCTGTCATTGGTGCCAGCAAATGCAGGCGGAATCCTTTTCAGATCCGGCCATTGCCAGCCTGATGAACGCCACGTTTGTCAGTATTAAAGTGGATCGCGAAGAGCGCCCCGATCTGGATGACGTTTATCAAACCGCACATCAATTACTTAATGGCCAATCGGGTGGTTGGCCGCTGACGGCGTTTCTGTGTCCAAAAACGCTCATGCCGTTTGTGATTGGCACCTATTTCCCGCGCCTGCCCAGCCACGGTCGCATCCCCTTTAAAGATCTGTTGATCCGGGTCGACGAATTTTACCGCAAGCAACACAAGGAGTTTCAGAATCTGCGCGATCAGATGGCGCGCAGCTTCAAGGTATTGAATGAAATTCCCTCAGCCGACGTGCCCGAGCTGGCAGACCTTTACCTGTTGCACGAGGCCAGCCGCCGCCTGCTTGAATCAGCCGATCGGGAGCATGGCGGATTTAAGGGCGCACCCAAATTTGCCATGCCCTACGCGCTCTGGCGGTTATTGGAAACCGTGTCAGAAGGCGGTGAACTCGCTGAGGCGGCGTCCGACCATCTGAAGCTGACGCTGGATCGCCTCGGTGGGTCTGCCATTCACGACGGTGTAGACGGCGGGTTTTTCCGCTACACCACGGACGAAGCCTGGCGCGAACCCCATTTCGAAAAAATGTTGTTCGATAATGCAGCTTTGATCGGCTTGTACGCCGCCGCGGGGACGATTCTGCATGAGCCATTGTACGGCTTTGTAGCACAGCACACCCTCACCTGGGTGCGTCGTGCCCTGTCGGTAGAAGGCGGCTTTGCCGCCAGCCTCGATGCCACCACCGGCGACGGCGACGGCACCACCTACATGTTCAGCCGTCAGGAAATCCGCAAGGCAGTGAACCCTGACGAATACAAATTTCTGGATGCGTTATACGGTTTGGAACGCATCAGTCGTGACCGTTTTCTATTGCATTGTGTTCGCTCGCCGGTAGAGGCCGCGGTCCGGCTCGGAATCGATATTCCGACGTCGCAACAGTTGTACGAATCAGCCATCGAAAAACTGCGTTTGTTGCGCTATGAAAAACCGCTGCCTGCGCGGGATGAGAAAGTCCTGTGCGGCTGGAATGCATTATTGGTGAAGTCCCTTGCGCAGTTGACGCGTTATTCCGGCGACACAGTGCCGGTCCGCTATGCGCAGCAGTTGGTGGATAAACTGGTGGCGCGGAACTGGTACAACAAGCGGTTGTTTAGCATCGTGTATAAAAACGGCGATCGCCTCCCGGCATTTCTGGATGACTACAGCTATTTATTGCTGGCGTTGTTGGATCTGCTGCGCGTGAGTTGGCGCGACAGCGATTACGAGCTGGCCCGCCATCTGGCGGAAGGGTTGATCAACCATTTTGAAGACCCGGAGGCGGGTGGTTTTTTCATGGTGGCCAATGATCAGGACGATATACCCTTCAAGCCCAAACCGTTTGCCGACACGATGACCCCGGCGGGCAATGGCGTGGCGGCGCTGGCGTTGTTGCGCTTTGGCCACCTGAGCGCTGAACCCCGTTACGTTGACGCCGCACGCCGTTGCATTGATGTGGCCATGCCCCTGTTGCGCCGTCAGCCGGAGGCGCATTACACATTATTGCAGGCCATGCGAGAGTTGTTGTTACCCAAGCCCGTTGTGCTGCTGTTGGGCGATGATCCCATGCAGCACTGGCAATCCTCTGTTCTGACGCGTTTTCGCGATCAGGTTGCCTGTTACCGGATTCCCTCTGGCTCAGAACTGCATCCACCTGAGGTGATGATTATGGATAATAATTCCGCCAAGATCTGTCGCGCAGAATTGTGTGAGGAAGACATACACGAATTAACGGCGTTAATGGCGCAATTGGAACAAATATTGACCCCGGAATCAGCAGAGGTTGCCAGCGCATGAGCACACAAATGAACCGTCTGCTTCTCGCGTTTGAGCGTATCTTGCGCGAAGCCAATCGCGAAGCCATCAATCCCATTCTGGATGAATTGACGGTAGATGATCTGAAACCCGTTGCCAATCTGGTGGCGCGGGCGCGGGCCGACTACCTTAAGCACCTGCATGAGCTGGCCAAACAGTACGAGTCAAAGGATGGATTACCGGACGAAGCCGAGATGAAAGTGCTGGCCACAAAACGCCAGCGATTTATCGATTTGGTGGAGGGCTCCAAATCGGTGGAAACGGCAATTCAGCGTGGCTATCTCGATGTGAAGGGCGGTTGAGCCAACGCTCACTTTCGCTCGTCAACCGAAGCGTTGTAATCGATCAGTCGCTCGGGCACATCGGTAAAAACCCCGTCGACGCCCAGTTCGCTCAGCCAGGCCCAATCCTCCGGGTGGTTGACTGTGTAGACAAATACTTTCAGCCCGGCCCGTTTTGCTGCCTGTACCAGGTCCCGGTTAATAAAGCTCAATGATGGATTGAATGCCCAGGCCTTCAGGCTTTCGCACAAGTCTTTGACCCTGAGTGGGATGCCTTCCACCAACACCGCTCGCCGGACCTCGGGCAAACGCTCCATGCAGTAGAGCAATTGCACGTGATCAAAACTGGAAATCAGGAAGTCCTCATAGCTGGCCTGGCCTAGTTGCACCTGTTGTTTGATCCAACGGCACAGCGGGCTTGCGGTCTCGGGGCCTTTGATTTCAACGTTCAACAAACAGCGACCGCGTGTGAGGGCATGAACCTGGGGCAGAGTGGGTAAGGGTTCGCCGTTGTTCAGGCGCAGGGCTGCCAGTTCGTCGGCCGTCAGTTGCTCGATCAAGCCAGAGCCCGCGATGGTGCGCCCAAGCCTGCGGTCGTGGGTCACCCAGATCTGATCCTGCAGTGCCCATACGTCGATTTCCACTGCATCGACGCCCAGTGCAACGGCATCCCGGATAGACGCTAAGCTGTTTTCCGGACCGGATTTTCCCCCTCGGTGGGCAATGTTGAACAACGGGTTGGGCATGAAACCACTCCTTTTCGGGTCAGTATGGCATTGTCCCGAACGCTTGCCCAGTCATGGGATTCACGCCTGAAAAAGCCGTGGGCGAACAAAAAATAACCAGGTCGGGGCTGCAATGGCGGCCTGAACTGATTAGAATGTGCGCCCTTTTGATACATGCCGGTAATCGTCACCATGAGTGCAAAACAACCCACAGTAGGCTTCGTCTCCCTCGGCTGCCCCAAGGCGCTGGTGGATTCCGAGCGCATCCTGACCAAATTGCGCCTGGACGGCTATCAGGTGTCGCCCGATTACAGTGGCGCCGATCTGGTGGTGGTGAATACTTGTGGCTTTATCGATTCCGCCAAGCAGGAATCCATGGATGCCATCAAGGAAGCCATGGCCGAAAATGGCAAGGTGATCGTTACCGGCTGCATGGGTAAGGGCAGTGATGCCGAGGCCATCAAGGCCGCCAATCCCGGCGTGCTGTCGGTGAGCGGACCGGCTGATTACGACACGGTAATGGATACGGTGCACAAATACATCCCGCCGCAGGATATGAATCCGCACCGCCACGAGCTGGTGCCGCCGGCGGGTATTAAGCTTACCCCCGGCCATTACGCCTACCTGAAAATTTCCGAAGGCTGTAATCACCGCTGCAGCTTCTGCATTATCCCCGCCATGCGCGGTGACCTGGTGAGCCGACCCATCAATGATGTAGTGCAGGAAGCCCACGATCTGGTGAGCCAGGGCGTGCAGGAATTGCTGGTCATTTCCCAGGACACCAGTGCCTACGGCGTGGATGTGAAGTTCAAACTGGATCTCGCCAGCGGCGCCGAAACCCGCATGCAGGATCTCGCGGTGGCCTTGGGCGAAATGGGTGTATGGGTGCGCCTGCACTATGTGTACCCCTATCCGCACGTGGATAAAGTCATTCCGCTCATGGCCGAAGGCAAAATCCTGCCTTACCTGGACATTCCCTTCCAGCACGCCAGCCCGCGTATCCTGAAGCTCATGAAGCGCCCGGCGCATAGCGAAAAAGTATTGGAGCGCATTAAAAAGTGGCGCGAGATCTGCCCCGATCTCACCATCCGCTCCACTTTCATCGTGGGTTTCCCCGGCGAAACCGAAGAGGATTTCCAGATGCTGTTGGACTTCCTGGAACAAGCGCAGCTGGATCGCGTGGGCTGCTTCAAATACTCTCCAGTAGATGGCGCCACCGCCAACGAACTACCGGATCATGTACCGGAAGACGTACAACAAGACCGTTGGGAACGCTTCATGGAAACCCAGCAACGCATCAGCACGGCGCGCTTGCAGCAGAAAATTGGCCGCGTGTTACCGGTGATCATCGACGAAGTGGATGAAGAGGGTGCGATAGGCCGCACCCAGGGCGACGCGCCGGAAATTGATGGCGCGGTGTATCTCAACGACGAGTTCGATGTGGAGCCGGGCGATATTGTGCTGGTGGAAATTGAGCACGCCGATGAGTATGACTTGTGGGGCAGTGTGGTGGAGTTGGCCTGATAAAAATCGGGGTCAGATACATTTTTCCGGATGACGAAGGTTCAAAGCGAACCTCTCTTTAACGGAAATATGTATCTGACCCCAATTTTTTCTGTGCAATAAAAAAGGCAGCTTTCGCTGCCTTTTTTGTTCAACTGCATTGCCCGTTCACTTTGCCTTAGTACCGGGCATGATTTCAAAGCCCAGTTCAAACGGCTTCAGGCCTGCCATCAGCTCGTTCAGGGCGCTCATGTCGCCGTCGGCTTTGGCATTGCCGGCATTGACCTGATCCAACAGAGTGGCTTTATTCATCATCACGGTTTCCAGGTGTTTGCGATCGATGGTGATGGTGAGATCTGCCTCGGCATCGGTGAAGCCTTCAACCGCCGTAAGCGCGGCATTGGACAGCTCAACCACAAATTTTTCGTTCTGGTCCGGAATGACCAGGTTGAACACCAGGTGCTTACCGTCCATCTGGTCTGCATTCATCAGGATGCCGATGTAGTCCAGCCACATTTCTGTGGTCATGGCGCGGATAATGTCCGGGCCACTGCTTTTGGGGCTGGCGCCTGACGGGATACCGGAGCGCAGTTCCAGTGCCGCCGCCAGGAACGAGTTGCGTACACTCGGGCTTTCCTGCTGGTAGCCGATTTGTTCAAAAATATCCGCCAGCAAATCTTTGGCGTTCTGGTTGGCAGGCTCGGCGTACACGAGCTTATTGACGATTTCCTGCGCCAACCGGTACTTGCCTTCATTGAACAAGGATTGCCCCTTGTTGAGAATGGCCTGGCTGCCGCCCATCATTTCCACGTACAGCGGCGCGGAATCCTCTGGGGAGAGAGGAATCAGGGTGGCGGGGTTGGCATCCCAGTACCCCAGGTAGCGATTGATCACGGCGCGCGAGTTGTGTTCAAACGAGCCGTGGTAGCCGCGCGCATACCACTGGTCCTGCTGGCTTTGTGGGACCTTATAGGCATTGTGCATCTGGTTGATGGTTACGCCCTGGTTGGCCAGGTGCAGTACCTGGTTGTTCAGGTGGGCGTACATGTCCCGCTGCCCGCGCATCACTTCCTGGATACGTTCATTGCCCCAACGCGGCCAGGAATGCGAGGCAAACATGACCTCGGCCTCTTTGCCGAACAGGAACAGCGCTTGGTTGATGTATTTCGACCAGGCCAGCGCATCGCGCACCAGCGCACCGCGCAAGGTGTAAATGTTGTGGATGGTGCCGGTAATGTTCTCCGCCGCCCAGAAGGCTTTTTTATCGGGGAACCAGGTGTTCATTTCAGACGGTGCTTCGGTTCCGGGCGTATTCTGGAACACCATCCGCACGCCATCCACGGTCATTTCTTCAATATCGTCCGCGATGGTCACATTGGGCGCAATCAGCCCCAGGTTGCCGGCGGCCGTATTTTTGCCGATGGATTGATCCACATGGCCGTATGGGCCGGCAGGCATCAGTACGCCGTATTGGTAGAACATGCGCCGGTTCATGGCGTTACCGGCGTGGATATTTTCCGCCACCGCATGGTGCATGAACCCTTCCGGGGCGATGATTTTTACTTTACCCGACTGTACATCGGCTTCATCCACCACGCCGCGCACGCCGCCGAAATGGTCAGCGTGTGAATGCGAGTAAACCACGGCCACCACCGGGCGCTCGCCCAGATGCTTGTTCACCAGCGCCAGTGCGGCCCGGGCAGTTTCAGCAGCGGTGAGCGGATCAAACACAATCCAGCCGGTGTCGCCTTTGACGAAGCTGATATTGGCCAGATCGAAGCCGCGCACCTGATAAATGCCTTCGCTCACTTCGTACAGGCCATAGTTCATATTGAGCACGGCCTGGCGTTGCAGCGATGGGTGAATGGAGTCGAAATCTTTGCCTTCCAGCAGAAACTGGTATTTGCCCATATCCCAGGCCACGTGGCCGGCATCGGCCATGATCTGGTCGTAGTCGGGGCGCGCAATGAAGCCTTTGGTCTGCTCGTCGAAATCGCGCTTGTCTGCTAATGGCAGCGTTTTACGCAGTTCGGCCTGTTTGGCGCGGGTGAATTCGGAAGGTGCCTTGCCCTTGGGGTGGTAGTGGTCGGGCGTGGTGACCGCATTACTGGCTACGGGCGCTTGGGACTCGGTGTCTGGGGCGGGGCTACAGCCTAAGGTAATGGCAGCGGCAATAGCGAGTAAGGGATAACGCATGGGCAACTCCTTGTTATAAAAGAGTTAATACTACGCTATCTGGCTGCTGGATTTGTTTTTTGGCGTGAAATGTTAAAAAGGCCGGGGTTGCCGGCCTTTTGAGGGGTAATTTATACGAAGTAGTCTTTCAGCGGCGGGAAGCCATTGAATTCCACCGCCGAATAACTTGTGGTGTAGGCACCGGTGGACACCCAGTAGAGGCGGTCGCCGATGGCCAGGTTCAGTGGCAGCGGGTACATGTTGTTTTCGTACATGATATCCGCACTGTCACAGGTGGGGCCTGCCACCACGCACTCTTCCAGTTCGCCGCCTTTTTCTGAGTAAATGGGATACTTGATGGATTCATCCATGGTTTCGATCAGGCCACTGAACTTGCCCACGTCCACAAACACCCAGCGGTTGAGTGAGGTATGGGATTTTTTCGAGATCAGCACCACTTCGCTCACCAGAATGCCGGCATTGGCCACCAGCGAACGACCTGGCTCGAGAATAATCTCGGGCATGTCTTCACCGAAATCCTCTTCCAGGAAGCGGGTAATTTCTTCGGCGTAGGTAGTCAGGCTGTTGGCCTTGGTGATGTAGTTGGCCGGGAAGCCGCCACCCATGTTGATCATCTTCAGGGTGATGTCGTCTTCTTCCTTCAGACGTTCGAAAATGACCTTGGCTTTGGCAATGGCCGCATCCCACACGCCGATGTCGCGCTGCTGGGAACCCACGTGGAAGGAAATGCCGTAGGGCTCCAGGCCCAGGTCGCGCGCCATTACCATCAGGTCCATGGCCATGTCGGTCTGGCAGCCGAACTTGCGCGACAGCGGCCAGTCGGCGGTTTGCGAGCCTTCGGTCAGGATGCGTACATAAACCTTGGCGCCGGGGGCCGCTTTGGCAATGTTGCGCAGATCGGCTTCGGAATCGGTGGCAAACAGGCGCACGCCTTTCTCGTAGAAGTAGCGGATGTCCTTGCTCTTTTTAATGGTGTTGCCAAAGCTGATGCGCTCGGGCCCCACACCGTGCTTCATAACCTTGTCCAGCTCGTAAATAGAGGCAATATCAAAGTTAGAGCCTTTGTCCTTCAGCAACGCGATCATTTCATCGGCGGGGTTGGCTTTTACCGCGTAGTAGATCTTGGCGATGGGGAAGCCGGCCACCAGGTCGTCGTAGTGCTCGCCGACGGTCTTCTTGTCTACCACCACGAAGGGGGTTTCTTTGGTGTCGGCCAGATCCTTGATGCGCTTGAAGGCTTCGGGCGAAAAGTAATCGTTGATATCGACTTTGTATTGCATGCCTGGGGTTGCTCCTGAATGCTTGCTTTAAGAGTAGGGTAGCAACGCCTTATCCGTTTCCTCACTTGGGTGGGTGCCTGAGTGGAGCGTGTCAGCTTGGACGTTTTGAGCTGCGAAAATTAAGACCTATTGCCCTGAGGGTCAAGGAAAAAGTGGTATCTTGTGGCCTCTATCTAAAAAACCCGATTCAACTAAAATAATACTTCGGTTTTAATCGTGCCAAGTCGGGCAGGGCGCTGGCCACCGGTTTAGGAGAATCTTTTGGAATTAACGCAGTTATTGGATATAACCCCCTTCGATTGGGCGTCCGTGGGTACGGCACTGTTGTGTGGCACTGTTGTGGGGCTGGAGCGGCAGTTACGGGGCAAGCCCGTGGGTATCCGGACCGCCACCCTGATTATTTTTGGCACCTATGTGTTTATCGCCGCCTCCATGAGCGTGGCCTCCACCATGACCGACCCGTCCCGGATTATCGGTCAGGTCATTACCGGCATTGGTTTCCTGGGTGCGGGCGTGATGCTGGCTCGCAAAGGTGTGGTCATTGGTGTGACTTCGGCCGCCGCAATCTGGGTACTGGCCTCCCTCGGCGTTTGTATTGCGATCGGCAAGCTGCTGATCGCCATCAAGTTCTCTGTCATTGTGGTGTTTGTACTGGCGGGTGTGGATCTGTTGGAAGACTACTCCTCGGCGTTTTCCAGAGGCGTCTACCAAAAAGTCAAAGGTCTGATCAGCAGCGACAGCAAAGATGATTAATGTGCATCCCGTCTTGATCAGTATCGGGCTGTTATTGCTCAGTAATGTGTTTATGACCTTTGCCTGGTACGCGCACCTGAAATCACTGAATCACAAGCCGTGGATAATTGCCGCCTTGGTAAGTTGGGGTATCGCTCTGTTTGAGTATCTGCTGCAGGTGCCCGCCAACCGCATTGGCTATACCGTATTAAACGTCGGGCAGCTGAAAATCCTGCAGGAAGTGATTACCTTGACGGTGTTTGTGCCCTTTGCCCTGTATTATATGAAGGAGCCGCTCAAGCTGGATTTTCTCTGGGCGGGTCTGTGTCTGGTGGGGGCGGTGTATTTTGTGTTTCGCAGTAAGCTCTAATCGGCGGCCCACCAGGATTGCCAATCCAGCGCGAGCGCGGTGAATCGGTTGGATTCCGGGGTGAATAATTCCAGGCTGGCGTTATTATTTTCAGGGCCAGCAATACTCAAAGTAAACTCGGGCAAGTCCGGGTAATTGATCCGGCCGCTCAGGCCGGGGATTCCAATAGGGTGAGTGTCAGAAAATACCTGTTGACTCAGGAGTTGGGTGCCGAGGGTTTTGGTGCTCGCTTTGACCACCGATTCGCATTGAGTCCAGCGCAGAAAAAACGCCTCTACTAAATTGTGATTGTGTTGTTCAACCCATTCTTTACCAAAGCTATAGCGGGCCAATTGCGCCAGGTTTTTACGGGGTCGGTTGAGTTCGATGTCGATGCCGAGGCGAGCGCAGGTGTGGTCAATGCTGGCGATTGCTATCAATGCCCAACCCTGGCTGTGACTGATACTGGTGACAAGCGAAGGCTGGTGTTTCAATCGCGGCGCAGATGCCGGCGGTTGAATCCATTCTGCCGATGACAGCTCTATACCCAGGTCCGTTGCGTACCGATTGACGGCAATGCGCAGGAGTTTGTGGCCGGCAATATACTCGGCGCGTCGCTTGGGGTGGCTGATCTGGTCGAGTCGTCGCCACTCGTCTGCACAAAAAAACGGACTTGCGGGCTTGTCAGATAAGGGCGCGACAATCGGTGCCAGAATCAGCCTGAGCATGCTATTTCAGTTTCACTACCTTGCCGCGCAAGGCGACACCGGCAACCATGGCGCCGGCATGGCACTCATATTTTTCGGCATCGCTGTACACGTTTTTCTTGTAATAGCTTTCAATGCCCACCACCGCATCGGCGCCTTCTTTCACGGCGCGGTTAAACAGCTCAATCAGTGCCGACTGCATGGCCCAGTCGCAGGCGGTTGCATCTGACTTGCCAAATGCATTGGTCTTTTTATTGGTGGTAAATGTGCCGAAGTCCTTGGCGACGCCGGGATGGGCCTGGTCTGCGAAGAAAAATTTTACACCTCCGTCGATCTTGCCGCTGGCTTGCGCGGCCCCTAACGCCTTTTCGATGGGCAGAAAATGGGTGGTATCGCGGGCTTGGGTGCTGAAACTGGTCGCCAGTGCAATTGCGGTGGCTGCCACCAAACAAAGCGTCTTCATCCTTTGTGTCCTCTCAGATAGGGAGCACACAGTGTAATTGTGACTGGCTGGACAGCCAAGGCCGGGGATAAAGCTTTGCCAAGCGACGCGCAAGCTTTAAAATGCCCGGTTCTTAAATTTCTGGTTGGTACGCTAGAACCGGTTTCAATCGAGTGGTCACAGAGCCACCGGGATAATAAGCGATGAACAGTGTAGCCCGGGTTGCGGTCAGGCGGTGGAACGCCTGGCTGCCCGGCATTCAAGGACAGGCGGCATGTGCTCAATGGGCGGCAGGCGAGCGTGCGCCCGCTGAGTCCGATCAGCCCGATGTTGCCGCCGTGCCTGCCATGCTGAGACGTCGTCTTGGCCCCCTTGGTAAGCCGGTGGCCGCTGTGGCATGGGACATGTTAGAGCCCGGTGATCACCAGTCTCTGGTCTTTGCCTCACGCCACGGCGACCAGGCCAAAACGCTCCAGTTATTGTCCGAAATAGGTGCAGGCAGCCCGCTTTCCCCAGCGGCGTTCAGTATGTCCGTACACAACGCGACGGCGGGTTTGCTGTCCATCGCGAAAAAGGCGACCGGTCCTCACACAGCCTTGTCGGCGAATTCCCGCCTGTTATCAGCCGCCGTCATTGAAGCCTATGGCCAGCTGATGTCCGGTGCACGTGCCGTAGTGTGTGTTCTCTACGACCTGCCGTTGCCAGCGGATTACTCGTATCACGATAATCAGAGTTGTGCCTACGCAGTGGCGTTGGAATTAACGCTGGAGGAAGGCCGGCCGCTCACCTTGGCGGCATGCCCTTCAGCCGATCTATACATGCAGGAGCCAGAGGTCATTGCGTGGTTGCGTTGGTGGTCAGCGGGCGCTGAGCGTGCGCTGGCGCTGAAGGATGGCGCCGGAGGTTGGTTATGGCAAAGCTGATAGTGCGCCTCAACTGGTTATGGCGCCTGTTTGCAACCGGGCTGGCCTTCACCGTCTTTGGCGTGGGGGGTATGTTGCTGCCTCTGTATGCGCTTCCGATACTGCTGTTGACGCCAGCGGGGGTTGCCCGCGAGCGCAGGGCTCGCTGGTTGGTCCATGTGAACTTCAAGGCGTTCATGCATATGATGCAGGGCCTTGGCATAATGCGATTCGACGCCAGACATCTGGATGACTTGCGCAGACCCGGTCAGTTGATTCTGGCCAATCACCCGTCGCTGATTGACGTTGTGTTCCTGATCAGTGTATTGCCTCAGGCAGATTGCGTTGTGAAGGCCAATCTGTTGAAAAACCCTACTATGCGTGGGGTCATTGGTCTGGCTGGTTATATCGCCAATAACGATCCCGAGCAGGTATTGGAGGCCGCCCGGGCATCCCTGCGTCGAGGTAATAGCCTGATTATTTTCCCGGAGGGCACGCGCACTGTGCCCGGCAAACCTATCCGGATGCAGCGCGGGGCCGCCAATGTAGCGCTTCGTTTGGGGCAACCTATCCGGCCGGTATTGATTACTGTAGAACCGGATACGCTCACCAAGCACCGTCCCTGGTATCAGATTCCGGCCGACGGTCCCTTCACTATGCGCTTGACTGCGATGCCGGAGTTACCGGTTTCATCCGTCTATGAACACATGCCGCCGGCTTTGGCGGCGAGAAAACTGACCCGATCATTGGAAGATTATTTTACCGAGGAGCTAAGAACCCATGGCGTCGCTGGAACTTGAGTTGAAACAACTCATTATCGATACACTCGATCTCGAAGACATCACCCCGGACGACATAGTGTCCGACGAACCCTTGTTTGTTGAAGGCCTGGGGCTGGATTCGATCGACGCGCTGGAGTTGGGGCTTGCACTGCAAAAGCAGTACGGCGTGAAGCTGGACGCCGATTCGGAAGAAACCCGCGCGCACTTTGCCTCGGTAAACGCACTGGTTGCCTTCGTGTCGGGGGCAAAATAATGCAGACCAAAGAGCAGGTATTTGGATCCATTCGCACCATTCTCGTGGATATGTTTGAGCTGGACGCCGACGCGATCGTGCTGGATGCGCACCTTTACGACGACCTGGATATCGATTCCATTGATGCCGTGGATATGGTGGTAGAGCTGAAAAAAATGACCGGCAAAGCCATTCAGCCAGATGATTTTAAGGCTGTACGCACCGTGTCTGACGTCGTGGATGTGGTTCACCAACTGGTGAACTGAATCCATGGCGCGGCTGGCCACTGCGGGATTTGCGCTGCTGACTGTCGCATACCCTTTCGCAATCTACTTCGGTTCGCAACTCACCTCGCCACGCTATCTGGTGCTGGCGTTAGTGTGTATCGCGGGCTTGCGGTTGTTCGGCTGGCAATTGGCGAATGGTTGGGCTCGAGTGGTTTGGGGGCTGGCTATTCTGGTACTCGCAACCTTGTCATGGGTGTTGGACTCCGATCTGGGGTTGCTCCTATATCCGGTATTGGTAAATGCCAGTTTGTTTGCCCTGTTCTTTACCAGTTTATTTTCCGCTCAGTCTCTGGTGGAAAAACTGGCGCGCATTCAGCAGCCCGATCTGCCTCTGGAAGCGGTGCGATATACCCGCATCGTTACCCAGGTCTGGTGTGGCTTTTTTATCTTTAACGGCAGTATCGCCCTTTACACCGCACTTTGGGCCGACAGGGCGACCTGGCTTTTGTATAACGGGCTGGTGGCGTATGGGTTGATGGCGTTGATTGCAGGCATTGAATGGTTGGTGCGCCGTCGGGTGCAGGCTCGCATTGCCGGAGCCGGGCGGTTATGAGTGTTCAGTTGCTAATGGAGCGTTTAACGGCGGAGCCATCCCGTGTGATCGCTTTGTCCGATGCCGATGTGGCCGTGTCTGCGGCAGACTTGTTGCGCCAAGTGGCGGCTATTCGCACCACCCTGCCAGACCTTGGTGGCCGGTGGGCGCTGTTTTTTGAAGACAGCATTGCCTGTCTTGCGCATGTGTTGGCGGTATGGGAAGCGGGCGGGCAACCTTGTCTGGCACCCAATAATTTGCCCGCAACCTGCGCTGCGATGAGTCACAGGGTCGATGGTTTTCTCGGTGATTTTCCGGTCGGCACCCAGGCTTCGGCCAATGCGGACTCGCAGAGATCGAAAGTGGCAACCGGGACCGAACCGGCCATTTCGTTTTTTACCTCGGGTTCCAGCGGCGCGCCGCAATGTGTTGAAAAAAACGCTCGCCAGTTGTTTAACGAAGTGGAAACACTTGAGCGCTGTTTTGGTGAGCGCCTGGGTGATTCGCTGGTAGTGTCGTCGGTTTCGCATCAGCATATTTACGGTTTTCTGTTCCGTTTGCTGTGGCCGGTGATGAGAGGGCGGGTGTTTACCGCTGAAAATTTACGTTATACCGAAACGCTTACGCACTACCCGGCAAAGCAATTGATATGGGTAACCAGTCCCACGCACCTGACCCGTTTGCCGCCCACTGTTAACGAGCCTCGAGTTGCCACTATTTTCAGTTCTGGTGCGCCATTGCCTGAATCGGCCAGTTGCCAGGCAGCCAGTCAGTTTGATGCACAGGTGGTAGAGGTGTTTGGCAGTACCGAAACCGGCGGTATTGGCTGGCGCTGCCAGCATCTGGGTGAACGCGCCTGGCGGCCTTTGCCCGGGGTGGCAGTGAGGGCCGATGCGCAGGGCATTCTGCTTATTCAGTCGCCCCATTTGCAGGACCAAAACTGGCATCGCTGCGATGACAGGGCCGAGCTGGTGGGACAGAATTTTTTGCTATTGGGGCGCGTTGACCGGATTGCCAAAGTGGAAGGCAAGCGGGTGTCTCTGGAGCAGCTGGAGCAGGCGCTGCTGGCCCATCATTCGCTGGTGGACGTGCGTATAGAGTCCTATCACCGCCAGGGTCAGGTAGCCGGTCGGGATGAATTGCTGGTTATCGCCGTGCTGAGTGATGCCGGTGTTCGGCGTTTGACAGAAAATCGTCGTGCGTTGATTGCGGAGCTCAAGGCCACGCTGGCGGCGGTGGTTGAGCGACCTTTACTGCCACGCCGTTGGCGCTTTGTAGATCAGCTTCCCCGCAATACCCAGGGCAAGCTGGAACATCACCGGCTGCAGCAGCTGGTGCGGGAATTATTGACGGAGAATTCGTGTGGCTGATAAACCTCTGATGCCTCGCATTGAATTGCAGGATGGTCCTGCATCAGACGTTTGCCGCTTGCGACTGCGCATAGAGGATGATCTTTTCTGGTTTGATGGGCATTTTCCCGATACGCCCATTCTGCCGGGCGTCGTTCAGATGAACTGGGCCAGACAGCTGGGGTTTGCGCTCTGGCCAGAATGCGAATGGATCCGTCGCGCCTCAAACCTCGAGGTGGTGAAATTTCAGCAGGTGGTAAGGCCGGGTGATTCGGTTGAACTGGTGTTAACGCTGGAGCGCGACAGGCAACGCCTTGGTTTTGCCTACAGCGCGGGTGAAAAGCATTATTCCTCCGGACGATTGGTGGTTGTGGCATGAAAGTTTGTGCAGTAATCCCGGTTTACAACCATGCACTGGCGGTGGGCAGAACACTGGCGGAGGTGCGTGCCCATGGCTTGCCGGTGGTGCTGGTGAACGACGGCAGTGATGCCCATTGTACGGAAGTGTTGCGAACGCTTGCAGCCGGGCCGGGTGTGGCTCTGGTGGAACTGTCCGAAAACCTCGGTAAAGGCGGCGCGGTCAAGGCAGGCCTGATGCATGCATTAACGTTGGGCTATAGCCATGCGCTGCAAGTGGATGCCGATGGTCAGCACAATCTGAGTGATGTGCAACGTTTTCTCGACGCGGCAACTGAAAATCCGCAGGCACTGATTTGTGGCGTGCCGGAATATGATTCCTCTATTCCAAAGGCGCGCCTGTATGGGCGCTACCTGACGCATGTGTGGGTGTGGATTAATACGCTCTCTGGGGCATTGAAAGACTCCATGTGTGGTTTTCGTGTCTATCCGCTGGCGGCGGTATGCCAGTTGTTGGAGCAGGAATACACCGGGAACCGCATGGATTTTGATCCTGAGGTACTGGTGCGCTGGTTTTGGCGCGGCGGTGATGTAAAGCAGCTTTCCACTCGCGTGCATTACCCTGAAGACGGCGTATCTCATTTTCTACCGGGTATGGACAATTGGTTGATTTCCTGTATGCATGCCCGGCTGTTTTTCGGCATGTTGTGGCGCTGGCCTCTTTGGTTGCTCGGTTTGCAGAAGCGAGGTCGCGCACTGTGAGCCATTGGTCGGAAAAAAAAGAAGCCGGATCATTACTCGGTTTGAAAATACTGTTCATAACCTACCGTTTTTTTGGTCGAGCTTTGTTTCGGTTGTTTCTGTTACCGGTCATGCTGTATTTCTTTTTATTTAAAGGTACTGCGCGGCGCGCGTCTTTGGATTTTCTTGCGCGTGCCACGGATAATGCGGATTGGTCTGCTTGGCGTCGCGGATGGCAAAGCTTTACCCACTTCATGACCTATGGTGAATTGCTGCTGGACAAACTCGCCATCTGGTTTGATTGTCTGGACTCGGAATTTGTTATCCACGGCTTCGATCCGCTCGATCAATTGATTGCGAAAGGCGAAGGGGCGGTGTTGTTGGTGGCTCACATGGGTAATGTGGATATCAGTATGGCCTTGGCTGAGCGGTGGGAGAGAGCGCAGGTCAACGCTTTGGTGCATACCGCACATGCCGAAAAATTCAACCGCATGGTGAGCGACGTGTCGGGTAAGCGCGCGATCAATTTAATTCAGGTGACTGATATTTCACCGGCTACCGCCATGATGCTTTCGGACCGATTGTCGGCGGGTGAGCTGTTGGCGATTGCCGGTGACCGGACGGCGGTGGGCGAGGGTGCGCGCAATGAACGTCTCCTATCGGCTGAATTTCTGGGCGAGGCTGCAGATTTTCCGCTGGGCCCGTTTATGCTGGCTGCGCTTTTGCGTCGACCGGTGTTTTTTCTTTGCTGTGTGAAAACCGGCAATCGCTACGATATTCACTTACAACCCCTGGCAGATCGGCTGATTATGAAACGTGGCCAAAGGGAAGCATCACTGCAGCCCTATGTTCAGCAGTTTGCCGACAGACTGGGGGAATTTGCCCGCCAATTTCCCTTGCAGTGGGGCAATTTTTACGATTTCTGGCGCATCGATGAACGCCAGAAAACCGACCATGATTTTAAAGAAGCTGAAAATCCATGATTACCTTTGACTCCAATCCAAGATCCATTGAAGACATAGTGGCCGTGGCCAAGGGCGCTGCTGTGCGCCTGTCCGACAGCCCTGAATTCATTGCCAAAATCAACGCCGGCGCTGATTTTCTTGATCGGCTTCTGGCTGAGGAAGGGGTAATTTACGGCGTGACCACCGGTTACGGAGACTCGTGCACCGTGTCGATTCCGCCTGCACTGGTAGATGAGTTGCCAGCGCACCTCTACACCTTCCACGGCTGTGGTATGGGCGACGTGCTGAGCCGGGAGCAGTCTCGCGCTGTGCTGGCCGTGCGTCTGCAAAGCCTGTGTCAGGGGGTATCCGGCGTCAGTCTGGCGTTGTTACAGCGCCTGACGTTGCTTCTGGAAAAAGACATAGTGCCGGTAATTCCTCAGGAGGGTTCGGTGGGCGCCAGTGGTGACCTGACCCCCTTGTCCTATGTAGCCGCGGTATTGTGTGGTGAGCGCGAGGTGTTATTTCAGGGTGAGCGTCGTGCCACCGCTGAGGTATACCAGATGTTGGGTATTACGCCGTTGAAGTTGCGTCCCAAAGAAGGCCTGGCGCTGATGAACGGCACCGCCGTCATGACCGCACTGGCGTGCGAAGCCTTTGGCCGATCAGAGTATCTGATGCGTCTTGCCACCCGGATTACCGCCCTGGCCACCATCGCCAGCAAAGGCAATGCCCATCATTTTGACGAGTTGCTGTTTGCGGTGAAGCCTCACCCGGGACAGCAACAGGTAGCGGCCTGGTTGCGCGATGATTTGCACGTAGGCGAGCCGCCCAGAAATCCCCAGCGCCTGCAGGATCGCTACTCATTGCGCTGCGCACCCCATGTCATCGGCGTGCTGGCTGATGCGCTTCCATTTTTGCGCCAGTTAATAGAAAACGAAATCAATTCTGCCAATGACAACCCGATTATTGATGGCGTGGGCGAGCATGTTTTACACGGCGGGCACTTCTACGGTGGCCATATTGCGTTTGCCATGGACAGTTTGAAAAATGCAGTGGCTAACCTGGCAGACCTGCTCGATCGCCAGCTGGCCATGGTAGTGGATGTGAAGTTCAATCACGGGCTGCCATCCAATCTTTCCGGCGCCACCGGCGACCGGCGCGCCATCAGCCATGGTTTTAAAGCGGTACAGATTGGCGCCAGTGCCTGGACCGCAGAAGCGCTTAAGCACACCATGCCGGCGAGCGTTTTTTCGCGCTCCACTGAATGCCACAATCAGGACAAAGTCAGCATGGGTACCATCAGCGCGCGTGATTGCTTGCGGGTGCTGACATTAACGGAGCAAGTGGCGGCGGCTGGCCTGCTGGCGATGGTGCAAGGCGTTGAGCTGCGCTTGCGCCAGGGCGATGTGGGCGACGACGCTCTGGCACCAGAGCTGCAGCGTTTTATGCGCAGTGTGCGTTCTGTGAGTGCATTTGTGGGCGAAGACCGTGCGTTGGAATGGGATCTGCGCAACACCTGTGTAGCGATTATTCAACAACAGTTTGAATGTTATACGGCGGCGTGATGGCAAAAGTTAAACCTCTGGTCAGTGCAACAGCGACGGTGAAAATTCCTTTTCACGATGTCGATCTTATGGCTGTGGCCTGGCACGGTCACTACGTAAAGTATTTTGAGGTGGCGCGCTGTGTGCTGCTCGATAAAATTGGTTACAACTACCCTGAAATGCGGGATTCAGGCTTTGCCTGGCCGGTAGTTGATCTGCATATCCGCTACCCTGGTCCGGCCCGTTTCCGCGAAACCATCAGTGTGGAAGCCGGCATTGTAGAGTGGGAGAACCGTTTGCGAATTGCCTACACCGCGCGCAACAGTGAAGGCAAACGCATCACCTTTGGTCACACTGACCAGGTGGCAGTGAATATTGCCACTGGCGCAATGGAGTTGGCCACCCCGCCGGTATTAAAACAAAAGCTGGCCCCTTGGCTCGCGGAGTCATCCCTGTGAGTCGCGCGCGCCTGTGGCCGGTGATGTTTTATCTGCTTGCCATGAATGCGCTCGCCACCGCCCCTCACGAGGTGGCTGAAGCGTTGTCGGTACGACTGACCACGCCTTTGACAGAGGGTGAATTTCAGCAATGGAAAACCGTGCAGGGGTTGCCTTTAGCGCTGGAATCCAGCGGTGAGTTTGCCGTGCAGGATCAGCAATTGCATTGGCGAACCCTGAAGCCCTTTGCCAGCGAAACCCGGTTCACAACTGAAGCCATCGAACAATGGTCTGGCGGCCAGCGGGTCTGGTCATTATCCCGCACCGAGCAACCCGTCGTGGCGGTGGTCAGCGAGCTGATGCGCGCCTTGGTCCGTGGTGATGTGACGGCACTGTTGGCGCATTTTGCGGTAACGGATCTCGCGTTGGATGGCGATTGTTGGCGGCTGGACCTGAAGGTGCGCGATGTGGCATTGCAGCAGGCCATCACTCGCGTAGGCGCCGAAGGCTGCGAGCGGGTGCAACAGCTTATCGTTGAAGAAACCAACGCCAACAGTACCCGCATCCGTTTGGTTCCTCTGCCATGAAGGGGCAACGCCCATTGCTGGCCAAAGGCTGGCTGGTGTTGGTGCTGACAGCGGCATTATCGCTGATCTGGCGTTTGCCGGATTACCAATTTGATACTGACTTGTTGGCGCTGCTGCCCGACCATGCCCGCAGCGAATGGTATGACGCGCGGATTGAGGCAGATAAGCATCTGGCGCAATTGAGCAGCAACCGCTTTTTACTGGCGGTGGGGGCGGCTGATGCAGAAACAAGTCTGGCGGCGGCAGAGCAGGTCCGGCGTGAATTGGCGGATGGTGACTGGCGCTACATCGAGCCGGGCCGGCAAGCTCAGCAGTTGTGGCAATCCTATTGGCCGCATCGCTATCACCTGCTGGCAACAGACGACCGGCAAGCAATGCAATCTTCACCACAGGCGATAATCGACGCCGCGCGCTTGCGCTTGTATGCCCCGGTGGGCGACGGCCGCTATGATCCGGTAAAGGATCCTTTGTTTTTGTTTCAGAATTTTTTGCAACAGCAAGCCCGTGCATCGGCGCTGCAATTGGATCAGGGTTATCCCAGCCGGTTGCTGGACGGTCTGCACTGGCGCCTGCTGCAATACGAACTGTCCACCGATGCTTTTGCTCAGGCGTTAACGACGCCTTTACCGGCATTGGTCCACTCACTGCGCGCCGGTTTGCCAGAAGGCGTGCAGCTATTGCAATCGGGCATGGTATTTCACGCGGCGCATGGCGCGCATCAGGCGCGCGATGAAATCAGTTTTATCGGTCTGGGTTCACTGTTGGGTGTGATCCTGGTACTAGCTGCCGCCTTTGGTCGTTCGAGCCTGATTTTATTGGCGTCATTGAGTGCGGGTTTGCTGATCGCGTTGGTGGTCAGCGTGTGGAGTTTTGAGCGTCTGCATCTGATTACGCTGGCCTTTGGTGCGTCACTTATTGGTGTGGCCATTGACTATGGCATCCACGCACGCAATGGCCAACAGCATGGCCAGACTTTCCGTCAGTTGCTGCCGGCTCTGGGGCTGGGGCTGTTCACCAGTCTGGTAGCCTATGGCTTGCAGGCTGCGGTGCACATGCCGGGGCTTACACAAATGGCACTGTTCAGTTGCGTAGGGTTGGCGGCCAGTTGGTTGTCGGTGGTTTTATGGTTGCCGGAACATGCCGAGTCGCCGAGCCGTTCCAGACTTGTGCAACCGTTATTCAATCTGGCCGACGCATGGCGTCAGCTGGCTGCAAAAGTGCCAGCCTTTCCCCGTGTATCACTCGGGATACTGGTATTGGCGCTGGTGTCATTATTGTGGTTGCCTGGCCGGGATCAGGTGGCCAGCCTGCAAACCTCTACCGAAAGTATGTTGGCCCAGGAGCAAGCGCTTTTAACCATCAGCCAGGCACCGCGACCGGGGCGCTATTTCTTGGTGCGAGGTCATGACAGCGATGATTTGTTCAAAGAGTTGCAGACACTGGAGTCCGCTTTAAACGCACAGGGTATTGAGTCTCAGAGCGTCAGACAATGGTTGCCTGAAAAGACACAGCAAATGTCCGATTTCGCGCGCCTGTCACAATTCTACCAAGCCAGTTTGCCGGTTTGGTTCTCTGCATTGGGCGCAGAGTCTATGGCGGACGAGGCTATCGCAGCAATAGCTGAGTTACCCATGACACTCGATCATGTGAACGCGGAACTCGCAGCGCTTTATCTGCTGCCATCCGCAACCCTGGCATTCGTTTACCCGGAATTCGTGCTCACAACCGATCAGTTGGCGAATTTGCCGCAGGGTTCGTGGACCTATGTTGACCGGGGCGCAGAGCTGAGTGACTTATTGGCCAAGTATCGCCATTGGTTGTTGTTGTGGGTGCAGGTGGCGATGGTTGTGTTGACCCTCACCTTGTGGTTTCGCTATGGCCTTGCGGGTGCACTGTTACTGGCTTCGCCACTGGTGGCAGCCATCGCTGTTCTGTGGCTTGTGGCAGTAATGGATGGCGGCGTCAATTTATTTCATTGCCTTGCGCTTTTGTTGGTGTTGGGTGTGGGGTTTGACAGCAGCATTTTTTTCGCTCGCAGTCCAGGCCCGGAGGCCTGGCGCGGAGCCAGTCTGTCCATTCTCACCAGTCTACTGGCGTTTGGGCTCCTGGCATTGTGCACCACGCCTGTGTTGAAAAGTTTTGGCACTGTGGCCGCATACGGCCTTCTACTGGTGTGGTTGCTGGTGCCTCTAATGGTGCAACCCATCGTAAAATCTGATACCGAATAATTTTGAGGAAAACCGATGACCGATAATCGGCCCGTTTACTTTACCGACGATAAACTTACCGCGCTCGATGCACGTTATGAAGCGCAAAAGCTGGCCTTTGGCCCTCTGGCATTTCAGGCTGCACGTTGCTTGCGTAAATTCGGTTTGCTCGAGATTGTATCCGGTGCTGGCCGCCGGGGTGTCACACTGGAGCAGCTGCAGGCGCAAGCGAATATCAGCGATTATGGTGTGCGGGTATTGATGGAAGCTTCTTTGGGTATCGGCCTTTGCACTTTAAACGATGGCAGCTACCGCCTCACGAAAACCGGGTTGTTCGTGCTGACAGACCCCATGACTATCGCCAATTTCGATTTCAATCACGACATTAATTACCAGGGTTTTTTTCATCTGGATGAAGCCATTGAAAAAGGTGAGCCGGCAGGCCTGAAGGCATTGGGCGATTGGTCCACCATTTACGAAGGTTTGTCCTCGCTCACCGAACAACAGCTGAAGAGCTGGCTGGCGTTTGATCACTACTATTCAGACGGTTCGTTTGGCCTGGTCATGGACAAGGTGTTTGCCAAGCCGGTAACCCGGTTAATGGATATTGGTGGTAATACCGGCAAGTGGGCGAGAGCCTGTGTGAGCCATGATGACAAAGTTCAGGTCACGCTGGTGGATTTGCCGCAGCAGGTGGCGCTGGCCACGCAAGCAATAAAAGATCATGCAGGTGCGGCCCGGGTGAGCTTTTACCCCACCAATATTCTGAATCCGGAGCTGGGTTTGCCCAAGGGGCATGATGTAGTGTGGATGAGCCAGTTTCTCGATTGTTTTTCCGATGCAGAAATTACCGGCATTCTGAACAAGGTTGCGGCTGTGTCTGATGAAGATACCCGGATTTTTATCATGGAAACTTTCTGGGACCGTCAGAAATTCGAGGCCGGGGCCTTCTGTCTGCAGCAGACTTCGCTGTATTTTACCTGCCTGGCCAACGGCAATAGCCAGATGTATCACTCCGATGTCTTTCGCCGTTGCGTGGAGGCGGCGGGCATGGAAATTGTGGCCACCACCGATGATATCGGCGTGAGTCATACCCTGTTGGAATGCCGGTTGGTGAACTGATGTTACGCGCTCTGATATTGGTTTTTTGGGGTTTGTTGCTGGCGGCGTGTGCGCAGACACCGCCGTTGCTGTTACCTGAAGCGCTGGGCCAGAATGTCCAGGTAAACCAATTGGTGAGCGTGCCAGCGCCGCAGGGACAAAGGCAATTCAATGTGGTCTGGAGCCGTGAGAGCAATGTATTCAGCCTGGCGGGGCTCAGTCTTGCAGGCCAGCTTTTGTTTAATATTTCGCAACAAGACGGTGAAATACGGATTCGTCATGCATTGCCGGATATTCCCGCGAACCAATTGCACCAACTGATTCGTCAGATTCAGTGGGCCTATTGGCCGCTGGCCGATATCAATGCCGCTATGCCGGCGGGTTGGAGCCTAACCGAAGATAAGGATCGGGCATTGAGACAAGTGTATCGCAACGGGACGCCTTACATGGTATTCCAGTTTGATAGTCTCGCGCCTTTTTCGAGCGTCAAAATAACCCAAGCGCAAGGACCTGAATTACAGGTGACAACAATTTCCGTACAGGCTCTGGATGTACAGGCGCCAGGCAGGAATCTGCCATGATTTATGATGTAGCGATTATCGGCGCAGGGCCGGCGGGTAGTCTGGCCGCTGCTCTGTTACTGCAGAAGGGATTGCGGGTATTGGTCTTGGAGCGAAACCGGTTTCCGCGTTTCTCTATTGGTGAAAGCTTACTGCCCGCGTGTATGACATTTCTTGAACAAGCGGGCTTGGATCAGTGCGTACACGACGCCGGCTTCCAGTTTAAAAACGGCGCTGCCTTTCGATGTGGCGAGCGTTATACCGCGTTCGATTTTGAGCGAAAATACAGTCCCGGCCCGGGTACCATTTACCAGGTAGAACGCGCTCGCTTTGATCAGCTATTGGCCGATGAAGTGGCTAAGCGCGGCGCCGACCTCCGATTCGAGACAGAAGTCACCAACCTTTCGCGCACCAAGGGGCTATCTTCGATTCAGTTGCGGGGGCCGGCGGGTGAAAGTACCGAGTTGGCGAAATTTGTACTGGATGCATCGGGGTTTGCCCGGGTATTGCCCCGGTTGTTTGGGTTGGAAAAACCCAGCCCTTTTCCGGTGCGCAGCTCGCTGTTCACACATGTGGAGGATGGCATTGCTGATCTGGCCTTTGATCGCAACAAAATTCTCGTCAATGTGCACCCCGAACATAATGACGTGTGGTTCTGGTTGATTCCGTTGTCGCAGGGCCGCTGTTCGGTGGGTGTGGTGGCAGAAGCCGCGGTATTGGACAGCCGTGGTGCCGATCCTGAGTCACGATTGGCGGCCTGGCTTGCCGAATTACCGGCACTCAGTGCGCTGCTCGCCAATGCCACAGTGTGCGCAGACGTGCGGCAGATAAAAGGTTACGCTGCAGATGTGTCGTCATTGCACGGTGACGGTTTTGCCCTGCTTGGCAATGCCGGAGAATTTCTCGATCCCGTGTTTTCGTCGGGCGTGGCCATCGCGTTTAAATCTGCGCAATTGGCATCGGCGCTGGTGATCCGGCAGTTGGCCGGCAAGCCGGTGGATTGGCAGCGCGATTACACTGAGCGGCTTAAGCCTGGTATCGAATGCTTTAAAACCTACGTCACTGCCTGGTATGACGGCCGTTTTCAGGACGTTATTTTTTCGCCGCAACAGAATGAACGGATTAAAGGCATGATCAGCTCCATATTGGCCGGCTATGTATGGGATACGGACAACCCCTACGTGGTGCAGGCGGATCGTCGATTAAATGCATTGGTGGAATTGATCCGCATGCGCGAGGCCGAAGCATGACGAAACCCGTTTTTTTACACAACTACGGTCTCACTTCTGCCTTGGGCATTGGCAAAGAGGCGCACCGTCAAAGTTTGTGGGATGCTGCCTTTTCTTCGCCATTGACCGTGACCGATGACTACAGTCCCGGACAACCGCTGCCTGTTGGCCGGGTAAACGCGCCTCTGCCCGATACGAGTGCCTGGTCAGAGCACGAGTGCAGTCGCAACAACCAGATACTCTGGTCGGCCTGGCAGCAAATCGCCGATGATTGGCAGGCCATCGCCACCGGCGTGGATCTCAGTCGGGTAGCGGTGATAATTGGCACGTCCACCTCAGGTATCAGTGAAAGTGAAGCCTGTTTCGCCCCCGGCATGAACCGGGCGCCCGATTACGCCAAACAGCAGATCGCGGCACCTGCCGCTTTTCTGGCACAAAGGCTTGGCGTCACCGGCCCTGCTTATACCCTGTCGACGGCCTGTACGTCCGGCGCCAAAGCCCTGGCCAGTGGCCGGCGCCTATTGAACGCCGGGCTGGTTGATTGGGTGATTGCTGGTGGCGCCGATGCGCTCTGTGCGCTTACGGTACGGGGTTTTGGCGCGTTGGAGGCCATATCTGCCAGTCCATGCAACCCCATGAGCGTTAACCGCAATGGTATCAACATCGGTGAGGGTGCCGCGCTGTTTCTGATGTCGCGTGAACCCGGGCCGATTGCATTGCTGGGTGTGGGCGAGTCGTCCGACGCACACCATATCTCCGCGCCCGATCCGGAAGGGCATGGTGCTGAGCGGGCGCTGAATGGCGCATTGGCGGATGCGGCGCTGGACGCATCGTTCGTCACCTACCTGAATCTGCACGGTACAGCCACAGCGCTCAATGATAAAATGGAGTCATTTGCGGTACAGCGGGTGTTGGGCACTGTGAAAGCCAGTTCCACCAAACCCTTTACCGGCCATACCCTTGGGGCTGCGGGCGCGCTGGAGGCGGGCATTTGCGCATTGGCGCTGCAAGCCGGGCGATTGCCGCCGCACCGTTGGGATGGTGAATTCGATCCAGAGTTGGCGTCGCTGCAATTGGTTGCCGGCGATACCCACTGGCCAGAGTCTGCGCCGCGCATCGCCATGAGCAGTTCTTTTGCGTTTGGTGGAAATAATATCGCGTTGCTGTTGGCACAGGGGGATGACCATGATCAGGGATGAAATGATGGCCGATATCGGTGGCACAGCATCACCCTGGCCGGTATTGCAGTTGGTACCTCACGACCAGCCCATGAGCCTGTTGCAGCAGGTGTTAACGGTGTCCGACAAGGGATTGGTAGCGGGCGTGTCGATTGAGTCCGACAGCCCGTTTTACGAATCCGACGGCGTACCGGCGCTGGTGGCGATTGAGTATATGGCGCAGGCAGTGGCCGCTTACGCCGGTCATCTGGCCCTGAGCGCAGGAGGTAAAGTGGAACTGGGTTTTTTAGTAGGAACCCGCAAGTACCGGAGCAACGTAGCGTTTTTTGCGTCGGGCACACAGCTGACGGTATGCGTGAAACCACTGCTCAAAGGCGACAACGGTCTGTCCGTGTTTGATTGCCGTGTCGCCGCGGAAGGCATCGAGGTGAGTGCCAACCTGAATGTATTTGAGCCAGAAGATCCGGCCGCCTTTCTGGCCGCTGGCAATTGAATGAAAGTGAAAACAACAAGCAGTATTGCAGGATTATGAGCAAGACAGTGTTAGTGACAGGCTCCAGCCGGGGCATAGGGGCGGCCATCGCCGAGCGTTTGGCGCGCGAAGGCTTTGATCTGGTATTACATTGCCGGAATGGCATGGCGCAGGCCGAAGTCGTGGCGGAACGTATCCGCGATATCGGGCGCAGTGTACGCGTGTTGCAATTTGATGTGGCCGATCGCGCCGCAGCGCGGGCGGCCATTGACGCCGATATCGAGCAGCATGGCGCCTATTACGGCGTCGTGTGCAATGCAGGTGTCACGCGAGATACCGCTTTCCCCGCCATGACCGATGAAGACTGGGACCAGGTGGTGCACACCAACCTGGACGGTTTTTATAACGTACTGCACCCGCTTACCATGCCCATGGTGCGCCGGCGTCAGCCGGGGCGCATAGTGGTGATGTCGTCCGTGTCAGGGGTCATGGGTAATCGTGGCCAGGTGAATTATTCGGCGGCAAAGGCTGGCCTGATAGGTGCCACCAAAGCTTTGGCACTGGAGCTGGCGAAAAGGAAAATTACCGTCAATTGTGTGGCTCCCGGTTTGATTGAAACCGAAATGGTGAGCGAGGAAGTGGCGGAGCACGCATTGAAAATGATCCCGGCGCAACGTCTGGGGCAGGTGAACGAAGTGGCCGCCGCGGTGGCGTTTTTAATGTCGGAGGACGCCGGTTATATCACCCGTCAGGTGATCTCGGTAAATGGTGGTTTGTGCTGATGAATCGTGTTGTTGTAACCGGCTTGCAAGCCATTACGCCCATTGGCAATGACTGGAACAGTGTGTCTGCCAATCTTCGTGCCGGCCGCACCGGTATCCGCTACATGCCCGATTGGGACAAATACAACGGCCTTATCACGCGCTTGGGCGGCCCGGCGGAATTCGAAACCCCCGCCCACTACACCCGCAAAATGGTGCGCAGTATGGGCCGGGTGGCCATTATGGCAACCCGCGCCACTGAACTGGCATTGGAGCAAGCGGGCCTGTTGAAGGACCCTGCGATTCAGGATGGCTCCATGGGGATTGCCTATGGTTCGTCCGCCGGCTCGACGTCGGCGTTTGTGGATTTTGGTCGCATGCTGATTGAGGAAGACACCGGTGGGCTGAACGCCAACTCCTATATCAAGATGATGGCTCATACCGCGCCTGTGAATGTGGGTGTGTTTTTTGGACTGAAAGGTCGGGTTTACACCACCTCCAGTGCCTGTACCTCGGGCAGTCAAGGCATTGGTCTGGCGTACGAAGCGATTCGCGCCGGTCAGCAACGGTGGATGGTGGCGGGTGGTGCCGAAGAGTTATGCGCCACTCAAGCGGCGGTGTTTGACACCTTGTTTGCCACCAGTACCCGTAACGACAAACCAGAAGCCACGCCGCGGCCATTTGACCGGGATCGCGACGGCCTGGTCATTGGCGAAGGCGCCGGCAGTCTGATTCTGGAGTCGCTGGAGTCGGCCGAAGCGCGCGGGGCCACCATTTATGCTGAGGTGGTGGGCTTTGGCACCAATTCCGACGGCTTACATGTCACCCAGCCCAATACCGAGACGATGGAGCAGGCCATGCGCCTGGCGCTGGTCGACGCCGGACTGAAACCGTCGGATATTGGCTACATCTCAGCCCACGGCACGGCCACGGACCGAGGCGATGTGGCGGAATCGCAAGCCTCTGCGCGCCTGTTTGGTGATACTGTGCCTATCAGTGCCATGAAGAGTTATACCGGGCACACACTCGGTGCCTGCGGTGCCATCGAAGCCTGGGCGGCAATCCATCAGATGAATGAAGGTTGGTTTCACCCCACTTGCAATCTGCAACACCCGGATCCGCAATGTGGCGCCCTCGATTATATCCGCGACGAGTGCCGGGCCATTGACTGCGACTATGTCATGTCCAACAACTTTGCCTTTGGCGGTATCAACACCTCGTTGATATTCAAACGCTGGCGGGCTTGAACCGGAACAGCCGGCGCAGTAGGCTCTGGCGTTTATTGAATAGGGAGGTTTGTTATGTTTGTGCGTGTCTTATTACTTGTGAGTGGCCTTTGGGCGGGGTTGGCTCACGCCGGCCTTACGCTCGATGGTTCACGTTCGTCTCTTCATTTGGTGTCCACTAAAAACGCCGCCATTGCTGAAGTTCATCATTTTACTGCGCTCAACGGCTCGCTGTCGGCCCAGGGTGACGTCAGGGTCGATATTCAGGCGGAAAGTCTGGTGACCCACATTGACATCCGCGATCAGCGGATGAAAGAGCACCTGCTGGAAGTTGCCAAATTTCCTGTGCTGAGCATCACCGCTAAAGTGGATATGGTAGCGGTAAACGCACTCGCTGCCGGTGAGCAGATTCAATTCGAGCAGACCATTGCCGTTACCTTGCACGGCGCCGAAAAAAGCTACCAGCTGCCTTTGCGTGTTACCCGCTTGGCAGACGGTGCCATTCAGGCCACAACGATCGCACCGCTGGTGGTCAATCTTGCGGACTTCCAGTTATTGGCTGGGGTTGATCAGTTGAAGGCGCTGGCGAAGTTGAATTCCATTGCCACGCAAATTCCCGTTGTAGCCAGCTTTACTTTCAAGGATTCCAAACCCCGCTAAGCGTGGAGACGCTTAGCGGTTATTCACAACACTCAGAGAAGGATTTTTATGAAACTGTTTAAAGTTTTAGTTTTAGCATCATTGGCGGTACTGGTGGGTTGTGCTGGCACTAACCCTATGCAGGTCGCCAGTAATCAGGAAGTGGTGGCTGCACCCGCCGACAAGGCGCAAGTGGTCTTTATGCGCTCATCTTTTTTGGGCCATGTGATCAGTGCATCTCTCTATGATGTGACCGGTGGCAAAACTGATTTCATCGGTATTATCGAAAATGACACCAAAGTAGTGTATGACGTGGCACCCGGCAACTACCAATTTATGGTGGTGTCGGAAGCGGCGGATTTCATGAATGCCGAACTGGTGGCGGGAAAAACCTACTATGCGATGGTAACGCCGCGTATGGGCGCCTGGAAAGCACGTTTTTCTCTGCAACCTGTGCGCGCCGATGGCAGCACCGATTTCAATACAGCGGATAAAAACTTTGCACAATGGCAGGAGAAAACCAAGCGGGTGGAAATGTCTGATGCCGCCCGTCAGTGGTTTGAAAAAAACCGCGCCAGCGTAGTGGAAAAGCAGGAAGACTATCTGCCGGTGTTCGCCAAAAAAGATGCTGACGACGTGAAGGCAAGAACTTTGTTACCGTCAGATGGTATCTGAGGTCTGACTGGGTGCCCCTGAAGCGTTAGTTAACCCGAGTGTTCGGGTAAAAGGGTTTCGTCGGTTACCTGGATTCAGAAAGTCCTCCAAAAAAAAGCCCCGGATTTACCGGGGCTTTTTTTATTCAACGGGCAAGTTATTTACCCAGACGCTGCTGGGTCAGATCCAGTGCCTTGCGGGCTTTGGTGACCAGCTCGTCGATCTGGGCTTCGGTCATGGTCAGTGGTGGGGCAATGATCATGGTATCGCCCACGGCGCGCATCACCAGGCCGCTCTCGATACACGCCGCACGGCACAGGGCGCCGGCGGTGCAGTTATCGTCAAAGCGGGTACGGGCTTGCTTGTCGTTGGTGAGCTCGATCGCGGCCACAAAACCAACGCCGCGCACTTCGCCCACGATCGGGTGATCGGCCAGAGTGGCGAGTTTGTCCTGCAGCAGCTTGCCTTTGCCTTCACGCACCGATTCCAGCACCTTGTCGCGCTCCAGAATCTTGATGGTGGCCAGGGCGGCGGCGCAGGCGGCCGGGTGACCGGAGTAGGTGTAGCCGTGGGCGAATTCACCGCCCTGGCTTTTCAGTACGCCGGCAACGCGGTCGCCTACCATCACGCCACCCAATGGCTGGTAGCCGTTGGTTACGCCTTTGGCGAAGGGCATCAGGTCGGGTTTCACACCGAAGTAGTCGGCGCCGAACCAGTGGCCGGTGCGGCCGAAGCCACAGATCACTTCGTCGGTCACCAGCAGAATGCCGTACTTGTCGCAGATGCGCTGGATTTCAGGCCAGTAGGTGGCCGGCGGCACAATCACGCCACCGGCACCCTGAATGGGCTCGCCGATAAAGGCCGCTACCTTGTCGGCACCCAGTTCCAGAATCTTGGTTTCAAGCGATTGCGCCGCTTTCAGGCCAAACGCGTCCTTGTCCATGTCGCCACCTTCGCCGAACCAGTAAGGCTGGTCTACGTGATGAACGTAGGGCAGGCGGGTGAACTGGCTGTGCATGCCACCCATGCCACCGAGGCTGGCGCCGCCGATGGTGGAACCGTGGTAGGCGTTGTGGCGGCTGATGAAGATCTTGCGATCCGGCTCGCCCTTCAGATCCCAGTAGCGGTGCACCATGCGGATTACCGTGTCGTTGGCTTCAGAGCCTGAACCGGTGAAGAACACATTGTTCATGTGCGGTGCCGCCAGTTCTGCCAGCTTGGTGGACAGTTCGATTGATGGCGGATGCGCGCACTGGAAGAAACTGTTGTAGAACGGCAGTTCGCGCAGCTGCTCGGTCACCGCGCTGACGATTTCTTCCTGGCCGTAGCCCAGGTTGCAGCACCAGAGGCCGGACATACCGTCCAGAATCTTCTGGCCTTCGCTGGTGTAAATGTAGGGGCCTTCCGCTTTGGTGATAATGCGGCTGCCGCGCTCCATCTGGTCGGCGAAGTCGGTGAACGGGTGCAGGTAGTGACCCGCATCCATGGATTGCCATTCGGCAGTGGAGCGCTGTTTGTAGACCTGGCTCATGGAACCTCCTAGTGTGGCTGGCAAAGCGCAGCCGGCTGTGGCGGCAGGCGCGTTAATCTCATGCGGGCAGCGTCGGCTGCCCTGTCATAACCATAATGTGATCACATTTTTGGTGTGGTTGGCAACACCCCTGTGAGGGTTAGTCCTCGCCGGACAGGGCGGCCTCAAGCTCTTCCTGGCCGAGCGCACCGATGCCCTCGCGGATGTCGCTGGCGATAGCGAGCTTGAGTGCAAGCGCGTCGCGGCTGGCGATGGCATCCGTGGCCTGTACATGGCGGTCGGTGATATACCCCAGCCCTATACGGTTTAGCACAAGTCGCATAAAAGGCGCGCTCTGTAGCCACAGGCTTTCAATCAACGGCATCAGTACGTCATTGGGCCCGCACCGGTACATACTGGCGTGAAATTCCAGGTTGGTGCGAATGTAGGCCTCGGCATCCTGTACCTTGATCGCTTCAGTGACCTGATCATCGAGGGTAATTAAGTGCTGCAGGTGCTGTTCGGTCATGTGCGGCAAGGCCCGCAGCGCCGCTTGTGTTTCCAGTGCCACGCGGGCTTCCACGATTTGCGCGAGCTTGTCGGCGGTCATCTGCGGCACGGCGACGCGCCGGTTGTCCTGCAGGGTCAGGGCATTTTCGGCCGTCAGACGGCGCAGGGCTTCGCGCACGGGCATGGGGCTGACGTCGAGCATGTCGGCAATGCCGCGCAAGGTCACCGCCCGGCCGGGTACAAAGCGGCCACACAATATGGCTTCGCGGAGCTGGAAGTAGACGCGCTCCTGCTGGGTTTTGAACGGGGGGAGGTTATCGGCCATAGCGCATTTGACTTGTTTCATTCGGGCGAGTAGATTATGGTCAATATCGTATTTGTGATCACATTTTTTGGCAAGCCCAGGGTGATAACAAGTGGGATGCAGGTTTGCAGCTGGGTGAATTGATACCAACGTAAAAACTTGCAGCCTCAAAATAGAATAATTATTCTGTTTTAACAGGCACAAATCAGCGACCGAACGAGGTGTGGGCCCCAAGCCCTGTTTAACAATGACTCTGCACACACAGGCCCTTGAAGTCTGGAATCGTGAAATGGCAACGGCAGTTGCCTGTCTTGGAACCTCTGACTTTTACAGTGCACTGGTGGATGCGCTTTCCGCCACCCTGCCCATCGACTACCCGCAGGTGTGGCAATACACCCGCGACAAACCCGAGCCCGTGGTGGTGTTCCACCGGCTTAACGGCGCCCGCCGCGAGCAGCAGGTGGAGGAATACGTCGCCGGCGCCTTCCGGCAGGACCCGTTCTACCGGCTTTCCCGCAACGGTGATCTGGGCACCGGCCTGAGCCATTGGCGCGCAGCTGCCAATTCTGCCCGTTCCGAGTACTACGATGGCCAGGATGTGTGCGATGAGGTGGTCTTTGTGGCTCAGGTAGACGAGCAGACCCGCTTGCACCTGTGCCTGATGCGTTCCCGCTCCGGCACCCATTTCAGCGATGCCGAACTGGACCAGCTGCGTGCCTGCAGCCCCATGGTAGTTCAGCTCCTGCGCCAACACGCCACCCTGGTGCGCAAGGCCAAGCCCAGCATTGAAGCAGGGGTTCGCAAGGCTGTGGGCCTGTTCGGAGAATCCCTGTTGACCGCGCGAGAGCGCGATGTGCTCGAATTGATGCTGGGTGGCTACGCCACCCGGTTTGCCGCCGATAAGCTCGGTATTTCCACCGAAACCCTGCGGCGGCACCGCAAGAACATATACCAGAAGCTGGATGTGAGCTCACAGTCCGAGGTCTTCTCCCTCTTCATCAATTCACTTGGCTGTTTTGACGCAGCACCAAACCAAGACCCGCTGCGCGGCTATTTTGGTCATCAAGGGGCGAACAAACACCTGTAGAAGCTTGAATATTTCGTCACGCGACACCAAAAAATTTACTAAATTCACACTAAGAGTAACGAAAGCGCCTATTGTGCGCCGGATGGAGAAGGTCATGCTTGGCCCTAGCAACGCTAACGATCTGGAAATAGCGAAAAAATTTCTGGAGCAAAACCCCGATATTGAAACCATTGAAGTGCTGTTGCCCGATATTAACGGCGTATTGCGCGGCAAATGGCTGCCCCGGGACAACCTGCTGAAGGCATTCAAAGGCGGCCTGAAGCTGCCGGTCACCACACTCAATTTTGACATCTGGGGGCGCGACGCGCCCGGAGTGGCGTTTGATGATGGCGATGCCGACGGGATTTGCCTGCCGGTGGCCTCCAGCCTGTCGCGGGTGCCCTGGACCGACCGCCCCATGGGGCAGATGTTCGTGCACATGGCCGACCTGGATGAAACGCCCTACGTTGGCGATCCGCGTGTGGTGCTCGACCAGGTGGTACAGAAGTTCAAGGCCATCGGTCTGACCCCGGTGGTGGCGATCGAGCTGGAATTCTACCTGCTGGAAGAAAAGCGTGACTCTGCCGGCCGGCCGGTGCATGCAGGCTCCGACGCCAATGCCGACTACCCCATTGGTGGTCAGCCTTACAGTCTGGACCTGATGCAGGAATACGAAGAGGCCTTCCACGAAATGCGCGAGGCCTGCGAAACCCTGGGCGTGCCCGTGGATACGCTGGTGAAGGAATTTGCGCCTGCGCAGTATGAAATCAACCTGCACCACGAAGATGACCCGATCAGCGCTGCTGATCACGCCATGATGCTGAAGCGGGTGATCAAAAGCGTGGCCCGTCGCCACGACCTGAGCGCCTCGTTCATGGCCAAGCCGTTTGGCGATATGGCCGGTAATGGTATGCACGTGCATTTCAGTATTCTGGATGATGCGGGCAACAACATTTTCAACAATGAAACCGAAGAAGGTTCGGAAGCATTGATGCACGCCATTGCCGGTGTGCAATCCACCATGGTGGAAACCATGGCGATTTATGCGCCTAACTTTAACTCCTACCGTCGGTTCCAGCCCGGTTCTTACGCGCCCATGGCGCCCACCTGGGGCTATGAAAACCGCACCGTTGCGCTGCGCATTCCCAGCGATGACTATGCGGCGACCCGGATTGAGCACCGCGTAAGTGGCGCCGATGCCAACCCGTACCTGGTACTGGCCGCGATTCTGGCCGGCGCCTATGACGGCATTGTGAAGAAAAGTATGCCGACCGCCGCAATGGAAGGCGATGCCTACTCACAGATGACATCGAGCCTGCCCGTGTACTGGCCCGATTCGCTCAACGCCTTTGAACGTTCGCAGTTTGTACGCGAATACCTGGGCGAATCGCTGCAGCGTGCTTACCTGGCCTCCAAACGTCAGGAGCTGAACGAATTCCGGCACACGGTTACGCGCATGGAGTACGACGCTTATTTACTGGCGTTCTGATTCCAGACAGAATAAAAACGGCGCCCCAGGGCGCCGTTTTTCTATGTCGTCTGCATCAACGCAAGCAATTGGTTGCGGCTGCTGAGCCCGAGTTTGCGATACACCCGGTATAAATGATTGGCCACGGTGGAAGGTGAAAGCTGAATTTCTTTGCCAATGGTTTTGAAGGTTTTGCCTGACGCCACGCCGTTGACCACCTGCATTTCCCGCTCGGTCAATTGATCCCACAGTTGCTCGGGCCTGAGTCCCACCACCCACAATTCACCCTCGCGTTCGATGCGCACCCGCAGCGAACCGAACTGTGCCGGCGCGCTGGCCGGTAGAAACGGCAATTGGCTTTTGTCGGGTAAAAGATCCAGAAATTCCACACTGGCCTGATGGTAATGGCCCGCTTCGTCTACCAGCGCAAATTGCTCGCCGGGTTGCGGTTCAGAGGCTTTCAGGCGCAGGTCAAAGGCATGGCGTTCGCTTTCCAGTAAATGAAACAGCAGTTGCTGTTGCAGCGCTTTTTCGGCGTCAGTGAAGGGGTAGTCGCGGTCAAACCGGTACAAGCTCAACAGCGTGTAAATACCGGTGCGGTCGTGAAAATGCAACGAGCTCAGAATCCGCTCGATACCGCGTGGTTGGAAGCAAAGCCGGTAAATGTCTGAATCGTAAAAGTGTGCGTCATCGATCAGGTCGGCCATGGAAATCGCCTGCCCGAATCGGGCGCGTAAGTCTGCCGGCGGTTGTTGGCCGGGCACCAGATTGTCGGCGGAAAAAAAGTGCCCAATGGGGTTGAGGTGTTTGAGTGCGAGCAAATCGTCGAACAGCGCTTCGTCTACCTGCAGGCAGGTGCGGGTGTGAAAATGCAATGCACTCACGTGACCCGTGCCCCAGACAGCGCCATCAAACGGGATTTCCGAGCGCACGGCTTCCAGTGCCCAGGTACGGAAATCGCTGGCGGGCACGTCGGCCGTGGCGCGGTAGAGGCGGGCAATGAGGGCGTCGAGCTGGGGCATTAGTGAATTTTTACTATCGTTAAGCCGGTGGGACTGGCCCACAATCAGGATTCACACTAACCCATAGTGGCGGGCGATGGAATATCGGACAGATAACCTGATTATTGGCGGTGGCGTGGCAGGGCTGGTGGCGGCGCTGGAATTAGCGCGTGCCGGCCGGCAGGTGACGATTGTGGACCGGGATACGCACGAGCGCATTGGCGGTCTGGCGCGCTGGGCTTTTGGTGGCATGGCGCTGGTGGGCACGCCCGAACAGCGCCGCATGGGGGTGCCGGATACGCCCGCGATTGCCTATAACGATTGGGCCTCGTTTGCCGAATTTTCGCAGTACGATCACTGGCCCAAAGCCTGGGCACAGGCTTATGTGCAGGAAAGTCGGCCCGTTATTTATGATTGGCTCAGGTCGCTGGGGCTGAAGTTCATGCCGGCGGTGAACTGGGTTGAGCGAGGCCTCTTTGTACCCGGCAATAGCCTGCCTCGCTACCACGTGCTGTGGGGCGCGGGCCTGGGGCTGGTGGAGGCGTTGCTGAACGCACTCAGACCCTTTGAATCCCATGTGCAGTGGTTACACCAACATACCGCCACTGAATTCATTCCAGACCAGCACGGCGTGGTGGGCGTCACCGGTGTGGATGGTGAGGGCAATGCATTCCGGGTGAATGCGCAACGCACGCTGGTGGCTACCGGCGGCATCAATGGTTCAGTACAACAAGTCATAAAGCATTGGCCAGCGCATTGGGGTAAAGCCGCGCAGGCGCAGCTGCTCAATGGCGCCCATCCTTTTGCCGACGGGCAGATCCACGAGCGCGTGGCGGCGCTGGGGGGGCGCATCAGTCATGTGAGTGATATGTGGAACTACGCGGCAGGCGTGAGTCACCCCCGCCCGCACTTCGACGGCCATGGTCTCAGCCTGATTCCGTGCAAATCGGCCCTTTGGCTGGACGAGCAGGGCGACCGGCTCGGGCCGGTGCCGCTGGTGACGGGGTTTGACACCAATTTTCTCTGTGAACAGGTCAGTCACCACCCGCACACCTGGCAGCTGCTCAACTGGCACATCGCCGCGCACGAACTGGCGGTATCCGGTGCCGAACATAACCCGGCCATCCGCGATCACAAACTGGTTAAATTTCTCTGGCAGACCCTGCGCGGCAATCACGCGCTGGTGCAACAGATGCTGGAGGAATGCGAAGACTTCCTCGTGGCCGATTCGCTGGATGAACTGGTGGCAAAGATGCAGGCGCTCACGCCTGAAATGCCGGTGCAGGTCCACAAGGTCAAGGCCTCCGTGGCGCACTGGGACCAGATGACTGCGCGACCACCGCACCTGCAGGACGACGACCAGATCCGGCGCATCAATCACGCCCGCGCCTGGCGGCCAGACCGGCTGCGCACGGTCAAGCCTGCGCCCATTACCGACCCGCGCCGGGGCCCGCTGATCGCGATTCGCTGCCGGTTGATTTCGCGCAAAAGCCTGGGGGGGATCCAGACCGATTTACACAGCCGGGTGCTCACCGGTACCGGCGAACCCATTGCCGGTTTGTACGCAATCGGTGAAGCCGCCGGCTTTGGTGGCGGCGGCGCCAGTGGCAAGCGCTCGCTCGAAGGCACTTTTCTGGCCGGCTGCGTGCTCACCGCGCGCAAAGCCGCACAACACATTAACGAACAATAACGAGGGCAGAACCATGAAAAAAACCGGCGCCTGGCTTGTACGCTATGCCTTGGAGCAACTCAACATCACGCACACTTTCGGCATACCCGGCGTGCACAACACGGAAATATACGACGAGCTGGACCAGTCGGCATCGATCACGCCGGTGCTGGTAACGCACGAAGGCTGTGGCGCGTTCATGGCCGACGCCATCAGCCGTACGTCCGATTCGGTGGGCACGCTGGTGATTGTGCCGGCGGCCGGCGCCACCCACGCGGCCTCCGGTATTGGCGAGGCGCATCTCGATGGCATTCCCATGTTGGTGATTTCCGGTGGCGTGCGCACCAATTCGGATTTTGACTACCAGCTGCACGACATGAAGCAGCACGACATGCTGGCCCCCATCACCAAGGGTACCTATAAAATCACTGCCCACGATCAGGTGATCCCGACCCTGTACGAAGCCTACAACACCGCCATCAGCGGGGAGCCGGGTCCGGTGTTTGTGGAAGTGCCAGTCAATATTCAGCTGGACACGGGCGAGGCGGGTGACCTGCCGGCCTATCAGCCCCCCTCATCGACCACGCGCGTGGATGATGCGGCGATTGCGGCGGCCGCCGCCCTGCTGGCCAAAGCAGACAAGCCCGGCTTGTTTCTCGGTTGGGGTGCAGTGGATTGCGGCGAAGCGTCTGCCCGCATTGCCGACCTGTTAAATGCACCGGTAGCCACCACCTTGCAGGGCCTGAGTGCTTTTCCCGCCAATCACCCGTTGCACACCGGCATGAGTTTCGGGCCGGCGGCGGTGCCGGCGGCGACCGAGGCATTCAGAGAGTGCGATGCCCTGTTGGCCGTGGGTACCCGGTTTGCGGAAATCGCCACCGGCAGTTTTGGCGTCACGGTGCCCGCCAATCTGGTGCACCTGGATATCAACCCCAAGGTGTTCAATGCCAATTACCCTGCTGCCATCAGCCTGGCCGGTGATGCGCGCGATCTGCTGCCGCGCCTGGCCGAAGCGTTGGCGGCACTCAAGCCCGCCGGCCGTAAAGACGATGTGCAAGCCCTGATTGCGCGCCAGAAACAGGCCTACCGGGACGAGTGGTTTGCCCACAATGTGGCCGATCGGGTCAACCCGGCTAAGTACTTTGCCGCGTTACGCGAGCGATTGGGTGACGAGGATTTTCTGGTGGTGGACGATGGCAATCACACGTTTCTGGCGGCCGAGCTGATGCCTATTCACGCTGCCCGGCGGTTTATTTCGCCCACGGATTTCAACTGCATGGGTTACGCGGTGCCGGCCACCATTGGCACCAAGCTGGCCAATCCCGGGGCCCAGGTGGTGGGTATTATCGGCGATGGTGCTTTCCTGATGACCGCCATGGAATTGTTCTCTGCGGCCGCGCTGGGGACGGGAGCGGTATTTACCGTATTCAACGACGGCGAGCTGAGCCAGATTTCGCAGGCACAGCAGGTGCCTTACAACCGCAAAACCTGCACCCGCCTGGGCGATCTGCGCCTGCAGGGCATCGCCGATGCCACCGGGGTTGAATATCTGCGCATGGAAACCAATGCCGACATTGACCGCTGTCTGGATGAGGCTTTGGCACTGGCGTCCCAGGGGCGGCCGGTGATACTGGATGTGAAAGTGGATTATTCCAAGAAAACCCGCTTTACCCAGGGCATTGTCGGCACCAATCTCAAGCGCATGCCGTTTCCCACCAAGGTTCGGATGATCACCCGGGCGCTCTGGCGGCGGGTGACCGGCTGAGGTGCGGGCTTTCCAGCCGGCGCGCCAGTCCTTACAATCTGACCCATGTCGGCTCTGCCACTTGGAGTCGGAAGTCATACCTGTGAGGCCTGCTTATGCTGGTGTGGGATTTATCGCCCGGCTACCTGAATAACGAAGAGTTGCGTCAGCAATTGGCGCACATTGCCGCTCTTTTGGCTGCCCGTGGCCAAAGTGACGATCCCGAGGTCAGCCGTCGCTGGGGCCGTTGCCTGAATGCCCTGCGTTGCCTGGAGGCCTGGATGCAAGCCGAATGGGACTTACGCGGTCTGGGGCCCTTGGAGCAGGGGCAGCGCACCCATTTGGCGCCGCTGAACCTGGTCTGGCCCAGCTTGCCGGATGTGGTCACGCGCTTTCAGCATCTGGGCAGCGAACGCGATAGCGGCCGGATTGCGCTACCCCGCACTATTCAGGGGCTCTGGAGCCACTACAAGTATTCGGTCGCCGCCCGCTCCATGGAGGCCTATCGCGCCATCAGTGTCAAAGTGACTGCCGGGCGCGGCAACGACGCCTTTGCCCAGGTTGCCCAGGATATATTGCTGGTCATGCGCCAGCGGCCCGAGCTTGAGCCACTGCGCGATGCGCTTTTGCAGATGTGGGGTTATGTCTCAGCCGAGGGGCAGTTACCGGGCCGGACCTACCAGAACCTGCCCGCGCTGTTCCAGGAAATCCAGCGGCGGGCACAAAAACAGCAAAATGCCTATTTGCTCAACTCCACCGCCTTATCCGAGTTAAGCGTCTGGTTGGAGAATCCCGCCTAAATTGCACATGGCGCCAGCTGAGGGTAGGCTAGCCGCCGTTTTTGTTTGGATTTCACGATGTCTGCATCATCCCTGAATCTCTATGCGGGTCCGGCAGCCCTGGCGCATATCCGGGCCAATGGATTGCAGCCCGAGCACGTGGCCAGTGTGTTCGGCGCTTCGGGCGCCGCCAAGTGGCTGACGATTTACGGCCTGGACCGGGCACTGTTCGAGCAATGGTTGCCGCAATCGCATCAGCCCGTGCACTTGTTCGGCACCTCCATTGGCGCCTGGAAGTTGGCTGCAGCGGGGCAGCGACAGGCTGGCTGGGCGCTGAATGAGCTGGCCGAAGGTTATATCGAACAGTCCTACCAGGGCGGTATCAACAAGCCGGTAGTGCACCGGGAGTTGATGAAAATTCTCGACCGTTTCCTGCAGCGGCCGCAGGCCGAAGACCTGCTATCGCATCCGCGTTTTCACTATCACTGTGGTGTGGCACGCTGCCATGGCGCCATGGCGGAAGAAGCCGGACTGACTCTGGCCAAAGGTATGGGCGGCGCCTTCTGGCGCAATTTGCGCGGACGCGAACACCTAAACCGCCAGTTTGATCGGGTGGTGTTTGCCGACCCGCGACGCCTGCCCAAGGTGGCGGGGTTGGATGGCATTGCCACTGAAGTACAACCCTTGTCCGTGGACAATGTGCGTGAAGCGGTGGTGGCATCGGGGTCGATTCCCTATGTTATGGCCCCTAAAACTGCCATTGCAGGTGCCCCACAGGGTATCTATCGCGACGGCGGATTGATCGACTATCACCCGGTGCCGGGCAACTTCTGGCAGGAACCGGGGTTGATCCTGTACCCGCATTTTTATCGCTGGCTGCTGCCGGGTTGGTACGACAAATACCTCAAATCCCGCCGCGCCGGTGCCCATGCGCTGGATTGGGTGGTGATGATCGCGCCGAGCGCCGCACACGTGGCGGGTTTGGCCGGCGGCCAGATTCCGGACCGCAAGGATTTTCAACGATTCAAGGGCAATGATGCCGAGCGCCAACGTCGCTGGCGCCATGCCAAAGAGCAAAGCCTGGCGCTGGGCGAGGCATTTATGTCTATCGCCCGCTCAGGCGACTGGGAAGCCCATTTACAGCCTTTATAAGGATTAAGACACTCGCAATGATCGGAAAAATAGTTGGCGGCCTGTTGGGCTTTTTTACGCTTGGCCCTTTGGGCCTGATTCTCGGTGCGTTTGCCGGCCACTTCTTTGACAAGGGGCTGAGGCAGGTGGGCTATGGCCTGACCCCCGAGCAGAAACAGGAATTACAAAACCGCTTCATCAATACCTTATTCCCGCTCCTGGGGCACATCGCCAAGGCTGATGGGGTGATTACCAAAGATGAGATCGACCACGCCGAAACCCTGATGGTGCGCTATGGCATGACCGCCGAGCGTCGGGATCAGGCAATCAGCCTGTTTAAAATTGGCTCTGAGCCCATATTTACGCCGGCGGCGGTGGTACAAGAGTTTCATCGCGCCACTCAGTTGCAGCCGGACCTGCGCCGTGTGTTATTGCAATACCTGATCGGGATTGCCATGGCCGACGGTGAGTTGCACCCGGGCGAAGAGAGTGCGCTGCGCAGCATAGCGGAAGGGCTGGGATACGGCGGCGCCATGTTCGAACAGCTCATGAGCATGCTGCGGGCCCAAGACAGTTTTCGCGACCAGCGCCAGCGTCCGCCCGCGGCCGATGAGCTGGCCACCGCCTACCGCGCGTTGGGGGTGCAGGCGTCTGCCACCGATGCTGAGTTGAAGAAAGCCTATCGCAAGCTCATGAGTGAAAATCATCCGGACAAGCTCATGGGCCAGGGTGTGCCGGAAGATATGATCAAAATGGCGACCGAGCGGGCGCAGGAAGTCCAGCGCGCCTACGATTTGATCCGCAAGCACCGCAAAGGTTGATTTGACGCAAGCCCCGGGCGAACAGCGGCGGGAGGCTGCTGCGCAGATCGGGGGTTAGTGGTATGGTATCTGCCTCTAACACATTGCCTGCCGTTGCCCCGGCAATAGCAGGCCCAGGCACGACAGATCAGAGCCCTTAACAGGTAATCAGCACAGAGGATAATTATGCAAGCTGAAAACACAGTTTTCGTGGTGGTGGACCCCAACGACGACAGACACATCGCCCTGGAGCGGGCGTTGATTACATCCAAATTCCGTAATCCTTCCCCCAAGCTCACCGTGTTTGTGGCCGTGGACGGTGAAGCGGTCGACACCCGTGCGACCAACGACCACCTGTTCCGCGATGAATTCTGGTTCCGCGATCAGATCCGCAAGCCGGTGGAAGAGGCGGGCCTGACCTGTGAAATTCAGGTGTGCTGGTCGTCCGATTGGCAGGGTGCCATCATCCAGGAATCCAAGCGTTGTGACGCCGAAATGATTTACCTGCCGGTGCACGCCAAAACCAGCCGTCGTTTTACGTTTGCGGAATCCAAGTGGGAAGTGCTGAAAAAAGCCCGTTGTCCCGTGGTGCTCATCCGCCCGGGTGCGCACGATGAGCGCAAGGTCATTCTGGCGGCGGTGAATTTCCAGGCCGACAAAGACAAGCAAAAAGCATTGAACAAAGAAATTATCCAGCGCGCTAAATACACCGCCGGTAATTACAATGCTGAACTGCATTTTGTGAATGGCTATCTGGACTCCATGCTGTACCCCGATCGCGGTGCTCTGGCGAATCAAACCGGCGTGCCTGCCGAGCGCATTCATGTGAAGCAGGGTTATACCGATGAAGTGGTAGCCGGGGTTGCCAGCGCCATCGACGCGGATCTGGTGATCATGGGCACACTTAACCAGTTGGGTTCAACCGGTACGCTGTTACGTGGCAACACCGCCGAGCGCGTGATTGGTGCATTGGATGTGGATGTGATGGTGTGTAACGAACTGACACAAACCAAAGTCTGATGACCACCTGATCAATAAAAAAGCCGGCGTCAGCCGGCTTTTTTTTGTTTGCAATTTGTCTGAACTTTACTTGCCACAAGGAGACTAACGCTACTCACAGTCTTATCTGATAGAGGACAACGAGATGCGAACAATGTCTGGCCATATGCGCGGGCTTATCGCGCTTTTATTGCTTGTTACGGCTCCCTGGGCTGCCGCGCTGGAGCAGTTGGAAGTCGAATATGTGCGACCTGGAGTAGATTTCAGCCAATACACACAAGTAATGATTCATCCGTTGAACCTAGAGCGCACCAAGGTTATTCCGCCAGCCTGGGCGTCAGACCAATCCCGTAAACACTGGGATCTGAGTGCTGATGACCGCGCCTTTACCCAGCAACTGTTCCTCTCTACGCTGACAGCAGAAGTGGAAAAAGACAGCCGGTTTCACGTTGTGCCATTTACCGGCCCCGGCATCATGGAGCTGGAAGTGAAAATCACCAGTGTCACACCCTTTGCAAACCGGGATGAACAAGTCGTCACCAAGGGTTCGGGAGAAATATCTGTGCGCGCTGAATTTATCGATGGCGCCTCAGGTGATCTGATTGCTGTATTGAGCGGGGATCAATCCGTTGGCGACAGTTACCAACTGAATAGCATCGATACCAACCGGGCGAATGTAGAGCGCTTGGTTACCGCTTGGGGCAAGCGGCTACTCAATCATTTGCGGGCTGCGCAACGTTGAGGCGCTGCGTTACGGGAGCCCGGTGGGCTCCCGTTTACAGCGAGTGACTATCACTCTTCCAGATAGCTGTAGCCGTTCATACCTGACTGAAGTTCCGCCAGATAGGATTTCTGGGTGGCTTCCGGCAAGTCACTGGCGGCCAGTTTTTGCGCGTAGGTCTGCATCAGGTGATTCACGTCAAAATCCACGCAGGCCAGCATGTCGGCCACGGTATCGCCCATCAACGGGTTCAGGATTTCGTGGCTGCCGTCGTCTTTGAAGCCCACGTGCATTGAGTGGGTGTCGCCAAACAGATTGTGCAGATCGCCCAGAATTTCCTGATAGGCGCCGACCATGAACATGCCGAGGTAAAGGGGTTTATCCTCGTCAAAGCGCGGCATGGGCAGGGTGGGTTCGATACCTTCGCCTTCCACATACATATCCAGCTTGCCGTCGGAATCACAGGTAATGTCCTGCAATATCGCGCGGCGCTCGGGTGCCCGGTCGAGGTAATGCAATGGCAATACCGGGAACACCTGGTCAATGGCCCAGGCGTCGGGCAGGGATTGGAACAACGAAAAATTACAGAATACTTTATCGGCTAATTTTTCATTCAACTCATCCAGTATTTCAGCGTGAACACCGGGGTTGTTCTGCAGTACTTCGCGTACGCTGACACAGGTGGCCGCATAGAGTTCACTGGCGCGCGCCCATTCCTGCAAATTCAATGAACCGTGTACGTACAGGCTGTGGGCTTCCCCGATGCTGTATACCGCGTCGTGATAAATCTCCAGTGCGGTGCGCTTGGAAATATTTTTGAAGCCGTGCCACAAATCCTGCAGGCACGGATGATCGTCGTCACTCACCGGATTGGGCAGTTTGTAACCGATGGTTTCTTCCACCCCGATCACATCGGTAATCAGCACGGCGTGGTGAGCGGTCATGGCGCGGCCCGATTCAGAAATGATGTTCGGGTGTTCGATGTTGTTTTCGTCGCAGATATCCACCAGTGCGCTGACCACTTTATTGGCGTATTCCTGCATGGTGTAGTTGGTTGAACAGGAAGAACGGGAGCTGGTGGTGCCCTCGTAATCCACACCCAGGCCACCGCCCACATCGACCCAGCCGATGTTCACGCCCAGTGCGTGCAATTCGGCAAAGTAACGCGCGGCTTCCCGCAGCGCGTGCTGGATATCGCGGATATTGGCCAGCTGGGAGCCCAGGTGATAGTGCACCAGCTGCAGCGATTGCAGTTGTCCCTGGGCTTTGAGTGTGTCCACCATACTCAGAATTTGTGTGGGGGAGAGTCCGAATTTGGATTTCTCGCCACCGCTGGATTGCCATTTGCCTTTGCCCTGAGAAGCCAGGCGCACGCGCACGCCCATGCGCGGGCTCACACCCATATTGCGCGCTTCTTCCAGCACCAGGTTCATTTCGGACATTTTTTCCACCACGATGTACACCTGGTGGCCAAGGTGTTCGGCAATCAGCGCCGTGCGGATGTACTCGCGATCTTTGTAGCCATTGCACACGATCACCGAGCCCGGTTTGGCCAGACCGATTACCGCCATCAGCTCGGGTTTGGAACCGGCCTCCAGACCGAAGCGTTCCTGGCCGCCATGCAGTAGCAACTGCTCAACCACGTCGTGTTGCTGATTCACCTTGATGGGATACACCGCCCGGTATTGACCCTTGTAGCCCAGACGTTCGCGCGCGTTGTCGAAGGCGCCGCAGAGCCGGTCGACACGATCGTGCAAAATGTCATTGAATCGCACCAATAAGGGCGTGGTCATGCCCAGGGCCTGGGCTTGTTTGACCAGCGTCATCAGGCTCACCGTGTGCGCTGGCTTGTCCGGATCAGGCTTGGCTATGAGTTCGCCCTGGTCATTGACGTCAAAGTAGCCGTCGCTCCAGTGGGTGATGTTGTAAAGTTCTCTGGAATCGTCAATTGACCAATTCATGGGTTGTGCTGGCCCTCGGGGGTTGGCGAACCGCCGTTTGCGCCGATGTGATTGCTGTACACCGGGGTTTTACGGCGATTCCATAATGTTAAAGTGGCGGATTTTAGGGCAAGCGGCTGCTAACACAAGTGGCATCGTTTCTGCGTAGCGGCGTTTGCCCTAAATTAACCATGTTTACGGGCTTGGTGCCTTTTCGGTGCCATAAATGGCGTTTTAGGTTATGGGTATTGGGTCGATCGTCCATTTATTACTGCACATTCTAGTGCCTTTGGCGCTGGCGCGCCTGTTTGCCCGCGGGCAATGGCTGCCGGTGTGGGGTGTGATGATGGCCACCATGCTGGTGGATCTGGATCACCTGCTGGCGACCCCCTTGTACGATCCTGAGCGCTGCAGCGTTACCACACATCCGTTACACCGGGTCTGGTTCTGGCCGGTATATGGCCTGATGGCCTTGTGGCCCAAGACCCGTTGGTGGGGCATCGGGCTGCTGGTGCATATGGGGCTCGATACCAGCGACTGCGCCCGTCAGGACAGCGCTCGCCTGATCAGCGAATTCTTCCGGATATAGTCACGCTCGTGCCCATGCGCGAGCCGCCGTAGCCCGGGTAACTGCCCCAGCTGTTACCGACAGTCATACTGCCATAAACGGCCACGTTGTCGCAGCCGGACAGGCTGATGCAGCTGAGTGTCAGCACGCAGGCACTGAGAAGGGTTTTCAGTTTCATGGTGTAACTCCCGATGCATTCAGTGTGTGAGTGGCGTCTGCGGTGGTGTGGGCCCAGGTCTGGATCACCAGACCAGCGCCACTGGGGTCGAGAATGACGGCCAGTTGCCCGCCCGCGGGGTTGTTCTGGGCTGGCACCAGAATCCGGCCGCCGAGCGATTCAACCCGCGCCAGGGTGGCGCCCACATCCTCAACCTGCAAGTAGGACACCCAGGTGGAAGGCAGGCCTTCCAGGGGCGAACTCAGCACCGCGAACGCGGGCTTGTCGTCCACGGCAAAGTAGTCAAAGCTGCCGCCATTGAGCGTCGCCTGCTGTTTGGTTGCGCCAAACAGGGTCTGATAGAAATCCCCATTGCCATCCTGGTTCCACAATTCTTGCCACAGGAAATACCCCGGTTGATGGGGGCGTGCCACGGTGTCGCCCTGTCGGGTTTGCAGCAAAGCGAAATGGGCACCTTGCGGGTCCTGCACCAAGGCAAGTTCACCCCGCTCGCCCACCTGCCTCGGGCCGCCCACGAGGGTGCCGCCGGCGGCTTTGACCCTGGCAACGGAATCCGCCATGTCGCGGGTGGAGAACACGTTAATCCATTGCGACAGGTTGTCCCGGGCCTTGAACCCACGGGTGTCGACTACGCCACCGATCCATTGCCCCTGGTATTCAATCAGCTGATAGTCCGCGTCGCCCAGTGCGCCCGCGACCGGGGTGAACTGCCAGCCGAACAGTTCGCCGTAAAAGTGTTTAATGCCCGCCATGTCGCGGGTGAGCAGGTCGCGCCAGATAACCTGGCCGGGCCGGTATTGATCCGAGTCGGCAATGGCCGGCAGTTTGACGGTGAGCTGGCTGCAGGCGGCGAGTGACAGGCCGGCACAGGCGGCGAACAGGGCGAGAAAACGGGTGCGCAAAAATCCGGTCATAAAGGGTTTTCCTTAAAGCGTGGGCCAACCATACCAAGGCCGCGATGTGGGGTACAGTGGTGTGCGCTTCGGGCGGTTATCTCCTTGCCAACCGGGGGCGCCGTCGCCATACTTGTCGCCCTTTTTTTAGCCAGACGTGGGGTGATTACGTGAAAATCGAACAGGATAAGGTGGTGGGTTTCCACTATGACCTGAAAGAGGCGGAGCAGGTGCTGGAAAGCTCGCGTAAGGAAGACCCTGTGCTGTACCTGCACGGCCATCAAAACCTGCTGCCGGCGATGGAAAAAGGGTTTGAGGGTAAGGCCGAAGGCGACAACTTCAGCATTACCCTGAAACCGGAGGAAGCCTACGGTAAGCGCCGTGAGGGCGAGACCCAGCGCATCCCGATCAAACACCTGGTCGATCACGCCAAGCTGAAAAACCGGCTGCGTCCGGGTATGACCGTCGCGGTCAATACGGAGCACGGCCCGCAGGATGCCGTCGTGGTCAAGGTAGGCAAATTCAATGTGGATATCGATGCCAACCACCCCTACGCGGGCAAGACCCTGACTTTTGATATTTCGGTTTTGAGTGTGCGCGATGCCAGCGCCGATGAAGTGGCGCACGGTCATGCCCATGGCGTGGGTGGCCACCAGCACGATTAATGCATGCTTGTGCGGCGTCTTTTGCCAAGGCGCCCGTTTGTCCGGCACCTAAGGAACCTCTGAATAACTCTGGTGCCGCTCTGCGTGACCTGTAGCGGTTAGCCGCAAGGCGAGTTTCGCAGCTAATGGTCTGGGCGGCATTCCGATAGCCCTTAGCAAGAAGCTCAACGCTACGGATGGCCGCTACAGGTCGCGCCCTCCGGGGCTGCCAGCAAACTCCGTGCGCTAGGGGGCGGCCATCCGCTTGCGACTTCTCGACAGACCCCGGTATGCCTTCGAAGCCGCGCCTAGCGCACGAAATTTGCTGGTAGCCAGAGCGGCACCAGAGTTATTCAGAGGTTCCCTAAGCTCAATGTCGGGTGCCGGGTTTTTACGACACCGCGTTGCCGACGGCGGGGTAGGTGGCAAGCAGGGTCAGCAACTGATCCTGCGGCATGGGTTTGGCCATCAGAAAGCCCTGTCCGTATTTACAACCCCGGGCGCGTAAAAACGCCAGTTGTTCTTCGGTTTCTATGCCTTCCGCGACCACATCGATACCCAGCTTTTCGCTCATGGATAATATGGTCTCAATCAGCGTCTCTTCTGTTTTGTTGCGACCGATGGCGCTGACAAACGAGCGGTCTATCTTGAGCTTGTCCACATTGAAACGCGACAAATAGCTGAGTGAAGAATAGCCGGTGCCAAAGTCATCCAGCGATAGCGCCAGTCCCGCTTTCTGCAAATTCGCCAACAGCGTTTCGGCATTGATGTGATCATCCACCAGCAGGCGTTCGGTAATTTCCGCTGTCAGCCGGCTCCGGTGTTTGTGATTCATGACCAGCGCTTGCCATTCCTCGAAGCCACGTTCCACTTCATAGAACAAACGGGGAGAGATGTTGACGGAAATGCCGAGCGCATCCACCTCATCCAGCAGCTGCAGACAACGCTTCAGGACCAGCAAGTCCAAGCGACTGATCAGGCCGGAACTTTCTGCCACGGGGATAAATTCCGCCGGTGAAATCCATTTGCCGTCGCTTCTTGGCCAGCGCGCCAGGGCTTCGCAGTCGGTGATGCAGTCGTTCTGAATATCAAAAATCGGCTGGTACACCACGGTGATTTCCTTGTCATCAATGGCGCGGACCAGTTCGTTATAAATCCAGTGCTGGCGTTCGGATTGTTCCTGCATCGCCAGCGTGAAAAAGCTGGCGTTATTCTTGCCACTTTGTTTACTGGCATACATGGCCTGGTCGGCATGGCTGATCAGGGTTTCGGCATTGAGCGCATCATCGGGAAACACCGAAATTCCGATACTGACGCTGGAGAATACCTGATGGCCATTGAGCATGAACGGCTGATTCATGGACCGGATAATTTGTTCGGCCACCTTGTAAGCGTTTTTGTAATCCTCAATATTGAGCAGTAGCACGGTAAATTCGTCCCCGCCCAGGCGCGCCACCAGATCGGAATTGCGGGTGCAGTTTTTCAGTCGGATCGCCACCGCGCGCAAAAACTCGTCGCCAATCGCGTGACCCAGACTGTCGTTAATCGACTTGAAATTGTCCACGTCGATAAACAATAAGGCCAGTTGTTCTTTTTCGCGTTTAGCACGCGCCAGTTCCTGATCGGTTTGCTCGTTGAAGAACCAGCGGTTAGGCAGTTGGGTAATGCGGTCGATGGTGGCCTGGTCGCGTATCGTTTGCTCGTTGTTCTTTTGCCGGGTAATGTCCTGTAACGCGCCCACCAGGCCGCGGCCCTGGCTGGAGAAAATAACTTTAATCCATTGGGTTTCCTGGTCTTCTCGCTCCACCATGATTTCCGCATGTTGCTTCTCACCGGTCTCTTCACAACGCTTGATGGCGAACAGCAGCTTTAACGAGGCGGAACGGCTCAGGCCATGCATCAGTTCCTGCGAGGTAAAAGGCGGTTGTTTGGGGGTGATGTGCAGAATCTCAAACGCGAGATGATTGATCTCGGTTACGACGTTGCCGTTTTCCACGCGCAGACCGGCCACCTGTGCCATGCTGCCGATTTCGGTCAGCAGCTCTTTGTTTTGCTGCAGATTTTTTTCTGTGTATTGCCGGCGTTTCTCCTGATCGCGCAGCATCGCAATAAACAGGAAAAACACCATCAGTGAAACCAGACCGGCCGATCGTGTGGCGACCAGGGTATTAAAAGACAAGGTGGCTTCATCGGGTGGCACCGAGGCCAGAATCCAGCTGTTGTTGCCGAGAATAATGGGCGTTTCGATGGCCGAGGCGGCGCTGAATATGGCCGGGTCACCATAAAATACCGCGCCCACATTGCCCAGGCCATCTTTGCCGCGAATGGCAATGTTCAGCGGGCTGGTCGCTCCGGCTGCACTGTCAAAGCTGAAGCCCTCAGGGTTGAGGCCGGCTTTTAGCCAGAGCTTATTGGCGTCGATGGGCGCGGACACAATCCCCCAGAACACTTCGCTGCCATCGGCTTTGGGAATGTATACCGGCACGCGCACGATAAATGCCAGTCCGCCCTGCACTAACTGAACCGGCCCTGCGATGGCGGTATTGCCACGTTGTCGCATACGCATTACCGCTTCGGTCTGGGCGCCGGCGTTGCGGTAGTCCAAACCGATGACCGCTTCATTGCCCTTGTACGGGTAGACTTTGTTCACCACCAGACCCGGCGCCAGGGCAATATTGCGGATACTGGAGTCCCGGGTCATCAGCGCCTGCGCGTAGCGCTCGAAGTCGCGGTTGTTAATGTCGGGTTTATTGGACAAATGCTGTGCCAGGCCAATGATGCCGGTGAGGGTGTTGTTTATCACGCCCTCTAATTGGGCGCGCAGCTGCATATTGGATTCGAGTTGGGCCAGGTATTGTTTTTCCTTGGTTTCCAGCAGTAACCAGCGTTCGATTGCCAGTGTGGAGGTAATCACCAACGCGGCCAGCACCAGCAACAAGGGTTGGTATTGGCCCTTGGCAATGAGGAAAAACGTCACGATAAGGCAAAGGCTGATCAGGCTCAGGTAGGGCAGCAGGGCGCGTGTACCATAGCTGGGTTCGTGTGCGCGCCACAGCATGGCCTGGGTGTTCAAGGGGGCGGCGATTTCGTCGGCCGAGTAGAGCGAGTCCACAATGCTCTGCCAGCGCAAGGCGTCTGAATAGCCGATGGGGACTTTGGGGTGTTGAATATAGTCCTGAATCTGCTCGGCATAAAACCGGTTGTACTCGGTGAGATTGCGGCGGGATTCGGCGGCGCGGACCGGGGTGTGGTCACGCAGGATCAGGTTGATAATTTCATTTGGGTTGGCCAGCGCGTATTCCCAACCGCGCCGGGTGGCATCCACAAAGCGGGCGACTTTGCCCGGGTTCTGCGCCAGAAAATCCGCATGGGTGATCAGAATGTCGCTGTAAAACTGGCGCTGGTAATCCGCCAGCAGCATTTTATTGACCTCCAGCTTGGCCTTCTGCGCCTGAAACAACAGGTCCGGGCCGTAGCCTAAGAGGACATCGACGGTCTTGTACTGCAGCGCTTCTACATTCCAGACACCGCTTTGCCATTGCATGGATTGAGGATTGATTCCGGCCTGACGCAACACACTGTCCAGTTCAACTTTACTGCCAAAGTCGGTGGGGTAGCCGATGCGGAGGGTTTGCAGATCCTGCAAATCCCGCAGTGGCGTGCCTTTCAGGCTGACCAATGTGGTCGGGCTTTTCTGAAAGATTGGCGCCAGAATTTTTATGTTGTTTTGAGCGTCAGCGGCTTTGAACAGGTCTATGCCGGCCACGCCAAATTCCGCGCGTTTGGCCAGCACACTTTCAACCGCATCGATCCGTTCGCCCTGAGTGGTGAACGCGCTGTTGAGCGTCACGTCCAGTCCGGCCTGATCGTAATAACCCTGAGCTTGTGCGGCATAGTAGCCGGCGAACTGGAAGTGGTGATCCCAGCGCAATTGCACTGTCACGGTTGCAGCGAGGGCGTTGCCCGCCAACACAAGCGCAATTAAACCCGACAACCACCTATGCTGGCCCAGAGCCCTTCGGTACATGCTGAATTCCAAATAAAACCCTTATGAGCCTAGCACAGGGCCGACGGCGTATCTGATAACTTTTTAGCACAAAAGTACTGTGGCGGGCGGAGGCTCTGAGCGTTTAGGGCGGCGGGCAATCTTTCTGTTTCCTGGTCTTAAAACTGTCAATAAACGTTCATTAAGACGCCATTTAACTGACATTTATTCTTCGCGTGATTGTCATTTTGGGACGTTAGTCTTTGCGCTCGGTGATTACAAACGGCCCCAGAGCTGGACCACCCCGACACAGTTTAGACATCATTCTAGGAGATTCCATGAAACTCAAAAACATCTTGGCCCTCAATGCACTGGCAGCTGCCCTTATGGCGTGTGGCGGTGGCGACGTTGTGCTGCAACCCACCAACATCGACAACTCCGTTGACAACAGTGTGGTGAGCGGTGGTGGATCAGGCGACAACAATCCCTGTGCCAACTACGCGCTCAATGGCCAGACCTTCATCGGCTCCTTCGATGGTAATAACTGCTTTTACGATGCCACCTTTGTGGGCGTGAACAAGCCGCTGATGGCCGATCTGAACATCCCGTTTATTTCTGGTGTCCACATCTTTGAGAGCAGCCTGTTTGTGGGCGAAGACGTCACGCCGGCAGACATCGCCGCTGGCACCACCGTGCCGCGCGCCGGTGATGGTCCTACCCTGACCATTGCCGCTGGCAACAAACTGGCCTTTTCAAATCCGAGTGATTACGTGCGGATTTCCCGCGGCTCGCGCATCATTGCCAACGGCACGTCGGCTGCACCCATCATCTTCTCGGGCTACTCCGATCTCGTGACCAATACCGCGGCCGAGGATGCGGTCAGCCTGTGGGGCGGTATCATGATCAACGGCAACGGTATCACTAACAACTGTACCGAAGCCGAGCGCACCAACGGCACCTGTTCGGTGCAGTCTGAAGGCCAGGAATCCTATTACGGTGGCAATGACAACACCGAAAGCTCCGGCTCACTCCGCTATGTGGTGGTCAAGCATTCCGGCTTCGCGGTGGTTGAAGGCGACGAGCTGAACGGCATTACCTTTAACGCCGTGGGCGCCGGCACCACGGTGGATCACGTGCAGGTGTACAATACCTTCGATGACGGCTTCGAATTTTTCGGTGGCGCGGTAAACGTATCCCACGCGGTGCTGGTCAATGTGCGCGACGACTCCCTGGATTTTTCCGACGGCTATGTGGGCAAGATCCAGTATGCGCTGATCAAACACGCGGGCAACAACGGCAACCGTTGCATAGAAGGCGACAACATCTCCGACAAGCGCCCGGCCGATGCAGCCAATCCCGCAGACTGGTTGATCGCACCCATTTCTCATCCGGTTTTCTCGAACCTGACCTGCATTACATCGGGCAATGACAATGGCACCCACGGCGACAGTGAAGGCTTCCTGCTGCGTCATGGCGCCGAAGGTGAGATTTATAACTCTATCGTCGTCTCCCCCGCCGGCGGCAACGAATGTTTTGAAATCAATAGCACCGGTACCGTGAAAAATGCCGAAGATGGCAAGATCACCGTGGATTCCACCATTCTGGCTTGCTCTGAAACCGTGAAAAACGCCGGGGCTTCAGACCTGCCCGCCGGTTCCAGCTTCAATACCACTGCGTTCTTCGATGCATTCAGCAACAATTTCCGCGACACAGAAGCCGCCAGCGTGCTGGATGGTATTTTTACCGCTGACATGCTGATGGCGTCTGCAGCGGCCGGTGGTGGCGCTATCACCGTCAATATGACCGACGTTTCAACACTGCCTGAAAACGCCGATATGTTCCTGGAAAACCCCTCTCACTTCGGCGCGGTAACGGCTGATGATGATTGGACTGCGGGCTGGACCCTGGGTCTGGAGTAAGACCTGGGTTGTACCGGTAACTGAATCCGGTTGCCAGTGTGCCGACGCCGGGTTTGGGGGACACCCCAAACCCTTCGCGTAAGAAAACATCAACAAGGTTTGCAGAACATGAACATGAATAAATCCTGGCAGCGAAACGCGTTGGCAAGCGCGATCGTTGCGGCAGCTTGGGGCGTAGCGCCAACGGCGCTGGCACAGGACACTGAAATCAAGATTGCCCAACCGCTTGAAGAAGTGACCGTCGTCGCCCGCCAGAAAAGCAGTGCCGAAGATGTGATTGCCGAGCGGCTCGAATACGATGTGGTAACCGACATCATCAGTAACGAGCAGATCGTGCGGGTGGGTGACCCGAACGTGGCGTCTGCGTTGCGACGTGTGCCGGGCCTGACGCTGGTGGATGACAAGTTTATCTACGTGCGCGGTCTGGGTGAACGTTATTCCTCGGCCCAGCTCAACTCGGCGCTGGTGCCTTCACCGGACTTGCAGCGCAATGTGATTCCGCTCGATATTTTTCCGGCAGAGGTGATTGAGTCGCTGGCGGTGCAAAAAGTTTACTCCGCCGACATGCCGGCTAATTTTGGTGGCGGTAACGTGGATATCCGCACCCGCGCGTTGCCCAACGACCTGCTGGTGAATGTTACCGTGGGCAGCGGTTGGAGCTCGGCCAGTACGGGCAAAGACGGCCTGACCTACAATGGCGGTGGTGACGATGCGCTGGGTACCGATGACGGAACGCGGGCGTTGCCCGCTGAAATCACCCAGGCGATACAGACCTATCGCGGCGACATTTCGGTTGCCAATATTTTCCAGACACTGAATAAAGATGGCGGCTTTCACACCATCCCGGAAGCGCAGGCCATTAACCGGAAAATTGCCGCGTCGCTCAATCGCGATATTGATATCACCACAAAATCCAATGGCCCCGACAAAAAAATCAAAGCTGGCGTGGGATACAACTTCGATTTAAGCGACGACTGGAACCTGGGCTTTATTGCCATGGGTTCGTACGACAATAAAGTGCGCAACAAAGATCGCACCAACCGCAGTTCGAACAATCCCGAGCGCATTTATTCCGACACCCAACGCACCGTGGATGAAGTCTCGCTCAATGGTTTTGGCAGCGTGGGCCTGGCCTATGGGTTGGATCACCAGATCGATTACACCCATTTATTCATCCGCGATACTGACGATGAGGCCAGCATAACCACCGGTTTCAATGCCAATAATGCCGAGATCGACAGTGGTAACCAATACGTCACCTACGAACTCCGGTACGAAGAACGGGAGCTGCGCACCAACCAATTGCGGGGTGAACACAAGTTGGTCTCCACCTTCAATGACGTGGTGTACGAACTGCCATTCCGGTGGGCGGACGATCTGGCGTTCGAATGGTTTTACTCGGATTCCAAGGCCACCACTGACAAGCCCAACGAAGTATCTGTGGAAGGCATGAATGCCATTGATATGGATACCGGTGCGGTGCTCAGCACCCGAATTGAAGACCTGTCGACGGCGGCGGTATTCCGTTTTACCGATCTGGCCGACAATGTGGAAAGCTATGGTTGGGATCTGGTATTGCCTGTCGAAGGCGATAACTACCGGCTGGAACTGAGCGGTGGTTACGATGGTTCCCGCAAGGATCGCAGCTATCTGGGCACCACGGTCAATATCGATACGTCCAATGCCGATCCCGATGCTTTGGCTGGTACCCCCGGCGAGGCTCTCTGCTGTGGTCGCATTGAGGACCGGGACAACGGTTTTATTGCATCGCTGGGTTCCGCCGAAGCTGAATCCTATTTGGCTGCGCAAACGCTGGATGCCTGGTACGGCAAGTTCGATGTAACCTGGAATGACACCTGGCGCGTGTCCGGCGGTCTCCGTCGGGAAGATTTCAAGCAGGCGGCGCTGCCTATCGATACGCTGGATTTTGATAATCAGCTGCGCGTGTCCGATGACGAGCTGGCAGATATTGTGGTGGCGGAGGCGAAAAACTATCCGTCATTGTCCATGACCTATATGACCCAGGATTTCTGGGCTGAAACCTTTCAGTTCCGCTTGGGTTACGGCGGTACCACGGTGCGCCCGGATCTGCGGGAAGTGGCAGTGGTGCAATACATCGACCCGGTGACGGATTACCGCGTGGTGGGTAACCCCTACCTGCAAACATCGGATCTGCAGAACTACGATGCCCGGGGGGAGTGGTTTTTTGATAATGGCAACAGCTTCACGGTGTCGTTGTTTCACAAAAATATCGATTCGCCCATCGAAACCATTCGCGCCGCCGGCTCCGATGACAACGTGGTGTTGACCTTTGTTAACGCGGAAGAAGCCCAGCTCACCGGTGTGGAAATGGAATGGTTGTATGACATGCAACCGATCGGTGCCGAAGGCTTTTTCGTCTCCGGAAACGTCACTTACAGTGACTCGGAAATCACCATTACCGATACGGATATCGGCTTAACCAATAATAAGCGCCGCATGACCGGCCATTCGAAAGAAGTGGCCAACATTCAAGTGGGCTTTGACTCGCCCGATGGATATCACTCGGCGACGCTGGCATATAACTTCTTCGGTGAGCGCATTCTGTTTGCCGCCCGCGATGGTGCAGATGATGCCTACGAGCAGCCGTTCAATTCACTGGATCTGAACTACGCCTTTTATCCCATGGAGAATCTCAGCGTGCGGTTACGCCTGACCAACCTGCTTAATCAGGAACGTGAGGTGAAACAGGACGGCGTGGTGATTCTTGAGGAAGTGGCCGATCGCACACTCAGCCTTGGCGTAAAGTGGGATTTGTAACCCTTGCTGATAGGAGGTAGGGACAGCACAAGGCACAAGGACGTGCCGCTCTACTCGCGGTCCGGGGCATTCGCATAACCCTCGGGTACCGCGCCCATACGCACAAGATGTGGCAGACCTGGTAGCGGTCAACGACCGAGCTCCAGACGGGAGTAAACACCAGGTCGCAAGCCCACACACCGCTTACACCCTCGGTGGCGATGGCCACCTTTTTTTTTGCTTGCCGCGCTGTGCTACTATGCGGTTTTGCCTGCCGTAACATGCTTCTCGACCAATTTGCCGCGCTCGACCAATTGCTGGTGGACCATCGCCATTTGTGGCAGATCGACCCATTTCATCTGACCGATTATCCGGTCACCTGGGAGACCGGCCTGGTGCAGTGGCTGGAGCAGCAATCGCTGGACCAGCTGGCGGGTTTTACGCCGGGTCTGTTTGACGCTGCGCCGGCCCCATTGCCGTCGTCCGATCGCTGGCAATCCCTGACCCGGGTGCCCGAGCGCCGCTTGTCCAGCCGCATTGACGATCGTTTCTTCAGTCAGCACATTCCCGGCCGCAAGTGGCAACAGATTCAGTATTTTGCTGGCGCCACGCCATTGCCTGAAGGTGCAGTGCTTGAATGGTGTGCGGGTAAAGGCCATCTGGGGCGGTTACTGGCGCATACCAGCGGCCAACCGGTGACCAGCCTTGAGTGGCAAGATGCCTTGTGCCAGGCCGGCAATGCCCTGGCCAGGCAAAAGCAACTGGATCAGCGCTTTGTCTGTACAGACGTGCTGTCGACGGGTATTGAAGCGCACTTCACCCATCATCACACGGCAGTGGCACTGCATGCCTGTGGCGATTTACACCTGAATTTAATCCGCCATTGGCCGGCCAGTGGCGTATTGGCCTGCGCACCCTGTTGTTACCATCTCAGCGCCACCCCGGAACCCCTGAGTGATGCCGGTAAGCGCAGCGCGCTGGGTTTGCGCGCGCGCGATTTGCATTTGCCGCTGCAGGAATTTGTCACCGGTGGTGCCGGCAGCCGGCGCCTTCGCGATCGCCAATTGTTGTGGCGGATGGCGTTTGACGCCTGGCAACGCGCACATCGTGGTGTTGACGAATACTTGCCCTTGCCAACCCTGAAAACCAGCCAGTTAAATGACTCGGTACTTGCGTTTTTCCAGTGGGCAGCGGAGGAAAAAGGGTTGGCGCTGGCGCCGGATTTTGATCCTGCCCCCTGGTTGGCCAAAGGCCAGGCGCGGGCAGATCGCGTGCGTCGGATGGAGTGGGTCAGTCATTGGTTCCGTCGCCCGCTGGAGTTGTGGCTGGTATTGGATCGCGCCCTCTTGCTTGAACAAAAAGGCGCTGCGGTAGAAGTGGTGGCTTTTTGCCCCTATCATCTGACGCCCCGCAATCTTCTGATCATCGCCAAGGGCCTATGAACATCACGCCTTCTGATTACCCGGCACCGACACCTGCGCCCTCGGGATTGGGTGCTGAAGTGCCCCGGCTGCGCATTTTTATTGCCAACAAACCACCCATAGAACCTTATGCCAGTGCAACCGCGTGTGCACCGGTGGTTGAAGGCGAATTGGCGCACCTGGTGAGCCAGTGTTCCAATCATTGGCGCAAGGTGTTTAATGTGCTGGCGAAATTGCAATTTGCCCTGGCCCAACGACAAGCGGGGTGGAGCCAGGAAAATCACAGCCGTTGGCAAGCGCTGCGTGATCGTGAGTTGTTGCAGAAGCCCGGGCAGTTGCAGCTTTGGTTTGGTGCTGCGCACCCGCCCGGCGCTGCGATCGATGTGGTTTGCGGGAAACAATTTGCTGGCGCGCAGGCGTTGCCGCTGCAATGGCAGTGCGCGCATTTTGCCCGCTCGCCGGAACGACGCTTACTGGTCAGCCCCTACCCGGATTACCGGCAGCTTACCAATGAGCGGATTGAACGACTCGCCGACATGATTGTTGCGTTATGACTGAGCCAACCATCAACGGTGCTTACGCGGTTGCCGCCGGTCGGGCCGAAGCGGAAACCGAGGTCAGGAAAAGCCGCTTCATTGCCTGGGCAGACCGGGCGCAAACCCGTGAGCAGGCCATGGCGTTGCTGGCGGATGCAAAAGCCCGTTATCCGGATGCGCGCCACCATTGCTGGGCCTACCTGCTGGGCCCGGGACTGACGCCTGCATCGCAGGCTTTTTCCGACGACGGCGAGCCCGGTGGGACAGCGGGCAAACCGATGCTTAACGTTTTGAGCCATAAAGGCATTGGCGATATTGCGGTGGTGGTGATCCGGTATTTCGGTGGTATCAAACTCGGCGCGGGCGGGTTGGTGCGGGCTTATTCTCAGGCCACGCAAGCCGTGATTGACCAATTGGAAACCACGATGATCACGCCCGTGAGTCACTATACCGTGATCGCCGATTACGCTGCAGAACAATGGCTTCGGCATTGGCTGGGGCAGCATCAGGGGGAGTTGGTGGCGGTGGAGTACGCCGATCAGGTGACTTACCGGCTGGCCCTGCCGCAGCAATTTTTTGCAGATCTGCAGGCACCATTGGCCGCCTCTGGCTGGTCGTTGTTACCGGATGAATCGGATAAAAAATGTTGAAGCCAGGACTGAATGCCTTTGCAATTGTACTGTTGCTGGCCGGGTTGATCGCCTGTGGCAAGCCGCCGGCTTGTCCGGATGTGAGCTTACCGCTGCCACCGGCGAATGCAGGTTGCCTGGTGATTCAGGAGCGTCAGGTGCTGATGGTGCGTGAACTTACCGGCAAGATCAGCCTGCCCGGTGGCACCAGCGAGCGGGGCGAATCGGCGCAGTGTACGGCCTGGCGTGAAACCTTCGAAGAGACTGGTCTGGCGGTACAGGTGGGAGCACGGATGCAAGTGTTTGATAACGGCTTTAGTCTGTTCCGCTGTACTACGGCACCCGGGGCCTACGGACAATCACAGGTGCCTGGCCTGGCCGGCGAAATCCGGGAGGTGTTGTGGCTGAACGAATCTCAATTGGGCGACTACGCCTGGCGTTTCCCGTCGCAACAGGCCATGATCCGCGCCGCTTTACAGCAATAGCAAAGACCTGCCCCCAGACCTGGTTGCGGGTTTGGTGTTGGCTGCTAAGCTATTGAAACTACGTCGAATTTTCAGGTTGGGGTTTGCATTGCGCTATTGGTTGCTGGCGTTATTCTTAGTAATAGATGTAGGTTGTATGCGGGTAATCGCGGATGACGACCTGACGATCTATGGCGAGCTGACGCCAGGATTGGCACACCAGAATGCCGACGGTGCGCAGAGCGGTTTATTGATCGATGTGATGCGCATGCTGCAGCGGCGTACCGGTCATGCAGGCCAGCTCCAGATGGTGCCCTGGGTAAGGGGGTATCGCTCCACACTTCAGAACCAAGCACCGGTGGCCTTGTTCGCGGCGGCTTTTAATGAAGAAAGGCGCGCGTTGTTCTACTGGGTCGGGCCGTTGGTGGATGTGCAATGGTGCTTTTCCGTGCTCGACGACAGCGGGTTAACCGGGCTCAGCCTCGAGCAGGCGCGCGAGTTACCCGCCATTGGTGTGGTTAAAAATGACGCGCGCGAGGCTTTGTTACGCCGCTTGGGTTTTACCAATCTGCTGTTGGTTGAATCTGACGACGAGAACGTGAGGATGCTGCAGCGTGGCCGCACCAGCGCCTGGCTCAGCAGCACCATCACTGACCGTTTGCACTTATCGAAAGTGGGCTTGGGCAAGGAATCCATCCGGCATTTGCACTGCTTCGAACGTCAGGGACTGTTTCTGGTTTTCAACCGTGTCACGCCGGAACCGGTTTATGCGCAGTGGCGTGACGCGCTTGCCGCCGCGCGGGCCGATGGTGAGTTTGAGCAGATACTTGCGGCGTATGGTCAACAATTGCCGAGTACCAAAATCGATAAAAAGCGTTGATTTGCGTTTCGGTACTGGCGTTCTGATCTCACCGGTTGATGGAATGCATGGGTGAAAATTGTGCGCTGGTTCCGGCGCAGGCGGTGGCGCACGCAGTGGGGATGAACGGATTAAACCCTTGATATTTCTGTGGTTTCGTTCGCCATTGAGGTTGCCAAAATACCTCTGTTATTGAATACGTATGCATTGGTCTTGATCAAATTATCGGCAACCACTTAACTCCGGTGCGGGTTTATCCCCTAACTCAACCGGAGCGAAATAATGAATAAGAAAGTTCTGTCCGGGTGGCGAAATGCGCTGAAGAGCACAGCGGTCGCTGCCTCCCTTTGTATCCCTTCCCTGGCGTGCGCCGATGTCATTCTGCACGCGTTTAATTGGTCTTATACCGATGTAAAAAATAAGGCCAGTGAAATTTCCAGTATTGGCTACAAGGCCGTATTGGTGGCGCCACCGCTGAAGTCAGCCAAAAACGGTTGCGAATGGTGGCAACGTTATCAGCCGCAGGATTGGCGGGTGATTGATCACTGCCTGGGTAACAAAGAATCCTTCAAGGCCATGATCGATGCGTTGCAGGCGAAGGGTGTGGTGGTCTATGCAGACATCGTACTCAATCACATGGCCAACGAGCGCAATGGTGCCACCGACTTTCCCGGTAACAGCACATTGGTGGACTATGCCAACAACCGCACCTACTGGAATAAACAAAAACTGTTCGGCAATCTCGACAATGGTTTGCTGAGCCCGTGGGATTTTCACGAAGCCAAGTGCATCAGCAACTACAACGATGTGTGGCAGGTGCAGAACTGGCGTATTTGCGGCGCCTACCCCGACAAAGGATTGCCGGACCTTAACCCCAACAGCTACGTGGTGGATCAGCAGCGGGCTTATTTGCAGGCGCTGAAAAATCTGGGGGTAAAAGGTTTCCGGGTGGATGCTGCGAAGCACATGACCAACTGGCACATGAACCAGATTTTTACTTCGTCCATTAAAAGCGGTATGCATGTGTTTGGCGAAGTGATTACCGGCGGTGGCACTTCCAGCAGCGACTACCAGCAATTCCTTGGGCCCTACCTGAGTGGCACGGATCACGACGCCTATGATTTTCCGCTGTTGAATGCCATGCGTAATGCGTTGCAACCCAATGGCTGGATGTCATCGCTGGATAACCCGGTGGCCGGTGGCAATGCGCTGCCGGGTGATCGCGCTGTGACCATGCCGATTACCCATGACATTCCCACTAACGCCGGTTTCCGCTACCTGATCATGAACACCACCGACGAGCACCTGGCTTATGCCTACGTGCTGGGTCGCAAGGATGGCGCGCCGATGGTGTTCAGCGACCAGACCGGCACCGATGGCGGCCGTTGGGTGAATGACTACAAGCAAAGCGACATCAAAGCCATGGTGAAATTCCACAACCGCGTGAAAGGTCAGGGCCAGGAAGGTATCTGGGCCGATCAGTGTGTGTTGGCTTTCCGCCGCGGCAAAGAAGGCGTGGTAGGCATCAACAAATGCGGCGAGGAAAAATGGATCAAGCTCAATACCAATGAAAAATATTATTGGTACCGCAATTACACCGATGTGTTCAGTGGCGAAACCTTTTCCATTGACGCCAGTGTGAAATGGATTCGCATCCCACCGCGTGCCGCCCGTATGTGGACTGCCAGCTAAACAAAGCAACCAAAGTACCATGGGGTCTGACCCCTTGGTACTTTGGTTGTTTGGGCTGAATAAAAAAACGGGCGCGTTGCGCCCGTATCAAGGGCGGGATAGGGCCCGCCAGGGAAAGAGGAAAGGGTGTGGTGAAGGTGCCTTATTGGCTCAGGCCTTCCACCATGGCATTGGTGATGTCGCCGTTATCGGCATCGATTTCCCAGCTGAAAAGCCCGGCGAGTCCACGGTTTTTCACAAACTCGGCTTTGGCTTTGATGGAGCGCGGGTTGTCGTAGGTGATCAGGGTGCCGGTGCTGTAGTTCCACAGGTAAGGTGCTTCTGCTTCGCTGTCGTAGAAGTAGCTGAAACCATTGATGCCGTTGCCGGTGGTGCCGCCCAGGTAGTTGGTGACAATGTCTTTGTAATCCAGCACGCCGTCTTCCCAGGTACCTTTAGCTGCGCCATTGCCGGTGCCGCTGAATGGCCATTCCGGCTGACCGCCCGACACGTTTTTCCAACCGCGCCCGTAGGCGGCAACGCCCATGACGATTTTATTGGCCGGCACGTTTTGAGCGGTCAGGCTATCAAGTACAGACGCCGCATAGAAACCGTTGTTGGTGTTGTAGCTGTAGTTGTTCAACGCGGTCTGGTGACCCAGCACGCCGCTCCAGGCACCGTAGTAGTCGTAGGTCATGGCAAAAATGTAATCCATGTACTGGTGTGCGCGGCCGTAGTTGGCGGCGGCTACCATCACCGGGCTGGTGCCGATGGCAGAGCTGAGTTCCAGTTCTTTGCCCAGCTCAGTTTCCAGATTGTCGAGCATGGCGCGCAGATCGCGCATCAGGTCGGCATAGGCTTCATAATCCGCTTGAGAACCCAGGTTCGCATTGGCACCGCGACCGCCGGGAAATTCCCAATCGATATCCACACCGTCGAAGAAGCGATAGGTGCGCAGGAAGTTCGCAACAGAATTCACAAATACCGCGCGTTTGTTGTCATCGGTGGCCAGGTGGAAGAATGGGTCAGACAAAGTCCAGCCGCCGATACTGGGCAACACTTTCAGGTGCGGTTGCTGCTGTTTGAGCTTGATCAGCTGACCAAAGTTGCCCTTGATTTCGTCGTCCCACTTATCGCCAGGATAAGACTTTTCCAGCGCGGCGTATTTGTCGTGAATGGTGACTTCGTAGTCCTGCTTGCCTGCACATTGCTGCACCAGCGCGGAATAGCCTGATGCATTAGCCTGTTGCAGTGAATCGTTCGGGCCGCAAATTGGGATAAAGCCGTACAGCACGTGAGTGAGTTTTTCGGCCGGCATATCCATCACGTGATAGTTGCGACCATAAACGCCCCATTCAACAAAATAGGTGCCCACCACCATACCTTCGGGGCGACTGCCGCTATCGGTGACGGTATTTTCCTCGCCGTTCTGATCCTGATTGCCGGTGGCACTTTCATCGGCGCCCGCGTCGGTGTCGTTTTCCTCTGTGGGTTGAGCGCCGGTGGCCTCGCCTTCAATTAATTTCCAGACTTTGCCGTCGCCGGTGTTGTCGGCGGGTACATCGCCCTGGGTCCACCACTTGGCCTCGTACACAGCGCCTGCGTAACTCACGCGGTCGCCGCCATTGTAAGTCTGGCCTGCATCCCAAGCCGCATAACCGCTATCCGGTGCAGTGGTTTCCACACTGTCAGTGCTGTCTGAATCACCGCTGTCGGTGTTATCGGAAGCATTGCCGTCGGAGCTGCCCGCATCGTTGTTGTCGGTGTTGCCCGCATCGCTGCTGTCGTTGTTGTCTGAATCATTGCTATCAACGCCATCGGACTCGCCGCCACCGATAGTGCCAGCATCGCTACCGCCGGTATTGCCGGATTCAGTGCCGCCGGTGTTGCCGGTATCACTGCCACCCGTATTGCCGGAACCAGTGTCACCGCTGTTGCCGGCATCGACACCGCCCGTATTGCCTGAGTTGCTGCTGTCAGTGCTGCCCGAATCGCCGCCGTCGGTGTTACCTGCATCGGTACCGCTGGTATTGCCGCTGCCGGATCCTCCGTTGTTGGCGCCTGTGCCGGGGGTTACGGTGATGGTGGTTTCACCGGTGTCCGGATCTGTGTTGACGTTTGCAGTAGCACTGCCGCCGCCACAGGCAGACAGGGCACTTGCCAGCACAAGGGCACAGGCAGATTTCACAATCAATGGGTTGAACATGGGTGACTCCGGGATATCAGTCTGTCATTGAATTTCAGGCGCTCATTCTGACCGCCGCCGGCAGCCGGGCCCATTGGCACGATGACCTAGTTGATGGCCTAGGCCAGATGGCAGTTTCGGGTACAATGGCGGCCCGATGACGGCAGGACAGCCCTTTGACCCTTCCCATTGATTCCGTGTTGCCGCAGCTGTGCGAGGCATTAATCCAACGCGATGAATGCGTGTTGGAGGCACCGCCCGGCGCCGGTAAAACCACCGGTGTGCCGCTGGCGATGCTCAGCCAAGTCTGGCTCGGCAGGCAAAAAATCCTGATGCTGGAACCCCGACGCCTGGCCGCCAGAGCCGCCGCTACCCGCATGGCTGAACTGTTGGGTGAGCCGGTGGGGCAAACGGTGGGCTATCGGGTGCGGCTGGAATCGCGGGTGTCGAAACAGACCCGTATCGAGGTGGTGACCGAAGGCGTGCTCAATCGCCTGCTACAGGATGACCCGTCCCTCGATGGTATTGGTCTGGTGATTTTTGATGAATTCCACGAGCGCAGTCTGGATGCCGATCTCGGTCTGGCACTTACGCTGGCCGGGCGCGAATTGTATGGCGATTTGCGCGAGCAACCGCTCAAGCTGCTGGTGATGTCGGCCACACTGGATGGCGTTGCGGTGGCCGATCTGCTCGGCCAGGCGCCGGTAATTACCAGCGAGGGCCGCAGTTTTCCCGTCACGATATCTCACGGCAGCCCGTGGAAATACGACCAGCGACTGGACGAGCGCATTCAACACACGGTGTTACAGGCGCTGGCCGATCAGCCCGGCAGCATCCTGGTGTTTTTACCCGGTCAGGCGGAAATCCGCCGGGCAGCGGCGGGGCTGTCATCGGCACTGGCCGGTGATAAAAATGTGATCCTTGCGCCCTTGTACGGCAACCTCAGTTTCGCCGAGCAGAAACAAGCGATAGAGCCGGCACCGGCGGGCAAACGCAAAATTGTGCTGGCTACCAACATCGCTGAAACCTCGTTAACCATTGATGGTATCGCCGCCGTGGTAGACAGCGGCCTGTGCCGCGAACCCCAATTTGATCCCGCCACCGGCATGACCCGGTTGGCCACCCGGCGCATATCCCGCGCATCCAGTGTGCAACGCGCTGGCCGGGCAGGGCGCCTCGGCCCCGGTATTTGTTACCGCCTGTGGAGTGAATCCCAGCAGGATGAGCTGGCCGCCTTCAGCCGACCGGAAATTTTACTGGCTGACTTATCCGGCCTGGCGTTACAGCTGTTGAACTGGGGCATCGGCCAACCGTCCGAACTGCGTTGGCTCACGCCACCACCGGCCGGCGCCTGGGCGCAGGCATTGGATCTGTTGGCAGTGTTGGGCGCGGGCGAGCAACACCAAGGCCAGTGGCGCGTCACCGCGCACGGTAAGCGTATGGCCGGCATTGGTGCCCATCCACGTCTGGCGCATTTATTGGTGGCGGCGGAGGCTGCAGGTCTGTTGAAACCGGCGGCAGATCTGGCCGCGCTCTTGTCTGACAGAGACCCGCTCGGCCAGGCCAGCAGTGTGGATATCCAGCTGCGTTTGGATTGGATGCAAGGGCCTGAGGCATCCCGGTTAAAACCATTAGCGCAACAATTCCGTCGCGTGTTCGAACAGCCGACTGCGCCGGGCGCGGGTAACATCGCAGCGGAGGATGTGGCCGGTTTTTTGTTGGCCTGTGCCTATCCCGATCGAATCGCGCAGGCGCGCGGTCTCTCGCAAGACGGCAAGCAGCAAGCTTACTTGCTGGCCAATGGCCGGCGCGTGGCCTTGAGCCTGCAAGATCGCTTGGCGCGTTCACAATGGTTGGTGGTGGCCGATGCCGGCGCACACGAAGGTGCGAGTGTGGATCGCGTGTATCTCGCAGCCCGATTGAATCCGGCGCTGTTCGATAGCCTGCTGGCAGATCAGGTGTGCGAACAAAGCCATATGCAGTGGGAAGAAAAAGCCGGGCGCTTTATTGCCGAAACCAGGCGCCGGATCGGCCAGATCGTATTGTCTGCAAAGCCTCTGACGCATCCCGATGCGGCGCAGAAGCAACAGGCGTTGCTCGCGCTGGTGGCAGAGCGGGGGTTGGCGTTATTCAACGTAACCGATGAATGCGAACAATGGCGCGGCCGCGTGCGTCTGGTGCGTGAGCATCTGGGTGGCGAGTGGCCGGATGTGGACGACGACGCCTTACTTGCGTCGGCAGATACCTGGCTCGGGCCCTATTTGCAGGATGTCTCCACACTCGCGCATTTCAAAAAACTGGACCTCTTGTCGCTCTGGCAGAACCTGCTCAGTTGGGAACAAAGTCAGCAACTCAATCGCCTGGCGCCGGCGCGGCTGGATGTGCCCTCGGGTAACAGCGCAGCGATTGATTACTCGGTCTCGCCACCGGTGTTGGCGGTGAAACTGCAGGAAATGTTCGGCTGCGTAGATACACCCCGGCTGGTGGACAACCGGGTACCAGTGCTGATTCATTTACTGTCACCGGCACGCCGGCCGCTGCAAATTACCCAGGATCTGGCCGGCTTCTGGGCCGGCTCCTATCAGGCGGTAAAAAAAGACATGAAAGGCCGTTACCCCAAACACCCCTGGCCAGACGACCCGTTGCAGGCCTTGCCCACCGCGAAAACCAAACGGGCGTTGCAATAATAGATTGCCGCGCCCGTCATTGGGCTACCAACGCATGCGTATGTCGGCGTAGAGTGCGCGGGGTTCACCGATAAAATACCGGTCACCACCAAACGCCGAATAATCTGCCCTTTCCGCGTAATCGGTATTGGTCAGGTTTTTAATACGGGCGCCTACACTGATGCTTGAAGAAAGCTGATAGTGGGTCCGCAGCGTGAGCAGGTTGTGGCCTTCGTAATCATGCTCATTGGCCAGATCTGTGTAATAGCTGCCCATGATTAACCATTCCAGTTCCGCCCGGGCCTTGTCGGCCAGTTGCCAACCTAAACGGAGCGAGTGCATCTGATCCGGTGCTGAGACAATTCGGTTGCCCCGGGTTTGCAACTCATCATCGCTGCCCGGTGCCGAGACATCGGAACGGTATTCATGTTTTGCAAAGGTGCCAGCGGCTGCAAGGTCCCAGGTGTCGTTAAGCATCCATTGCAGGTCGTATTCAATGCCCTGATGGGCGGTTTCGCCGCCGGCGAGGTACAGGCGGTCGGCATTCTGGAACATGACGTTGGCTTTGTTCATCTGAAACGCGGCCAGACTGTAGCGCAGGCTTTCCCATTGGCCGCGCAATCCGATTTCGGCACTCAGAATGCGTTCCGATGCCAGATCGGCTTGCATCTGGCCGTTTTGCAGTCGGTACATTTCTGTGGCCTGCGGTGCGCGCTTGCCTTGTGCCAAGCGCACAAACAGGGCCTGTTGATCGTTGAATTTATGCAGCAGGCCCAGATTGGCGCTGAGGTTGCCGAAGCGATTCACGCTGTCCTCAGGGCGTGTGTAGCGGCAACCCACAGCACCGGTAAACCCATTCACACACTGGCTGCCATCTTCTGCCGTGTCGCCACTGATCATGCGGTTATGGTAATCGTACTGCAGCCACTCATAGCGCAGACCGGTGGTGAGCTCGGTGGCGGGTGAAAACGCCAGGTCAACGGAGGCGAAGCCGGCGGCCAGTAAACCGTCTACGGTATAGTCGTATTGTTTGCCGGCGGGAAAGGAGGAAAACCCCACCGCCTGCGATTGCTTTAACCAGCCTTCGGTATATTCCAGGTCAACCCCCGTGGTCAGCCGGGCGGTATCCGACAGTGAACTGAACCAGGCCGATTGCAGCCCCACACTTTGATGCCCATTTTGTTCCAGCGGTGTGCCGGGCAAAAAATGCATCAGGAATTGCATTTCATTGATACGGGCATAGGGTGTAATGAGCAGCTGGCTGTCGTTGTCGAGCGTATAGCTGATCTGTGATTGAATGCGGGCGGATTTTACATCGCGGAAGGCTTCCGGGTTGGGGTTCTCTCGCTTGCGTTCGGGGTCTTTGTAGGCATCTTTCCCCACCACATAGCCCGCGGTTTCCTGGTTCAGATTGTTGAGGCTGAACAGGGTTTTCACCCGGGTATCGCCGCCATGCCAGTCGTGGCGCGCGGTCAGTTTTTGTTGATCAAAACCTGAGTCGTCTTTGTAGCCTTCATCGTGGGCGCCGTTAGCACTGACACGGTAGGCATGCTCGCCCTGCCGGTTGCTGTGGCTGAATGTCAGCCGAGCGTATTGGTCCGGGCCGGCCTCCAGCCCCATCAGGGTTTCCGGCTGGCTTGCCGGTGCCAGGCTCACCACATTAATCACACCGTGTTGCGCGTCGGAACCGTAGAGCACCGTGCCGGGGCCACGCAATACGTCGATCTGGCCGGCTTGTTCAGTGTTGATATCAAACAGTTGGTTGACGTTACAAAAACCGGTAGCGCGCACGGCCACGCCGTCTTCGGTAATGGCAAAAGCACCACAACTGCCGGCACCGGTGAGCACCGGCGAGCGGATGGCGGTGAGGTGTTCCTGGCCATTGCCGCGCGATACCCACACGCCGGGTACCCGGGTGAGTGACTCGTTGACGTGCACGGCAGAAACCAACGCGATGTCATCGTGGGTAACCACCGACACACTGGCAGCCAGATCATTGAGTGATTGGACTTCCCGGCTGGCGATGACGGTCAGAGTTTCCAGTGATTCTGCAGCATCACTCGGCAGCGCGATGGCAATAGCTGTGGCCATCGCGAGACAGGGTAAAAAAGATTTCATCAGATTACTTCGGGCTGAATGTCAACGAGAACGGATTTGTACGCCGGGGTTTTACTGCGCGGATCAATGTTCAGCCCCACCAACGGATTGGTTTCCGGGTAATAGCCGAACAGGCAGCCGCGCGGAAGATCAAAGGCGTAAACTTCAAAACCGGTCACCTGCCCCTGGTCGGATTGCAAAGAAATTTTTTGCCCGCCCCTGAGCCCTTGCGCGCGCATATCGTCGGCGTTCATCAAAATCACGCGCCGGTGATCCATGCCCCGGTAGCTGTCTTTTTGTTCGTACACGATGGTGTTGAACTGGCCCTCGCTGCGGGCCGTCATCAGCCGGAATCTGCGGGCGGTCGTTGCATCGTGTTCGTCCGGCAGTGGCGAAATGCAAAAGCGGGCGCGGCCATTCCCGGTCGGAAAATGAGGCCGGTTCAGGTGCCGGCCCGGAATGTGAAATTCAGTTTTGGTCTGGTCGATGTCCGCCAGCGGTTCAAGCTCTGCAATGGTTTCTGCGATGGTGGCGCGCAGCGTCTGATGGTTTTTCAAGCGAGTAAAGCTGGCGCCATCGGGCAGGGATTCACCCAGCGCGGCGAGAATGTCCACTTCTGGTTTAACGTTGTTCAGCCGGTGAATGCCGCCGTCACTCAGGCGCACAAAGCTGAACATGGATTCTTGCGTGGTAGGCTGTTGTTCTTCATCGCGCGCACACACGGGCAGGATCAGTTGCTCGCTCTGGTCGCAGGCGTGCAGGTGGCCACGGTTCAGGGTGGTGGTTAAATACAGCTTGAAGCCCACCCGCTCTAACGCCACTTTGGCCCAATCGGTGGCAGGCGCGGCCTCCAGTAAATTACCGCCCATGATCAGCGCCATGTCGATACTGCCTGCGTGGGCTGCCCGTAAACACGCCATGGTATCCATGCCATCGGTGCCGGGTGCGGCGATGCCCAGCTGCTGTTCCAGCTTTGCCATAACGTCAGGACTGAGTAACGGCTTCACGCCGATACTGCCCATGCCCTGCACGTTGCTGTGGCCGCGCAATGGCAGCAGACCCGCGCCGGCTTTACCCACCTGGCCGCGCAACAGGCACAGGTTCACCAGTGCCTCGAGTGTTTGTACGCCATGTTGATGATGAGTAAGCCCCATGCCCCAGGCGAAAATGCAGCGGTCTGATTCACTGTAGGCTTCACCGATGGACTGAATGTCCGCTTCAGCCAAGCCGGTATGGCGTTCAATGGTTTGCCAACTTATTGCATCGAGCCATTGGCAATAGGCGTCGGCATTTTCGCAGTGGTCGTGCAGGAAGGCGGTGTTTTCTTTTTTCAGATGCAATACGGTTTTTGCCAGCCCGGCAAACAACCATAAGTCGCTACCGGTTTTGGGCTGCAGGTAATCGGTGGCGATGGCATCGCCGCCGGTGGCGAGTGACCGTAAACTTTTCGGATTGGCAAAACGCACCAGCCCCGGTTCTTTCATGGGGTTGATCACAATCACCCGGCCACCGCGTTCGCGCACTGCGCGCAATTTGTGAATCAGGCGCGGGTGATTCGAGGCCGGATTGGCACCTGCCAGAATCACCGTATCGCAGTGATCCAAATCATCCAATTGCACACTGGCCGTGCCCGAACCTACCGCCTGGGTGAGTGCCACGCCGGTTGCCTGGTGGCAGAAATAGGAACAGTTGTTGACATTGTTGGTGCCCTTGGCGCGCGCCAACAGTTGCAGTATGAAGCCGGCTTCCATGGATGACCGGCCGGAGGCGTAGGCGAAAAATCGCTCCGGTACACAATGCACAAAGCGTTCACGGGCAATGGCCAACGCCTGATCCCAGCTGATGGGTTCCAGCCGGTCAGCCCCGGCGGTTTTATACAGCGGGGTATTGAGCCGTCCCAGATGTTCTACCTGATAGCCGTCCAGCTGTTGCAGCTCACTTAACGGATGATTGAATATCGCCCGCGGAATTTCCGGTTGAATATCGGTGGATTGTGCCTGCACGCTTTTGTTGCATACGGACGGAAACAACCCTTGTTCGTTGGTCATGCCACCGCGTTGGCCGCCCATGCCGAGGCCGCAGGCTTTGCAGGCATTGTTGGCGGTGAGCGCTTTGGCGGAAGCGGTGACTCCCATTTTTCTGGCGGTATTGAGGGTGTACAGGACTTTTTCCAGTCCGCCGCCTTTGAGTGTGGATGGGTTGCGCATAGATCCTCCGGTAAGGGCTCAACCATACCGTGGATTGGCGTAGTGAGAAAGGACGCCACAGGTCGTGCCGCTCACACGGGTTGGCGATCCACAGGGCAATAGTTAACATGCTGTTTTCCACCAGATGCAGACAAACCATGTCATTTAAAAACCGTTTTGGGCCGGGGTTTCTGGTCGCCGCCGCATTTATCGGACCCGGTACTGTAACCACTGCCAGTATGTCGGGTGCCAATTTTGGCTATGCGCTGTTATGGGCGTTGGTGTTTTCGGTGCTGGCCACCTGGGTATTGCAGGAAATGGCCGCGCGCCTGGGCCTGGCCACGGGCAAAGGGCTGACCGAAGCCTTGCGGGGCCAGATGGGGCACCCCTGGTTGGGCTGGGCGTGTGTGGGCTTGGTACTGGCTGCGATCGGGTTTGGCAACGCGGCGTATGAGGGCGGCAATATTGTGGGTGCCTCCATTGCGCTTGAATCCCTTTGGGGGCAGGGCCCTTGGGCGCTGTTGATTGGCGGGCTGGCATTTGCATTGCTGATGGCGAATTCATACCTGTTACTCGAGCGCGTGCTGGTGGTTCTGGTGCTGCTGATGAGTGCTGTATTCCTGTTGACGTTCCTGGCGGCAGAACCCGATTGGGGCGCCATTGCGGGCGGGCTGGCACCGGGATTGCCGGAAGGGTCCGCGGTGACCGCCTTGGCACTGATTGGCACCACAGTAGTTCCCTATAACCTGTTTTTGCATGCATCCAGCGTGCAGGAAAAATGGGGTCGCCTGCCTGCGGGGGAGGCAATTTCACTGGCCCGTGCCGATGCGGCCTGGAGCGTGGGGTTGGGTGGGCTTATTACGCTCGCCATCATGAGCACGGCGGCAGTGGCGTTTTTTGGCCGCTCGGAAGGCTTCAGTGGGGTGGCCATGGCAACCCAATTGGAACCTTTGTTAGGCAGCTGGTCTCGATGGTGTTTTGCCGCCGGTTTATTTGCCGCCGGTTTGAGCAGTGCTATTGCCGCGCCCCTGGCGGCGGGTTACGCGGTGGCGGGGGCACTGGGCCGCGACCATCCCAAGGCAGCCCAGGTGAAACGTTGGGTGGCGTTGGTGGTCGTGGTGGTAGGCACAACCCTGGCATCGCTTGGTATCAAGCCGGTGACGGCCATTGTATTCGCCCAGGCGTTTAACGGTTTCCTGTTGCCGGTCGTCGCCGTATTCCTGCTCTGGGTCATGAATAACCGGCAGTTGCTGGGTAACCACGTCAATGGTTGGCTGGCCAATGGCGTGGGTGTGGTGATTGCGTTAGTGGTCAGTGCGCTGGCGCTCTGGAAGCTTTTTTAAACTGCTACACTCTCAGTGTATTGCGATTTGGTTGGCACAATGCACTGGATAGAAAGCCTTTCCCGGCGGTTATTGCGCGGTACCGATCTTCAGGCGCTGGAGGACGGGCGGCGGGTGTTGTTGGTGGTTTTACTGACCACGCTGGGTGTCGCGACTCTGCTGATTTTTGGCGTGCTAAGCTACGCTTACGACCGATACCTGTTAGCGGTTTTTCTGTTGACCGCCGGTGGCATTGGCATCCTGAACCTGCTGGTACTTTTTTACAGCCATAATTATTCCCGTGCCGCCGTTGTCATGGCGTTTGTCACGGCGGCAGTCAGCGGACTTTTGGTCAGTACGGGGGGCGTGGACGGTACCGGTATACTGTGGGTCTATCCCATGATGACCGTAGCCATCTTTACCGCAGGATTCAGGCCAGCCAGTTACATCCTTGCGCTTTTCTCCTGCGCAATTTTGTACATCCTTTATTGGCCGGAAAATCCTTTGTTGCAATACGAGTATTCCGCGTCGGTAAGAACCCGGTTTGTGGTGTCATTTTTCTGCCTGGGCATTATCACCCTGGCGGTGGAATTTGTGCATTCCCATTCGCAGTCCAAGGTGGCTGAACTGCACAGTGAGGTGCAACACACAGCGCAAACAGACGCGCTTACCCAGTTACCAAACCGTCGTTATGTCTCGGAGCGGGTCATCCTTGGGGGTGCCTTTGCGCCGGTGTATCAAGGTGGCTGCGTTGTTTTGGCAGACGTGGATCATTTTAAATCGATCAATGATCGCTACGGCCATGACGTGGGCGATGTGGTTCTCAAAAGTGTGGCGCAGTTTCTGGCCTCGGAAACCCGCTGCGAGGATTTGGTGGTGCGTTGGGGTGGAGAAGAGTTTTTGTTAGTCTTGCCCAAAATCAATCTGGCCATGGCTGAGCGCCGCATGGATCATGTGAGGCGCTATCTGGCAGACATGGATGTCATCTGCCATGGCGCACGTATCCGCGTAACCCTGAGTTTCGGTGTCACAGAAATCAGCGGTAGCGCGCCAGCCAATGGGGTGCTGAAGCGCGCGGACCAAAACCTCTATCTGGCCAAAGCGGCAGGGCGCAATCGTATTGTGGCCAGCTAGCGTGCCAGCAGTATTTTGATAGTGCGCAATTGTTCACTCGCATCCAAACGGCCAAACCGCAGTAATAAATCCGCTTTACCGTCGCGATTGATGTCCGCCGTCTGCACGGGTTCACCGTTTTCCGGCAACAGGGTTTTGTAGCGAATGGCTTTGCTCGCAAACGGGCTTGAGCCCTGCTGGCCGGCATAGATGCGCAGGGCCTTGGTATCTTTGGACAGCAACAGGTCCTTGTAGCCGTCGCCGTTGATATCGGCCAGTTTGACGATGGCACTGCCGGACTGGCCTTTGGTGAGACTGAACTTCAGGTCGACCGTGTGGGCGGTGGCAGGTTCTTCGCCGAACTTGTCGTCGCCGTTGAGCTGATACAGGTACACGTCCTGATCAATACTACCGGAGAGCAATGCGCCGATAATCTGGCCCACGCCAATATCAAACCCGGCCAGCGTGACTTCAAAACGGCCATCGTGGTCGATGTCGACAAAATCCAGGCCGGTGAGTGTGCCATCCGCGCGAATAACGCTATCGGCTTTATTGCCGTAGCTGACCCGGTCAATGAGTCCCTTGCCCAGATAGACTTCGTAATCGTTGGTGCGATCCAACACGCCTTTGCTCTGGGTAAAACGCACCACCATATCGGGCCAGCCATCGTTGTTGATGTCTTTTAACTGATCCAGCTTCCGGTACACCAATTGGCTCTGGTCAAATTCCTCGCCATTGGCATCGCGCTTGTTCCACCAGTCGATACCATTGATGTCGGGATTGATTTTGACCGTGATCGGGTCGCCGAATTCGCCTTTACCGGTTTGCGGGTACACCACCAGTTGACCGTCCTGGGCGTGAACCACATCCATCAGCTTGTCGCCGTTGGCGTCTTCCACAAATACGGCCGGCGCGGAATAGGTAACGCGGCCATTTTCCGCCACCATTTGCGCGGGTATGGGTAATTCCTCTGCCACCCAGTCGCCGTCCGGTGTGCTCAGGTAGAGGTGTAACCGGTTGAAGTCAGCCACTTGTAAATCCAATAATCCATCCTGGTTGATATCGGTCACAAAGCGCGCACGCGCCAGCAGGCTGGTGGCTTCCTGTTGGTAGACGCTGCTGATCTTGGCAATGGATTTGAGTGCGCCGCCGTTTTCGCCCGGTTGATAGGTGGCCAGTTCGTTGGCACTCATAAAAAAGATGCCGGGCCGTTTTTTTTCCGGGTCGCGCTCCATGTCAAAGCTGTGGAAGTGGCGGGGGATGGTGATGTCATCCAGCGTAACGAGCCCGTCGCCCTGCGCGTTCACGCCGTACAGCACCAGATGACGCTCGCTTTTATCATCCACGCCCAAAAGCACGATTTCCAGATTGTCACCGGCAATCACGTCGGCGGCAAACAGGGGTTGGATTGGGGTATAAGGGGAATCCAGCGTGATTTCAGCGAAGTCCTGGCCGTGGCTGAGCGCGCTGGACAACAGGCCGACACCGAGCAGGCAAGAGGAAAGGGCTTTGTTCATGTACAGATCCGTTGTGCGTTTTTATGGGTATCTTAACTGTCTCGCCCCGGCCGGCAAGGGTACTGCGACCAAGTGAGGCGAGGGTTAGACCGTGGATACAGGACAGGGTTCCGTAAGGATCGTGCAGAAGGCTTTTAGGGTGGCGACAATATCCCCGGTGGCGGTTCGGGCGTTGCTCAGAGCCGTTCCAACAGTTTGCTGTAACCACTGCGGCTGATGGCGAAACTCTGGCCACTTTTGAGGTGGGCAAAGCGGGTATCTTTTCCTTCGGTTTCGATATTGGACAGAAAATCCAGATTGATCAGGCAGGAGCGATGGATCCGGCAAAATTGTTGGGGGTCCAGGGATTCCTCCAGTCGGCCCAGACGCTCCTGTTTGATGTGATTGCCCGCAGGGGTATGAATGACCACGTAATCATCGGCGGCTTCAATCGCGATAATATCGGCGGCGGGAATCACATGAACGTCGCCCTTGTCGCGCACCAGTATCCGGCTCAGGTGTCCCTGTTGGCGCCGTATGTCGGTGAGCATGGCCTGCTGTTCGCGCTGTTGGGGTTGATGGTCGGCCAGCCGTTGACTGGCTCGGGCCACGGTCTCCGCAAGGCGTTCGGGCGATACCGGTTTGAGCAAGTAATCCAGTGCGTTGTTTTCAAACGCCTGGATGGCGTAGTCATCGTGGGCGGTGACAAACACCACCAGTGGTGCTTTATCGCCCAAGAGTTCCAGTACTTCAAAGCCGTCCAGTTTAGGCATCTGGATATCCAGAAATACCAACGCAGGCTCCCGTTCGTTCACGGCTTTGACGGCGTCTTTGCCATTTTCACATTCGGCCACAATGTCGATGGCCGGGTGTCTGGACAACAGGTTTTTTAACGCGGTGCGGGCGTGTTGTTCGTCGTCCACGATGAGCGTGGTGATGGGCGTGGTCATAATTTTGCTTCCAGTCGGCGGGCGGCAGGCAGGGGCGGCAACTTGATCTCGATCCGGAACAGGCCGTCGCTGGCCCGGTGGGTCAGGCGTGCATCGTCGCCGTAATTGGCGTGCAGGCGGCGTCGGGTGTTGGAGAGTCCGTGGCCGGTACCGGGTTTGATTCCGTGCGGGTCAAAACTGTTTTCGACGACGACAGTGACCCATTGTTCCTGAGTGCTGAGCCTGATGCGGATAAACGCAGCGTCGAGCTGAGAGCCGGCGCCGTGTTTGATGGCGTTTTCCACCAGCGGAAACAGCAACAGCGGCAGCGTGGCACAGGTCAGGTCGGCGTCGCCATAATCGTATTCAATGGTCAGGCGTTCCCCAAAGCGGGCGCGCTCGATGGCCAGGTAATTCTGCGCGTGTTTCAGTTCTTCCCCAAGCGTTACCGCGGGTTTTTTACCGTGATTGACGCTGTAGCGCAAAAACTCCGACATCTGCACGCACAGTGGATGAATCTGGTCCGGTGCACTCTGCGACAGGTTCGCCAACATGTTCAGGCTGTTGTACATAAAATGCGGGTGTACGGTGGCCTTCAGTGATTGCAACTCGATGGATTTGATCATCAATTGTTGTTCCAGCTGGCGGGCGTTTTTACCCTGTTGCTGGGTTGCCCCCAAAAAGGTGTAGTGCAACATCACCCACACGCCGTACACCAGTAATCCAAACAGGGTGTGATACGCCAGCAGTCCGTCAAGCAGCGCGCCGGCGTCGGTAAACCCCGTTTGCATCAGCAACCGGCTCCAGCCCCAGCCCGCGGTCAGCCATAGGCCGATGGTAATACACGCCGCAAGACCCTGGACGAGCGTGAGCGCAAGGCCCGGTGTCGAGTCCAGGGGTAAGCGCTGGCACAGATACACGTTGGAGATGGAAAAAAACAGTAATAAAAAGTACCAGGGTAAGAATTGCACAAAGGCCGTAAGCCAGAAGATAGGCGCGTCCTTTGCCTGTGCCAGCTGCAACAGTATGAATGACATCAATACGCATAGCAGTGTCCATAATATCGACAGACTTAAAAAGCTGCGATTCGAATTAAATAGCGGGTGCATGAGATTAAGGCTACCTAGTTGGTAATCTCGACACCGCCCATTAATGCCAGGCCGTTAATCACCAGGTGTTTTTGCGGCACCCCTAATTTGTCGGCCAGGCAGGTGGTTGTATTGGTGACGCCGCCCAATATGGGCAGCACATTGCTGCTCACGGAAAAATGGGGCGGCACTTTGATTTCCACACCACCCATGACCGCCATCACATCCAGTTCAATGGTGTTGGCCTGGCTATCGGCTTCGCGGATATCGATTTCTACGCCACCGAGAATCGCCGTGGCATTGCCGCCCACCAGTTTTTGCGATCGGGTGGAGTAGTGGCCGCCGCCCAGCAGGGTAAACACATCGATTTTGGCTTTGTCGCTATCGCCGCTCTGGGTGTTGGCGGTCACCGTTTCCCCGTCATCGGCCAGCTCACCTTCGTAGATATCGCCCTGGCCAAATGGGTTGGCTTGCGCATTTTTGCTGCCCGGGCGCACCAGGTGAAACCCTACGAATAACAGCGCCATGGGCACCAGAATCGCACCCACACCAAAACTCAGTACGTGCAAATTGGCGAGCTGGAACACGATGCCGGCGGCAATGAGGCCATGGGGCAGATATTTACGGCCGCTGGCGGGCGGGTTTTCTTTCTGGTGGTGCAACATCACTGCGCCCAGAATGATCAGCAGCACAGGCCAGTGGCGCAGAATCATGCCCAGCAGCGGAATGCCGATGTTGCTCAGGAACAGCAGAACCGCGAATACGATTAAGCCAATGCCGAACAAGCTGCGGGGGTTCAGATTTTTGTTGTCTTTGCTCATGGTGATTCCTGTGGCTGAAATTAACTCAGGCAGTGGGCCTGGCGGCGTCTGATGCGTCATTGTTCGCGTCCTGTGCCGGATTGTCCAGCGTCTGGGGTTCGGTCTTTTCTGCATGCGTTGGTTCAGTTTCGGCCTCTGCCGGTGCAGCTTTAGCCTCTGCCTCGGGGGCTGGGCCGTGGGGCTGGTGTTCGCCGGTAAACGGGAACGGCCGGGACTCGCTGTTGTAGCTGACAAACTGCAGCGCCTGGTGAATGAATTCAACGATATTGGCGCTCAGGCTGCGCAGGCTTTGGTTATCTTTGCCAAATACCAGCGTGCACAAAAACTGCACGGCGCAAAGCAGCCACATGACCAGGCCCGCCACGTGCAGCATCACACCGTAAATCAGCATATACACCAGCCGTACCCAGGTGTGTTGGTTACTGAGGTTTTCCAGGATCTGGTCCTGATCGATCGGTTGGTTAGACATCGTAGTTCTCCTTTGTTGATGGGGGTAGACTAGCGACCCTGGTATCCAGTGCGGGCCTGGCATCGGTAAAACCGCTCACGGGGTCGGTGAATGGCACCGGGGTATTGCGGGTTGAAGTGCGGGTACGGTGAATGACGACAACAAGGCGAATTACATGACTGCTTCTCTGGAAATTACCGATCTGACCCAAGGTTCCGGCAAGGCGGCCGAAAAGGGCGCGCTGATCCACGCCCATTACCGTGGCTGGCTGACCGACGGCACCGAATTCGACAGCTCCCACAAGCGCGGCGAACCGTTTCAATGCGTGATCGGCACCCGGCGGGTGATTGCCGGGTGGGATCAGGGGATTCTGGGCGATAACCCCATGCGCGAGGGCGGCGTGCGGCGGCTGCAGGTGCCGGCCCATCTGGGCTATGGCGCCCGCGGTGCCGGCGCCCTGATACCACCCAATGCCGATCTGGTGTTTGAAATCGAGCTGATCAAGGTGCTCACCCGGGACGACTGACTGGACTATAGTTAGGGGATCGCTATCGGCTACCGGCACTGCGGGTGCCCGATGGAGTGCGAACTTCCGACGTGGGACTCTCATATGGTCGCTCCGGCTGCAGCTAAGCCACCTCTTGGCACCGAGGCCTGGGACAAACTGGTGCCCGATCTGGCCGGACTGGCCGGTAAACCGCAGGAACACACGCGCCAGCGGCTGGCCTTGCAGCTGTCCACCTTGCTGTGTTCGGCAGCCTGTCTGCATCCGGCCGTTATCGAACGCTTGCGTCCGTTCCAGCGCGCGCTGACGGCGCGCATCCAGCGCACGGGCCTTGCCGATCTGGCACCCGGCCAGCAACCGGCCCGATTTCTCGATTATTGTTACCAGCAAGCGTGCTACTACTACCCGGAAACCGGGCGAGCCGGGCAGGTGTATGCTGAACGCCTGGGCGAGCTTTTCGACATTGCCGCCGATGCGCTGTTGTCTGGTGAAATGGCCGAGCTGGACGCGGCGTTGGTTGAACAGGCCGGTTTTGATGCCCAGCAAATGCGGCGTGCCGCGCTCACCGAGCGGCGTCTGGCCGAGGCGGCCGACGCCGAATTCAGAACCCTGGCGACCCAGCAAACGGCTTTATCGGTCATCAACAAACCACTTGCCGGGGCCCAGTTACCCGAGGCGTTGCCGGCCCTGATTCGTGCGGGGCTGGTGGGAGAGTTTCAGTATTTACTGATCAACAAAGGGCCGGAGGCAGCGAGAGCCGACGGCTTCTGGCGTTTGTGGGAGCAGCTGTTAAGCCGGCTGGCCGTGGTATTTGATCCCGACCTTGAAGATCAGCAGTTATATGCGCTGGTGCCCAATATGCTGGAACAAATCGAACTCAGTCAGTCGCTGCTGCCCGATCCCACCACCGGTTACCGGCACCTTACCGACACCCTGGCCGATGCGCTGGCAACGGTGATTCAAAAGCAGCCGCAGGCATTGGTGACCTTCACGCCGATGCAGGTGGATCAGCAGGTGCCCGATCTGGTCCGGCTGGCCCCTGGCGTGGCGCGTGAGCTGGCCGCCCTGGAGCCGGGAGGGTGGTACAAAGTGACAGACGAGCAGGGCAGTGGCATGCGTTGCCGGCTGGCCTTCAAGAACCCCAAAACCGGTTCGTTGATTTTCTCCGACTTCAGCGGCAGAAAAGTGCTGCATAAAAGTTTTGAAGCGTTCGGCCTTGCGTTGAGTGCCGGCGTGATCGAACCCTTGTTACCGGACAATGTGCAGACGCTGGTCGCCGATTGGTTAACACCGCTGCTGACCAGGGTGGCCCGTGCGCGTGCCCGCAAGGCCGACGAGGACAGCCGCGCAGGGCAGGAAGAAACCGAGGAGTCTGCGCCCGCTGCCGGCGCGGTGGCTCAATTACGGGCGGCCGCCAAGGCGCGCGCCGAGGCCGCCGCGCTCGCTCAACAGCAATTGCAACCCGAGCTGGAAGCGACCCCAGAGCGGCTGCAGGCTGCGGCCGAACAGCTGGACCGGGCCCATGTGGGTGCGCAATTCAGTATTACCGATGAGCGGGGGGAAACCCATAAAGTCAAACTTTCGGTCATTATCAAATCCACGGGGAAATATATATTTGCCGATCAGTTAGCGCAGAAATGGGGCGAGTTTTCCCGTGCCCAATTGCTGGAAAAACTGGCGGCGGGACGCGCAGTGATTTTGACTCAAGGCAACTTGTTTGAAGACCAGCTTGCAAAAGTGATAACGGGCATTCGTCGGGATTTTTCCTGACGCCGACTGGATAAGCATTGGAAGACGCAATGATGACGCACCAGAATTCTCCGCAACCGCACGGCCAGGTGACTTCGCCTTCGGAAGAATTGAGAGCCGAAAGCCGACTGGCCAGCCGGCTCGATGTGTTTTTATCTGTGCCGGGCGACGGTGCCGGTGAACAGATTCTTATTACCCGGTGTCTGGATGTGTCGGCCAATGGCTTGAGGGTGTTGGTCGACCACACCCTTACGCCGGGTACGATTTTGCAAGCGGGGGTCAGACATCGGAGTCCGGGCTTCGATAATCCTCTGATTCTGATTGCTGAAGTGATGTGGGCCCAGGAATCGCATGGCGAGGCGTTACTGGGCTTGCGTTTGTTCGAATCGGAAGACAGTCACATCGGTCAGTGGAAGCAAGCTGTGGCGAGTTGGCTGATGCTGCCCGACGACGTATAAAAAACACACTGTTACGCGCCGTGAGTAACGCGGCTTATCCCTCTCAATCTGTTACCGAATGCAACACATTTGGCACCAACGTCTGTTGCAATGTGCTCGTCTGGTCGCACACCTGTTTAGTGAATCTGATACCTTGGTTTGAAATTTTCAGCATGGTTTCGAATCATTCAACCGGGCATTTTTCATCGTCTGGTTTCATTTCGCAACATGCATACGAATCCATAAAATATTCCTGTTTGAGTCGTAGTGCTCATGGGTTACTCAACGTAACATTTTTCCGAGGGCAGATACGCGCGGCTGCCCTCGCAAAAAAATTCTGAGTCACACAGGAGTATTCGTAATGAATTGTATGAAATGGATTGCGTTGACTGGCGCGGCAACGCTCGCGGTGGGCGGCATGCCGTCGATGGCCAGCGAGGTTGAATTGAAAACCGCCTTCTCGGTTGAAATGAGCCGCTACGGTGAAACCTGGAAGCAGGAGAAATTCCAGGTGGAAGTGGAGAACGTCAGCGCCAACAAGCAGGTGTACCTGCATCGCGAATTGGCGGACGGTAGTTGGACGAGTATTCCCATGGCCTTTGAAAGGCCCGTGGATGGTGATACCGAGCTCTGGAGTCTGTCGGTCAATGCCGGTGATTGGGGCGATGAATTTGTCGTTAAAATGACGGCCGAGGGTCGCGAGTACTGGGACAATAACTACGGCGCCAATTACCGCCACCTGGGCAGTGGCCATTTGCTCGGGAAAAACCGGCCATTGGCGGTGGAGAGCTATTATGAAACACCGGATTTCAAATCCAGCAACAACTTCCTAACCACCAATATCGTGCTGGCCAATATTGCCCATTATAAATCGGTGCAGGTGATCTACACCAAAGATAACTGGGCCACCAGCCAGGCGGTAGATGCTCAATACGGCGGCGCTGTGCTGAACTGGGGTTACGGTAGCTACCCCAATCCCAGTGCCAACAATACGGAACTCTGGAAGGCGGATTTTTCCATCGCGCGTTCCGACCGCATAGAGTTTTACGTGAAATACAGTGTGGATGGCGTGGATTATTACGACAATAACGGCGGCGCCAACTACCGTTTTGGCTATGTGAAAAACTATCCTTACATGAACCTGCGTAACTCCACCTATTGGAACTCACCATCCGGTATGCGCCTGGTGGATGACAACCTCTGGTCCTTTACCCTGACCCTGCAGCCGGGTGAAAACCGGGCCATCAAGTTCGATGTATTCGGCGATTGGGCGGTGAATTTTGGCGACAATAATGGCGACGGTTACGTTGAGCAAAATGGTGCCAATATTCCATTGCCCGATGGTGAAGGGCAATTCCGGATTACGTTTAATTCGTTAACTGGGCGCTACACTGTGCACCGGTTCGGCCTTTAAAGGAGACGGGCCCCGTGCGGGGCCCGCTTTTTCAGTTCAGGTAGAGTCCGTCAACCCCGATTTTTCCGGGACCATTTTTCACCCATATGCGGGCGCCGTAGGCGGGAACATTGAAATTCATACTGCCATTGCTGACACTGATACTGGTGCCGGTAATGGCATCCACGTAAGTACCATTCTGAATCCCCGAGACATTGATGTTCTGAGCGCCGCTCGCCGCCAGTCCCACAACGGCATAGCTGCCTTCAGCCGACAGATCGCGCACAAAACTCATGCCGGCACTCCATTCGTTCACCTGACTCATGCCAGCTTTTTGCAGAGCGGGTACTGCTTTGCGGATCTGGTTCAGTCGCTTGATGTGCTGATACAAGGGGTGCGATTGGGTTTGCGCCAGGTTGTCCAGATGCGGGCCGAAGTAGGCGCGGCCAGTCTGGTCAATGGTGTCGTTGGCGCTGGCAATATCCTGCGGCGTGCCCGCCTGGAACATGATTTCCTCACCGTAGTAAAGTGTGGGAATACCGCGCGCAGTCCACAGTAAGTTGTAGACCATGGCGGCATTGGCTTGCTCGCCGCCGTAACGGTATTTGAAATCATTGTCCGGGCCCACATCGTGGTTCTGGAAAAACGTCACCAGTTTGGTGGCATCGCCATAGACCCAGTCCATCGCAAATATGCCGCCAATACCGCCAAAGTTGCCGCGCGTTACGTTATCGCGGAAGGTGGAAAACAAACTGAAATCCAACACCGACAGGCCCGAATCGCCACCGCCGTTGGGATTGGACGGGTCCTGCGTGGTGCGGGTATACCACCAGGGCCGGATCACCGCGGAGGCATTGTCATTGGCAATTTCGCTACCCCAACCGGTGCCTTTAACCAGGTTTTCACCAAATACAAACAGGCCCGGTTTGTGCGCCTGCCATTCATGAATGTAGGTAAGCAGCTCATCGCGTTCCACATGTTTGAGTGTGTCCACGCGGATCGCATCCACGCCCATGTCCAGATACATCTTAATGGCGCCGTTGAGGTAATCCTTCACGTTCTGGTTGCCAGTGGCCAGATCAATGGTGTCGCCGGCCATGTGTTTACGTTGCAGGGCCTGCGGATTTTCCCAGTCGCCGCCGGACATAAATCCATCCAGGTGATACCAATCGGGATCGAGCGCCTGCGCATCGATGCCAAAGAACCGGTTGGGGTTGTAACCGGCCGCAGGCACAGTGGCCCCGGTTTGCGGATCGGTGAGCGGGACTATGCCCTCCGGATCGGAATTGCAGCGGGCGCGGTACCAGTCCGGGGCTTTGCTGTTGTCATCGTCACAGCGATTGAGACTGAGATAATCACCCAGATTACCCTGATACGGACCATTGTCGATCAGGCCCTGGCTGCTGCCGGCGGGGACGTAATACTTGATGGGCAGATGATCAATCCACACCTGATTACGCAAACCGTATTGGGAGCTGTGGTTGACCACCACGTCCTGCACCACCTTCAGCCCTTTGGCATGGGCGGCATCAATAAACGCTTTGTAATCGGCGCCGGGGGATTCCAGTCGCGGGTCCACTTTGTAAAAGTCGTAAGCGTGATAGCCGTGGTAATCGAGCCCAGACCGGTTTTCCACCGGTGGCGTAACCCAGATGGCGGTAAAGCCCAGGTCTTTGATGTAATCCAGCTTTTCAATCAACCCTTTGAAATCACCGCGCCAATGCGGATCACCGGCTTTGTAGCGATCGCGGTTGTAATAGTTGTTGGATTCATCGCCATCGTAGAAGCGTGCGGTCATCAGGAAGTAAATGGATTCTTCGCGAAAATCGCCGCTCACCGGCAGTTCACCGATGCGATAGGTGAAGCTTTGGTTACTGCTGTTGCCGGCATTATCCACACTGTAGGTGTTGATGGTGAGATCAATATCCGCACCGGTATCCTGCGCAAAAATGCTTTGCCCGGTGTATAGGGGTGAGCCGGGGCCGGCGGGTGTATTGTCGGTGGTGTAACGCAACACCGGGGCCGGGTCCTGATTGTCAGTGACGCTCAGGGTGACAGATTGGCTGACACTGTAGCTGCCCGGCGCCGGTGACGCGGTGACCAACGGCGCGCTGGTATCTGCACCGGGCGCGAGATTTACATCCAGCGCATGAGTCTGGCCGTTAAAGCAAATGTCGTACTGGCTGTTGGCACTTACCCGGTAATCTTCTGCCGGATAACTCTCGGTCCAGTCGCCGTAGTGATCGATTTTGAAGCGCGGATCATTGCTGCCGAAACTCTGCCGGGTGCAGAAAGTCACACCGTCGGCCGAACTCATGGCCGTGCTGCCCCAGCTATTGGGTGTGCCGCGGAAAAACCAACTGTCGGCGCTGACTTCGGTCACATTGAGTGTGATGCTGGCGTCATCCGTCGCACCCAGGTCGTCGGTGACCGTGACGTTCAAGGTAAAGCTTCCCACCTGGGTGGCGGTGAATTGTGTGCTGCTCTGGTTGCTGCCATCGCTCCAGGCGTAGCTGGTAATTTGTCCATCGGGATCGGTGGACTGACTGGCATCAAGCGTCACCACATCGCCCGGGTGCAGCTCGGTGCTGCCACTGGCGGTGATCACTGCAGTGGGCGCCTGATTGTTGGTGCCGGTGGGCACTATGCTGTATTGACGACTGGCGTCGTTCACCGTGAGCCGGTAATTGCCGGCGCCGGTCACGTAAATATCGCTGCCACCGGCATCCAGCACATTGTCCTGATTGTTGTCGCCGTAGTTGTTGCTCCAATCGCCGGCCACGTCAAACTTCAGTCGCTGATTGGTGCGGCCATCCAGAAAAACATCCACTTGCCATTCGTTGTTGGCCACCAGCGCCATCGCATCGTTGCTCCAGCTGTTGAAGGTACCGCGCGCATGCAGGCTGGGCCAGACGCTGGTAAACCCGCTGCTTTCACACCCGGCCACTGCCGTGGCAGTAATGCTTTTGGTCGCGCTGTTAAATGTGATGCGATAGTGTTGATTGGGCGATACGGAAAAATCGCTGCCCGGGTAGTTCTCGCTCCAGTCGCCGGTGCGATCTATTTTAAAGCGCGGGCCGCCGTTACCATCTCCGTTAGCGAACGCCTGACAAATTTCGAAGGTGTTTGTGCCAGCGGCGGTGAGTGGCGTGGTTGCCCAGCCGTTGGGCGTGCCGCGGAAAAACCATTCCGCCTGCGCACTGACAGAAAAAACAGACGCGCAAAGGCAGCCTGCCAGCCCGAGGGCCAGGGGTTGTGAACTCTTCATTGCTTTGACCTGTGTTTATTTTTATTTTCACGGACAAGCGCGGTATTACCTCTCCCTGTGCGTACCGCCTTACCTCTCCACAAAGCGCGACAGATCCGTTCACCAATTTCCAGACGAGCGAATGCGGGCAATCCAAGCAGTGGACTACCGGCGTTTACAACTCAGGAAACGTTTGCAGTGTGACCAGCGGTTCAGAAACCGGCAAGAAAAACGAGAGTGAATACGTATGCAGCCGGTTGCTGGCCGGCTGCACAGATGTTCAGGAAAAGTCGATCAGACGGGCGACCAATCGGCGCGAATTATCTGATTGACGGTCAGGTTCACCAGATTGGGGTGTTTGTTGGCGAGTTCCTGTGAAGTGTAGTTTTCGCGAATACCTTTGAGCGCGTAAATAGAAAAACACCAGGCGAGAATGACCACACGGCCCGCTTGCACATGTTGGCGAATGGCCGTGCGCAGGCGGCGTTCAGAATTAAAATCCGGATCGGAAACATCCAATACAAGAATGTCACTGCTATTGGGCAGATTCGGCATCAGTTCAGCTTTTTTTCGCAGGTCCTGCTTGCGGTGTTCGTCATCTTTGACGCCAGTAAATTGACCATCGGACTTGGTGAGATGAATATTGCTGCCATGACGACCAGTGAGCACCGTGAACAATCGCTTGCCATCGTTATTGGCCAGTTGGGTGACGATGGGCGTCCAGGAATTTTCACCGGTTTCAAACAGCGACAGGTATATGTTGCCATGCTTCACCCAGGGTACCGGGTTATCCTGAATCTGGCCTTGCGGCGCAGGTTTGCCCAGGTCGGCAGCCAGGCGGCGTTGTTTGACCAGTCGGGCATTGGCATCGCCCACGTCATTCCATTGGCTGCGTACCTGGATGGGATTTAACGGGCTGTTGTGGGGAATTATCGTGATATCGGGCATGTACAGGCTCCTTTGCAGTGACGACAGGCTCTTCATGAGCAACAGCTGCGATGCTAGTTGTTACTGGCACGAATTCAACTGCAATTGCACCAGCCGCTTTTCACCACATGTTGCCAAATACCGGCAACCGGGTGTTTAAGCCCCGTATCCGGGCCGCTTCAGGCCAGCATTGCGTGAAAACGGCGTGGTCGGCGCTTTGCGTTTCTTGATCATTGCGACTGGAATAAGACGGTGCGCTTGGTACAGGCGCACCGATTATGTCAGGCGGCGGGCCGCTCAGAAATCCACATGGAAATCACTGCGCGGAATACCTGGTCACCGTTGGTATCCGTCACCAGAACTTCCACTGGGTAGTCGCCGGGTTCATCAGCCTTGGCCCCGTTCATGGGGCGGGCGATGGCTTTGAGGTCTGTGCCGGCTTTTTTCTGGTATTCCACTGTCATGCCTTTGGGAATCCAGCGGTGGCTTTTTGGCACGGTGGCATCGGTCATAGTACCGGCCGCCGCCTCCGCCAGATTGCAGATGGCAATGGCGTGTACCGTGCCTATGTGGTTGTGAACGGCGCGGCGTTTCTTTAAATGCACCTCGCACAATTCAGGCGCCAGTTGCACAAAGCGGGGGCGGATACTGCCGAAGTAGGGCGCCTTCAGACAGAACAGGCGGGAAAAGAGCCAGCTGCCTAAGGGGTAGCGTTGGCAGGTCTGCCAGATGTGCAATGTATTCATGAGCGGTGGATCTCCTGGTGCTTAGCGGGACCTTGCGAATGCAGATACCGTGATACCTGTCTAATAGTACGCATGCAAACTAATTTCGCAACCGGTTTGTGGGTGGGTTGGCCTCAGCCGCGGTATTTCGGGCCCTGTGGGGAGTCCGCAATACCTGATACAACAGCGCTTTCATGATTGGTCATAAATACCTGGTTAAAAATTGATCATAATTCACAAGTGGCGACGGGACTTTCAAAAGGTTTCATGATCTTTTGGCTTAGGTGCGTGATAGTTTTTTTTCGGGTTCGCCCGATTGTATTAATCGACTATCAAAAGGAATGCGCTGCCGATCTCCACTGCGCCGACAGGCAAGCGGTCAGCCATTCCCCAGACACAGGAGTTCGCATGAACCGGATAATTATGGGGGCCACGGCGTCAGTATTGGCGTTGATGATCTCCGCATGTGGAGGAGGGAGTTCGTCTTCTTCTGACCCCGGTGTGACGCCAGTCCCCACACCGACGCCCACGCCAACCCCGACCCCTGAGCCCACGCCAACCCCCACCGTGAGTGTGACGGGCGCGGGTGTCAAAGGCCCGCTGGCGGGTGCTCTGGTGACGGCCTATGCCGTGGATTTATCTGCCAATGGCCTGGTGGGTGAAGCGCTGGCAACGGGATCGACCAATGCTGCTGCCGCTATTCAGGATCTGTCTTTGCCCGAGGATGTAGAAACGCCATTCTGGCTGGAAATCAGCGCCGATGACGACACCACTGACCTCACCACTGGCGAGGCACCGGTCATCACCCAACTGCGAACCCTGGTGACTCAGGACATGCTGGATGCCGGCGGCGCGCTCTATGCGTCACCGCTCACCACGCTGGCCGTAGACCTGGCGGTGCAGAATGCCGATCTCGCCAACGGCGTTTACACCGGTAATGGCGATGGTGAGGTAACCACACTGGAACTGCTGAATGCGGTGCAAGCGGCTGGCCGGCAGGTGGCCTCCAGCTACGGCTTCGGCATGGGTAGCGACAGCAATCTGTTCACCACCTCGCCGCTACTCGATGCCACTTCAGTGAATCAGGCGTCACTGACTGCAACCGCCCAATACCGGATGGCAATCGAAGCCGTTTCCGCGTTGGTGGTAGCGCTGAATGATTCTGCTAAAACTGCAAATCCGAATTCCACCGTCACCAACGATCAATTGCTCAAAGCCATGGCCAAAGATCTGAGCGACGGCCTGATTGATGGCCGGGCCGGAGGTGAAGCGGTTGCCGATTTTGCCGATGTGGGTGACGTGGCCGCCATCGTGACCACCGACCCGGCCCAGCTGCTGATACCGGGCACAGAAACACCCGTGTCTGATGTGGCCCAGGTGCTGGTGGCTGAAACCGAAGCCACTGGCGCCACCGCCGATACCCAGGCATTGGAAGATGGCAGCGTAAGCGTGACGCCGGTGGCGGCCAAACTGGCGCCCGACAGTGATGGCGACGGTGTGACCGATGACGCCGATAACTGCGTGGCCATCGCCAATGCATCGCAACTGGATACCGACGCCGATGGCGCAGGCAATGCCTGCGACAACGACGACGACGGTGATGGCGTGTCCGATGCCGACGACGCTTTCCCCCTCGATGCCGCCGAGCAGATCGATACCGACGGTGACGGTACCGGCGATAATGCCGACACCGACGACGATAACGATCAGGTGCCCGACGAGCAGGATGCATTCCCCAAAGATGCAACCGAATCCGTCGACACTGATCTCGATGGCGTGGGCAATAACGCCGACGAAGACGACGACAACGATGGCGTGGCCGATGCGGATGATGCGTTTCCATTAAATGAAAACGAATCGCTCGATACTGACGGTGACGGCATTGGCAACAATGCCGACAGCGATGACGACAACGACGGCATCCCCGATGAAAACGATGCCTTCCCGTTGGATGACGCCGAGTCGGCAGATCAGGATGGCGATGGTGTGGGTGACAACGCCGACAACTGCCCGTCGGTTGCCAACCCGGATCAGGCCGACAGCGACAACGACGGCTTGGGTAATGCCTGCGATACCACCCAGGCCGTATGGGACAACTTTAACTGGGATGAGGCGACCTGGCAGTAACGCCTGCGCAACCTAATTTAATTTGAGGAATCAGTAACATGAAAAAGCAATCTCTTGCACTCGTGACCATGATGGCGCTGTCTGGCTCAGTATTTGCCGGCGAAGCCAGCGTAACGCCTTTTGTTGCCGGTGAGGCGGCCACCGCCGCTGGCGTGAACGCTGCCTTCGATGCGTTGGTAACCGCCATTAACGACAACAATACCCGCATCGCCGCGTTGGAAGCGGCAGGTGCATCGGCCAGCGTGTCGGGCGCCCAGTACCAGGCTACTGTGCTCGGATCACTCAACCGCGGTGATTCGACCAACCTTTACATTACCGTTGGCAACTATTTGCAAACTTACACCATGACTTTTAACGAAGACGCAACTTGCTCCTTCACTGGCCAGCAGGAAGAGGGAGAAGTCGGGCTGAATGGATCAGTGTCATCGTCATCTGACCCTGTATCCTTTGACTGCACTTATGCCCAAACAGCGTCTAACCTGACGGTAACTATTCCCGGTGACGGCGATATAGCATTTACTGTTTCTTCAGACGGTTCGTTGCTGGTAGGAAACAATTTTGTTGTTGAATCCGAGGGTGGCTCAACCAGCCGTTCCGAGGCCAACATTTTTATCGGTGTTCGTCTCGCCGAATAAGGTCTGTAGGTAAGCAACCTGTGCAGGCAAAGGCAACCCATGAAACCCATAGGTTGCCTTTGCCTCTTTAGTCTGTGGTTGTATTTATCATTGTAATTGTCTGAAATCGGTTCTCCCGGCACGCAGGAAGGGGTAAAGTGACTCTCCCTTCGAGGTGCTGCCACCATGTCCGATCGATTCAACGTCACTAAGCCCCAAGCGCTACAGCCTTTTTTATTCGACCGGTTGAGCGGATGGTCTAAATCCACCGTCAAGCAACGGCTTGGCGCTGGCCGTGTGTTTGTGAATGACCGGCTCATAACCCAACACGATCATCCACTGGTTGCGGGCGACAGGGTGGAAGTGCGCGCGGCCCAGCAATCAGAGGCGGTGCGCACCCAGCGGTTGCGTACCCAGGCACTGGATATTCTCTATCAGGATGCTGCCATCGTGGCCATCAACAAGCCGGCGGGATTGTTGTCGGTGGCGAATGCCGATACCAAATCCGACCATGCACTGGGGCTGTTGCGCCAGCAATTGGGTCGCCACAAAGCACCGGTAAAACTCTGGCCGGCGCACAGGCTGGACCGCGACACCTCTGGCGTATTGTTATTCACCACCAGCGCACCATTGCAAAAGCAGGTGCAGATGGCGTGGGATAAAGCCAGTAAAACCTATCTGGCTGTGGTGCAAGGTAAACCCAAACTTGCGCAGGGAACTATTGATCAGCCCCTGCGCATGGACGAAAAACTCTACCACGCGCACGTGGGGCCGCATCCGGACGCAAAGCCCGCGCTCACCGACTATAAAGTCGTCGCCTCGGCCCATAACCGCAGCCTGCTGGAAGTCACCATCCACACCGGCCGCCAACACCAGATCCGCGCCCACATGGCCTGGCTTGGGCACCCCATCATTGGGGATGAACGATATGGCAACGCGGGCGAGCGGATGGGGTTGCATGCGATGAGCCTTCAGCTTCCCCACCCGGAAAGCCAGAAGCCGCTGCAGTTTGTTGCGCCAGTACCCGCCGATTTCAGGCAGTTGATTCCTTTGGCGCCGCAGGCGTGGGATGAGGCGATATCGGGATTCCGTCGGCATACGGGCAAGGTCTGATACAGGCCGCGCTTGGAGGCCTTTCCAGCCGTGTGGTAGTCTGTGAAAAAACGATAATAAAACCCAGTAGTAGCGATGGACACAGTATTATTTAACTTCCACGACGTCACACTTATTCTATTAAGTTTCGAATGTTTACTAGTTGCGGCAATTCTGAGTATAAGCCAGCCGAACCGGCCACTTAGCACCTGGTTTTTTGTTGGTTTCCTGATTTGTCATAGTTTGATGGCGTTGCACGAGCTGGTGTTCTGGGGCAAAGAATTCCGCCTGTGGATGCTGGATGTTTCCCCTAATCTGTTTTTCCTTGGCAGCTATGCTTACTACCTCGACGGTCCCTTTCTGTTTTTGTTTGTACGCGCCCTGTTGTACAAGGATTTTGCGCTCAAGCGGGTGGATCTGTTACACCTGTTGCCGTTAGCGCTGTACGCGTTTTTACTGGTGGTGGCATTCTATGGACTGAGTGCTGCCGACAAAGTCCAGCTCATTGAAACCCAGCATATTGCCTATTCTTCGCCGTTCCTTTATTTCGACGCGGCCAGTAAATACCTGCGGGTGGGCTATGCCCTGTTCGGTCTGGCGCTGGTGTGGCGTTACGGCCTGCGCCTGCAGGATTCGGTGGCCAATATCAACCGGCAGGATCTGGTATGGCTGAAGGCGATGATGCTCACCATCCTGCTGCTGTATTGCCTGGATGCGTTATTGCTGACGGTGAAATTGCACGGGCTGGTCACCCAGAACTTCAACATGGATCTGCTGAACGACCTGGGGGTGAGTGCCTATCACCTCAACTTCCTCGCCATTAATGTATTGGTCCTGCTCAAATTTTCGCGCTTTGACACAGTGGAGGCGATTGACTCGGAGACCAACAGCGGCCAGGACACCGAAGATGCCATGACCGCAGAATGGGTCCAGCGCATCGAGCAGGGCATGCAAGACCCGGCCGTGTACGCGTTGCCCAATATTTCGCTCGACAAGCTGGCCGATGCGCTCGACATTCCTGCCCGCAAGCTGTCGCAGATCCTGAAGCACCATTTTGATACTAATTTCTACGAGTTTGTGAACCGCCGACGGATCGAGGTTGCCAAGGCGCGGCTGGCAGATCCCGCCTTCGACCATCAGTCCATTACCGATATCTTTTACGACGTGGGCTTTAACAGTAAGTCGGTTTTCAACACCTTCTTCAAACGCATGGTGGGTCAGACACCCAGTCAGTACCGGGAAACCAGCCGGCGTGAGCCCGACGGCGGCAAGGGTATTTTTCAGTCCCACTGACCGCCGAAAAATACAGGCTGAAGCCTCGTGTTGTTGTGGTTCGAATCCCCTCCGTCGCGTTTGTCTGGCTCCTCGAACGGGTTTCAGACCACGCTTGCGCGGGTCTCAGACAAGCGTATGAGGCACGCTTGATGTTAGTGTTCGCTCTCGTTGAGAGCCAACAAAATAGAATGTTTGTAATAACTCGAACCTGGATTTATCTGATCCGAACCGGTCCCGGACAAGCCGAACGCCCGCTTGCGTCAGCGCGAACGACAGCGGTCGGTACCGAGCGCAGGATGTGCATCAGTCACAACAGAAACGCGTTTTCCTTGTGGCTCTCCCTCACGGTGTGGGGAGTAAAAACAGTGAGCAGATTTTCCGGCCGCTGAATAAAAACTGAGCAATGCACATTCTAATAACAGGTAGGTAATTCATGATTAGCCCGCTGAACAAAAAACAACCGCTGGCAATGGCGGTTGCGGGAGTTCTCGCTCTGGCTGCCGTGCCCCACGCGCTGGCCCAAGAGGAATCCATTGGACTTGAGGAAGTGATTGTCACCGCCGAACGGCGCGAGGCCTCACTGCAAAGTACGGCCATCGCGGTCACGGCCATGAGCCAGGAAACGCTGGTTGAAAACGATATTCTGAACGTCACCGGCCTCAATGGCTTCGTCCCCAACCTGGTGGTATCCGGCCAGGAAGATCAAAGCGATATCAAAATTTATATCCGCGGCGTGGGTACCAACAACCCCACCGAAACCGGCGATCAGGGCGTAGGTGTGTATGTGGATGGCGTCTTCGCCGCGCGTGCTCAGGGCGCCTTGGCGCTGATGTACGACCTGGAAAATATCCAGGTGTTGCGTGGCCCCCAGGGCACACTGTTCGGACGCAACAACACCGGCGGTGCCATGCTGCTCACCACCCGCCGTCCGGGTAAAGAATTCGAAGGCGACGTGCAGATGACCTATGGCAGTTTCAATCGCCAGCAGGTGTCTGGTGGCGTGACCCTGCCGGTCACCGACAGCCTGTCCTTCCGCGTAGCGGCCTATTCTGATCAGGACGATGGCTGGGTCAAACCCATTGATACCGATCCGCGCGGTCTGGCCGGTGAATTTTCCGGGCCAACCACCTTGCGCACCGCCAACACCGTAGGGCTTAAACTCAACAATACCGACGTGCGCTCGGCGCGATTGACCGGTCTGTGGGAAATCACCGATGGCCTGGACTGGAGCCTTTCCTACGAGACCTTCACCGACCAGGGCAACACCGGTATTTTGCTGAATCCGGTGGAAGTGGAAAAAGGTAACTTTAACACCTTTATCGATTCGCCCGTGTCTCTGCATATGCAAAGTGATGTGGTTCGCTCCACCGTAAGTTACGACATCACCGATGGCATCAACGTGGAATACATTTTCGGCGCCAGTGACCTGAGCCGTGAACAAGTGGTGGATCAGGATGCGGGAGTACTGTCCATGTTCCGCGAAGCCCGCACCGAATATCAGAACTCCACGGCGGCCAGCCATGAGCTGAAATTCCAGAACCTCGATGCCGAAACCCTGGAGTGGACCGTGGGTCTGTATTATTTCGAAGAAGAAACCGCCATCCGGTTTGACTTTGATGGCGATGGCCCCTGGCTGAACCAGCGCGGTGCCACCTTTATCCAGCCCGCGCGCGGTTCGGAATCGGCCGCGGCCTACGGTCAGCTGACCTACCATATCACCGATGAATTTTCGGTGACCGGCGGTTTACGTTACACCGACGATCTGAAATACGACCGCGGTGGCCGCAACTACGGCGACGACTGCGATGGTTATATCCGGCCCACATTGGGCGGCTCGGCGCTGGTGACCTTTGAAGATTTCCTCAACAACCGCACCGGTGCAGAAGGTGCCGATGGCCTGGACGATCTCACCGGGCTCGAGCGCACCCGCGGCAGCTGTAAAGCCGACAAACGCAACGACGTGGAAGTGGAAGATGATCAGCTCACCTATCTGGTGCGCGCATCTTACGAATGGGATGACCAGCTGGCGTACCTGAGTGTGGGCTCCGGCTACCGTGCCGGTGTGATTCAGGATGCCGGTGGCGCCACCGAGCCTGAAAACAGCACCAGCTATGAACTGGGTTACAAAGTGGATTTCGAGCGCGTGCGCTTGAATGCCGCCGCCTTCTTCATGCAGTACGACAACCTGATCCGCTCCGGTTACGATGAAGAAGAAAACCAGATTGTGAACTCCAATGTGGCGGGCGCGGAAATTTCCGGTCTGGAACTGGAGTTGACCTGGCTGGTGGGTGAGGCCGGTATGGTCGATTTCTCGGGTGGCTATCTGGATGCACATTACACCGATTATGTGGTGGATAACGGCGGTTATGGCGACAACAACACGCCGATTCTGGATGAAAACGGCGAACCCACCGGGCTTTACGATCTGGCCGGCAATATCATGCCTCAGTCGCCAGAATTTTCTTTCAACATAGGTTTCCGCTGGGACTTCGCTCTGGCCAAAGGCACGCTCACGCCGCGCTTCAATATGCGCTGGGTGGATGATGTCTACTTCCGCGACCAGAACGAAAACAGCGCTGCAATTAATAACGTCATCAACGATGTGCAACAAACCGGTCGTTACTACGGTAATCCGGCCGGTCAGGACGCACATACCAAGGTCAATCTGGGGCTGATGTACGACTCAGGTGAAAACTGGACGGTGGATCTGTTTGTCAATAACGCCACCAACGAAATGACCAAGTCCAGCTCCTCGGTAGATAACAACACTGCCGCCGGTTTCCCGGGCCGCTACGCCGCACCCCGTACCGCCGGTGTGCGTTTCGCTGCCAGCTTCTGATGACCACGGCCGGCGGCGCAGGCCGTCGGCCCAACGAAATTCTATGGTGAACATAATGAAAAAATCACTTGCAACCGCAATAGAAAAAATTAACCGCGCCCGCGTGATGCCCATGGCGGCAACGGTAATGGCCGCCGCGCTGCTCGGCGCTTGTGGCAGCGAAGCGCCCAATCCCATTGTGCCGGTGCCGCCCGCGTTTGAAGAGCCGGAATCCGGCGACGAAAATTACAGCTTCCTGAAAGCAAACGGTACCCTCTGGGCCAATGCCGAAGGCCAGAAAGTCTCGCTGCGCGGTATTAACCTGGGTAACTGGCTCTCGATGGAACTGTGGATGTTCGACGCCAGCGAAAATCCACTCGGTGCCGGTATTCCCGATCAGTGCACACTGGAATCAGTACTCGAAACGCGTTTCGGTGCGGATGAAAAAGAACGCATTATCAAACTGCACCGCGACTCCTGGATCACCGAAGCGGATTGGGATCTGATGGCCGAGGCCGGCTTTAATCTGGTGCGGATTCCTTTCCCCTACAACCTGCTTGAAGATGACGCCGCACCCAAAACCCTGCGCGCCGATGCCTGGGATTACCTGGACGATGCCATCGCCAAAGCCAAAGCGCGCAAAATGTATGTGGTGCTGGATCTCCATGGTGCCGCTGGCGGTCAGGGCTGGGAGCAACACACCGGTTGCGCAGGCAAAAACGAATTGTGGGACAGTGCCGAAAACCGCGACCGCACCGTCTGGCTGTGGCAACAGATTGCCTCCAAATACAAGGGCGAAGCCACGGTTGCCGGCTACGGTTTGCTGAATGAACCCTGGGGTACGGATTCGGAAACCTTGGCCGAATTTTCGGTGGAGCTGTATCAGGCAATCCGTGCAATCGACCAGGATCACATCATTATTCTGGCCGGCCACAATGCCGACGGCATTTCCGGCTACGGTGATCCATTGGATCTGGGCATGGAAAACGTCGCTTTCGATCTCCATTTCTATCCTGGTTTATTTGGTTGGGGTGAAATCGGCTATGCCGTGCACCGCGATTGGATTACCTGTGGTGAGTCAGGCCAGGACGGCGTGTGTGACTGGGCACGTCTAGCGCGCAATGTGTACACGCCAACGCTGGTGGGCGAAATGCAACCCTGGACCGGCCTCGGTGATCTGGGTGGCGAAATTACCCGCGCCAGCTTCGACAAGTACAACCTGTTGAACTGGGCGGCCACGGCCTGGTCGCTGAAAACCACATCCAAGTCCGGCGGTGTGGGCAATGGCCAATGGGGCCTGGTGACCAACAACGGCAACCAACTGCTTACCAAAGCCCAGACCTGGAGCTGCAACAACTGGGAGTCCACCTTCGGGAACGCCTGCGACGTGCCTGCGCGATCCACCGTGCCCTATGCCGGTGAAGGCACCAAGACCATGTACCTCGCCATCAAAACCGGTTCTTTCAATGGCACCGATGTGTCTTACGACAGCATCGCGCTCACCAATGATGCGACCGGCGACAATCTGGTGGTGAACGGCGAGTTCGGCAGTGATACCGGCTGGACCAAAGTGCAGGTGTGGGGTGACCCGCACAATTACGATTACAACTATGCCGCGGGCGAAATCGCCGGTGTGGATACGTCGCCCAGTTTACGGGTAACCGCCCCGGCTGGTCACAACACCGTGATCTATCAGGCCGTGGAAGTGCAAGGTGGTCAGTCTTACACCTTGTCCGGTCGCTTCAAAGATAACGGTGATGGCGGTAACGACATGTGGGCCGAAATTTACCTCGTGCCCGATGAGCCGCAATGGTGGCAGGATGTGGATGGCCGCGCGCTGCCGAAAGTGGATATCAACAATGACTCCATTGAAGCCATTGAAGATTTCTTCAGCGCATTCGCCACCATGGATTATGTGCAGAATGACGCGGTGATGACCTCGCTCAAGAGTGACGCACCAGCCACCATTTTCACCAACATTCCCGGCAAAGCCACCGATCTGGTAATTACCGTCAGCGACACGGCCAACGATGTGTCCTGGGCGGCTTCCTCCGGTGACGTGGAAGGCTACCGGGTCTACCGCTCCACCGCGCCACGCTCCGGTTTCGAAGTGATTGCCGAAGTGGATCAGGCGCGTTTCAGCGACCAGGACCTGGTGCCGGAAACCACCTATTACTACTACGTGGCGGCCTACAACAGCACCGATGAAGGTTACGCCAGTGACATCGTCGCCAGCGGTCCGACCTTCTACACCTTGCCGACAAAAATTGAGGCAGAAAACTACACCGCTGCCCATCCGGGCGTACAAACCGAAGGCTCTGGCGATATCGGCGGTGGCCAGAATATCGGCCACTTTGAACCCGGCCGTTGGGTCGAGTACGAAATCAAAGTGGACACCGCCGGTGATTACCAACTGGATTTCCGCCTGGCGAGTCTGGTAGGTGATGTGCGCTTCGCGGTTGAATTGGACGGCGTGGTGTTGGATACCGTAACGGTACCCAACACCGGTGGCTGGCAAACCTATGAGACTGTGACCACCAGCGTCACCTTGCCCGCCGGCGCCGGCAAGTTGCGTCTCAACTCCATCGATAACCAGTGGAACCTCAACTGGTTGGAGTTCAAAGGGCCAAATAATTGACCGCGTGATCTTTCCCTGAATGCCTGCGCCGCAAGGCGCAGGACTTTTTCCTGAAACCATTGGTAATCGGTGTGCCCGGGTGAGGCTTGTGTGCCCGTGCACGGCTGAGTGTTTTTCAGCCTGCCGCAAGTGGAGTATTTGATGAAAACGGCCAGATATTTTTTTGTTGTGCTGGTAGTCGGCGTCTTGGGGCTTGTGGGCCTGAGTGGGATGGATGCCAGTAATAAAGCATCGCCCGACCCCATAGATGCGCAAGTAGAGGCGCTGCTGGGCAAACTGACGTTGGAAGAAAAAATCGGACAACTGTCGCTGCGGGATTGGAGCATGGCGTCAACGCAAGAGGCGATGACCCAAACGTTGAACGATGTAAAAGCCGGGCGGGTAGGGGGCTTTCTCAATGTCAGCGCCAACAAGCTGGACCCGGACGCGTTTGCAAAACTACAGGCGGCCGCCGTTGAAGGCAGCCGGATGGGCATTCCGCTGCTGTTTGGCCAGGACGTGATCCACGGCTACAAAACGATTTTTCCTATTCCGCTCGGCCAGGCTGCCAGCTGGAATCCGGAACTGGTGCAAGCCGGTGCGCGCGTGGCGGCACAGGAAGCGAGCAGCGTGGGTATCCGCTGGACTTTTGCGCCCATGATCGACATAAGCCGTGATGCACGCTGGGGTCGCATAGCGGAATCGCTGGGTGAAGATCCATTGCTTACCGGCCGCCTGGGTGCCGCCATGGTCAAGGGATTTCAAACCGATGATTTAAGCTCGCCTACGGCATTGGCGGCCACCGCCAAACATTTTGCCGCCTATGGCGCCGGTGAAGCCGGGCGCGATTACGCCACCGTGAACGTGCCGCTACACGAATTGCGCAATATCTACCTGCCACCCTTTAAAGACGCCGTGGATGCAGGCCTGGTGTCGATCATGACTTCCTACAGCACCCTTAACGGCGTGGCCGCCACCGGCAACCGGTTTCTGATGACCGATGTGTTGCGTGGTGAATGGCGGTTTCCCGGTTTTGTGGTGAGCGACTGGAACGCCGTGAAGGAAATGATTCCGCACGGGGTGGCGGCCGATGATCGCGAGGCTGCAGCCTTGGCGTTCAACGCCGGGGTGGATTTTGAAATGTATACCCAGACCTACGAGCAGCAGCTGCCGCAACTGATTCAGGACGGTGTGGTATCCATACAGCAGGTGGATAATGCCGTGCGCAATATGCTGAAAGCAAAAATTCAATTGGGTTTGTTTGAAACGCCCATGCCCGCCGCAGAAGTCACGCCCTGGTTGAAGGCTGACTATCTGGAGGCGGCCCGTCAGGCGGCGCGCGAGAGTTTTGTTTTGCTCGAGCATCGCAATGGCGTGTTGCCGCTCAAACCTTCACAGCGCATTGCACTCGTTGGCCCTCTGGCCGACGTGCCCCACGAGCAGTTGGGCACCTGGATTTACGATGGTTCGAAAGATGACAGCCACAGTCTGTTGCCGGCGCTTACTCAGCGCATTGGCGACGCACAGGTAAAGTATCTGCCCACGCTTGAAAATTCCCGCGATCATTCGCAGATCAATTTTCAAGCCACCCGCAAAGCGCTTGCCGAAGTGGATGTGATTCTCTACCTCGCCGGTGAAGAGTCGATCCTGTCCGGCGAAGGCCATAGCCGGGGCGATATCAGCCTGCCCGGCGCGCAGCAGCCCTTGTTGGACCTGTTGGTTGCCACCGGCAAACCGGTCGTGATGGTGATTATGGCGGGCCGGCCTGTGGCGTTGGATGGTGCGGAGCAAAAAGTGGACGCGCTGATGATGGCCTGGCATCCGGGCACTATGGCGGGGCCTGCGCTGGTGGATGTATTGTATGGCGATGTGTCACCCAAAGGGCGACTGCCGTTAACCTGGCCTGTGAGCGAAGGTCAGATCCCGATTTACTACAACCATCTCGCCACCGGCCGCCCGGCCACCGACGACAACTACACGCGCATGCAGGCTATCGAGCAAGGTGTGTTTCAGCACGCGCCGGGTAATTCCTCCAACCACCTGGATTACGGACATCGCCCCCAGTATCCCTTTGGCTACGGGCTCACCTACAGCGCATTTGAATACAGTGACCTGACGCTCAGCGGCCCGGTAATGAAGGCGGATCAATCCATCACCGTATCGGCCACCATTACCAATACCGGCGCGGTAGCGGCGGAAGAAGTGGTGCAGCTTTATGTGCGTGACAAGGTGGCCTCCATTGCCCGGCCCGTGCGCGAGCTGAAAGATTTTGTGCGCGTTCAATTGGCGGCAGGTGAATCCACCCGCGTGCAATTTGAGCTCACGGCCCAACAACTCGCGTTTTTCGGCGAAGGCCCTGAACCGTTGCTTGAACCCGGCCAATTTGATGTGTGGGTAGCCCCGCATGCCGAAGCGGGATTGCAAGCGGGTTTTGAACTGCGCTGATTCCCTCGGGCGGTTCAACAGGCCGCTGAAAAACGTAAGCGAGGTAGTTTTTAGGGTGTTAAAAACAGTCGAAAAGCGCAGTTTATAAAAAATAAATGAGCATTTGAGAATGTTTTTAGCGTCGTAAAAACAACGAAGGTAGTTTTTCAGCAGCCTGTTGGTCCGCTCTCTCGTTTAGCCCTCCTTAGGGAGGGTCTTTTTCAGAATTCCCCCGCATTCCGGGGAATACAAAGTGCAGCGGAAGTTGAGCAGTCGCTGCGGTTTCGTCACAGCTAAAACATAACAATAGAGGCAAGCAATGATAACGAAGAAAAAATCAAACAGGCTCCGCACCCGCCTGTATCAGGCCGTGGGTGCTGTCACACTGGCAAGCTGCGTATTCGGATCGGCCTATGCCGATTATGTAAGAACGGAAGGTACGCAGATTCTTTCACCGGAAGGTGAGCCCATGTACCTGAGCGGTATCAATCTTGGCAACTGGCTGTTGTGGGAAGGTTACCTGATGATGGGTGATTTTAATTACCGCACCCATTCGCAGTTTCTGGACTCGCTGTCGGCGGCGTTTGGGAGCCAGACCAAGGCGCGTGAATTCGAGCACCAATGGCGACTGCATTATGTGAATGAAAATGCCATCGCGGATCTGAAACTGTTGGGCTTCAACACCGTGCGGGTGCCGTTCCATTTCAATATGTTCTGGCAAAATGGCGCACCCAGCAATCATGGCTTCCAATACATCGATGCCCTGTTGGAGCACTGCCGGACCCACGGCATTTACGTGCTGCTGGATATGCATGCGGCACCCGGTTATCAGAACCCGGGTGACCACGCCGACAATGGCGATTCCAATGCCAGCCAGCCGCGCGACACGGTGAAATTCTGGGATGGCAATAATGTGGCAACGGCGGCAGCCGTGTGGCGTCACATTGCCGATTACTACAAAGACGAACCCATGATTCTGGGTTACGACCTGATCAACGAACCGGTACCCCAGCCCGGGCGCGAGTTGGAGTTGTTGGGTTCATTGGTCACCCTGCGCAACGCCATCCGGGAAGTGGACAGCAATCACATGATTGTGGCCGAAGGCAGCTGGTGGGGATCGGACCTCACCAAAATTGACTGGCAGGATCCGCAGGTACAAGCCGCCAGTGGTGTGAGTGCGCAATGGGACCACAACCTCACTTACCAGATTCACCATTACGGCCCTGTGTCCGGCACCGTGGGACGCGAGCAGATCACTAATCGCCTGGGCATTCCGCTGATCATTGGTGAATTCGGTGAGACCGACGAGGGCAACCTCAAGGCCATTGCCGATTGGGCCAAGGCCAATCTGGCGGGTTACTATCCCTGGTCGTTCAAAAAAATGTCGCACGACAAAACCCTGTGGACCATCCCCACCAATGCCGAGTACGAACGGGTAAAACAGTTTATCAACCACGGCGGCACGCCTCCCACGGATGCTTATTCCGCCATGATCAGCTTCGCCCAGAACAACATTGTCAACGGCCACCCCAGCCACGTGTGGCACAACGGTTTCTATGAAGCCGTTAAACCCGATGGTGGCAGCCAGCCCGTTGCCGGATGTGAAAACGCAGCGGCAGTGGCGGTGCCGGGGCGGATTGAGGCAGAAGATTATTGCGCCGCCTTTGGTGTGCAAACCGAATCCACCGGCGATGTGGACGGCAACCTGAATGTGGGTTGGGTGGATGCTGGTGATTGGCTGGAGTACAAAATTAATGTGCCGGCAGGCGGAGACTATCAGCTGGCGATGCGCGCGGCGGTCAAAGAACAGGTAGGGCAAGTGGCTGTGTTGTTGAATGACAGCGTGCAGGCGAACCTGGCCTTGCCCGTCACCGGCGCGTGGCAAAGCTACCAGACGTCGCAAACGGGTATTGCCTTGTCCGCCGGCGAACACACGCTGAAGGTGCGCTTTGACAGCGCGGGCATCAATGTGAATTGGTTATCGGTAAGCGAACAAAGCGCGCCAACACCAACACCAACACCTACGCCAACACCCACGCCAACGCCCACACCCAGCCCTTCACCCTGTGATACACAAGTTGCCGCCATCCCGGTCACGCTGCAGGCAGAGGATTATTGCGACATGCTGGGCGTGCAAACGGAAGCCACATCGGATACCGGTGGCGGCCAGAACGTAGGCTGGCTGGACGGCGGTGATTGGCTGGCATTGGGTGCGGTGAGTGTTGCGCAGGCGGGCAATGTAGACGTTGCCCTGCGGGTGGCCAGTCAGCCCGGCGGCGGTCGTTTACAACTGTTGGTGAACGGTGAAGCACGGGGCATTGTGGATGTGCCGGCAACCGGTGGCTGGCAAAGCTGGCAAACCAAAACCTTCAGCACCCATTTGGCTGAAGGCGAACACCAGATTCGTATTGAAGTATTGAATGGTGGCGCCAACCTGAACTGGGTGTCGTTCAAAGCGGCTGCGGATGTGCCCGTGGGCGAATTCGAATCGGGTACTTATGTGGTGGTAAACGAAGCCGGTGGCCGGGTGTTGGATGTGGCCGGCGTATCCAATAGCAATGGCGCCAATGTGCAGCTGTGGGATTACAGTGGTGGTAACAACCAGCATTGGTTGGTGCAGTCAGTGGGCAATGATCGTTACTCGCTTGCCGCTCAACACAGCGGAAACTGCCTGGATGCAGACAGTGGCTCGGACAATGTGCATCAGTGGCAGTGTGTCGCCAATGAAAACCAGCAATGGACACTGGAAGCACAAACCGACGGCAGCTATGTGATCCGCACCGGCGCAGGTGATGAAGTGTTGGGTCAGTCTGGCTCGACAGGTGCCAATGGCAGCAATGTCAGTACCCAGTTGTACAACAATACGGCGTCGCAGCGCTGGCGTTTCCAGGCGCCTGGCCTGTGATTTTTTAACTGTAATAACAGCCCGCTATCCGGCGGGCTTTTTTCATACTGTATGAGAGTGTGGCAATGACAGAACTTCACATGAATGCCGCGGTGATGGCGGCAGATCAATCCGAACCACTTGGCTGGCCCTTGCTGAAAAGCGCCATTGTGGCAGCGCTGGCGGGCTTTTTATTTGGTTATGATACCGGTGTGATCTCCGGCAGCCAGTTGTATTTCACGGAATATTTTTCCTTGTCTGCCGCCGAGCAGGGCTGGGCGGTGGGCAGTGCCCTCTATGGCTGCCTGCTGGGTGCGTTGGTAGCGGGCCTGCTCACCTCGCGCTATGGCCGCAGGCCGGCGCTGATATTCTCCGCGATACTGTTTGTGATTTCCGCAGTCGGCAGCGGGGCGGCGGAATCTCTAACCAGCCTGAGTATCTATCGCTTGATCGGTGGTATCGGTGTGGGCCTGGCTTCTATGGCGGCACCCATGTACATCGCGGAAATTGCTCCGGCGGCGGTGCGTGGAAAACTGGTTTCGCTGTATCAGTTCGCCATCGTGTTGGGATTTTTTGTGGTATTCCTCGCCAGTTACGGCATTGGTGGCGGCAATGTGGCTGCGCTGTCTGCCGAGGCGCAGGCCGACGCCCACGCCTATAACCTGAGTCACGGTTGGCGCTGGATGCTTTGGTCTGAAACGCCGGTCGCCGTGGCCTTTTTGCTGTTGTTGTTGCTGGTGCCGGAAAGCCCTCGCTGGCTGGTGTTGAAAGGGCAAAGCTCGCGCGCGCTTGGCGTTATCCGCAATCTTGGCTACCCGCAGCCAGAGCAGCAATTGAACGCCATTGAGCAGGATGTGGGTGCTTCTTCCGCAGGTCACTGGCGCCAGCTTCTGGCTAAACCGCTGCGCAATCTGCTGTTGGTGGGTATTTTGCTGAGTGTGTTCCAGCAGGTTACCGGCATCAATGCCATTCTTTATTACGGCGCTGAAATTTTCAGTCAGGCCCTGGGCTACGGGCCGGCCGATGCGCTCAAGCAGCAATTGTGGCTGGGCGGCGTGAATTTTGCCGCCACCATTGTGGCCATCGTCACTGTTGATCGCTGGGGCCGCAAACCTCTGCTGCTGCTCGGGCTCACCGGTATGATGCTCGGCCTGTTGATATTTTCCACGATGTTGTTAACCGGCAAACTCGGCATGACCGCACTGATCAGCATTTTATTGTTTATCGGCGCCTTCGCCATTTCCATGGGGCCGGTGGTGTGGGTACTGCTATCGGAAATGTTCCCCAATCAATACCGCGCCCAGGCGCTGTCTATTGCCGTAGCGGCACAATGGTTGTTCAACGCCATTGTGGCGGGCTTGTTTCCGGTGGTGAATCAACTGGCGATAAACCAGAGCCTGTTCAATGGCGCGCTGCCCTATCTGATCTTTGCCGCTTTCTGTTTGCTGGCGCTGGTGTTTGTGGTGCTGGCGGTGCGTGAAACCAAAGGCCAGAGTCTGGAGGACCTGAGCAAAGTGTGGACGAAACAGGATAATTAACAACAACCAGCACCTTCCGTAGGGTGGATTAAGCGAAAGCGCAATCCACCTTAAGAAACAGATAACATCTGATTCCGCGCTTTCCATGCGCAGGGTTGTAGTCGAAGCTGAATATTATTCGTGGTTTTTCCGGATCACGGCAACCTTGCCGTTTTCCAATTCCAGCAACTCCATCATCACGCTCTCATACTCCACCGGTTCTTTTGTATCTGGGCGAACGCCTTTGGCGCTGTGGCGATAGCGGATGGCAATGGCCGACTGATTAAACGTGAAGACATTGAGCAGCTCTGCATGATAGTGGCTATGCGCCCCCAGATAGAACATCATGCCCTTGCGCATCTGAGCCTTGCCATCCGGCTCACGGCTGTCGTCGTTATACCAGGGCAGATGAGTATGGCCGACATCATCGGTGAGCAATGCCAGGTAGGCTTCGATATCCTCGGCGGAGGCACCGGGCTGTTGGGTTTTGACCGCTGCGTCAAAGTAGGTCTGTGCAAACGCTTTCATATCTATGTCGTTGGCATTGGCGGTCAGGCTGCCAATGGTCAATGCAAACAGAACCAGATAACGAACCATATTTTTGTTGTCCCTGTGCGTGAAAGGTCGCCCGATACTATAGGGTGTAGCCTGGCATTACAACGTCGGAATCGAGGCGCGCGCGTGGTGCTTGCAATCTGTCACCCGCAAAAAAAGCGCCTCATAAGAGGCGCCAAACCAGCCGGCGATCTACCTAAGGGAATGGGTTCAGGGGTTAAGGCGTTACGAGCGCTTTGACGTCATTGGTGCTCAGGGCCTTGTGATAGACCACAACATCATCGTAGGCGGCCAGGCCATCGGGCGTGCAGTCACCCTGCTCGTTACAGACCGGTTGCGCAAATTTACCCGCGCTGAGCACCGACTTGGTGTTGCTGTAAGATGCCAGTGGTGCGCCGGAAAGAATCGGGGCGTCCGAATCGATCAGTTCGCTTGAGGCGACTTCATCACCGTTCAGATAAACCCTGAGTCGGTTCGCCGCGCGATCTATTACGATTGCTGCGTGTTGCCAATTGCCGGCCGTGACCACGCCTTCCGCACGGGCAATCGTGTGATCGGTAATGAGCAACTTGTTGTGGTGGAACACGCGCGCTACCAGGTCCTGGTTTTCCACATACAGTTGCCAGCCGGTGTAGGTGCCCTTGTCCAACAATACTTGGGTACCTTCCGTATCGTTCAGGCGGAAGTGCAGTGCGGCAGAAAAACTCTTGTAGCCCGGGTCGTAATAATGCGGTTGACGTTTGTGGCCCTCGGGGTCGCTGGTCAGAGGATCACTTTTCGCAAATACACGCAAGTAGGTTGGATACTGGAATGCATTGCCCGATACGCCGGGTGTGATGAAGTTATGCAGACTAAAGGAATCATTAGCACTTTTGGGGGCGCTCATTGCTTCCAGATATAGGGCTTCATTCACACTGTTTTCAAACGTGGACTCGACAAGCTGGTCGAAATTCCAGCGGCCGGCCACATTGGTACCAAGCACCTGAATTTCCACGCTGCCTTTGGTGCGCAAGGCGCCATCGGTGACATAGTAGTGAAAGGAATCCGTGCCTGTGTAGTCGAGCGGCGGTGTGTAGGTAATCTTGCTGCCGCTGACCAGCACCGAGCCACCTGCAACGCTTTCACTGGCGGCGCTGTCGAGCGCGAGTGCGTCGCCATTGCTGTCGTAATCGTTGATGACCGGGCTGATACTGGTGCTTTGGTTGATATACACCGTGGCATAATCCTTAAACGCCTTGGGTGGCATGGGCGTGTCCATCGGCTCTGCCATGGGCATGCGGCTGTCGGTTTGCATGGCCTTTAAGGTGCCGCGGGCAGCCAGTATTTCAAGACCAGTGCCAAAGCCCTGGGTGTGGTTGCTGGTGTCTTCTTCCACGGCATGACCCTGACTGAAATTGTGCCCGATTTCGTGCGCGTCTATCCCGAATGCGGTGTAACCGGTCCAGCAGCCGACAAAGTAGCCGCCGCCGTGACAGGCTGTGCCGGCTTTGAACATCACCAGGAAATTATTCCAATTCGAGGTGTAGTTGCCTTCGGCAAAAAAGTCCGGTCTGATCAGTTCTGTCATATCCTTATTGAATTCCGGGTCCAGGCTGGGTGTCTGGATGATGGATTCAGACAATTTCCAACGCTGACCCACATCGCGCCCGCGCATAATGTCGAACTCATTGATCTTCGCTTCCATCATGGTCAGCGCATTCAGAATGCTGTCGGTTTCCGCATCGAACATGCGATGTACATACTGGGCAGCGACCAGATTGGTGTGAAAATCCATGCCGGCTTCGGGCTGGTAGTAGAGGTTGCCAGTGGTTTCGGGAATGTCACTGGACTCGCCGATTTTAATGCTGATCTCGTCATTTTTAGCGACGCTGGTGGCGTCGGCGTTGATTTGATCAGACACATCCACCGTTGTACTCCAGAATCTGACATTACCACCCCAGGCTGACAGCGTGAGGCTGCCCGCCGGGTTGATAGATGCCGCCACCATCACTTCATCGTTGCCTTCAATAAAGCCCCGGTAGGTGCGCACTTCCGGTGTCGGTATGATTTTCTGCAGTTTTTTCTCGGCCCAGTGGTCGTAGGTATATAAGGCAAAGCCGGGCATGCGGACGGAATAGCGCTCCAGAAACACGCTGTGTTCCTCGCTATTTACCGTGACCTTCAGGTTGAGCGCGTCCGGCAGTTGTTTGGTGGATCCCGCAATTCCGGCGTCTTCGGTCTGAATCTTGTTCGTGGCACCCCAATGCGTTCCCGTTGCCGTGGTGACGCTGGTTTTGTAGAAGTACTCGCTGCCGGGATCAATATCATCGATCACAATATTGTTGATGCCGGCATGGAGGTTGTCCAGGCGGATAACACTGTCCCAGGCATCGTTTTGTTCGCCGCCGTCAAGGGTGCCGATGTACAGATAAATAATGGTATCGGGGATTTCATCCGCCAGTTCAATGGTCAAGGAGAGCTGGTTGCCGCCTTGTTCGTAGCCGGTTTGCGTTGCATTGACTACCCGTGGTGCCTCTGGGTGAACCACGGCGAAGGGGATCAATTGATCACCCGGAATGATGGCGGGCGCACTCATGCCTTCTGTTTGCCAGGCGGCCGCAAAATGATCACCCCCGGTACCTTCTTTGTGGACTGCCTCAAGGTAGTAGACGCTGCCGGCCTCCAGTTGGAAACTGGCGGTGCTGCCTTTGAATTGGTGGCGATTGACCCAGTAGGTAATTTCTGCGGCCAGCTCGGTGTTTGCGGTGTGCGCATCATCGGATACCCACAGCTGCGCGGCATCGTCAGCCGCCAGGTAAAACCGGTATTCACCGGATACGGCGGGCTTCAGGTACGCGCGGAATCGTTGTGAATAGGTCTCGCCTTGGTTTATCGGTGTATCCAGCGTCGCCACGGTATCTTTCAACGCCGGTGCAGCCAGGAAGTCAATGTCATTTATTGTATGGCCGTTCTGATTGGCCCAGTACTCACGCGAGGCCCCGGTTTGCTGTTTGGCAAAATCTGACAGGAAATGCACGCTCACATCGGTGGTGATCTCGACAGTCTCTCCGTCGCGTTCATTGCTGATGGCGATCACCAATGCATCAATTCGTGCGGCAGTGATGTCCACTGATTTTGCCAAGGTGAGTAGGCCTGTATCGGCATCAATGTGGTAGCTTTGGGCCTGTTCGCCGCCGGCGATGCGCCAGCGCAAGTTGTCGCCGGCTGCGGCCACCGTGCCCACTTTGGTGCCCTCGGAAAACCTATCCATGGCCATGACGAAGAGAAATTGTTCGCGCGCCATGGCCGGGCTGCCGTCTGGCCAGTCAGGTGTGGTGAGTTCCAGTGTTGCCGGCGCTGAACGGTTGCCGGCCCGATCAATGGCCACCAGTTCATAGGCATAGGTCTGCGCAGGTTCCAGCTGGGTGTCGAGATAGCTGGCGTTCATGGTTTCGGCGATTTTATTGCCGTTTCTGATCAACGCGTAGCGCAGGTTTGATTCGCCGGTTAACCAGCGCAAGCCGGCGCTGCGCTGGCTGGTGCTCTCCGCCTGGAAACCGGTGGGCGTCAGTGGTGGCGTGGTATCGTTGATCACAATGGAGCGGGAATTGCTCAGCGGCGACAGATTGCCGGCCAGGTCGACTGCCTGGATGGTAAAGTGGTAACGCGTATTTTCCTGTAGGCCGGTCAGGGTGATGGACGTGTCTTCGGTGGTTGCCAGCAACTCACCCTTGTTACCCATCACGTTGTAATACGCTATGCCCACATTGTCTTTACTGGTTTCCCATGTGAGCAGGTAGCGACTGTTTTCCAACGGCGCGACCGCGAATAAATTCGGCGCTTCCGGTGCCATCAGGTCGTTCACCGGGCGAATTGCATTGGCGCCAATAATCGTGGGTTCGGAATCACCCGGCCCCTGCCAGGCAACCGACATGTGGTCGGCACCACCGCCTTCTCTCAGCAACGCGCGCAGCGCGTAATACTGACCGGCTTGTAATGTGATGGGTTCTGAGCGTTGGGTGGCCGATCGGGTGAAATCGCGAAACGCGGTGCTGGCATGTCGGTAGGCGACCAACGCCAGTTTTTCGGTCGTGTGATCGGCGCTGATGTACAGCTCGGTTTCGTCGTCACCGGCAATGTAAAAGGTGTAGTCGCCGGTGGTTTCCGGTACCAGATAGGCTTCGGTCACCATGCCGTAATTATTGCCCAGGTTTTCAAATTCCAGGCTTTCAAATGCGTAGATTTTGGCCGGCTGATCGATCTGCGGATCTATGCCCTGCAGGTCGGCCAGTGTCACCTGGTTGTAGTAACTGAAACTTGCGCCCGGTTCACTAGCCATAACAGAAATGTTCAGGCTCTCGCTCACCGCATTGGCACCGTCCTGGGCCTCCAGTATCAGCGTGAAATTTTTTGCTGCCGCATCGGTCAGTAATTGTGTGGTGCTGACCTTGCCCTCTGCATCAATGCGAAACAGTTGCTGTTCATTGCCCTGGGAAATGACATATCGGAGCGGTTGTTGCTCCGGGTCTTCCACTGCCCAGGTAAAAAGCGTGACGTCCGCGGTTGTCGTGGCGGGGATAAACAGCCGTTCGGTAATGGGGGCAAAAGTGGGCGCCAGGTTTTCCAGGGTGGTCACGTTCAAGTGCACCTGCGGTGTCGTTGTGCCGCTTTGGTCAAACGCTTCAAGGCTGTATCGATAGGTGCGCAAGCTGTCCAGATTGGATTCGGTCCAGATGGTCATGTCCTTGGCAACCTCTGCTATTTGCTCGCCATCGCGATACACCCGGTAGCCGGCCAGTTGGTCGAAAGCGACGTAGCTGTCCCAGCGTAGTGATACACCAATCTGAGAGGTATCAGTGACGACAAAATTCTGCGGTGCCGGTAGTGGTGTATCCGGAACACTGCCGTTGCTTTGTCCATCGCTGTCGGTATCGCTGCCTGCGTCAGAGTCATCTCCGCCACTGTTACCAGATCCCGTGTCGTTACCGCCGCCGGTGCCATTATCTGTACTGTCACCCGAGCCGCTGCCAGGGGTTAAATCAATAATGGGGTTGCCATTGCGCTCGGATGAGCCGGATGAACCACCGCCACAGGCCGCAAGACACAGGGCGGCAGTAAAAATCAGGGATAATCGGAGGAAGGTCATGATCGTCAGCTGCCAGGTTATTGGGAGCTTCCATGGTAGATTCAATTATTGTACAAGTGTATTAACATGATGACCTAGACCATTTGGCCTATGGGATTGGTACTGGTCTATCTCCTCGATTGGTACTTTGAACCGTTGATCCATTCAGGAGAGCCGGGGAGAGTTAACCTAATTTAGCATCTAGGAATTTCAATTTAGAAAACTCGTTATCGGATATCCCTTGCCCCAAAATTGGATTTGGTTAAGGGTGCATCGAATAACGGGGGGGGATCAACTTCAAGGTGGTTGGCCCCTTGATCCCTTAGGCTAGCTTGCCATAAGTGAAACAGATCCCGAATCTGAAGATGCGAGTGGATTGGCTTTAGCTTCCTCAATGAATCTGTGTTCCGAGAAACCAGATTCAGGATCATCCACGCCTTTGCGCTGTATTTCCACGGAAGACATGATGCCATTGATCAATTTAATCATGGGGGCGGCGGGTATCTGTTTTTCAATCTCTTGCTCGTCGGTGGCTCTGCCTTGACGGTCTAGCACAAAGCAAAAACACACAAAATACTCTTTGTTTAAGGGGATAAATTTCAGAATATGCCTGATGTGTTCTCCTTGCCGCAACATGGAGAGCGATATGTAAGGTGAGTTCTTGGTACTACCCACCGCCCAATTGTCTGGTTTGCTATACATGTTTATCCGCTCGTTATTTACATAGATATGATGATAGTTAGCCTCTATGTATTCCTCTATCGCGTACTTCAACGCAGGATAGGACAATAAATCAGCCGACTCTTTAAGCCTTTTGGGTTTGACAATTTCCACCATCAGAGAAAGTTGTGCCACCGTCCCCCCCCACCAGGGTGCATTGAATGCCCAGGTTCTGAAAAACGAGCGCCAGGATTCGATGATAGGGGGAGTACCAGCTTTTGGGACGTCGTAGGAGCGTCCGTGTTCTACAACGTCTCTCTTTGCCTGAATTGCCCTATTCGCCCCTGGTGTCATTGGGTAATGGGGAGGCGCAGTGAATTCGATGATATTGCCCGCGGCTTCAATAGAAACTTTGGATGCTAACCAGGAATAAGGCAGTACGCCATTAACCGGATATTTAGGTGCTCTCAACCTTATGCGGGTTGCGCTTATGGTAGTAAGCATTATAGATGCGCCTTTATTTTGTGGTGTAGTCTTGGTGCAACCTGTTCAGTCACTGTAGAGGCTGCGGCAACGCCACCTACAGTACCTCCGGTGACGGCAGCAATAAAGCTGATAATAGCAGGTACGGCTGGTGCACTCATTGTCGCGCCTCCGGCTGCAAGGAGTGTTGCTACTGCGGCTAGCCCTCCTTGGATTGTAAGGCCTTGCTTAACAAAATCAACGCCAGCCATCAAAAGGTTATAGTCGTCATCATTTTTGTAGCGAGACCTAATCACGCCTAATTGACCGCTGTTGCCTACTACGTTCAGGAAGCCAACCTTAGTCACGTCCCTTTCAAGGGACATTCCCAACTTCATTGCCGACTCAACTGCTTGCTTTGTGCTTGTTTTTGGTTCAAGCATAAATAGGTGATGATCTTTCAGTTGTATACCTTGTGTGGACAAAATCTTGAGCGCTTGCGACAGGACAGCGGAGCCTCCACGTTCTGAAACCCAAACAATGCCTTTCTGCTTGCTTGCAGAGGCCATAGAATTGGCAAGCAGTAGAGCAGAGCCGTTCAGTTCTTCCATATCTAATGGGCGTAACGCTTTTCTTAGGTTGCGAAGCCCGCCGATCTGTTTGTCACCAGGAGTAAAGTGATAGTCAAACCCAATGCGCTCTATCTGCTTGCCACTGAAAAACGGGGTACTTTTGGCGCTGTTAGCCGCCATCTCTAGGGCCCTACTCTGTCGCTCGTATCCGCTGTCGCTTACAACTACGACATAGTCGTCTCGTTTTTCTATAACACCGTTTTTTACAGGTCTGGAGTCCCAGCCCGCATTGCCGTTTTCCGCCCGATACAGGCCTGGCTTCGCGTCTTCCGACAGGAGTTCGAAGTAATGTGCATCAGGCGCGAAATGCAGCAACTTATACCCATCGCCATCCAGTTTCTCGGCCGTCACCTTACAGCCGGGCAGTACCACGACAAACTCTTCCTTGCCGTCGCGGCGGGCGCCGCCTGGGTGGACGAAGATGTTGTTCATGTGCAGGCGGCCGGCGGCCAGGTGTTGAATGCCTTTGACGGTAACCTGGGCCCAGTAGTTGTTGCGTTTGGCCAGCTTATAGAGTTCGTCGTAGATGGGTTTTGCTTGGGGGGGAATGTAGACAGGTTTGCCTGATCGTTCTCCGGCAATTACATGGCAGCGGGAGACGGGGTTTACGTCTAGCAACATAGGAAAATCCTTTTAATCTGACAACTCCGGCCCCGCGGGGAAATCTCGCGCGAATATATAAAGGTTTTTTCTATGCGGGCGGAAGCGATCTTAAATGTCGCCGGAAATTGCGACATTGGTCTTAGTTTTGTGGGGCAATTTAGCTGGATATTGAAAAATTGGGCAGAACGCCCATATCAGATTGGCGTGCATCTGCTGTAACGGTGAATTGACGGGAATGGGTTTCTCGCTGATTTGATCTGGGGGCTATGCGCTCATTGCATGCCAATGCTGAAAGGCAAGGTTGGAAAAGCACATGGGAGGTGCGTTACTCCAAAACCGCCGCCTGAATGGTGGATTGCGCTTCGCTTAATCCACCCTACGCAATGGCTATCTTAACGGCGGCTGTTTTGCCAATGCTGAAAGGCAAGGTCGGAGAAGCACGTGGTGGGGCGTTTCTCCAAAACCGCCGCTTAAAATTTTTTGCGCCTTTCTAAATGGTGGATTGCGCTTTGCTTAATCCACCCTACGGAATGGTTTTCTTGTGGATTACTGGCCTTTGCGTGACTGGGCAATGTAATAGCGGGCGTCTTTGGCGTGCTTCACGCAATTGTCGAAATTTTCCACCGTTTGCATGGACTTGGCCATGCCCAGCAGGCCGAGGGCTTTGGAGTAGCTGACGGTGCCGGCGAAGCCTTCGGCTTTGGCGACGTCCAGTTCGGCCCAGGCGGTAGACAGTTGGCCTGAGCAGGCATCGCGGTAGGCGGTTTTGCCGGCGCAGCTGGCAAGTGCGGCAAGGGCTAGCAGTATCAGGGTATATTTCATGGGGTACCTTTGGTTCTGTGTGCCTGTCTTAATATTCGGGTTCAGTTCTATCAGGAACGCAAGTTTATTGATTCTCCGGTCAGTATGTCGACCGTGGCGTGATATCCGGGTTGATATCGCCATAGACCTCTTCGGGGTCCACGTCGTTTAATAGCAGTTCTTCCCGCACCGTTTCAATGTGCTCCAGAATGATTTGATAGCGGTCACCGTATTCGTATTGGGTGACTTCAATGGCCTTGGGCATGTAGGTGAAGGCGATTTTAAGTGCTTGCAGGGCACTTTCAGGCATTTTTTCGCTCATGGTCGGCTCGTTGGGTTCTGGTGGTAGAGGGGAGTTTAATCAATTCGAGGGTGTTTTGTCTGGGGGCGGGGGCCCGGGCCACGTTCGGGGGAGAAAGCAGTGCTTTCCTCCATGATTAGCCGGGGTGCGGAGGGGAGGCTATTCGGGGCTGGGACGCGGACGGCCGCGCCACCCAGCCTCCAATTGCGTAGGGTGCAATAGCCTGGCGTATTGCACCATTGATCACGGGGCCATTTCGCATTGCTGACACACCCTTCGGTACTGGCCTGAAGGTTTTCTGGGGGCTGGCTTAGGGCTCAGGCCACCGCTTTCTGGCGCGCCTGGTTGGCGAGGTATTCCTCGTAGGTACCCTGGAAGTCGATTAGCTGCTGGTCTTTGACCTCGATGACGCGGGTGGCCAGAGACGAAACAAATTCCCGGTCGTGGCTTACGAATATCAACGTGCCATCAAAATGCTTGAGTGCCGTATTGAGTGACTCAATGGCTTCCATATCCAGGTGGTTGGTGGGTTCGTCCATGATCAGGACGTTCAGGTCCATCATCATCAGCTTGCCAAACAGCAGGCGGTTCTTCTCACCGCCCGAACAGACTTTCACTTTTTTATTGGCGTCATCTGCCGTGAATAGCAGCCGGCCCAACATGCCGCGCACCTGTAAATCGTCGTGCTTGGGCTGGCGCCATTGCGACATCCATTCAAACAGCGTCAGGTCGCAATTGAAATCGGCGCTGCTGTCTTGTGGGCAATAACCGATGGTGGCATTTTCTGCCCATTTAATGGTGCCGCCCTGGGCGGTGATTTCGTTCATCAGGCAGCGCAGAAACGTGGTTTTACCCACGCCGTTTTCGCCGATCACCGCGAGCTTGGCGCCTGCTTCCAGAATCAGGTCACCCTTTTCGAACAGCGGCTCCTCAAAGCCGTGGCTCAGATGCTCAAGGATCAATGCCTGGCGATGGAGCTTCTTGTCCTGCTTGAAACGGATGTAAGGCGACACCCGGCTGGAGGCTTTCACTTCGTCCAGGCTGATCTTTTCCATTTTACGGGCGCGCGACGTGGCCTGCTTGGCCTTGGAAGCGTTAGCCGAAAAACGATTCACAAACGCCTGCAGGTCTTCCAGCTCGGCGGTCTTTTTGGCGTTTTCCGAGAGCAACTGCTCCCGCGCCAGATTGGCGGCAGCCACAAACGCTTCGTAGTTGCCGGGGTAGATGCGCAATTCGCCGTAGTCGATATCGGCCATGTGGGTGCACACGGCATTGAGAAAGTGGCGGTCGTGCGAAATGATGATCATGGTGCTGGAGCGCGCATTCAGCATGTCTTCCAGCCAACCAATAGTGTGGATGTCGAGGTTATTGGTGGGTTCGTCCAGCAACAGGATATCGGGGTTGGCAAACAGCGCTTGCGCCAGTAGCACCCGCAATTTCCAGCCCGGTGCCACCTGCTTCATCAAGCCGAAATGCAGCGCCTCATCAATGCCGGCCTGCAGTAAAATCTCGCCGGCACGGCTCTCTGCCGTATAGCCATCGCGCTCGGCGAACTGCACTTCCAGCTCTGCCACGGCCATACCATCTTCTTCGGTCATTTCGGCTTTGGCATAAATGGCATCGCGCGCCTGTTTGATTTTCCACAATTCCACATCGCCCATGATCACCGCGTCGACCACCGTGTATTCCTCAAAGGCGAACTGGTCCTGGCTGAGCGTGCCGATGGTGCACCCGGGTTCGATAGACACGTTACCCGCCGTAGGGGCCAAGGCACCACTCAGGATCTTCATGAAGGTGGACTTTCCACAGCCGTTGGCGCCAATCAGGCCATAGCGGTTGCCGTTACCGAATTTGGCCGAAATGTTCTCAAACAGCGGCTCAGCGCCAAACTGCATGGTGATGTTAGCGGTGGAAATCACGGGAATACCTGTCTGAGGCTGGGTTACTGCATGGGGATAATGCAAAAGGCCGCGCACTATATAGGTTTGCGGGGAGCAGGTCGAGTGGATTTGGTTGATTTTTGAGCTGAGGCGATCGGGATTAATCGTCGAGTCAGTAGGATTGTGGTCAATAGAGTAAGAGTCGTTGAAGCTACAATAAAAAGGGAGCAATGACTCTGCCCCCATTGCTCCTTAAGATTCTTACACCATAAGTTAGCCGAAACTACGCAGGTAATTTACGCAGTCTTTTTCTTCCTGGGTAGTCCAGCCCGCATCCATCAATTCGGCCAGGTAGCGTCTGAGCGCACCGTGTGCTCTAAAGGCGACGGAGAGGGGACTGCCAATTGAAAGGGACCGAACTTTATTGGTATAGAGGAGAGCGATGTCGTCAGCATCGGTATGGTATTTGTCGTTGAGTTGTTGAAAGACGGCGAGCACTTTATCCAGCTCGTAGCTGCACTCGGTTACCAAGGCGCTCGCCATTCCGCTTTCGTCAGTGGACACCAGATTCGTGAAGCGGGGTATAAATTGTTTGGCAAACTCGCCATCAGGGCCAGCAATCTCTACATAAACTTGATCGGCAGAGATGGCGCCAATGACGCCACCAATAACCACGCCAACAGCCACACCAACGGGGCCAAACCAAATACCTGCCAAGGCTCCCCCTGCAGCACCGCCAGCAAAGCCGCCGCCGAGGTTGGCGGCCTCTCGGCCAGTGGCTTTCCACTTATTATCTGCCACGCTGATGTTGTAAATGGCGATGCCAGCGGCGAGTACCCAAAGCGCTTTGCCGGCTACGCCAAGCCTTGCGGCCTGAGCATTGACCTTGGGGCGGGCACGGCCCGCGCTTTCGACTATCTCGATAAATACGCGGTCTTTTTCAGCGCCGTTGAGTAGCCGAAAGGGTTTTTTGAACAAGGAATTTGCGTACTTGTTCATCAAATCATCCAGGTTTAGTCCTCTGGCCTTTAGCGCCTTGGCCTTAGCTCTGCCTATATCGCTGGAGCGAACGCGGGCGAACTCCATGAGTTCATTGCGCATCTGGTTGGCTGTCGTTGCGGCTTGTTTTGGCGTAATCGCGCCAGATTCTACTGAGGCGATCAGCTCACGCGAGAATTGCTTGGTTTGTCGCATGTATGCCTGCCGAACCTTGGCATCACCAATGAAGCGGTAGCCGAAATTGACAGCTTGCACTTCCATGTCGCGAATGGCTTTATCAACAGTATCTTTGCTATAAACCGGTTCCATGGTTTTATCCTATTGCGCTATTTGTTCGACCGAGAGCGATCTTTTCGCCAGATACGAATCATATGAAATGGCGTTGTGGTTAAAGAGTTGTCGGATATTGCGGGCGGGATGCGAGCGTACGGATACCCGGAAGGTACCGTTGTCCGAGAATGAAAATTGCAGATTTCCGTTCGTGATTACTTGTGGGTTAGCGTAGATGCCTGGCGTATAAGGTCTGCCGATATTGACGCACTCAAAGTCGGATTCGCCTGGTCTGGCGAGGATGATGTGTAGCATTTCTTCGTAGGGGCAATCTTCAGAGGTGATGACCAGAAAACGGCCGTCAGCAAGGGCGTATTGGTCTTCTAATTTGACGCCAGGCACGTTTAAGAGAGGTGTGCTCCCATCGGCTATGAGCCTCGACTCGGTATCGTTCAAAGGCTCCAGGGAAAATACAGTAGTGGTTTCCATATCCATTTGACCTGTTTGAACAGACCAGTGATGCTAGCCGCTGAAGTCAAAGTGTGGAAGGTTTTTTTGGGTTTCGAGGATGGTCTGGGCGGTAAGGTGGACTTCGGTACCACAAAGCGGCAGGTTGGCGGCGTGCCGAGCTGGAGATCTGTGCTAATACCTAAGCATCATTCGCGGCTGGGAAGCCGCTCCAACAAATACTGCTTCGCAGTTGGGGTGCGGGCGGCCACTACTGCGCGCCCACAGGCATTTCTCTCCAGTGATAAAAAACAAAAAAGGGTGCCGAAGCGCCCTTTCTTTAATGACCGGCCAAAAGCCAATCACTCATCCCGATACGCATCCACGCTTGGGCAGGTACACACTAGATTCCGGTCGCCGTACACATTGTCGATACGGTTCACGGTGGGCCAGTATTTGTGGCCTTTCAGGAAAGCGGTGGGGCGGACGGCGGTTTCGCGGGAGTAGGGGCGGTTCCACTCGTCGGCCAGTACGTCTTCCTGCGTGTGGGGTGCATGGAACAACGGGTTGTTGTCGGCGCCGTAGGTGCCGGCTTCCACGTCGGCGATTTCCTTGCGGATGCACACCATGGCTTCAATGAAGCGATCCAGTTCGTCTTTGGATTCGGATTCGGTGGGCTCAATCATCAGCGTGCCGGCAACCGGGAAGCTCATGGTGGGCGCGTGGAAACCGTAGTCCATCAGGCGCTTGGCGATGTCTTCTTCGGTCACGCCGCTGGCTTCTTTTACCGGGCGCAGGTCCAGCAGACATTCGTGGGCAATAAAGCCGTTTTTGCCTTTGTACAGAATCGGGTAATGCTCGGAGAGTTTCTTGGCCACGTAGTTGGCGTTCAGCATGGCGTATTCGGTGGCCATCTTCATGCCCTTGGCGCCCATCATTTTGATGTACATCCAGCTGATGGGCAGGATAGAGGCAGAACCCCAGGGCGCGGCCGAAATGGTGCCGTTGGCGGGGTCGGTGCCGGGGACCGGCTGTACCGGGTGGCCGGCCACGAACGGAGCCAGATGCGATTTCACACCAATGGGGCCCATGCCCGGGCCGCCGCCGCCGTGCGGAATACAGAAAGTTTTGTGCAGGTTCAGGTGGGATACGTCGCCACCGAATTTGCCCGGTGCGGCCACGCCCACCAGCGCGTTCATGTTGGCACCGTCCACGTACACCTGTGCGCCGATGGAATGCATCAGCTCACAGATGTCGGTAATGCCTTCTTCAAACACACCGTGGGTGGAGGGGTAGGTGACCATCAGTGCGGCAATCTGCTTGCCGTAGGTATCTACCTTGGCTTGCAGGTCGGCAATGTCCACGTTGCCCATCTTGTCACATTCCACAACCACCACTTTAAAGCTCACCATCATGGCGGTGGCCGGGTTGGTGCCGTGGGCAGACGATGGAATCAGGCAGATGTTGCGATCGGTTTCGCCTTTGGATTCAAAGTATTTTTTGATCGCCACCAGGCCGGCGTATTCGCCTTGCGAGCCGGCGTTCGGCTGCAGGGACACCGCATCGTAACCGGTGCAGGCCACCAGCATATCCTGCAGCTCTTCAAACAATTGCTTGTAGCCCTGGGCCTGTTCCATGGGGGCGAAGGGGTGCAGCTTGCCGAACTCGGGCCAGGTCACCGGAATCATTTCGGCGGTGGCGTTCAGCTTCATGGTGCAGGAACCGAGCGGAATCATGGCCTGGTTCAGGGCCAGGTCGCGCGACTCCAGGCGCTTGAGGTAGCGCAGCATGTCGGTTTCTGAGTGATAGCTGTTGAACATGGGGTGGGTGAGGAACGGCAGCTGACGCTTCAGCTCTTCGGTGATCGGGCTTTCGGCAGAGGCGTCCAGCGCGGTCAGATCCGCCGTCACACCCAGCGCGGCCAGCAGTGCGGCCAGGTCTTCCACTGTGGTGGTTTCGTTCAGGCTGATGCCCAGGCCATCGGTGCCCACTTTGCGCAGGTTGATCTCGGCTTTCAGCGCGGCCTCGTACAAGGCCTGCTGCTTGTCGGTTTTAATGGTAACGGTATCGAACCAGGTGCTGTGCGCCAGGGTATGGCCGGCATTTTTCAGTGCCGCCGCCAACACGTTGGTCAGGTGGTGAATGCGGGTGGCAATGCGCTTCAGGCCTTCCGGGCCGTGGTACTGGGCATAGAAGGTCGACATCAGTGCCAGCAATACCTGGGAGGTACAGATGTTGGAGTTGGCTTTCTCGCGGCGGATGTGCTGCTCGCGGGTCTGCATGGCCATGCGCAGGGCGGTTTTGCCACGGGCGTCAACCGATACTCCGATGATGCGGCCGGGCGCGGAGCGCTTGTAGGCATCGCGGAAGGCGAAGAAGCCGGCGTGCGGGCCACCAAAGCCCATGGGTACGCCAAAGCGCTGGTTGGTTCCTACTACCACGTCGGCGCCCATGGCGCCGGGCGACTTATACAGCACCAGACTCATCAGGTCGGTAGCCACGGTGGCCAGTGCGTCTTTCTCGTGCACCTTATTAATGATGGCAGTGAGGTCTTTCACTTCGCCGGTGGTGCCGGGGTATTGCAGCAGGGCGCCGAAGAAGTCCAGGCCGTCCAGGTCGGTTTCCGGGTTGCCCACCACCACGTTGAAGCCGAAATGCTCGGCGCGGGTTTTCACGATCGCAATGGTCTGCGGGTGGGTGTCGTCGGCCACGAAGAAGGTCTCGGACTTGTTCTTGCGCATCTGGCGCTTGCACATGGCCATGGCTTCAGCCGCGGCGGTGCCTTCGTCCAGCATGGAGGCGTTGGCCAGTTCCATGCCGGTGAGGTCGATGATCATTTGCTGGAAGTTCAGCAGGCCTTCCAGGCGACCCTGGGCAATTTCCGGCTGGTAGGGCGTGTAGGCGGTGTACCAGCCCGGATTTTCCAGCACATTGCGCAGGATCACGTGCGGCACGTGGGTGTCGTGGTAGCCCATGCCGATGTAGGTTTTGAATACCTGGTTCTTGTCGGCCACTTTACGCAGGTAGCTGAGCGCTTCCACTTCGGTTACCGCGGGCTCCAGGGCCTCGGTGGTGGTGGCGCGGATCTTGGCCGGTACCGTCTTTTCAATCAGCTCTTCAATGCTGGCAACGCCCAAGGCGGCAAGCATATCGGCGGTTTCACGGGCATCGGGGCCAATGTGGCGGCCGATGAATTCTTCGTGATGGGCGAGTTCCTGGTAACGGCTGGTCATGGGAGCTACCTGTAGGGTTTAAATCAGGGAGTTTAGCAGGCCCGAAACGGCGGGTTTGGGGCCGCAATTTTAAGGCGCGCAGTCTAACAGGGGGTTTCCTGATCAGCAATTTAAATTTCCTATAGGAAACTTTTGTGATTTCCCTTGCAGGGGCCGATATCCCGTGTAACATCACCCGCAAATCAGGATGCCTATGGTTGGTAAGCACTAACAATGCGGCATAGCAAGGGCACAGGAGCAGCGGTGAGCGACAATCGAGACAAAGAAATGAACCAGCCATCCGTATTGGAAGTGGCGCGCAAGGACGACGGCAAATTCGTTGAACCGCTGCAGCTGGGCAAACGCCTGAAAGAAATCCGCCTGGCCAATAACCTTACGCTGGAAGAAGCCAGTCGGCTCACCGGCCTGGCACGCTCCACGCTCTCGAAAATCGAGAACGAACAGATATCGCCGACCTTTCAGGCGGTGCAGAAGCTCACGGCCGGCCTCGGCATCGACATCCCGCAGTTGTTTGTGCCGCCCTCTGATGGCCCCACCGCCAATGGCCGGCGCGACATTTCCCGCGCGGGCGAGGGCCAGCCTCACCCCACCACGACCTATGAACACGAACTCCTGTGCACCCAGATGCGCGACAAGAAAATGGTGCCGTTCAAGTGCACTGTGCGCGCCCGCAGCTTCGGGGACTTCGACGACTGGGTACGCCACGAAGGTGAGGAATTCATGCTGGTGCTGTCCGGCGCGGTTGAGGTGTACACCGAATTTTACGAGCCGGTGAAACTTTCAGAAGGTGACAGCATCTATTACGACGCACGCATGGGCCATTGTCTGGTGTCGGTGTCCAAAGACGATGCGGTGGTGCTTTGGGTGACCAGCCGTTGAAACCGGGGCGATAGGCCCCATTTAGCAGTCCTGGGTTCGAAGGGACCCTGGCACTTGGCTGCGTTAAGCTGCCGTTTATCCAAGGTGGCGCAGACTCAGATTGCGCACCCTGCCTGATACACTCACAACAGTTCCGCAGGGAAGGCGGGAGATGGTAAATAAAAGGATAAGAGGGAAGGGCGCAGGCCCACTGTTATGACTGACTCACCGATTTTCTGGGTTGCCGTGGCAATTACTCTGGGTATGGGTGCCCGGGGCTTCTGGCATGGCTTCTCCAAAGCATTAGCCCGCCTGCAATTGCTGGTGCTGGCGTTGGTAGCCACCGGAGCTCTGCTGGCGCCCGTGACCCGCTATACCCGCGAATGGCTCGAATGGCCGCTGTATTTCCACCAGCTGGTGTTTGGTGGTCTCCTGTTTGCGTTGTTCTATTCCGTCAGCTGTTCACTGTTGACCTTGTTGTTTGACCGCAAGCCCGTGCTCAATCCCTGCCCGGAAGGGGAAGAAAGTCCTGAACAAAAGGCCCAGCGCCTGAGCCTTGGCTCGCGCATCATGGGCTTGATTCTGGGCCTGCTGGCCGGTGCCGCCATTTCGGTGGTGATTGCGTTTCTCGCCGGCGTGCGGCCGGATTTTGATGTGCTGGAAAACGATGCCAACCGCCTGCTTGAAAACAGCGGCGAGCTTTCGGCCTATGGTTACGAGCAGGACGCCTTTGATGCCCCCGATGAGTCGCCGGTGAGCGCATTGATTAATGCACTGGTGCTGTCCCCGGTGAAGGGCGTCAAGTTATTGCAGGCCACGTCGCGCCAACCCGAATTTGCCGCATTGCTGGAAAACCCTTCCGCCCAGCGCCTGATGGCCAGCCGCGATATCGTGGCTCTGACCGATGACCCCACGTTTGACCAATTGATTGCCACCAGCCCGGTGCAGGACCTCTGGCGCCTGCAACGCGAGCTGGAAGCGCTGACCGACCGCCAGCTGGAGCGCGAAACCGCGGCCCAACTGGTGGATATGTACCACCGGGTGAACCGGGTGCGCCAGCATCCCCGGGTGATGGAAGCCCTGTCCGATACCGAGTTCCGCCAGTTTTTGCAGAGCGCAGATCTGGCCAGCCTGACCCGGGATGCCCGCGTTTTGGAGCTGGGTGACGTGATAATCGGTGCGCGATCAACAAACTGATTAAAAAGCTGCCAAGTTTTTTATTTATATTGCGCCAAACACATGCTTTGTTGAAATTATTGTCATTTGACTGGTGGGTCTGTGCAGGCCCTGTGGTTTTCCGTAACGTTTTCCGCCCGCCGCTGGCCAGAGCCCGGCGGATGGCCTATCACTGTTGGAAAGCTCTCGGGAGATGCAGATGAAAGCACTGGTGAAGCGCGAAGCAAAAGAAGGGTTGTGGCTGGAAGACGTGCCCGAACCCGAGGTTGGCATGAATGACGTGCTGATCAAAGTGAAACGTACCGCCATTTGCGGCACCGATCTGCATATCTACAACTGGGATAAGTGGGCTCAGAAAACTATTAAAACCCCCATGGTGATCGGTCACGAATTTGTGGGCGAAATCGTCTCTGTGGGCGCCAACGTACAGGATTTTCAACCGGGCGAGATCGTCTCCGGTGAAGGCCATGTAGTGTGCGGCCACTGCCGCAACTGCATGGCGGGCCGCCGCCATCTGTGTAACGACACCTCCGGTATCGGCGTGAACCGCGCCGGCGCCTTTGCCGAATACATTGCGCTGCCCGCCGCCAACGTGTGGGAACACCGCCCGGGTATCGACCTGGATGTGGCGTCATTGTTTGACCCTTTCGGTAATGCGGTGCACACCGCACTGCAATGGCCTCTGCTGGGTGAAGACGTATTGATTACCGGTGCTGGCCCCATTGGTGCCATGGCCGCGGCCGTGTGTAAACACGCTGGCGCACGCCACATTGTGATTACCGATCTGAACGACACCCGCCTCGAACTGGCCGCCAGATTGGGTGCTACCCGCACGGTGAATGTGACCAAAGAAAAGCTGGAAGATGTGGTCAAATCCCTCGGCATGAGCGAAGGTTTTGACGTGGGCCTGGAAATGTCCGGCGCACCGGCGGCGTTTAATTCCATGCTCGACAACATGGCCCACGGCGGCAAGATTTCCATGTTGGGGATTCCCGGCGATGACATGGCCATCGACTGGAACAAAGTGATTTTCAACATGCTCACCATCAAAGGCATCTACGGCCGGGAAATGTACGAAACCTGGTACAAAATGAGTGTGATGGTGGAAACCGGTCTGGACATCACCCCGGTGATTACTCACCGCTTGCACTACACCGACTTCCAGAAAGGCTTCGACGCCATGCGCGCCGGCGAGGCCGCCAAAGTCATTCTGAATTGGGAATAAAAGAGCCGTTACCAGCGACTCATTTTGGGTCGCTGGTAACAGGCTTTCTCTAGTCACTAGCGATTAGCAACTAGGAACTTTTTTATGTACGGCAACTTCCAACAACATTTACAGGCTCAGCTGGACGAAATCAAAGACGCTGGCTTGTATAAATCCGAGCGTCAGATCGAAGGCCCGCAGGGCGCCAGCATTCAGGTGAATGGCAAGCAGGTGCTGAATTTCTGCGCAAACAACTACCTGGGGCTGGCCCAGCACCCGGAAATACAAACTGCTTGTGCCGAAGGCCTGGCAAAGTGGGGCTACGGCATGGCCAGTGTGCGGTTTATTTGCGGCACCCAATCCTTGCACAAGCAGCTCGAGCAAAAAATCAGTACGTTCCTGGGCATGGAAGACACCATTCTTTACCCCAGCTGTTTTGATGCCAATGGCGGCTTGTTTGAAACGTTGCTCACCGCAGAAGACGCGATCATTTCCGATGAGCTGAATCACGCCTCCATTATCGACGGCGTGCGGCTGTGTAAAGCCCAGCGCTACCGCTTTAAAAACAGCGACATGGCCGATCTGGAAGCCCAGTTACAAGCCGCCGACAAGGCCGGCGCCCGCTTCAAGCTGATCAGCACCGACGGCGTGTTTTCCATGGACGGTTACATCGCCAACCTGCAGGCCGTGTGTGACCTGGCGGAAAAGTACAACGCCATTGTTCACGTGGACGACTCCCATGCCACGGGTTTTGTGGGCGAACACGGCAAGGGCTCGCACGAACACTGCGGTGTGATGGGCCGGGTGGATATTATTACCGGTACGCTCGGCAAGGCATTGGGCGGATCGTCTGGCGGCTTCACCAGCGCGCGCAAGGAAATTGTCGACATGCTGCGCCAGCGCTCGCGCCCTTACTTGTTTTCCAACACCGTAGCGCCACCCGTGGTAGCGGGTGCATTAAAAGCAATGGAGTTGGTGCAAAACGATGCCCTGCGCCAGCAGCTGAAAGACAACACCGCCTACTTCCGTGCCGGTTTGGAAAAACATGGCTTTGATCTGTTGCCCGGTGAACACGCGATCGTGCCGGTAATGTTGTACGACGCGAAAAAAGCGGCTGCGCTGGCGGAGAAAATGCTGGAGAAGGGCGTGTATGTGATTGCCTTCTCTTTCCCGGTAGTACCCAAGGGCAAAGCCCGTATCCGCACCCAGATGTCCGCCGCCATGACCCGCGCCGAACTGGATCATGCGATAAAGGCCTTTGGCGAGGCGAAAGCTGAGTTGGGGTTGTAAATCACCCACCGAATAAAAAACCCCGCTTAGCGGGGTTTTTTTATGGATGCCGGCAGGGTGGCACGTTCTAGGTGAATGGTATCGGCTTATTCCCCGGCGCTTTTCGCCGCCAACGCCCGCTCTTCCACCAGCGCCCGGGCCTGTTCAAACTGGTCTTTGCCTTTAATCTCGTAGATGTATTTGATCGGGATTTTGACCCGGATATTGGCGTTGCCAGCGTAAACACCATCGAATCTGGCCATGACCCGGCCAGCATTGGAAGTGACCCCGATGGCGTGGCTGAACGCGATATCTCTGTCGGGCCGGGTTAGTACCAGCAGGTAACGTTTGTTGGCGCCAGCGCTGACGGTCAGTACCTGATCGTTGATGCGGCCCCAGCCTTTAATGTCGCTGCTTCTGAAGCTGTCGATGGACTTGAATTCATCGAATTGGTAGTCGGGCCTGCCGTTATTGGCCATCACCATCATGGATGCGAGCAGGGCGATAATACCCAGAGTCAGTTGTTTCATTATGATGTCCTCCTTGCCTGTTGGATGCCCCGGTGGGCAATAAGTTCCCGCGCTAACCCTATGGGAGTAGTCAGCCGCTCATACAGTCGGGTGAGCAGATGGCCGTGCGCATACGATTTCATAGGTTCCTAAGGGTTGGTGCGCCGGGTCCGGAGGAGTAGAATCCGCCGCCATTAGCATTGGGGGCAATATGGACACTGTGATAATCGGGTTGGCTGTGCTGGCTTTCCTGCTGGTGGTATTCGAAGAAGTTATTCACATTAATAAGGCTAAATCCACGCTGTTTATCGGCACTTTGTGCTGGCTGCTGGCCTATATTTTTCCCCTTCACGGCGCCAGCGCAGAGGAAACCACCCTGCAGCTGAATGAAAACCTGTTGGAAATTGCCACCTTGTGGTTATTCCTGATGGCAGCCATGACCTTTGTGGCGTATCTCAATAGTCAGGGATTTGTGTCTGCGCTGGTGCAGCGGATTCTGCCCAACGAATTGCACGAGCGCACGCTGATGGTGATTCTGGGCGCGTTTGCGTTCATCTTTTCCTCCTTTGCCGATAACGTCACCGCCACGCTGGTCACCCTGGCGGTCATCACTAACCTGAAAATTGCCGTGCGCAAACGTCTGAAGTACGCCACCCTGGTGGTGTTTGCTGTCAACAGCGGCGGCGTATCGCTGATTACCGGTGACGTGACTACCCTGATGATCTTCCTGGCCGGCAAAGTCACTATTGTGGATTTGCTGTTGCTGATTCTGCCCTCGCTGTGCGGCGTGGTGGTCTTGGCGGCCATGCTGGGTGTGAGAATGCGCGGGCGGGTGAAATTTGATGCCGAAATCCGACCCATTGATGCCACTGATGTGATCATCGCCGGCGTGTTTGTCGCGACCATTTTTGCCACACTGGGGCTCAATGCCGCTTTCCAGGTGCCGCCGGTACTGACCTTCCTGTTCGGTTTGAGCTGTATGTTCCTGATTGCGCAATACCTGATGCGCAAAACCAACCGCAACATCATGCACTACATCCGCGAGATCGAGTTTGATACCTTGCTGTTCTTCCTGGGGGTGCTGCTCATTGTGGGTATGCTGAAGGAAATCGGTGTACTGAACGAGCTGGTCAGTATCTACGATGCCATGGCACCACGCTATGCCAACTATCTGATGGGGCTTGCATCGGCATTGATTGATAATGTGCCCCTGACCGCGGCACTGCTGAAAACCGATGTGGCGATGACCGAAGCGGCCTGGTTGTCGCTCACCTACGCGACCGGCGTGGGTGGGTCGTTGCTGATTATCGGCTCGGCCGCTGGCATTATTGCAATGAGCAAAGTGAAAGAATTGAATTTTCTCAGTTACCTCACCATGTTCGGCTATCTGTTAGTGGCCTACAGCGTGGGCTACTGGCTGAGCTTCTGGGTAGGGTCGGTGTTTCTGGGCGGGTGATGCGGATCTTTGCGTTGAAAAAAGCCGCCGTTGCGGCGGCTTGAATTCACCGGGAAAATTTAGTCCAGCGGAATCCGCATGACGACACCGCCCATGATGTCGCCGAGTTTAAAATCGGTTTTCGGGCTGTCGATGTGATCGTTGTGGCACTTGGTGCACGCTTCGGAAACGGCCATGTCTGCATACACCGCTGTGAAGTACTTTTTGCCACCCAATTCTTCGGTGCCGTAAAAGTTCTTGCCCTTGTTGGCGTTGACAAACTCCAGGCCCTCTTTCTCCATTGGGGTTTTCGGGGCATTTTGCTTGTTAATGGGCCAAAGCGAGAGCAGGGCATAGGTAAAGCCGGCGTTCTTTTTGGCGACGCCCTCGGCGCCCATGCGCAACATCTGTGCGGGCAGTGGCAGTGCTTGCTCTTCTTTCCAGTGTTCGTCGGCAGTGATGACCTCCTCCTCATTCTGCAAACGGTTGACCACGTGGCGAGTGTAAACCGCCCGGTCGGACTCAATGACAGCGTAGATTGCATCGGCCATGCGTTGCGGCGTGATTTCTGCCTGCGTCGCAGCGGCACCCAGCGTGGTGATCGCCAATGTGGCGCCTAGTAAACCTTTCTTCATGGTACTGCCTCCTTTTCGTGGTGAAGAAGTGGGTGTTTTTTTATTCTTTCGCTTCGCGCATTTTGCGTCGTTGCTCAATTCTGTCCCTTACCAGGTCCATGCTGGTGTGATGGGGCTCCGGTTTTTCCGAAAAGTTGGCGTCTATTAACGCCTTGTCAGCCAACGCCGCCATAGAAAACTCCACGCCGTGGCAGTTGCCGCACACGCTGCGTAACATTTTGCTGTTGGGCTGTAGCGTTGCGCTTTGGTTGTGCTCCACCACCACGTTGCGCCCTTTTTTGATGCGTGGCATGTGGCAGGTGGCGCAGCTGACCGCTTCTTTTTCATTTTTGTCGCCGGCCACAAATTGTGTCCACAGCTGGCCGTGGCTGCTGCTCAGAAAGTTATTGCTGTGGTCGTCATTGTGGCAGCCCAGGCAGGCATCAACTGCGGCAAACGTCAGGTCTGTCTTGTGCGGCTGGTGGCAGCTGCTGCAATTGAGTTCGGCGCTATGTACATCGGAATGCATGGGACGGATTGCCATCGCTGGGCTCATGGGGGTGAGCGTTTCACCCAATGTCTTTGCAAGGCGCATGCCGTGTTTACCTTGGGTAAAACGTTCGGTTTGTTTTTCATGGCATTGGCCGCAGCTGTTCAGATTCAGGTCCAGCCCGGTACGGGTTTTACCTTCATCGTTCTGATGACAGTCGGAACAATTAACCTGGGCAACAGCATGATGGCTGTCGGCCCAGAGTGCTACGATATCCTCGCGCTCATCCAGGTTAAGCGTTTGACCATCGTGTTGGGCGGGCGTGAGTGGTGGGGTGTTTTTATTTTTCTTCAACCATTGGGCCAGACCCGAGCGTTCGGGCCACTTGCTGCGCTTCAGCAGCCAGGGATCTTTGGTGTGTTTGCGCAGGAAATTTTCATACAGGGCAGTATTGTCGTGGTAGTTGTGGCAGCCTGAATTGGTGCAGGTTTCAAACCCGAATTCGGTATGGCTTGGGCGCTCTTGCGCGATATCCTGATGGCAGTGCGCGCAGAAATCCTTTGCCAGTGTGACGCCGTAGTCGCGGGTGATTTCCGGTTTGTGTTCCCGATGGCAGGTCACGCACTGGGTCGCGTCCAGGTGAGACAGCAGCTCGGCATTGCGTGGGTCGGTGAATTTGGCTTGCGGGTGTGAATCGCTGAACTTGTTCAATTCTTCCAGGTGGCAGGACTCGCACGCGGTTTGCATGACGGCCCGATCGGCAAATGGTCCACCGTGGCAGCTGTCACAGGCCAATTCAATCTGATGGTGTCCATGGGTGGGCGGGCCGGAAATGAACAAGCGCTTATCACCCTGCCAGAGGTTGTAGCCCAGAAGCAGCGAAAGTATGGCGGTGATCACAAGGCCGTAGTGCCAGAATTTAAATTGGTAGTTCATGAATTATTGTTAGAAATAGTAAACCGCAAAAATGTGATACCCCAGGAGCGCCGGCAACATCCATAACAGGGTGTAATGTACCCTCGACCACCAGGTACGGTGTTGGCGCAGTTTCAAGTCTGTCCAATGGTGATTGCGCGCCATAAACACACCCACCAAAGAGCCGGTCAGCGTGGCAGCCAGAAACACGGCCATCAAAACGAAATTCAGGTTATTGCCCATCCGCAATCCGGTGTGAATCATCAACACGGCCAGCGCAATGACGCCGATAATGGAATGGACATAACGCCAGTCGTCCAGATGGCCAACATTGAGCTTTTTCCAGCGCTTGCGGATTGAAAGTCCTGCGGCCAGCAGGCTCAGTGCCAGCAGGGTGTAACCGCTCACTTGTTTCCAGAAATTGTCGAACCAGAGTTTTTCCAGTTGCCAGGTCACTTGTGCGCTTTCACCGATGCCAATGGGCTTAAACAGCACCGTCATGGCCATCAATACGATGGCAACAACCGAAAACCAGTAGATGGGTTTGTAGTGGCGCATGACCAGGTTGGGGGCGGGTGCATCCAGCAGTTGCGCCAACAAAGGTTTGCAGGAGCCACAGGTCACACCGGCTTTGGTGGCGCCACATAAGCTTTCCATGGTGCGGTTACCGCCTTCCATGGCAGAGGTCAGGGTGCCACGGGTGACGCTTTCACACAGGCACACAATGTAGTCGTCCGGTTGATCCTTGACGTGTTTTTGGGCACTGTCGCGCCAAAGGTTGCCGGACTTGTCGAATTGCAGCAGTGAGCGGGTTTTGATTTTTTGTTCGGTGGTGAGGAATTCTTGCAGGCTGGGTAGCTCGTCCCACCTGCCAATGTGTATGTAGCCAATCAGTCGTTGGTTGATGACAAACAGCTTTCGGTAGATGCCTTTCAGTCGATTGGCATAGACATAGGAGCGGGCGTGCGGATTATTCACATCGCCAATAAGCGCACTGGGCTGACTGCCGAATTTCAGTTGGATGTTGCCGGGTGAGCCTTTGTAGGGCATGGCAAAGCCGGACACGTGAGTGCTCATGGGGCTGACTTGTTCGAAACCGGGGGCTACCACGCCATACGTCTGGCCGCCGTGCTCGGCGCATTCGCCCACCGCATAAATGGCGGGATCGCTGGTTTGCATGACGTCGTTAACGAGGATGCCACGCGCGGTTTCGAGGCCGGCGTCTTTGGCAAGGCCGGTATTGGGTGTGACCCCGGTACAGTACACCACGGTGTCGCACTCGATCAGCTTGCCGCTTTCCAGCTGTACGCCAATAACCTTGCCATCCTGGCCTTTGATATGGGTGATCGGATCACCCTGCAGCACATGAACCCCGGCAGTTTCCAGACTGTCGGCGAGAATTTCCTGGGCGCGTTTATCCAGAGACGGGTCTAACAGGTAATTGCGAGCCTGCAGAAATACGCGGTTTTCCCGGGTCTTCATGCCGAGTGCAGCTTCGATGCCCAGCGGACCCGAACCGATAACAAAAACGCCGTGGCTCTGCTCTTTGCGTTCGAGCAAGGACTCGGTGTCTGCCAGGGTACGGAACCTGAGCACGTTTTCCAGATCGATACCGGGTATGTCCGGCACTACCGCCGTCGAGCCCGTGGCAATGACCAGAATATCGTATGGCCAGCTTTTGTGGTTTTCATCCACCACGCGCTTCTGGCGTCGGTCTATCTCGACAATCCGGCTGTTGACCCATTGTTCCTGGGTATTGGTTGACGTCTCGCTGCGCTCGCCTATATTGATTGAGTCGCGCCCGACTTCGCCCGACAAATACAATGACAATTGCACTCGGTTGTAGGGGGCGTGGGGCTCTTCACCAAAAACGGTAACGCGATGGGATGGGTTCTGACCGGCCAGCATGCGCGCGGCGCGAATACCAACAGGGCCGCTGCCAATCACAATCAGTGACTGGTGTTTGGCTTGCACATGAGTGCTGGAACTGGCGTTCGTGCAATTATTGTTGTCTGGCGAAGGCCTGGGTTCGATACCTGAACGAGTATTCATTGTCCTCACTGGAAAGTGATTAACCGTTAACCGAACAGTCGCGGCTGTCCCGGGTAAGCTGCGCCGGTTCAATCCAGTGCGGCCTTAAACACGCGAAAATAAACTACAACAACACCTTAGGCCTGGTGTTGCAAAACCATCGCGCGTGCTTCCCTTCTTTTAAACTGGCAGTCTGCCAAATCCCTCTGTTGACTTCTTTCTTCTACGGAAGACGCCCGTGAAGGGCATCGTCCGCGTGGTGTCAATCAGGAGGGTTGGTACAGCGAGTAGAGATCGCGCTCTTCCGACTGAACCCTGCGCGTGAGCGCTTCGCCCACCGCGGTGTAATCTTTCTTGAACTGGGCTTCCATCGCCGAGGTAAACGCGCCTTTGCTGTAGCGTTTACAAAAGCCGATCACGGCATTCGCGATGTCGTTCATGTCTGTACGGAACTCTTTCACCACCGCAAGCGTGTGCTTGTCTTTGCCCAGACTTTGCTCCAGGTAAACATAAAACCTGACGTTTTCTTTGAGCAGGTGTCCTTGGAACAGAGATTTGAACTCAGCCAGGATGCGCGAGAGTTTGACGTAGTTTTTCTTCTCGAAGCCCTCGTCCCACATTTTTCCATAGAGCTCTACAAGCTTGGAGTGATCCGCTTCAAGCGCCGCTATGAGGTTGGGGTCGTAAGCAATGGTGGTGGCGCCGGGCTTGGGTGCTTGGGCCAGCTCGGGAGCTGGAGCGTCTTTTTCACGCCCGGAAAAGAAATCGGAAATAAATCCAAACATAGATAGCTACCTTAAGTGTGTCTTGTTTTTATGAACTGCCTTGCACAAAACCACCACAGATTTCCAAATCCCAGAACCGTCGCTATCCCTGTTAGTGCTGGTGTACTAAGTTAAACACCGACGTGACATTATCTGCCAACGACGGTTTGTGCAAGCGTGGAGTATACCCATCCAAATTGAAATGTGTGATACGCCTCATAAAAAACCATTAACAAACAGTGGGATTAGTTACTACAAACGGACGAGTTGCAAGGTTTGGCGTGTGAACGGGTGATGCTTAAAAAGATTTACGCGCCAAATTGTTGAAACGTGCGACTTTCCGAGTAGGACCAGCCCCTCAGTAAATATATGTGCTTTTTGTAAGGTTATTGGGGAATTTTTAGTCTTTTTTGTCGAGTGCCGGTTAAAATTTATACCAACTACTTATTTCTATTCGCGGTCTGGCATTATCTTTGGTTCGCTGGTACCAAAAAGGCATAAAGGTTTGCAGTTTTAAGGTTTGCCCATAAAAAAACCACACAGTGTGTGTGGTTTTTTTATGGGGCATGACCGTATTTTTTTAGCGGATCAGAGCTGCATGGCTTTGATTTCAATGAACTCGTGCATGCCTTCGTCGCCAAACTCGCGGCCATTGCCCGATTGCTTGTAGCCGCCAAACGGCGCCAGATAATTGAAGCCGCCACCGTTTACATAGCATTGGCCAGCGCGCAGTCGCCGGGCGATGGCAATGCCGCTATCCCGGTCTTTGGCGTAGACACCGCTCGACAATCCGTAAGGTGTGTCGTTGGCGATGGCAACTGCATCATCGATATCGGTGTACGGAATCATCACCAGGACGGGGCCGAAAATTTCTTCCCGCGCGATGGTCATTTGATTATTCACGTCGGCAAAAATTGTAGGCTTTACGTAAAAGCCTTTGCTCAGGTGTGATGGCATGTCGGTGCCGCCGGTGAGCAGCGTGGCGCCTTCTTCGATACCTTTTTCAATGTACGACAGTACCGTCGCTTTTTGTCGCGCGGATGACATGGGGCCGACAAAGGCGTGTTCACCGCTGCCCACTTCAAGGCTTTCAGCGTGGGTTTTTGCCAGCGCTTGCGCCTCTTTATAACGGGACGTTGGTACCAGCATGCGTGTGAGCGCGGTGCAGGTTTGCCCCGTGTTGATCATCACGTCTTCCACACCGTATTTCACGGCGGCTTCCAGGTCGGCGTCTTCGGTGATGATGTAGGCCGACTTGCCTCCCAATTCCTGAGTCACGCGCTTGACCGTATCGGCGGCAGATTTCGCAATCAGTTTGCCGGCCCGGGTGCTGCCGGTGAAGCTCACCATGTCGATATCCGGGTGTGCGCTGATTGCAGCACCTACGTCCGGACCGGAACCAATCACCAGATTGAATACGCCGGCGGGAATGCCTGCTTCGTGCATGATCTCGGCCATGATCAGATCCTGCAGCGGTGTCTGTTCCGACGGTTTGATCACCAGTGTGCAGCCGGCCGCGAGTGCGGGGGCGACTTTGCCCACAAATTGGTGCAGCGGGTAGTTCCAGGGGTTGATGAATCCGCACACACCCACGGGCTCTTTAACGATCAACGAATTGCCGGCTTCTTTTACCTCTTCCATCTGGTGTGCGCGCGCGGCAAAACCGCGCATGGCACCGGTGGGGCCCTTGACCTGTAAGCCCGGTGTCAGGTGGCGGGGGCAGCCCATGGCCTGACTGACTGCGTCGCATAAATCATCCTCGCGCTCGGTCATCAGGTCAGCCACGCGGTTTATCAGGCGTTCGCGTTCTGCGGCGGAGGTAGTGGACCAGGCCGGGAAGGCGGCTTTGGCGGCGGCGACGGCCGCATCCACGTCAGCGCTGTTACCCATGGGTACCTGGGCTATCACCATTTCGGTGGCGGGGTTGATCACAGCCCAGCGGTCTTTACCCTGGGCTTTCTGCCATTGGCCGTTTATGTAAAAGCTATCGAATATTTTCATTGCTGACCTCATTCAGTTCTGCCACAAGCCTACCGCAGTGGATGGCGGCGGGGGTATGCCCCAAAGCAGTCAGAATAGCCTGCTGGCGTTGGAATTAAAAAGGAATTAGTCTTGAAAACCTATTCCTAAAACGCATCAAGTTGGAGGGTCAGTGAAAGGCCAGTTACCGTCGACCGCGAGCCTGCAATGCTTTATTGCCGCTGTGGAGCATGGCAATGTGACCCGTGCTGCCGAACAGCTTTGCCTGACCCAGAGCGCGGTCAGCCGGCAAATCAAACAATTGGAAGACCTGCTGGGCCGGCCTTTATTTGAGCGGGTGCGTCAACGCCTGGTGCTGACTCAGGCGGGTGCCCGTTTCCACCAGCAAATCTCGCCGGTGCTCGATTTGTTGGCGCAGGCGGTGGAGGAATTCCGCCTGTACCGGCCAGGCGAAAGTCTGGTGCTTGGCATTGAGCCCGCGCTGGCCGGTCATTGGTTATTGCCGCAGTTGCCGGCGTTTACCGATCAATTCCCCGATATCAGTATTCATCTGATGACGGATATTCATAAACTCTACCAACGGCATCCCGGTTGCGACCTGCTGGTATTGTTTGGCCGGGGCGACTGGCCCGGGTATCAGGTTGACTACCTGATGGGGGATGAGCTGGTGGCAGTGGCCAGTCCGGCGTTGGTGGCGAAAGCGGGGCCGGTATCGGGAGCGGAAGATCTCAAGCGATACCCGCTGTTACACCACAAGAGCCCGGAATCGAGTTCGGAGACCTGGTGGCGCGCGCACGGCATGGTGGATTCGGCCATCCGGCAGATGCCCGGGCAACGGCTGGAAAACTTCCCGTTGCTGCTGCAGGCCGCGCTGCAGGGTATGGGTGTGGCCATACTGCCCTGGTACTTCGTGGCCGACCGGATTGGCGCCGGCGATCTGGTCCAATTGGGCCAGCGCCTGGCGTGTGAAGGCGGCTACTACCTGCTGTCGGAGGCGGATACGCTGGCCAGCAGCGGTGCTGAGGCATTCCGTGAGTGGATGGTTTCCTTGGTTAAAAAGACGTGAACCGCTGGTACGGCCGTGGTAATCTGACCCGGTCTGGCGCCTGAATTAACGCGCACAAGACGCTGAAACAGCGGCCACCGACCTTGGCAGAAACAGCCCCAGGTCAATAAACAGAGCCGCCACTGCAATGAAAATTAATAACAACAGCAGTTACGAGAGATAAAGACACGTGCCCCAACTGACACCCGTAGCGGGTTCAGGTGCCGGAAATCCGACATGTTGTCCTGATGCCCAGGCCATAGTGGCCGACCTGTTTGAACAGCATCGACGCTACCTGATGCAATATCTGCGCGCCCGCAACGTTGCCCCCTGCGATCTGGCCGATCTGATGCAGGAGGTGTTCGAACGCTTCCATCGCAATGCGGAAAAAGTCGACCCAGTGCGCGCCAAAGCCCTGTTGACCACCATCGCCCGCAACCTGGTTATCGACAAGGTGCGGCATCGGAAGGTCAGTGATTGCGATCCCGACGTGGATGTGGATGACCTGCTGGCGCCTTTGCCCAATCCGGAGCAAGCCCTGGTGAGCGAACGCGAGCTGGCGTTGCTTGGGCAGGCCATTGAGCAGCTGCCGCCCCAATGCCGGCGGGTGTTCGTGATGCGGAAAATTCACCAGATGAGCCAGAAAGCTATTGCGGAAAAGCTCGGCATATCCGTAAGTACAGTAGAGAAACATGTGGCAGCAGGCATGAAAGCCTGTAGCGCCTTTGTGCGCGGCGCCGTTAATGACCAGCGTGCCGATAGGTGAGCCGCACAGAGCAATACAGTAGACAGCAGTAATGATTCTTCAGATTCACAGCGAAGACCTGGAACAGCAGGCCGCCATTTGGGCAGAGCGTCAGACCGACGGTTTATCGGCTAATGATCAGACCCTGTTGCGGCAGTGGTTAGAGGCCGATGCCCGTCATCGCCAGGCCTTCGCGCGCGCGCGCACCGATTCGCAGAGGGTCACACAGATGGCGCAAGCGCTGGCGCGCGAGCCCGGTCTGCAAAGCCTGCCCGTGCGTGCTACTGTGGCGCTGGATCAACCCAGGCAGTCAAAACCCTGGCTCGCGCCTTTGTTCGCCACCGCCGCGGCATTGCTGTTGGCTGTCTTTGTCATGTTGCCGGAATATCGGACCGGTACCGGTGAAATCCGGACCATTCAGTTGGAAGACGGCAGTGAATTGGTGATGAATGCCGGCACCGGCCTCGACGTGGAATACACGGACGCTGCGCGCCGCATTATCCTGCACTCCGGTGAAGTGTTTGTGCGCGTGGCGCATAACCCGGACCGGCCTTTTACCGTACACACCGAGTATGGCGACGCCCGCGCGGTGGGCACGGCATACGCGGTTAAAACCACGGGTGATCAGCATCAGGTGGTGGTGGAAGAAGGGGTTGTGGCGGTGCAGGCAAAAACCTCGCCGGCGTTGTTGCAGATCACTGCAAACCAGTCCGTGCAAATGGGCCAGAAACTGAGTCCGGTGACGGAGCGCAGTGCCGAGGAAGTGAGTCAGGTGTTGGCCTGGCGTGAACACCGCCTCTACTTCAGCAATGTGGCTTTGGCTGAATTCGTCAACGAAATGAACCGCTTTTCCCACCACAAAATGTACATTGCCGACGGCAGCCTGAGCGCGGTGCGCGTAGGCGGCGCCTTTAACGCCGGCGATACCGGCAGTGCACTTGCCATGTTGAAAGCGGGCTTCGGTGTAGAGGTGGTCCAGATAACGCCTTGGTTCTCGCTGCTGTACCCGGCGTCTGAACAGGCCTCGCAATAGCGCATCCCCAGTGCATCCATTCCGGCAAACCATTCTCGGCGCCTCGCGAATTGTGTTGGCGCTGTGTCTGTTGCTGCCGTTGACTGCCGTGCATGCCGACCCGCGTCAGGCACCGTCACAACCGCTGGCGGACGCGCTGTTGGATGTTGCCGAGCGCTGGCCGGCGATCAAGCTGGTGTTCCGGCCCGAGTTACTGGAAGGGCTGGAGACCCGGACGGTGCTGGCCGTCAACGACGACCCCGAACAGGCGTTGCGCGCGTTGTTGGAAGGGCAGCCGCTCCGGCTGCGCCAATTGAGCAGCGGTGTGTATGTGGTGGAGCCGGCAGCGATCCAGAAAACGATGCCACCCAAGCCGGCCCCGGCGCCGACCGTTTCCCGCGTGCCGCGTCAGGCGCCAGCCCAACAACAATTGATGGAGGAGCTGGTCACCATCGGTACCCGCTCCCGCAACCGGCGCTGGTTGCACTCTACCGTGCCGGTGGATGTGGTGCAGGGCGCGGCGTTGGAGCGGTCTGCGCCGGCGTCGCTGGGCGAGCAGTTGCAGATGCAGGTGCCGTCTTTCAACTTTTCCCGCACCATGGTCAGTGACGGCGCCGATCTGGTCCGGCCAGCCACGTTGCGCGGAATGAACCCCGATCAGTTACTGGTGATGGTGGATGGTAAGCGCCGTCACCATCAGGCCCAGATTAATATTCAGCAGGTGGTGGGGCGGGGCTCGTCCGGTGTGGACATGAACGCCGTGCCCACCGCCGCTATCGAGGTGGAGGTGCTGCGGGACGGCGCCAGCGCCCAGTACGGCAGTGATGCCATTGCCGGCGTGTTGAACCTGCAATTGAAGCGGGGTGAGCAGGCGCCGGTGGTGAATGCCCAATACGGCTTGACCGGCGAGGGCGATGGTCAGTCGCTCATTGCCAGTGTCGCAGGCGGCAGCGATCTGGGTTCAGATGCGAGCCTGTTCGTCACCTTCGAAGGTCAGGATCGGGCCGCCACCAACCGCGCCGGTCCCGACAGTCGTTTTACGCCACCGCGCACCAGTATGCGGATTGGCGATGCCGAGCAGCAAAGCTGGACGTTGTTTGCCAATGGGCAATGGGCTCTGTCTGACCTGGCCGAGGTGTATGCGTTTGGCGGCAGTTCGCGCCGGCAGGGATTGTCGGCCGGTTTTTATCGCGCTGCCGGTGCGCAGGCGGGCCAGCCGGCGGTGAGTTCGCGCTATGTACCGGCGCTCGACCCGGAAGGCTTTCTGCCCTTGCAAACCACACGCACCGAAGACGATGCGTTCACGCTCGGGCTTGAGTGGATGCTGGGCGAAGGTTGGCTGGTGGATGTGTCCGCAAGCCAAGGCGAAAACCGCTTTCTGCAAGGCACGGATTATTCGGTCAATGTGTCGCTGGGTGAGTCGAGCCCACGCGCGGCAGATAATGGCGAGTTGGCGTACCAGTTGCGGCAGGTCGGGGCAATGGCCAGCGGCCCGGTGCCGACCGACCTGCTCGATGAAGTATTGCTGACCGTGGGCAGCGAATGGCGACGCGAGCGCTACCGAATTTCCCGCGGTGATTTTGCTTCTTACGCCTATGGTCCGCAGGATGATTTCAGTATTTTTATTTCGAGTCCGCTCGACCCGTGTCCCGAAGAGACGGGCAATGTGTGCGCAGATGGCCAGCCCCGCAGCCGGGCGCCGGCCGGAATGCAGGCATTTCCGGGTTACCGGTTGGCGGTGTCAGAGCACCGGGAATCGGCAGCCTTTTATGGCGAGGCGGAATTATCGATTAATCCCGCGCTCAATCTCACGCTGGCCTCGCGCTGGGAAAGCGTGACCGATGAAGGTCGCAACGTTACCGGTAAATTGGCGGCCAGCTGGCGCATGGTTGAATCCCTGTATTGGCGCATGGCTGTGTCATCGGGGTTTCGTGCGCCGGGACTCAATCAACAGTCGTTTACCCATGTGATCACCAACATCGGCGCCGACGTGCTCACCAACACCCTGCACGCCGCCCAGGGCAACCCGGCGTTGCTTGCGCTTGGTTTTGACGGGCTCAAGCCCGAGCGCTCCCGCCACCTGAGTACCGGCTGGGTGTGGACGCCGGCGCAGGATTGGCTGGTGAGTCTCGATTGGTTCCGGATTCATCTGCGCGATGCGGTGGCGATGAGCGATGTGATCGCGGCAGAGCCGGATAGCTGTGTGGAAAACTGTCACTTGCGTGATGCACTCGCGTTGCAGGCGCACAACATCGGCGCGGTGCAATTTCTTTATAACGCCTACGACAGCACTGTCACCGGTGCCGATCTGGTTGTGCGCTATCAATGGGAATCGGATTGGGGGCGCAGCCAGCTGGCGTTACTGGGACACAAAAACCAGACCGAGATCACCCGTTTGCATGCATCGGAAAACATTGATCCCGCCCGGTTATTTTCTCCGGCGCAGGTGATGTTGGTGGAAACCGGCCAGCCCCGGCGCCGCATCACGCTCAGTTACGACTGGCAATTTGCCGGCTGGGCTTTCAGCGGCCGGATCAATCGCTATGGCAGCGTGAAGACCAGCTATTTCACTGAGGCTGGTCTGGGTTTGCCCGTGCCGGATGATAAACCGCAATACCATAAATCCGGCCAGGCCTGGTTGTTGGATGCCGACATTTCTTACCAGTTTGGTTGGGGCGTTACGCTGGCACTGGGTGGCAGTAATCTGCTCAATACTTATCCCAAACGTCTGGCAAGTAACAGTCTGTTATCGGAAATTACCGGGGGCAGTTTTCAATACCCCTGGGAAGCCTCCCCCTACGGAATCAATGGCGCTTTTTACTACGTGCGTACCGAATATCGCTGGTGAAGCGTTATTTAGGATGTTTGTTTTAATCTGTCGTCAATGGCGATTTATTTATCCTGTCTTTAGTGTTGTTTTTCTCTCCATATAACTTTTTCTGGTGGAAAGTTAATTTTCCATAGCGGAATTGAATGTCTGATCCGTAGTGCGGGTAGAGGCGGGCTATGCTCAATAACGGGTATATCACCCCCTACGCTAATAACTACATCTCACTGGGAGAGATACTATGAGACCAAAGACGCTTTTGACGTCGCTTTCCGTTGTCGCTTTAGCGGGTAGCCTGGGCGCCCCCCTGGCTATGGCGCAGTCCGATGATCTTGAATTGCTGGAAGAGGTGGTAACGGTAGGTACCCGTACCAAACCCCGTTCAGTGACCGAATCGCCGGTGCCGGTTGATGTGATCAACACGCGCGACATGGCGAAAACCGGAACCAGTGACATGTTGGATATGTTGAAAGGCTCTGTGCCTTCGTTCAACGTGCACGACCAGCCCATCAGTGATGCCGCGTCCATGATCCGGCCGGTAAACATGCGCGGTTTGTCTTCTGACTCCACCTTGATCCTGTTGAACGGCAAGCGCCGTCATCGTGCCTCGGTGATCGCCTTCCAGGGCGGTGGTCTGAACGATGGTGCCCAGGGCCCGGATATTTCTGTCATTCCCAGCATCGCCCTGAAACAAGTGGAAGTGCTGCGTGACGGCGCGGCCGCCCAGTACGGTTCGGACGCCATTGCCGGTGTGATGAACTTTGTATTGAAAGACGACGCCGAAGGCGGCTCTTTCCAGATCAAAGCCGGCGAATATTTTGAAGGCGATGGCCAGACCACCACCTTCGCAGGTAACTACGGTATGGCCATGACCGATACCGGTTTCCTGAACCTGAGCTTCCAGTATAAAAATGCTGACGATACCTCCCGTTCCGTTCAGCGTCCCGATGCGCAAGCATTGATTGATGCCGGTAACTCGGCGGTCGCTGATCCTGCGCAGATCTGGGGCTCACCCATTATCGATGATGACATAACCCTGTTTGCCAACTTCGGTATCGATCTGAAAGACGGTACAGAAATCTACGCCTTCGGTAACTTCTCCAATCGTAAAGTGGATGGCGGATTCTACTTCCGTAATCCCAATGGCCGTTCTGGTGTCTATACCGACGGTGACGGCAACCGCCTGGTGGGTGCGCTGGATGGCAATGCCGCCAGCTGTGATGCTTACCGCACAACGCCGGTAGATGACGGCTCCGATATGGTCAACTCTGGCTTGCTGGACGATGACAACTGTTTCGTGTTCAACAAAATGATTCCAGGCGGTTACACCCCGCGCTTCGTGGGTAACATCACCGACTCCTCATTCACCGCCGGCCGCCGTGGCGAGCTGTCCATGCTCGAGGGCTGGAACTTTGACATGAGCGGTAGTTTTGGTCGTAACGCCGCCGAGTTCGGTTTGAACAACACCATCAACCCGTCCTTCGGTCCGGATTCCAAGCGCAATTTCGATACCGGTGCGTATATCCAGCAGGAAACCACTTTTAACTTCGATATGCAGCGCCAATACGACGAGCTGAGTGTTGCTCTGGGTTACGAATGGCGTCACGAATCTTTCGAAATTGTCGCGGGTGAAGGCCAGTCCTGGCAGGTTGGCCAACTGGCAGATCAGGGCTTTAACATCGGCTCACACGGCTTTGCCGGTTTCTCCATCGATTCTGCCGGTACCTCTTCGCGCAGCAACTACGCGCTCTACGCCGACCTGGAAAGCCAACTGACCGATTCATTCCTGCTGGGCGGTGCTCTGCGGTATGAAAACTTCAGCTCCTTTGGCGATACCCTGAACTACAAGATCGCCTTCAACTGGCAGCTGACCGATACACTTGCCTGGCGTGGTTCGCACAGCACCGGCTTCCGCGCGCCGACCCTGGGTCAGGCTTCTGTGGTCAACACCCAGACCTCTATTGTGGGCGGTCAGTTAACCCAGGCGCAAACCTTGCCCGCTACCAAGCTGGGTGAAGCGGCGCTGACACCGGAAGAGTCCATTAACTTCGGTACCGGTCTGGTGTTTACGCTGGATGCCTTCGAAGTGACTGCCGATATGTACTATATCGAAGTGACCGATCGCATTGCGTTAACCGATAACGCCACGCCAACAGCCGCCCAGCGCGCAGCGATGGCGGCGGCCGGTGTGCCCAACCCTGAGCTGATTGGCCAGATCAACTACTTTGCCAACGACTTCGACACCAAGACCACTGGTCTGGATATCGTAGCGACCTACGGTGCCGAGTGGTTTGGTGGTGGAACTGATTTCAGTCTGGCGTACAACTGGAACCAAACCGAAGTGGTGGGCGGTGATACCACGTGTGGTGGTTCCTTTGTGAACGATCAAGGCGAAATCTGTAAAGCGATTCGTCTGGAAAGCGGTCTGCCCGAGCACCGGGGTTCTTTCACCATGGCGCAGAACTGGGACAGACTCAGTGCATTTGCCCGCATCAACTACTACGGTGAATACGTAGGTGTGCATGCGGATTGGTTCGGCGAAATGGTCGGCAGTGCCTTCACCATGGATCTGGAAGCCAGCTTCCAGGCCACTGATGAACTGTCTTTCACCGCTGGCGTGTCAAACTTGTTTGACGAGCGCGGCACCAAAATCGATGGCTCTATCGTCGGTGAAGAAGACAGTGTACTGGGCGGTATCTACTACGAGACCTCACCCTATGGCATTGGCGGTGGTTTCTACTACCTGAAGGCAAGCTACGAGTTCTGATTGGTTTCTTAGTCCTCTTGAAGCGCTCTCCGGAGCGCTTTTTTTATGTCTGCTTGAAAATGCCGATGCGGGTAGCATCCCGGTGTTCTGATTCTGTTGCAAGTAATGAATGCCAAGTGCGCATACCGCCACCCACGCTTTTCCCGATAACCCGCTGTCCGGCGTCTATAGTAAAAAGATAACCGCCTAAGGAGTAAGACCGGTGAAAGGCCATTCACTCGCGCTGTTATTGCCATCGTTACTTGTTTTGAGTGCCGGTCAATTGCAGGCACAAGAGCAGCAAGGCTTTGATATAGAGGAAATTATTTCCATCGGCACCCGCGCCAGTGGACGCACAGTGACAGATTCACTGGTGCCTGTGGATGTGATCTCTGAGCGGGCCATTGTGAATTCGGGCGCGGTGGATACGGCAGACATGCTGCGCAAGCTTGCGCCTTCGTTCAACATGAATAACACCACCACATCCGACGGTCAGGATGTGATGAGGCCGGCGACCTTGCGTAGCCTGGCGCCGGATCAGGTGCTGGTGCTGGTCAACGGCAAACGCCGGCATCAATTCGCCCTGGTGGCGGTGCAGGAAAATGTGGGTCGCGGCTCGGCCGGTACCGATCTGAGCGCGATACCGCTCAGTGCCATTAAACGGGTGGAGATTTTGCGCGATGGCGCGGCTGCCCAGTATGGGTCGGATGCCATTGCCGGCGTCATCAATATTGTGCTCAAGGATGCCGACGGCGCCAACCTCTGGGGCCAGTACCGGACCACGGCCGAAGGCGATGGCACCACCTATAAAGCCGGTGGTCATTGGGGGCGGGCGCTGGCTGAGGGCGGGCACGTGAACGTCACCTACGAGTACGTGGATGCCGGGTCGCTCAACCGGGCGTCGCCCTCCGATTGGTTTGGTGCCAGCCCGGTGACGCGCCAATTGGTCTTAGTGGGCGAGCCCGACGTCACCAGCCACAACCTCTGGTTCAACGCCAGTCTGCCACTGGGCACAGGCAGCCTTTACAGCTTTGGCGGTTTCAGTGAAAAGCGGGGTGAATCGCTCGGATTTTTTCGCGGGCCGGATGATGGCCGGGTCTGGACTGCACTGTACCCCGACGGTGTCACTCCCGAGTTGGGCACGGATACAGAGGATCGCTCGTTTGCATTGGGTTATCGCTGGCTGGTATCGGACTGGGATATGGATTTGAGTTACGTCTGGGGGCAGAACCGGATTGCCTTTTCCAACCTGCGCTCGCTCAATGCCTCCTACGGCCCGGACGGTCCCACCCGGGCTTATGACGGTGCGCTGATTAATCAACAGCAGCTTTTTAATATCGATGCTGTGCGGGGCATGGAGTTGGGCCGGTTCGGCAATGTGTCGGTTGCCTTGGGTGCCGAGGTGCGCACTGACCGCTTCAAGCAACAAGCCGGCGATGAGGTCTCCTATGCGCGCGGTGATACGCTGTGTGACGAGAATTTTGTCAACAGCAACGATCCCGGCAAGGACCCGTTGACCTGCAGTTTTGATAACGGCAGCGGTGCGCAGGTGGGTATCACCGCGCCGGGCATGCAGGGTTTTCAGGGCTACAGCCCCGACATGGCCATCAGCGCAAGCCGCGATAGTCAGGCCGTGTATGGCGATGTCGAATTCGAGTTGAGCGATCGTCTGCACATGGGGGCAGCTTTGCGCTATGAACACTTTGATGATTTTGGCGGTGCGACCAACGGCAAATTAACTGGCCGCTACGACTTAACCGACGCGCTGGCTTTGCGCGCGGCCTGGTCCAGTGGGTTTCGCGCACCGGGCATGCAGCAGGCCTGGTTTACCCAGCGTTCCATTTCGCTCGACAACGGTGAACTGGCAGATCTGGTGACGCTGCGTCCGAATGATGCGCTGGCGGCTGAGTTGGGCTTCAAGCCCTTACGGGAAGAAACCTCGCAGAACTTCAGTGTGGGGCTGACCTACACCGGCGCGCGCTGGACCAGCTCGCTGGATTGGTACTCGATCGACATCGCCGACCGGGTAGTGTACTCGGGCAATATCAGTCGCACCGGTGATCCCGTTCATCCGGTAGATCAGTTTTTTGATCGCTACGACGGCCCGGGTGAGGCGCTGGATGGCGTGCGCAATGTCAGCGTATTCACCAACGCGGTGGATACGCGCACGACGGGTTTGGACTGGGTCAATGAATGGGGGTTTGATCTCGACGCGGGCGCAACCTTGGTGTTGGAGGCCAGCCTGCACCTGAACAATACCCGCATCGATCAGATAAATACCAGTTCAAGCATCGTGCCCGACAGCTGGGTATTTGATGACAGCCAGGCGCTGTTACTCACCCGTGCCCAACCCCGTGAGCGGGGCATAGTGGCGCTCAATTACAGTCGTGACGCCTGGCGGGTTACCGGGCGCGCGAATTATTATGGTCCGGTAACGAGTGCCAGCTATGGCACGCCACAACATACCTGGTCTGCCAAAACCCTGTTTGATCTCACCGCCCAATGGGCGTTGGGTGCGCACTGGGTATTGGCTGGTGGCGTGCTCAATGTGCTGGATACCCGACCCGACACCTGGGGTGAAGACGGCTTTCCGTTTACCGAGTTGGGTTTTAACTACGGTTGGACCACCTTTCCGTTTTCACTGGCAGGTCGGGAGTACTACTTGCGCGCTACCTGGCAATTCTGACGCGGTGGCGGCTCAGGCTGCCATGGGTTGATTCAGGTGTGAGCGGGACATTCGCAAGCCCTGGGCCAGACTGTTTGCCAGTACCAGCGCCAGGTTGAGATCGGTAACAAAGGACTGGCTCACAAAGCGTCGGGTGTCGAGACACCAATGGTTGATGCAGTAGCCCTTGATGCGGCCTTTGGCCTGAAACGCCGCGCCCACAAAAATATACTGATTGCCTTCCAGCACGCCTTTTTGTTGCCAGTTACTGCGCTTGAGCAGGGTATGGCAATGGCTGGCGCGCACGCCGAAAAACGGGTGGTTGGCGCTGATGAAATGATCGGTGATGCTGTTATTCAGGGTCTGGACAGTGCTGAGTGTCATTGCGAATTCCGAATTAAAGTGAACAGATAAACGGTGCCGTTGGATTGCAGCGGCACATTCGGAATTCGACAGTGGATAAAGCGTCACGCATAAAAAAACCCTCTTCGCTGAGGGCTGACGTTGGGGACTGCTGAATGGACTCAGGCAATCGCACCCCTTAATTGCTCCGGTAGTACCGGAACCGCATCCCGCAATCTTGCGGGTACCACCTTGCCGGGCGGGCAGGTTGGCGTTGGCGTCAGCCACTCTCTTGATGTGGGGCGCACTTTACGGCCGGTGTTTTCCCACGTCAAGACCAAAATAACACAAAATTACGCTGAACAGGTGTGACCGGCACGCATATCGGCTACCGACCGGGTAATCAGTGATTCCAGCACCGCCAGGTCCACATCGGCCAGTTTGTTGATGTACAGGCAGGACACCGAGGTCTTGTGCTTGCCCAGCGTTGCCAGCAGATCACCGTAGCGAGAGAAGCCATTCATGAAATACAACGTCAGGTTTTGTTTGCGCGGGGAAAAACCGGTGACCATCCAGGGGTAGCTGGCCTTGCCTTTGCTGGGGGTGTAAAGGTACTGATCAAAGCCCACAATGGCCTCGCCCCACATCACGGCCTTGCAGCCGGTGATCCGCTCATACAGGGGTAGCAACTGCTCGCAGTCGGCCCGGCGGGTAGGGTGTTCAACGGCCGCGATAAACGCGTTTACGCTCGCCCGGGTGGGGCGGGTTTTGATTTCGCTCATGCCATCGTCTCCCTGCCTGCTACTGAAAACAGACCAAAAACCGTGTAAAAAGTTCCATCAGCCCAGCGCCAGAATGGCCTTTTCCGATTTCAGCGTGCGGGTCATCCAGGCGGCGAGCAGGCCGGTCAGTAGCAGTGTCAGCAGTGCGCCGGCAATGATAGCGACCGGTTCCATGGCCTGACCTTTGGCGATGGATTCAATCAGTTGGCTCTGGGTGGCTACCGGTACCCAATCCACCCAGTCGGGTTTGTGGGTCATGAACTGGATGGCGAACGGAATCGTCAGCGGCAGCATGATGGTGAGAGAGATATACGACTGTGCTTCCTTGAAGCTGCGCGCCTGGAATGCGCAGAACAACTGAAAGGCCGCAGCGAACAGCGCGAGCGGAATCATGGCCAGCATGATGGTTGCAATAGTCATGGGCGTGAGCGCAAAACCGATGCCGAGTTTGGTCAACGGCACAAAGCCCATCACCACCGAGGTCACGCACAAGGTGAGCAGGGCGCCAAAACTGCCCAGTAAGGATACCGCCGTGAGTTTGGCCAGCACCAATTGGGTGGTGGTGATGGGTTGGGTCAGAATCAATTCCAGCGCATTGCGTTCGCGCTCACCGGCAGAGGCATCAATCGCCAAACTGGTGCTGGAAACAAACACGCTCATCAACACAAATACACTCAGCATGCCCATGATCATGCCGCTTTTTTCCTGGGCACTGGCCTGATCCTGAACCTCCACTTTATAGGGCTGCAGCAGGTGCGGGTCGACGCCGCGCAACACCAGCCGGTAGGTGGCGAGTTCATTGGCGTAGTTTTGCAGTGCCGCTTTCACCCGGCTGTTGGCCGCCTGGCGGTTTTTGTCGGCCTGGTTGATGGTGAGAACCAGATCAACCGACTCGGCCCGATCCAGTTTTTCTTTGTAATCAGCCGGAATGGAAAGCCGGATGGGATCGGTCGCCCAGCGTTTCTCGGCCTCCGTCGGGGTATCGTTCAGCGGCAGAATGCCTTGCTCGGCCAGCTTTGCCACCAGTACCGGCGCGTGCGCGGCGCCGTCTATAGCAATGAACATGTCCGTGGCTTCTTCCTGATTGGTAATCGCCATATTGAGCGCGGCCGCCAATACTAAGGGGCCAAAAAATGCGTACAGCAGCGCGCCCATGAGTGCGCGCTTATCGCGCAGGGCTTCGCGTAACTCTTTGGTGAGCAGGGTCTGGAAAACCGGATTCATGCTGCAATTCCCTCGTCGGAGCCAATCAGCGCCACAAACGCATCTTCCAATTGGGCTTCGCCTGTTTGTTCGCACAGCTGCGCGGGCGTGCCTTCGGCAATGACTTTACCGCGCGCGACGACAATCACTTTGTCACACAGTGCTGCCACCTCTTGCATCACGTGGCTGGAAAACAGGATGCAATGACCAGCGTTTTTTAGCGCGCGTAATTGTTCGCGCAGGATGCGGGTACTCATCACATCCAGGCCGCGGGTGGGTTCATCCAGCACCAGATTTTTGGGTTGGTGCACCAGCGCCTGCGCCAACACCACTTTCATACGCTGGCCCTGGGAGAAGCCCTGGGTGCGGCGGTGGGCAATATCGTCCAGACCGAGCTGTTCAATAATGTGCCGGGTTGCGGCTTTACCCGCCGCACCGTTTAGGCCGTGCAGGCCGGCAAAATACTGGATTTGTTCAAAGCAGGTCAGGCGTTCGTACAGGCCGAATTTATCCGGGAATACGCCCAATTGGCGACGTGCATCCAGGGCTTTTTCTGCAACATTGATGTTATCTACCCAGGCGTTGCCGGTTTCACTTTTGAGCAACCCGTAGAGCACGCGCAGGGCCGTGGTTTTACCGGCGCCATTGGGCCCGAGGATGCCGGTGATCTGGCCGTCGGCGGCATCGAAACTCATGTTATCGAGCGCGCAGACCTGGCCGAAATGTTTGGTCAGTGATTCAACTTTCAGCATGCCGTGCCTCAGTGATTATTCTGGTTGAGCATGAAGTGAACGCCGGGCAGTTCTGCCAGGCAGTCGGCATTGTCGAGCGGCGCACCGGGCGCACGCAGAAATGCCTGGATCAATTTCGGGCCACAGCCTTTCAAGCCAACAATATGAGCGGCGTTGTCGGCCACCAGATGCTGGGCGTTGCTGAGGCTCGCCACGGTTTCTTCGCCCCAGGCTGGCGGTGTGACCGGGTCCAACCGGCCAGACAATGCCAGCACCGGCAGATCACTCGCCACCGGTTCGAAATGCGCGTCATCCAGGCGATACGCGGGCCAGTGTTCGCACATGCGTTGCCACATACTGAGCGACACATCGCCAAACGGCGTGCGGGTTTCCTCGGCCGCGGGTGCTTGCCGGCGGATGTCTTCATTGCACACAATATTGGTGGTCAGGCCGTGATACAGACCCTGGCCACCGGAGACGGCCGCCATCAACCCGGCCAGCGGTGCAAAATTATTGTCTGCCGCGGCGTCGATGGCCACGGGTAACAGCTGGCGCTGCTGCTGTGAATACAGAAAGTTAATCACCAAATGAAACAGTTTGGTCTGATCCAGACGCAGCCGCTGCGGTGCAAAGGTGGTCGGGTGGGTGACGGTCACATCGATGGGTGCCTCGCCTGCACGCGCCCAAAGTGCCCAGAAGTTGTCGCGCAGTTGCGGGTGCGTTGTGTTGCAGCCGGGGTTGGCTTCGCACTCGTCAAATAATAAGGTCAGGGCGCGGTGGCCGTGATTGGCAAACGGGCCCACGACGGTTTGCACTGGCGCCATGCTGTCCAGAATTACACTGCGGATTAACTGCGGGTGCGCGCGCATGAATACCAGCGCGGCGCGGGTGCCGTAGGAGCCGCCGTATACGTGCACCTTGTCATAGCCCAATGCCTGCACCATGGCGGCAAAGTCGTCGATGGCATTGGGGGTGTTGTAATGTTGCGGATCGCCGTCAAAGGCGTCGAGACACGCGCGCGTCATGGCCTCCAGATCGGCTTCGGCAAAGAGGTCCGCGTAGGGGTCTTCATCGTCGGTAACGCAATTGAAGCCGTTACTGTCGCCGGTGCCGCGCTGTTCCAGAAACACCAGATCGCGGTCTGCCAGCAGCGGACGCAAGGCCTGGGTTACCATGCCGCCCACTTCGATAGCGGACTGACCGGGACCGCCGGCCAGAAACACCAGAGGCTCGGCTTTGCTCGGCGTCAGAGCGGGTACGCGGGCGGCGTGCAGGTTAAAGGTTTTGCCATTGGGATTGGCGGGATCTTCAGGCCGGATCAGACTGAAGCATTCGGCTTTGTCGGGCAGGCCACGCAAATGGCAATCGGTTTTTTCCAGTGCGGACGCGGGTGCGCCAATACTGGTGAGACTGAGCGCGGCGAATGCCATGGCCAGCCAAGGGTTGGTTTTCCTTACCACCTGTTACTCCGGCTTGGGTTAAATCTGCCCGCATCATAACAATGCGGGCCTTGGCTGTCTGGGCATGACGCGCAGATTAAATCGGTTTTTCGTCAGCTGCCTGTATGCGCGCGACAGGCCGCTGCGGTGTAGACCACATCGGTGGAGGAGTTGAGTGCGGTTTCGGCCGAGTCCTGCAATACCGAAATCACAAAGCCCACGGCCACCACCTGCATGGCCACGTCGTCCGGGATGCCGAACAACCCACAGGCCAGCGGAATCAATAACAGTGACCCGCCAGCAACACCGGATGCGCCACAGGCGCTCACCGCCGCCACCACCGACAACAACAGGGCGGTGAACAGGTCCACCTGGATATTCAGGGTATGCACGGCTGCCAGGGTGAGCACGGTGATCGTGATCGCGGCACCGGCCATGTTGATGGTGGCGCCCAAGGGGATCGAGACCGCGTAGGTGTCCTCATCCAGACCCAGCTTCTCACACAGCGCCATATTGACCGGAATGTTGGCGGCCGATGAGCGGGTAAAGAAGGCGGTAATGCCGCTTTCCCGCAGGCAGGTGAATACCAGCGGGTAAGGGTTGGTGCGGGTTTTCCACCAGACAATCAACGGGTTAATGGCCAGTGCCATGATCAGCATGGCGCCCACCAGCACCGCCAGCACCTGGGCGTAACCGGCCAGCACACCCAGCCCGCCAGCGGCCAGGCTGCCGGCAACCAGGCCGAAAATACCCAGCGGCGCAGTGCGGATCACAATTCTTACCACAAAGGTGATGGCGTGGGACAAATCCACAAAGCCGGCCTTGGTGCTGTCGCTGGCGTGGCGAAGCCCCAGACCCAACGCCAGCCCCCACACCAGAATGCCGATAAAGTTACCGGTGAGCAGGGCGTTGATGGGATTGTCCACCAGCTTGAACAGCAGGTTATGTAATACCTCGCCAATGCCCTGTGGTGGCGTGAGATTCTGATCGGTTACCGTCAGCGCCAGCGTGCTGGGAAACATCAGGCTGAGTGCCACCGCAATAAAGGCGGCGCTCAGGGTGCCGATCACGTACAGGCTGATTACCGGGCGCATGGCGCTGCGGCCGGTCTGGCGCTGATTGGCGATGGCCGAGGCCACCAGCACAAACACCAATATAGGCGCTACCGCTTTCAGGGCCTGTACAAACAGGTCGCCGAGCAATGCGGCTTGTTCGGCACCGCGCTGGGAAATCAGCGCCAGGCCAATACCGGCCAGTATGCCAACGGCAATCTGGGCGATGAGGTTGGTATTTAAAATGCGGGTAAGCAGGGAAGGGACGGACATAGGGAATCACTTGTTATATTTGATGCGCTAAAAGTACCTATAGTCTCGTGGATAGGCAACCTGACCGGCTGGGGTGAATTGCCGCAAACGGGTGGTCTGATTGGGAAATCGTCTGTGAGCGATTTCGTCGGCAGCGAAATTAACAAGGAATAACTGCGTGCCAGCCGGTTGCGATGGAATTCTGCTTATCTGCACAGCAAGTCCGGGCCGGCGACAATCCAAGCCCAGTGGCGCTGATATTGCACAAAATAGGCTACAATCCCGCAGCGTTCATACCCCGGATTTTTTGATATACCGCTTATGGAAGAAATTCTCGAACAACTGCAAGCCGCGGCTCAATCCTCAGCCTGGGGATTGGAAAAGCCTGAGCACGAACACACGGTCGATGCTGAAGAGCAGATGCTATTGCCGTTTCCACGGGATTTTCGTGAATTCCTGTTGGAAACCGGTGACCTGCTGGTGGGGTCGCTGGAACCGGCGGTGGTGGCCGACCCTTCGGCGCACAACTACCTGCCGGAAATGGCGGCCAATGCCTGGGATCTGGGGGTACCACGCCATCTGATCCCCTTTTGTGCCAATCCGGATTCACCAAAAGCGTTTTATTGCGTCGACCCCGACGGCGAGATTCAGTTGTGGTGGGGGAGTCGTCAGGATAGCGAAAGCTGGGAAACCATTTGGTACTGGGCGCGCGATGTCTGGCTGCACTCCTGAGCGGTTGCCTGTTACCGTCTAATCGATACCACTGTGCCACTTGCTGCTTTTCCCGGGGCCTGAATCCGGCTGCCGAATCCGGTGACCCCGACATCCTATTAAGGTAACTTTTTCCAAGTTATGGCCGGTTGTTGCTACCGCTTTGACTTTAGTTTCTTTGTCGCTAACGGTGGCTAACATGCCGGTATTGTCCGTTAACAAGTCACTTCTTTTGCCGGTGTCTGCGCGCAGATCCTGAGCCCGTGTTGCCACCTTCTCGCCGTCCGGATGCCTCATTGTGCGCATCGTCTGCGCTTTTTAATCGTTGTAAATGCAAATCATTATCATTATCATTAGCATGCGACCACTTTTGACGGCCATAGCGGTCGTTCGCCGTTAACCGATGCCGTTCCGGCAGGGAGTAAGTATGCAACCGCATGTGCATGATTTTGTGGGGATTGGTCTCGGGCCATTCAATCTGGGACTGGCCTGTTTGTCGTCCACGCTGGAAGGATTGGATTGTGTATTTCTTGAGCGTAAAGCAGAGTTCAGCTGGCATCCGGGGCTGATGCTGGAGTCGGCCCATTTGCAAACGCCGTTCATGGCGGATCTGGTCACCATGGCGGACCCGACTCACCCGCTCAGCTTCCTGAACTACGCAAAACAACAGGGGCGTTTGTATTCGTTTTATATCCGGGAGAATTTTTTCCTGATGCGGCGCGAATTCAATCAGTATTGCCAGTGGGCTGCGCGTCAGCTCAGTAACCTGGCATTCAATCGCAATGTCACAGCGGTGGAGTACGATACAGAGCAGGCGTATTACCGGATCACGACAGTGAATCCACAAACCGCCGAAACCTGCGAGTATTTTGCCCGGCGTCTGGTACTGGGTACCGGCCCGGCGGCGAGCATGCCGGCCTGTTGCCCCAAGTCGCATCCGCGTGTGATGCACAGCCAGGATTACCTGTACAAAAAAAATGAGCTGCAAAAACAACGCAGTATTACCGTGGTGGGCAGTGGCCAGAGTGCCGCGGAAATTTACTACGACCTGCTGCAGGATATCGATGCCAAAGGTTACCAGCTGAACTGGATCACCCGGTCGCCACGGTTCTTCCCATTGGAATACACCAAGCTCACACTGGAAATGACCTCACCGGACTATGTGGATTACTTCTACAGTCTTGCACCGGAAACCCGCAATGCGCTGCTGAAACAGCAAAACGGTTTGTACAAGGGCATCAACAGTGAGCTGATCAACGCCATTTACGATTTGTTGTATGTAAAACGCCTGAATGGTCCTCTGGATTCGCGTATCACCACCAATGCCTCTCTGCAGGCCGTACGTGAGCAAGCGGGTGGTCTGACACTGACGTTTTTGCACGCGGAGCAGGAACAAGCGTTCGAGATTTATACCCAGTATGTGGTGATGGCCACGGGTTACCGGCACCGGTTGCCAGAATTTCTGCAAGGCATTCAACAGCGCATTAATTGGGAAGCACCGGGGCGACTGGCGGTTGACCGGCATTACAGTATCGATAAGGACAAAACCTTATTCGTACAAAATGCCGAATTGCACAGTCACGGGTTTGCCACGCCAGACCTCGGTATGGCCAGCTACCGCAACAGCTGCATACTGCGCGACATACTGGGTTACACGCCTTATCCCATTGAAGAGCGGATTGCATTCCAGACCTTTACCGCCCAGCAGAACGAAGCGGACTATGTGTACACCCGCTCGCTGCAGGAGGCGCGTGCCTGATGCGCCTGAAACATACGCTCATATTGTTGACCATGGTGTCGGTGGTGGCCGATACCCTGCTGCTGCCATTTTACCCGCAGTTTTTTGCTGAAGCGTTTGGCGAAACCAGCGCTGCGCATGTGGGGGCTTACATTGCCGCCTGCTGTTTTACGGTAATGACCGCCTTTCCTTTGTGGGCCCGTCTCGCGCGAAAAATAGACGAAGTACACCTGTGGATATACACCCAGATTGCCGCAGGTTGCCTTGGTCTTTACTGTGCGCAAACCCAATCGCTGCTGGGTTTCTGGATCGCGTCACAGCTAATGCTGGTGTTCAAAGCCAGCTACCTGCTGATCTATCCCTACGTGTTGCGCCTGGAAGAAAAAGACAACCACCTGAATGTGGCGGGGCTCTTTTCGGTCATGGTTCACTTTGGCGCCATTGGCGGCGCGCTGGTAGGTGGCAGTTTGCTCCAGTACTTTGCCGCGCAATCGGTCTACTACTTTATGGCGGCTTCCGATGCCGTGCAGGTGGCGCTGTGCATTGGTCTGGTGCTGACGCTGAAAACGCCGTTGCGCAAAACCGTGACGCCGGTGCAGGACGCCGCCGGTGGTGAATCTGGTTTTCTGTTTGGTTTGTCGCCCCTCGTATTGAAAATCTCGTTCGTCTCCGCGCTGTTCTATTTCAGCTCATTCATGGCCCGGCCCTACTTTTCCGTGTACTGGGAAGGCGTGAGCGGAGTCGAGCAAAAAATGCTCAGTGCCTTGGTCTACAGCATTCCGGCCTGGGTGGCATTGGCGTGTTTGTGGATGGGGCGCAACGCTAACGGCCCACAGAATCACGTGCAGAAAATTCAATGGGGCGCATTAGCTGCGATTGTGGGTCTGGTGTTGCAGGCCAGCGAGAGCATGGTGTTGATCGTGTTGGGTCGCTGCCTGTTTGGCTATGGCCTGTATCAGATCATGGTGCGGCTCGAAGTCATTTTGTTTGAAAAAAGTACACCCGACGACTACGCCGCGGACTTCAGCAAAGTGCATTTTTTTCAGAATGTAGGTGTGATCGGTGCAAGCTTCAGTGTGGGCTACATCGTCGATGCCTTGGGTGTGCTGCACACGTTTACGGCGTCGGTAGTGGGCTTTTGCCTGGCGCTGGTCTGCTTTTATCTTCTTTTCAAACCCAGGGTTGAGACAACGTCGGCCTCAGGCAATAACGCAACAATGACATTAAGTGGTGTGTCCAATGACTGATACCTTTACCTTTTCAGCCTCTGGCATTGGCGAAATCCGGTTTGAACTGTTGGACCCGGCGCGCGATGCTGAACAAGTGCACGCCTGGGTGAGCCAACCTTACGCTCGCTATTGGGGGATGCAGGATCAGACGCCGAGCGACGTACAAGCCAGCTACCAACGATTGCAGGACAAGACCGGCTTCGATGTGTTTCTGGGCCTGATTGATGGCGAGCCAGGGTTCCTGATGGAGCGCTACGACCCGGCGACTGATCCCATTGCCGAAAGCTACGACGTACTCACCGGCGATGTAGGTATGCACCTGTTGATTGCCCCGGCGGATGCACCGATAAAAGGTTTTTCGACAGCGGTGATGCAGTCCATCATGGCGTTTCTGTTTGACGATCCGGCGGTGCAACGGGTGGTGGTGGAGCCCGATTACCGCAACCATAAAGTGCATGCGCTCAACCGGCGCGTGGGCTTTTTTCATACTCATACGATAATGATCGGTGAGAAAAAAGCCCTGTTTGGCAGTTGCACCCGGGCCCAGTTTGCGGCCGCTCTGGCGACAGAAGCGCGCCGGCAGGCGGCGCACAATCTGCCGCACAAGGCGCTGGATTATGCGGCCGGACCGGGTGCCATGTTGGACAATCCGGCGCAGGCAGCCGAAGCCATTACCCCGGCCATCTGGTCACGGGTTAACCGGCACCTGGTGCGCAAGGCCATTGCCGAATTGGCGCATGAGCGCATTCTTGAACCGATCGCGCTGCGAGCCGAAGCGCAGACTTACCAATTGCTGGTGGATACTGTGGGCGTGGAATATACCTTCAAAGCCCGGCGCCTCGCGCTCGATCATTGGTTGGTGGATGCCGATTCCATCGAGCGGCGCGTGGACGGCGAGCCGGTCGCGTTGGATGCCATCGCCTTTATTATCGACGTGCGCTCCAGACTGGGTATCGCGAAAGAACGGTTTCCCATTTATCTGGAAGAAATCACCAGCACCCTGTGCAGTGCAGCCTATAAACAGTTCAAACCGCACTTAAGCGCGCCGGCCTTGGCCACCGCTGACTTCCAGACTATTGAAACCGAAATGACCGAGGGCCATCCGTGCTTTATTGCCAATAATGGCCGGATCGGATTTGACGCAGGCGACTATCGGGCCTTTGCACCGGAAGCGGGTGCGCCTGTCACACTGCTTTGGTTGGCTGCGCATAAATCCCGCGCACACTTCGCCGCCGTGCCGGATCTCGATGCTGACCAGCTGTTCGCGCAGGAATTGGACTTCACCTTGCGTGAACGCTTCCGCACGCAATTGATTGAGCAGGGGTTGCAGCCCGAAGACTTTTGGCTGATGCCGGTGCATCCCTGGCAGTGGTTTAACAAGTTGGCCAGTGTGTACGCGCCGGAAATTGCAGCCCGCAAGCTGGTGATGCTGGGCTACGGCGATGACTGTTACACCGCCCAACAATCTATCCGAACATTTTTCAATTGCAGTCAGCCTCATAAACGCTATGTGAAAACCGCCTTGTCGATTCTCAACATGGGCTTTATGCGCGGGCTGTCGGCCTATTACATGCGCGCTACACCGGCAATCAATCAATGGCTGCGGGATTTGCTGGATCAGGATGATTACCTGCAATGCATTGGCTTTGATATGTTGCGGGAAGTGGCCTCTGTCGGCTATGAAATTCCTTATTACGACCGCGCCCTGGTGGGCGATAATCCCTATCGCCGGATGTTGGCGGCATTGTGGCGGGAAAACCCTTATGAACGGCTTGAATCCGGCCAGCGCCTGATGACCATGGCCGCGCTCCTGCATGTGGATGAAAACAATGAAGCGCTGTTGCCGGCATTGATTCAGGCGTCGGGCTTATCGGTACAGGCTTGGATCAGTCGCTACCTGCAGGCGTATCTCACACCCTTGTTGCATTGCTTTTATCGCTACAAATTGGTGTTCATGCCGCACGGTGAAAACCTGATACTGATTCTGGAAAACCATGTGCCGGTGGGTGTGTTCATGAAAGACATCGGTGAGGAAATCTGTCTGCAGAACACCGATGCCGATTTGCCCGAGGATGTGGCGCGCATCGCGATCGAATTACCGCCGCACATGGAGTTGCTGGGTATTTTTACCGACGTGTTCGATTGCTATTTCCGTTTCCTTACCGCCGTGCTGGAAGAACATACGGACTTTACCGAACATCAATTCTGGGCGGCGGTGGCCGATTGTGTTTATGCCTATCAGGATCAGTTCCCGGACAACGCGGACCGCTACCGTGAATTTGATCTGTTTGCGCCGGATTTCTCTCACTCCTGCCTGAATCGCTTGCAGCTGAAAAATAACCTGCAAATGGTCAATCTGGAAAATCCGGCCGAGAGCCTGACCTTTTCCGGCCGGTTGGAAAACCCGATTGCGCGATTCCGTCGATCTGCAACGGTGATGAAACCGGCGCTGGAATGCGAGGCCGTTTAACGTGAATGCCTGCCTGCCCTTTGCCGGTTGCTGTGCCGAGCCCATTGCGGCTGCGGCACAACGCCTGCAACCCGCATTGCAATTGCAGCGAACCGGGCAGGGGTTCCGGCTGGGGCAGTCAGACACACCGTCTTTGCTGGCTGGATTGCTCGCTCGCTGTGAGCAGCAATACCCGCAAGCGCGGCCGGACTATTGGCCCACACGGGTCTGGCGCCAGTTGATCTGGCAGCCGGTGTATCTTTCTGTTGTCGCCGTGCACGGATTCTCAGCCCTGGCCCCCATGCAGGGGTTGCTGCAGGGCATGAGCCTGTCGGGTGTATCCGGTTATCGCTGGCAACGATCACCGGTACAGGTGGGGGATGAGCGACTGGCGTTATCGCTGACAGCAAATGGTCTGTCGGCGTTTCAGGATGAATTGTTAGTGCAGCTGCAGACACTCGTGCGGGCCAGTGCGGCGAATTGTCGCGGGTTGGTGGCCGACACACTGTTTTTTGCCCTGCAGGCATTGGCGCCGCAATTGCATCAGGATGATCACTGGATTGCCGCGCAAGGCCAACGTTGGTGTATTGCTATGCAGCTGGTGGATCGCAAGGCCAGGCCGCTCAGTCAGTGGTGCGTGCGCTCCGGACAACTGGTGCGCCGTTCCTGCTGTAAATCATTTCTCGTGGGTGAACAGGTGTATTGCGAATCCTGCCCACTGTCAAAAAACTGAGGAGTTAGCGTGAACGCGCAAATACAAAACAGGCCCCCGCGGGCCGATGCGGTGGATATGGGGCGCGGCCTGGCCGTGCAATTGATGGTGTGCGTGCATACCTTGTGGATGTACGCCACCCAAGTCGTGCAGTCCGATGCCTGGCTGGGCCATGTGGTGCACTTTGTCGGCAAGGGCAGTGCAGCTTTTCTCATCTGCATGGGCGTTTCCTTGGTGTTGTCACGCAAATTATCCGGCACGGCGTTATTGTTGCGCGGCCTGGCGATTCTGTTGCTGGGCTTTGGGTTAAATGCCATGAAGTTCGTGGTACCCATCTGGCTGGGAATACTGCCGGACAGTTTTATCGCGGCCTACGGTTGGCAGTCACCACTCTCGGTCGATCAGTACAGCTACCTGTTGCTCACCGGTGACATACTCCAACTTGCCGGCTGCTCCCTGGTGGTGTTGGCGCTGCTCGCGCCCTGGTTGCAAAACAAGTGGCTGATGTTGGCGATTGGTTTATTGGTTGTGGCGTGCGCAAAAGGTTTAGCCGGTGCACAGGTGGGTGTTGCGGGCGTGGATTACCTGTTGCGACTGCTGTTCTCCGACAGCTGGCAGGTCTATTTTCCGGTGTTCCCCTGGATCAGCTTTATTTTCTTCGGCCTGTTTCTGGGTCTGGTATTCCGGCAGGCGGCATTTGACTACCGCGCGGTACTGCAGCGCTTACCCTGGGTCGGTTTGCCATTGATCGCCGTGGGCGGTGCCTTGTGCTATTGGAATTTTGCTTATCACTTCGGCGATTTTTTCCATTTGGGCCCGGGGGGTGCACTCTACCTGCTGGGCATTAATCTGATGCTGTTGTGGCTCATCAATGCATGGGAGATGCGGGCGGGATTGGGTCGCTTGATGGCACTGTTGCGTTATTGCAGCCAGCGGGTGACCAGTCTGTACGTGATCCAGTGGACACTGGTTTGCTGGGGAATGGGCGTCGTGGGTTTCCAGACGCTCAGCAGTGCACAAACGCTGATTGCGATGCCCGTGGTGTTAGCGCTGACCTTGTTAATGCAGTTGGGTGTCGACAAGGTCCGTGCGCTGTGGGCGGATGTAAGGTTTTCCGGTAAAGCGACAGTGCAGACGGTCAGTTAGCGGTCCGTCTGTGCTAAGACGACAATGTCAGGCCAATGCGAGATTGATACCGGCCTGGGCGTGCAGTGCGGTGGTGTCGTACAGCGGCACCGGCGTATGCGATTGCTGCACCAGTAGCGCGATTTCCGTACAGCCTAAAATCACTGCCTGTGCGCCACGTTGCGCCAATCGCTCTATGATCTCCAGGTAGCGCTGGCGCGAATCGGATTTGATGTCGCCAAGGCACAATTCCTGATAAATGATGTCGTGCACGGTTTGCTGCGCCGTTGCATCCGGCACCACCACCTCGATCCCGAATCGGTCGCGCAACCGGCCGGTGTAGAAATCTTCTGCCATGGTAAAACGGGTGCCCAACAGACCCACACGGGTGATGTTATCGGCCCGCAGTTGGGCAGCCGTGGCATCGGCGATATGCAGCAGGGGAATGTCGATAGCGGATTTAATATCTGGCGCAACTTTATGCATGGTGTTGGTGCAGATCATTAAAAAATCCGCACCAGCGGTTTCCACGGCGCGTGCCGCCTGAATAAGTATCTCTGCAGTGCCCCGCCAGTCGCCCGCGTGTTGCATGCGTTCAATGTCGGCAAAGTCCACGCTGTTGAGAATGATCTTGGCTGAATGCAAACCACCCAGCCGGGCTTTGATGCCCAGATTCAGTGCATGGTAATAGCTGACGGTAGATTCCCAGCTCATGCCGCCAATAAGGCCGATGGTTTTCATGGTTGTTCCCTGATGCTCTTGCAGCGGAATGTGAGCAGCGCATACCCCGTTTCCGGAATTCATTCGCACCTGCCTGTTAACACTAATTGTCTAAGGCCAATTTAACGCCCAACCCCACAAATAACCAACCGGTCAATTGATTGAACCAGCGCAGAATGCCGGGCTTTTTTTGCAGTTTACCGTGAATGGCAGAGGCGCCGAGGCAATGCCCACTGCGCGCCCTTGCGCCAGACTAGGGCCGAGAATTTAGATCGTATCCGGGCCCGGAATCAGGTTCAGCATAATGCACCTGTCTGAATCGTTGGGTCGCGGTTAAATGGTGGAATGCACTTCGTTTATTCCACCCTACGCAGTATCGTCTGTAGGGTGGAATAAGCAAAGCGCATTCCACCTTTTAATCCGGCAGTGCAATCCGATATCCCGATATTACCTCTGTCTTCGGGCACAACACCCAATGCCCCATATCACTCCGCCAATTTCCGGTCAAAAAACTCGGTCATCTGGTTGAATAAAAGAATGCGCATTTCTTTACCGCGGATGCCGTGCTTTTATTTCACCCTACGGAGTATCGTCTGTAGGGTGGAATAAGCGAAGTGCATTCCACCTTTTAATCCGGCAGGGCAATCCGATATCCCGATGTTACCTCTACCTTCGGGTGTAACACCCGACGCCCGGATTTACTCCGCTAATTTCCGATCGAAAAATTCGGTCATTTGGTTGAACAAATGAATCCGTGTTTCTTTGCCGCGGATGCCGTGTTTTTTACCCGGGTAATTGGATTGTTCGAACGGTTTCATTTTATTCTGCAATGCCGCATAGACTTTGGTGGCATTCAGGAACAGGACATTGTCATCGGCCATGCCGTGAATGATCAGCAAGCCGTCTTTGTAGCCGTCCAGGTAGGGGAACACATTACTGGCGTCATAGCCATCGGCATTGGTGGCCGGGTGCGACAGGTAGCGTTCGGTGTAGTGGGTATCGTACAGGCGCCAGTCGGTCACAGGTGCAACAGAAACGCCCACTTTAAACACGTCCGGCGCTTTGAACAGGGCCATGATGGTCATGTAGCCACCATAACTCCAGCCGAAAATGCCAATGCGGTCAGGGTCTACGTAATTCAGGCTTTTCAGGAATTCCACGCCTTTTAATTGATCGCGCAATTCAATGTCACCCAGGTGTTTGTGCAGGGGTGTTTCAAATTTCAGGCCCCGGTTACCCGAGCCACGATTGTCGAGTTTGAACACCACATAACCTTTTTGTGCCATCACCTGATGCCAGTAGCTGTTGCGACCTTCCCAGCTGTTGGCCACGCGCTGGGCATGGGGGCCACCGTACACATCAATGATCACCGGGTAGCGTTTGCCCGATTTCATATTTGCCGGTTTGATCAGCTGGAAGTACATGACCTGGCCGTCTTCGGCGGCAATGCTGCCAAATTCCGGTGCAATATGATCCTTCAGGTAAGGCGCATAGGGATGGCTTTTATCCAGCGCATTTTGTTCCAGCCAGGTAATGCGTTCACCCGAGATGGTGTGAAAACTGGTTTGGGTGGGTTGGCTGGCCGAGCTGAAGTTGTCCAGATAACTGGTGGCCGAGCGCGACAGGGTAATGGCGTGATTACCCGCGCGTTGGGTGATTTTTTTCACCACCGGGGTATCACCAAACAGGGTGGCGCTGAACAGATGGGTTTCCAGCGGGTTGTCGTAATTGGCAGTGAAATACACCAGGCCTTCGGCTTCGTTGATGCCTACCAGATCTTTGACCACGCCATTGCCTTGGGTAATCTGGCGCACGGCCTTGCCATCGGTGCTGTACAGATAAAGCTGTAACGTATCGCCGCGCTCCGCGCCCCAGATAAAGTGCTTGTTATCTTTCAGGAAGCGGGTGTGGTCGTTGAGGTTAATCCAGGCCGCATGGGTTTCTGTGAGCAGGGTGCTGGATTTGCCGTTGCGCACATTGGCTTTCAGTGCGTTCAATTCAGATTGGGCGCGATTCTGGCGTTGAATCAGCAGGTGCTCGTTGTCGGCAAACCAATTGATGCGGCCAATGTAAATGTCGGTCTCGGACCCGATGTCTATCCAACGGGCCTTGGCTTTGCCTTTGAGGCTGATAACACCCACCCGGTTGAGCACATTGTTGGTGCCGGTGCGGGGGTAGCGCTGGTCGTAGACTTTGAAGGAATCGCCGTCGATTTCATAGCGCTGTTCAACGCCAACCGGTGATTCATCCACGCGAATGAACGCAATCTGCGCGCTATCGGGCGACCACCAGTAGCCGGTGCTGCGGCCCATTTCTTCCTGGGCAATGAATTCCGCCATGCCATTTTTGATCAGACCGCCACCGTCGCGGGTGAGCTGCTGTTCGCGGCCACTGGCAATATCCACCACGTACAAATTCTGATCGCGGATAAATGCCACTTTCTTGCCGTCGGGTGAAATTTGCGGGTCGGTTTCAAAGGCGTCGGTGGCCGTGAGCTGCCGGGCCTTTTTATTGGCCAGCTCATAGAAAAACAAATCACCACTCAAGGGGAACAGAAGCCCTTCACCGGTTTTGGCCCACTGGTAATCCACAATGCCGGTGTTGGTGATGCGTGCGCGCTCGCGGCGGGCAATCTCTTCGTCCGACAGGGCTTTTTCCGGCACCAGCGCACGGGAATCCACCAACAGTGCGTGTTTGCCCGTGGCCTGATCAAAGGCCCACAAATCCAGTTGCAGGTAGTCGTCCTGTTTGGCCTTCAGGTATGTGACCAACTGACCATCGGGTGACAGATCCAGGCCCTGCATGGTGGGGCCGGACAATGACGGGTCGGCGTAGATGCGTTCGATGGAGAGTTTATCGTCGGCCTGGGCTAGCAGGCTGGAGGTTGCCAGCAGCAACCCGGCAAAAAAAGAGCGGGTCATGGTGTGGTTCTTTGTTATGAGTGAATCCCTATATGACGGGAATTCCGGGGGATTCCTCAGGAATTTTGACCCTCTTGTGATACTTCCGTGAGGATTGGTGCGCGCCACTTTGGGATGCTGGCCACTCAATAACCAATGAAGGGAGCTCCCATGAACACGTTTCTCACCCGCGTCTTGCCTTTGGCGGCATTGATGAGCGCACCGGCGTTTGCCGCCGACTACACCATAGAAGTACAAAACCTGACCCGCGGCACCTACTTCACGCCCTTGCTAGTGGCGGCCCATCCGGAGTCGGCCAGCTTGTTCTCGGTGGGGGCGGCGGCCAGTACCGAATTGCAGACCATGGCCGAAGGTGGCGATATCAGTGGTCTTGAGGCCATTGTCAGCTCGGTATCGGGGCAGATCGTTGCCAACCCTGCGGGTGGTTTGTTAGCACCCGGCGCGGTCACCTCGGCGATGATCAACAACGATGCCACGCCGGCCAATACCCGCTTGTCCATTGTGGCCATGCTGTTGCCCACCAATGACGGCTTTGTGGGCCTGAACAGTCTGATGTTGCCGACCGAAGCCGGCACCTACACCTATACCCTGAATGCCTATGACGCCGGCACCGAAGCCAATGATGAAATCCGGGGTTCGGGTGCGCCGGGCATGGCCGGTATGCCGGTACCACCGCCATTGGAATCGCTGGTGGGTATGAACGGCACCGGCCGGACCGGCAGTGCTGAAGGCTTTGTGCACATACACCCGGGTGTATTGGGCGATGCGGATGCCGCGGGCGGTGTCAGTGATATCGACGCTACCCAGAGCCGCTGGCTGAACCCGGTGGCGCGCATCACCCTAACCGTACAGTGAGGTGGGCTATGAAACGGCAACTTATTTACCGCATCGCCACACTGACCGCGCTCACCTTCGGGCTGGCAGCCTGTGGCAACAGTGATGATGATCCAACCCCACCAGCACCACAATTGGCCGAGCGGGGCTACAGCATTGAGGTCACCAATATGACCGCCGGCCAACCTTTCTCGCCGCTGGTGGTGGCGGCGCACACCAACGCAACCCGGCTCTTTACTGTCGGTGCCGCTGCTTCGGTACCGCTTGAGCAAGTCGCCGAAGCGGGCGATAACGCACCGTTACTGGCGACGCTGGCAGATGACAGCAATGTGTTTGCGCAAGCCGGTGGCGCTGGCATTCTGATGCCGGGCGCAAGTGAGACGCTGATGCTGGATCTGGAACTGATGGAGGCGCAATTGGTGGATATCCGCATCAGCGGTCTGACCATGCTGGTGAATACCAACGATGCCATTACCGCCGCGCAGAATGTGGATGTAACAAATCTGGCGGTCAATGACTCTATAACGCTGACGGCGGTAGTGTACGACGCCGGCACCGAAGCCAATACGGAAACGGCGGATACGATACCGGGTCCGGCAGCGGCTGGTGGCGCACAGGAGGGCTTTAATGCCGTCCGCGATGATGTGCGTGATCAGGTGCATGCGCACGCCGGCGTGGTGACAGCCGATGATGGTCTCGGCAATTCGGTATTAGGGGCCGCCCACCGGTTTGATAACCCGGCCATGCGGGTGGTGATTACGCGGACGCAATAAGAAATGTCTGTTGCTTTTTCTCTTTTGGAATACTGATCTCGATGCAGGAAAGTGGGAGACAGGGCGGGTAGTTAGGGGTGTCGCTGGCATGGATGCCAGCGTCAAGCTACAGGGACGTATTCACGCGTCCCCTAACTGCCCGCCCTGTCTCCCGCTCGGTCCAGCTTAAGGAAGCGTTTATAGATATGCCCGACAAGCGATTTTTAATCATCGAAGATGAACCCGACCTCGCCAATCTCGTGGCGCTGCACCTGCATGAATTGTCCGGGGAGTGCGTGATTTGTCACGATGGCGAGTCCGGTTTGCGGGAAGCGCTGAGCGGCAAATACCAGGTGGTATTGCTGGATTTGCGTTTACCGGGCAAAGACGGGTTGGATGTGTGTCGCGAATTGCGTGCGCAGGGTGTGCAGACGCCGGTATTGATGCTCACCAGCCGCGCCACCGAATTGGATCGGGTATTGGGGCTTGAGTTAGGCGCCGATGATTATCTCACCAAACCCTTCAGTAATCTCGAACTGGTTGCCCGCGTGAAGGCGCTATTGCGTCGCGCGCAGATGGGGCAGACGCCGGTGGCACCCAAAGAATTGTTGCAGGTGGGCGATGTGCAAGTAAATGGCCGCGATCGCACGGTGGCCGTGTGTGGCCGGGCCATTGAATGCACCGCCAAGGAATTTGATTTGCTGCAGCATTTTGCGCGCTTTCCCGGCAAGGTGTTCCGGCGCATGGATTTATTGCAGGACGTGTGGGGTTACGGGCACGAAGGTTACGAACACACGGTCAACAGCCACATCAATCGGCTGCGCGCAAAAATAGAACCCGATCCCGCATCACCGAAATACATTCTTACCGTCTGGGGCGTGGGTTACAAATTTGATGCGGGGATCGAGGCATGACATTCTGGCGGCAATGGAGTCTGCGCGCGCGCTTGAGTCTGAGTTTTGTGGTGTTGTTTTTTCTGATCGGCGTGAGTTATGTGTCGCTGATATTGTGGAGTAGCGATCGCTACTATCAGGAAATTACCCAGAACCTGAACCGGAGTCTGGCCATGTACATCGTGGACCGGGCGCCGTTAATTGAAGACGGCGTGGTCAACGAAACCACCATGCAGGAACTGGCCGAGCTGGTGATGGTGGTCAATCCGATTGTGGAAGTGTATTTGTTGGACCCGGCGGGAAACATTCTGTCGCAGGGTGTGCCGGCCGATGCGGTCAAAGTCCCGCAACTGCCACTGGCACCCATCGTGGAATGGCTGGCCGCGCCGGAACAGGGGCCGGTATTTGGTGCAGATCCCCGGCATCCCGGCCAGCAAAAAGTGTTTTCCGCGTTTCCTGTGGGGAATGCCGACAATCCTGAAGGTTTTCTCTATGTGGTATTGGGCGGCGAACGTTTCAGTACCTTGAGTGACACCCTGCAAAGCAGTTTCAGCTTGCAATTGGCCGCGGGCGCCATTGCCGCAGTGTTGGTATTTGGCGCCACCGTGGGCTTTTTCCTGTTCAGCAGCTTAACCCGCCCACTCAGGAAACTGCGTGCGGAAATGCAGGCGTTTGCAACCGGTCATCAACTGGGCTTGCCTGATCACGACCCACGAGGCAACGATGAAATTGCGGCACTCAGTCATTACTTCAGCCAGTTGCAGGCGCGCATTGAAGCGCAGATGAAAAGCCTGGAAGAAACCGATCAGCTCCGACGCGAACTCATTTCCAATGTCTCCCATGATCTACGCACCCCACTGGCCTCCATGCAGGGGTATCTGGAACTGTTGAAAATTCGTGGCGAGCAATTGCCCGCTGAGGAACGCAGTAATTACGTGGATATTGCCTTCCGTCACTGCCAGCGTCTGGGCCGGTTGGTGAGCGAGTTATTTGAACTCAGCAAACTGGATGCCGGCCGCACTCAGCCGGTACTGGAACTGTTTTCCATGGCCGAACTATTGCAGGATGTGGCGCAGAAGTTTGAACTGAAAGCACAGGAAAAACATATTGCATTGAGCTTGCCAGCGATGGCCGGCGCCTATGTGGTGCGCGGTGATATTGGCCTGATGGAGCGGGTGTTGGAAAATCTGTTGGAGAACGCGTTGCGCTACACGCCCGCCGGTGGGCGCGTGCAATTGGGTTTGCAACAGGTGCGCGGACAGGTGAGTGTAAATGTGGCAGATACGGGGATAGGGGTTTCGCAAACCGAGATTCCGCATTTATTTGACCGTTACTATCGCGCCGCCAAACCCGAAGGCGTACAACAGGAAGGTACCGGGCTTGGACTTGCCATTGTCAAACGCATACTGGAATTGCATGGCAGTATGATTCAGGTCAAGTCCACACCCGGTGTGGGCAGCGACTTTGCGTTTGCATTGCCGGCTGCCTGATGTTTTTCAGAAATTAGAAACTCCTGGTCTCTAAGGACAAGTCCCCACTTGGTAATAACCTGCGGCGGTTTGTGCCAGGGTTGCGGAATAGAAGGTATTGTACAGACCCAACAGATCTCCGCTGCCGACCGCGTAGGCATAAGAGCCACTCACCGTCGCGCGACCTGCCTGTACATGGGCATAATTGCTGGCCGTGGTCTGCGTGCATTCAAAACCGCTGCTGTCGCAGGCATCGCCGGTACCATCGCCATCACTGTCGGCCTGATCCGGATTGGCTACGGCCGGGCAATTGTCTGTTGCATCTGGCACGCCGTCGCCATCGGTATCGGTGGGTTGGCTGCTGCCACTGCACGCCTGCACAGGGCCATTGCAACTGGCGTTGGCATCGGCCACCCATTCGCATTGACCATTGCCGCGATCAATTTCCCGCATCACAAAACTGGCGCTGCCGAATGCCAGGTAACACGCTGAATACCCATCGCCCCAGGTAATACGACCTGCGCTGATGTGTGCGTTGTAGTTACCGGCCACACCGGCGTCAATGGTGAAATTGACGCTAGCCGTTGTAACCAGCTGCGTGGCATCGGTGGCCGTAACAGTGGCCTGTTGGCTGCCATTGCCAAGATTGCATAAATTGGCACTGTACTGATCGCCGGTCAGCGTAGCGGCCTGGCTTTGACCCGTTACGGCCACGGTTACACTGGCCAGGTCGCCGTTTGCGTCAGTCACTGTGCCGGACACGGTGACACACTGACCGGAAACACTCGCCAGGTTGTTGCTGAGCACGGGGGCTTGTGCGGCTGGCACCGGACCAACGCGTTGACTCATCAACGTTTGGGCGCTGTTTTTGCCTTGGTTGTCAGTGGCGATGACAGAGACCTGATAGAGACCATCCGCCAGATTGACACTGGTGGCGGAAAAATTGCCATTGCTGGGTGTCAGTGTCTGGCTGAACACGGTTGCGTTACTGCCGTTTTTAATCACCACCGCAACTTGGCTCACGCTGCCGTCGGCGTCTGCGGCATTGCCCGATACGGTAATGCGACTCGCGCTTTCTGAGGTAACCACATTGGACAACGTGGGCGCGGCATTTTGCACCAGCCGGCGATTGTACTGCTGGAAAAATTCACCCAGGTACATTGCATAGTTAAAACCATTGGCTCCGATGTAAGCGCCGCTGGCACCGCTGCCCGCCGGCCAGGCATGGCCGAGGCCGCTGATCAGATCCATCCGTACCCAGTCGTTGCTCCAGCGCGTTTGTGCATGGCTGAAGCCTTCACGGGTGCGATTGGTGGTGGTTAGTTCGGTATCGCCGTACAGAGTGGCCATGCCTTCCGCATTCTGGCGCAAATAGGCCTGGGGCACGGTGTAATCACTGCTGCCTGCCACAAAGGCGCCAATTTGGGTGGCAAAATGACTGGCGTAACTGCCTGCGTAACTGTTGCAGCGGCTCGCCACGTTGGCGGTTTCAAAACTGAAGGCGCCATTGGACGATGTGCCAATGGAAGGCCCGGCCACAATGCCCATACCGGCGAATACATCCGGTGCGAGGCACGCGGTGGTGTGGGCGAAGGCGGCGCCCGATGACAGCCCGGCAATGTAGACCTGATTCGGGTCAATGCCGCGCACGCTGTCGTTCTTCATTGTGTTGGCCAGCGTGATCAGGTTTTTGTAATCCTGATAGCTACGGGATTTGGTTGCACCCCAATAATGCCAACAACTGTAACCCTGTTTGTACGCCGCATCCGGCACCGCGATCACCATGCCATGAGTCTCTGCCGCCACTTCCAGGTTGGCGGTTTTGTAAGCGTCGATGGATTGAGTGCAGCCGTGCAACACCAGCATCAGCGCTTTACCGTCGCCAACTGGCGAGAGGGTGTCGGGCGTGTAGATATGTACTTTGCTGAAGCCGCCCAGGCTCTGGTTGTTGGCCCAACTGCCCGCGTCAGCGGTAAGTGGAATGAGCCCAAGGCTCAACAGAGGGGTCAGGTAACAGGCAGCCGCAAGCCGCCGGGAAAATCGGTGTGACATGATCATTGCTCCGGAAATTTTTTATTATCAGGCGCCCGAATAATGCGTGTGACGCAGGCGTCCGTGCATGACTACTCCACGGTCACAGCCTAACAATTGGGTAAAATCTGGCCACTAGACCAAGGTATGACGATGTGATCAGGCTACAGGATGATCAACAGCCTGCTACTCAAGCCTGACGTAATCCAACATGATGAGTCGGGGCGATGGATTGCTTGCACTGAACAATGTGATGTCGGCGATGTGCTGCAAATCCATCTGCCGGTCTCTGGGCGCGTGGCGGATCTGCTCGATGGGCAGGGCAATGGCATTCCAGCCGGGTTGCAGGTTGAGTCGTTGATTAAAGCGATCGTGATACTGTTGGTTGTGGTGTTGATCGGCAATGCGCAGCGTGATCGTTTGCTCGGCGGAGGCCGGGTTGTAGATATCCATTTTCAGCAGCGTGAAATTGCGCCAGTCGCCCAGTAAGCGCGCAATACTGATTCCGGAATAGCGTTCGGTGGAGAGCTGAATGGCCAGCGCCGATTGTCCGTGACTGCGGTGGTCGCGTTGTAAATACGTGGTGCCCTGCACGCGTTGTCGTTCAACCTCGGATTCGAAATCTGCGATGATCGGGAACTGGGTAGTCGCGCGCCAGTGCAGACGTGCATCCTGCACCAACGTCCACAGCAGCGGTGTGGTTAGCAACAGGGCGCACAGCTGCAGCGCCCGGATGCGATGACTTGCCGCTTGCGCCCACAGTGCCCCGAGTGCGAAACCCACCAGGTTGTGATAAACGTCCTGCCAACTGAAATCCCGTCCCACGAAGCCTTGGAGGGTTTCGATGCACAGACTGACCGTTAATACCGCCAGACTCATCAACCACCAGCGCCGGGTGTGTTGTTTGCACAGGGGAGCTACCCACACACCGAGCACAGAAAAAAACAGGAGGTGGCCGGCATTCCACAAGGAGCGGTACAGCGGGGCCGCGTAATAATCCGGCCCGCCGATAAAAAACCAGGGTGACATCAGAAGCAGCATCGCCAGCAGTGCAAGCTGGCGATGCGGCATGCTTTTCAGCGTGAGTAACATGGTAGAAAATTATTTGAATACCGGTGACTTGCCGGTGACCACCTTGTAAATCGCCGACGAGGTGTTGGCCACCGTGTCGCCTTTCAGGTATTCGGAATCCATGCTGAGATGTCCGTCTGCATCGAAGCGGGCTTTGACTCTGACTTCGGTAATGCCATTGGCATTGCCGGTCACTTGCTCGCGGCTGATAAAGGTCGTGCCATCAAATTCGGCATCGCCCTGGGTATAAAATCCGGCGGTGGTGAAGTAGTAAAACCGGATCTTCTTTACCGACTGATCGTAAAAAATGATCGATTCTCCGCCGTACTGGCCTTCATTCATGGAGTGCAGAATGCGAATGGCCTGGCCGTTGAGTGCGCGCTCCCACTGCGAAATATCGATGGCGGTCTTGCCGCTGCTGGCGTCTTTGAATTCACCCTGATAGGTCTTGCCGATATAGGGGCGAAAGGGCTCCAGCTCTGGTGCCAGGCTGCGTTTTTCAGTGATGGTGACTGGGCTTGCCATCGCGCTGAAGGCTGCGCCAAGCAGGGAAATCAACAACAGACAGGTCCGTATCATGGTAGGCTTCTCCATTCTGATTATATGGTTTCAGGATACGCAATATTATGCCCAAACCCCAATTATTTTTGCTGACGCCCGGTTATGGCGAGAGCGAAAACCAGTTTTGCCCGGATTGTGCTTTGGTTGAAGGTTTTTTTGTTTATCAGCCGGCACTGAAAGCGATGGTGGATTTTCACTACATTGCGTTCACCCGCCCGCGCGCGCCCCTGGTGCAACTGCTGGGTGAGGCATTACAAAACAGCCCGGCACTGGTGTTTCCGGAGGGTATTTATCCCGAAGGCGTGCCGGTAGCCGATTCCGGCCGCGCTTATCTGAACGATGGCCGCGCCATCTGCACCTGGTTGGGCAACCAGGCCAAGGGTTTGATTCCATCCTGAGGAGAATACTATGCACGTTGTTATTACCGGCGCCAGTCGGGGCATTGGCCTTGCATTGGCCAGCCAATACGCCCAAGCCGGGCATCAGGTAACGGCGCTGGTGCGCCAGTCCAACCCATCGTTAGAGGCACTCGCGATCAACCTGGTGGACGGAGTGGATGTGACCGGCGATTGTGCAGATCTTGCCGGCCGGGTCCGTGGCCCGGTAGATGTATTGATCAACAATGCCGGATTACTGGAAAGCGACCGGCTGGATGCGCTGTCGTGGTCTTCGATTGAACGGCAGCTGGCGGTCAACGCCATCGGCACGCTGAAAGTGACACATGCATTGTTGCCGCTGTTGGGGCAGGGCGCCAAGGTGGCTATGATTACCAGCCGCATGGGGTCCGTCGCCGATAACGGTTCCGGTGCCTACTATGGCTACCGCATGTCCAAAGCGGCACTTAACAGTGCGTCAAAATCCCTGGCCATCGACCTGGCTCCGCGCGGTATCGCGGTGGCGGTGTTGCATCCCGGGTTTGTGCAAACGGAGATGGTCAATTACGCGGGCGATATCAGTGCCGATGAAGCCGCTTCACGTTTGCGCGCGAGAATCGAGGAAACCACACTGGCGAACACAGGTGAGTTCCGGCATTCGAACGGCGAACCCTTGCCCTGGTAAGCGGTCGTCGAAATAACCTCAAACCATTCAGGAGATGACTATGCACACCTTGCCGTGGCTGACTTTTTTTGGCTGGGCCACCGTCATTAATTGGTTGGTGCTTTTATGCTGGTTTCTGATGGTGACATTGGGGCGGCAATGGGTATTTGGTCTTCATCAAAAGCTGTTCGGTATTCCCGAGCAGCAGCTGGCCAGTCTGCACTACGGTGGCATGATGGCCTATAAGCTGCTGGTGCTCCTGTTGTTTGCCGTGCCCTATGTGGTGCTGCGCTTTTTTATCACAGCCTGAATTCTCCGATCAGTTGGTTCAGTTTTTTACTCAGGTCACTTAACTGCTGGCTGCTTTGGGCGGTCTGGGCAACGCCTTGGTTGGCTTCGTCGGAAAGCGTGCCGATGCGACTGATGGCCCGATCGATTTCCTTCGCTACCTGAGACTGTTCTTCAGCTGCACTGGCGATTTGCAGATTCATATCCGAAATCGTGTTGATCGCCGCGGCAATGGAATGTAATGAATCGGCGGTTTGACGGGTGCTGTCCACTGCGGACTGCGAGGCTTTTTCGCCGGTGCTCATGGCCGCCACTGCACGGTTGCTGCCGCCCTGAAGCGAGTCGATCATATTGCGGATTTCTTCCGTGGATTGCTGGGTTTTTGCCGCCAGCGTGCGCACTTCATCGGCCACCACCGCAAACCCGCGCCCTTGTTCGCCGGCGCGGGCAGCTTCGATAGCCGCGTTCAATGCCAACAAATTGGTTTGCTCGGCAATGCCCCGGATCACTTCCAGTACGCCGGAAATGGATTGGCTGTCTGACGCCAGGGTGTTGATGACTTCGACCGCGCGCTGCACTTCACCGGCCAATGCTTCCACTGAGCTCGACGTCGCCACCACAATATCGCGACCCTGATCGGCTTCTTTGTCGGCTGCGGTGGCTGCTGCCGCTGCCTGTTCAGCACTGCTGGCAATATTTTGCACCGTGGTGGTCATTTCCCGCATGGCGCTGTTCACGGCCTGGGTCTGATTCTGCTGTTCGCGCATGGTGTTCTGGCTCGAGCGCATAAGGCTGTCCAGTTGTTTGGATGCCTCGGCCAATGATCCGGTGGCCGATTGTACCTGTTGCAGTGTTTGGTGAATCTTGCTCACAAAATCGTTAAAGGCATTGGCCAATAAAGTGACTTCGTCTTTACCCTGCGAAGGCAAACGCTGGGTCAGGTCGCCATCGCCGGCTGAAATGTCCTGCAGTGCGTTGACCACCGAGTTAAGCGGTGTGGTAATGGATTGGATTAACAGAAAAATCACGACGCCGATGACCAGCAATATTGCCCCGGCGGTGGCGATCTGGGTGGGCACCGCTGACCAGAAGGCCGCATCCACATCCTGCAGATACACCCCGGAACCGATAACCCAGCCCCAGGGCGCAAAGCCTTTGACATAGCTGATTTTGTCCACTGGTTTATCGGCACCGGGTAAAGGCCACTGGTAGGGCACGAGCCCGGCACCGCTGGCGCGGACCACATTGACCATTTCCACAAACAGCGCTTTGCCGTTCGGGTCTTTGAAGTCCGACAAGTCAGAGCCGTTGAGCGAGGGTTTGGCCGCATGCATGATCATGTGCGGGCGCATGTCGTTGACCCAAAAATAGTTGCCATCGTCGTAACGCATCTGGGCCAGCATGGCGAGCGCCTGTTCCTGTGCCTGTTGCTCACTCATCGCGCCCTGTTGGGCTTGTTGGTGAAAATGTTGCACCAGTGAGTGGGCCGACTCCACCAACATGCGGGTGTTTTTCGCGGTGGCCATGGTCAATTCGGATTTGACCTCATAAAGACTGGTGACGATCAGCAGCAGGAAGCCGGCGATAACGAGTGTTAACTGACCCCACAGCCGGGCGGGGATAGTGAAATTTCTGAACAGGTTCATGGGGCAGGATTCCGGATCTATTGCTTCCAGTATAGGAAACCTGCCGGGTTTGATATGCCCAATGCGAATAAAACCGATCTGTCTTAAACAGCGGTGCGGCGTAAGGAGGCGTTCAGTGTGGCTGACCGGTGATTGCCGGGCCACTTGGGCGTGTGAGCCTGTACCCCGCAGGGCACAGGCTCACGATCAATCAGGGTTGTTGCCAGACCGGCTTGCCGGCGACCCAGGTTTGCTCGACCTCTATTTGCCAGAGGTAGTCGGGCAGAGTGGTAAAGGGGTTGGTGTCGATCACAATAAAATCGGCCCACTTGCCCGGCTCAAGTGTGCCCGTGTCCTTTTCCCAGTGAGCGGCGTAGGCGGCGTCGCGGGTGAACAACCGGAGCGCGGTGGCCACATCCACGGCGTCTTGCATGCGCCAACCGTCAACTGGCTGATTGTCACGGTCCTGACGGGTCGCCGCCGCATGAATGCCGTAAAAGGGATTGGCCGGTTCTACCGGGAAATCCGAGCCAAAGGCCATGCGGGCTCCCGACGCCAACAGACTGGACCAGGCGTAGGCGCCGTCCAGGCGATTGTCGCCCAGGCGCTTGATGGCCATCACCCGGTCACTGGTGGCGTGTGTGGGTTGCATGGACGCGATGATATTGAGGCTGGCAAACCGGCTGAGGTCCTCCGGTGCAATCACCTGCGCGTGTTCTACCCGATGGCGGTGTTTCGCCAGGGCGCGCGGTGATGCGAGGGTGGCAAAGGTATCGAGCACATCGCGGTTGGCCTGATCGCCAATGGCGTGTACCGCAATTTGGAAGCCGTGTTTTTGCACCATCTGGAATTGGCGCTTCAGTGCTTTCGGGCCGGTTATGGCCAGGCCTTTGTTGCCGGTTTCGTCGGCATAATCATTGATCAGCGTCGCGCCGCGCGAGCCGAGTGCGCCGTCGGCATAAATTTTCACGCTTTGCACGCGTAAAAAATCGCCGCGCACTTTGCCTTTTTTCAGCCGCGCCGCCAGTCCGGGGTCTGAGCCTTTGAGCATGGCGTAGACCCGGATCGGCAAGGTGCCAGCCTTGGCGTGTTGGCGCAGCATGCGTTCTGTCTGTGGCTCAACGCCGGCATCGTGCACGCCGGTCACGCCGAGTGACAATAAGTGTTGGTACGCCAACGACAGCTGACGGTCCAGCACCTGATTGTCCGCGCCCGGCAGTTTTTCCTTTACCAGTTCCATGGCCGTATCCACCAGAATGCCGGTGGCCTTGCCGGACGGGTCGCGCACAATCTGGCCGCCATTCGGATCGGGGGTTTTGGCGGTAATGCCTGCCAGCGTCAGGGCTACGGAATTCACCCACAGCGCGTGACCATCCACGCGTAAAAGCACAATGGGCTTGTCGAGATTCAGGCCGTCCAGCACGCTGGCCTCGGGGAAGCGCTGATCAGGCCAGTTTTCCTGATTCCAACCGCGCCCTAATATGACTTGTGCATCGGGGTTTTTATCACTGAACGCCGCTACTGCGCTGGCCGCAGCCTGGGCAGACTGGCTTGCGCGTAGATCGACAGTTTCAATCAGCGAACCCAGGGCTTCCAGGTGGCCATGGGCATCAATCAGGCCAGGCAATAAGGTTTTCCCTCGCCCGTTGAGACGCGGCGTCTGGTCATTGACCTGGGCATTGATGACGGCCGGGTCGGTGGAAACCACCTTGCCGTTGCGGATTAACAGTTGATCGAAGCGCGCGATGGCGTCCGAACCCTGCGTGAAGGTATAACCGTTAACGTTGTGAATCAGCAGATCGCTGGCGTGGCTGAAAAGCGGAGCGGAAAACAGAAGGCACAGTGCGAAGTGAACGATCGCGATCCGGCGTGGCATGGAGAACTCCCTGACTGTCAGTTTGCAGGGAGTGTAGCAATGCCGGTGGCCTAATGAAAATACACCCGTCGTTCGCGGCTTTTGCGCCGGTCGGGCAAAATGGCCCAGCCGCGGTGTAGCAGGCGACGATCGGCAACCTGACGGCGGTTGTTGCCCCGGCGGTCGCTATACCCCTCGGGGCTGGTTTGCTGTTGCCAGCAATCGCCGCCAATCTCGGTGATAAAGCGAACCAGTGATTGCGCGGTTTGTGGGTCGGTGTTTTGTTTGATCACCACCGGATAGCCGCTCGCCAGTTGTTGTTTCACCTGATCGTTAAAATGAAACTTGGCCTGCATTTTGTTGAGTACATCGGCGGAACGGCTGGGATCAATGTATTTGTCGATAAATAAAACATCGATGCCTGCTTCGCTGAGCTCTGCACGGGGGCTGGGGGCATTCATACGGGTTGTCCTCCCTTGGCGTGTGGTGACGTGTGGATTAACACGCCATTACACAGTGTTTTCTGATCCTTGAACACATAGCTACCTTCACTATAGCAAAGCCCAATGCCAGAGTGAAAAGACCATTTAGCCATAAAAGTAGACTTATACACTGCCGGTTTTTTTTACGTACAGCAGCGTATCGATAAAGGGGATCTGTATCTTTCCGACCGGTGTAACGGCAAAGCCCATATCCTCGAGCAGCGCGCGCGACGGCTGGTTATGTTGATTGACCATGGCGTAAACAGTCGCCAGCGCGCAGTTGTACAGTACCCAGCGCGCGGCTTCACGGGCCAGACCGCGGCCCCGGGCTTCGGCCAAAAAGCTATAGCCCAGATCCGGCGCGGGCAGGTAATCCCGTTGCATGAGGCCACACAGACCAATGGGCTTGTCGCCATCATAAACCGCATATTTAGTGGCGTAGGGTCGCTGCTGGCGCGCGAGCGGTCCTTCGATTTGTGCCACGGCGTCCTCCACCGTTCTGATGCCCCGGTCACCCACATAGCGGATAAACGCAGGGTCGTTGAACAGTGCGAAAACCAGCGGAGCGTGATGGCGGCTGAGCGCTTCAAACCGCAGACGCGGGCTGGTAAGGGGAGGGTTTGCCATCGAGAACTCCATCCGTTGGCGATATGAACAGTCATTCTGAGCGCTTATGCCAGTGTTAAGCCCCGGCAGACTGCTACACTCGGGTGTGTTTTGTGACCATATAAGATCAATATCATGACCGAGCATATTACAAGTAACCTGTCCGATCGGGTACTGCACCTGCAATTCAATCGCCCCGAACGCAAAAACGCGATTACCTTGGCCATGTACTCTGCATTGGCGGCGGCGTTGAACGACGCGGCCGCGAATCCGGATGTGCGCGTGGCATTAATCAGCGGCGTCGATGGCAATTTCACCTCCGGCAACGACCTGAGTGATTTTCTGTCCGCGGGACCGCTGGATGAGTCGCACCCGGTGGTGCATTTTCTGATGGCCCTGTTGAAATTTCCCAAGCCGGTTGTGGCGGCGGTGGATGGGGTGGCAATTGGCATTGGCACAACCCTGTTGTTGCAATGCGATCTGGTGTACGCCGATAACACCGCGCGTTTCCAGATGCCGTTTGTGAACCTGGGACTGGTGCCCGAATATGCATCCAGCTTTTTGGTGCCGCGCTTGGCGGGGCAGGCGGCAGCGGCCGAGCTGCTGTTGCTGGGCGAGATGTTCAATGCGGAAAAAGCCGCGCAACTGGGCTTTGTCAATGCGGTGGAAGCGAATGTGCACGCTCATGCCCGTGCGCAGGCACTGCGCTTAGCCGCCCAGCCGCCGGCGGCAGTCCGTAAAACCAAAGCGTTGCTCAGGGCACCGGTATTGGACACCGTTGAGCAGGTGATGAAAAACGAATTCGGCCTGTTTGCAGAATTGCTTGCCGGCGGTGAATTCAAGGAAGCGGCCACCGCGTTTTTTGAAAAGCGCAAACCCGATTTTTCTTCTTTCAACTGATCGCGCAGGGAGTTATCAATGACAATCACACTGGATTTTGCCGGCAAAAATGTATTGGTTGTGGGTGGCACCAGCGGAATTAACCGGGGTGTAGCAGAGCTGTTTGCCCGCCACGGTGCCCGTGTGGCGGTTGCCAGTCGCTCGCAGGACAAAGTGGATGCCACGGTCACGGCGTTAAAAGCGCTGGGCAGTGACGCCATGGGCTTTGCTGCCGATGTACGCAACCCGGATGCTATCGCGGCTGGCGTTGCTTCTGTGCAACAGGCCTTTGGCGATCTGGATGTGGTGGTATCGGGCGCGGCGGGTAATTTCCCGGCCACTGCCATGGGCATGTCGGCCAATGCATTCAAAGCGGTTATTGATATCGACCTGATGGGCACCTTCCACGTCATGCAGGCGGTGTACCCGCATTTGAAAAAACCGGGTGCGACGGTCATCAATATATCTGCGCCGCAGGCGTTTATTCCCATGCAGGCCCAAAGCCATGTGTGTGCCGCCAAAGCGGGCGTGGATATGATTACCCGCACCCTGGCGATGGAGTGGGGCGTTGACGGCGTGCGGGTGAATTCGATTGTGCCCGGTCCCATCGATAATACCGAAGGCATGGCACGGCTGGCGCCCACCGAGGAAATGCGCGAAGCCTGTGTGCAATCGGTGCCGCTCAAGCGCATGGGGCAGCCGGAAGACATCGGCAATGCCTGCTTGTTCCTGGCATCTGATCTGGGCAGCTACGTCAGTGGCGTGGTGCTGCCGGTGGATGGCGGCTGGGCCCAGAACGGTGCCGGCAGCATGAGTGAATCGCTGGCGGCATTCGCGGCCATGAGCAAAAAAAGCTGATTCGCCCGAAGGTGTCGACAAGCCCGCGTAGTCACTCACGCGGGCTTTTTTGTAAGATGGGTAACGCAAACAGAGTAAGCAACTGAATAACAACAATAAGGACGCGCCGTGAAGTTTTCTGAATATATCCAATACGATGCCACCGGCCTCGCCGAACTGGTGCGACAGGGGCAGGTGAAGCCTGAAGAGTTGCTCGACCTGGCCATTGCCCGGGCGGCGGAACTCAACCCTTCACTCAATTGCCTGATTCACGCATTCCACGATGCCGCGCGCGCGCGCATCCGCGCCGGTTTGCCGCAAGGGCCCTTTGCCGGCGTGCCGTTTATCCTGAAAGACCTGCTTGATGATCTGGAAGGCCAGCCCACCAGTTTTGGCACCCGCGCCGTGCGCTGGTACCCGCCGCGCAATGCGGAGATTACCGACCGTTATCTGGCGGCGGGCCTGGTGCCTTTTGCCAAATCCAATTTGCCGGAACTCGGTTTGATGATTTCAACTGAACCCGCGGCCTTTGGTCCGGCGCACAATCCGTGGAAAGCCGGCTACTCCACCGGCGGTTCCAGTGGCGGATCGGCCGCCGCCGTGGCCGCGCGCATTGTGCCCATGGCCAGCGCCAATGACGGTGGTGGCTCCATTCGTTTTCCCGCCGCCTGCTGCGGGGTGTTTGGTTTGAAACCCTCGCGCGGGCGCAATCCCACCGGCCCGTTTGAAATGGAGGGATGGGATGGCGCCATTGCCGGTCATCCCTTGACGCTGTCGGTGCGCGACAGTGCCGCCATGCTCGATGCCTTGTGTGGCTCAGAAGCCGGGGCCGGGTTTCCGGTACCCAAGCCCACTGAGTCTTTCTTGGCCCAGATGCAGCGCCCGTTGAAACCCCTGACCATCGGTTATTCGCTTAAACCGATGATTCCCGCACAGGTATCACCGGATGCAAAAAAAGCGTTGGAGCACACGCTGCGTTTATTGGAAGCCGCCGGACACCATCTGGTGGAAGCCGATCCGGTGATTGATGCCGATAAACTCTGGCGCGATTTTCTCACCGTGACCAGCGGGCACGTGGCCAACAAAATCGAGCAGATCCGGCGCGAGTTCGGCGCGCAAGCGGCGCGCGAATTGGAGGCGGGCACCTTGTCCATGGGTATGCTTGGGCGTTCGTTCCGGTCGGTTGATGTGGCGGCCGCCAAAGAAGGCTGGCACGGCGTGCGCATGGCCATGAGCAATTATTTCGAGCGCTTTGATCTGTTGTTGACCCCCACGCTGATCAGCGAACCCGCACCCCACGGTGTGATTCCGCCGTCGGCCTTTGAAGCCTTCCAGATGCGCGCCGGCCGCTTCCTGCCACTGGGCCGTTTGCTGATGGCCTCCGGCTTGTTGTTTACCTTGTCCGAACGGGTGCTGTCGCGCATGGCGTTTACCCTGATGGGCAATGTCACCGGCTTGCCGGGCATGTCGGTACCCCTCTACTGGACCGAAGCCGGCCTCCCGCTCGGCAGCCAGTTCACCGCGCCCATGGGCCATGAAGGTCGCCTGTTACAACTGGCCCACCAGTTGGAGCAACAAGCGCCCTGGTTCGATAAACGCCCACCGCTCTAAGCCGAAAATACCAAGGGGCCAGACCCCTTGGTGCTTTTGTGGGGAAGCCTTGTGCATACCAAGGTCGCATAGCCGGCGCCGGTTATTTTTTCTAGCCTGCAAACGTTGAGAACGTCAGTACAACACAATAACAACACTGACGAACGCGGTTGCAGCAATGCATGGTGTCCACGCTCGTCCACGCGTAAGGAACCCTGCAATGAAAAATATTACCGCGATGCTAGGTCGCTTCAGTTTGGTTTTTTCTTTTGTTCTGTTCGCACCGGCCAGCTTTTCTGCCTGCGTAGATAATGTGGTGTTGGTGCACGGCAATACCGGGTCGCCAGCCGATTGGGCCGCTACGGTTGACGGCCTGAAAGGGCAAGGCTACACAAACAGCCAGATTTTCACGCCCATTTGGGGATCTTCCACCTGCGCTGCCTGCAACAATCACAGCGGCGCAGAAGAAACGCCGGTACGCAATGCGATCGAAGCGGCTATCACCGCTTCCTGTACGGGAAAAATTGATGTGATTGGTCATTCCATGGGGGTGACTCTGGCGGCCCAGCAAATCATCAAGGCCGGTCACGTGGACAAAGTCGACGCGTTTATCGGTATTGCCGGCGCTTACCGCGGCCTGATGAGTTGTGGCATCTGGCCTGCGGCGGTGGTGACGTCCACCTGTGGCCGCGATGGCCTGTCAGTGTCCAGCCCCTTCCTTGACTGGCTGTACGGAAAACGCATCGCCAGCCGTGTCTACTCCATAAAAAGCTGGGTGGATCAGGTGGTGTGTGCCACCGGTAGCTGCCTGATCTACGGCGTCCATTCCAGCCAGATTGCGGGTGAAAGGGCGACCTATTCCTATAACTATGGCCATTTCGGTCTGCAGCGTTATACCGTCAGCCGACAATTGAGCCTGCTCTGACTGGTTCTGTCGTACCATTTTTATGCCGGTCAGGCGTGATTTATTCGCCTGACCAACCTCTGACCAGGTCACATTTTGGTTTTCTTTTACGCCGGGTCTGGCGCCAAAATCAACGATACTTATAGTCATTTAACCGCTTAATGACGTCATTTAGGTGGTATTTCGGCGAATTAGGCGGACTCTCTCCTCGCTGGCGTGGCGCCCTCTGAACAATTGACAACGTTGTATTTGCCCCGCTAATTTTGGACAACGTTGTCCAGCAAGGCGCCTGGACGACGACGCGAAGTAGCGTGCACCTTGCACAAGCCCGGGCGCGGGCATAACCGGGGGTCACCCCTGGCATCGCGTTATGGTGGTTTGGTGGTAATAACCGCGTGGCCAGGGCGAAAGCCCACTCTCAATTCAGTCACAACGGAACGGCCATGAAAAAAATAACCATAACGGCGGGCTTGCTGTTGGGAGCCATTGCTCTCCCAAGCTACGCCTACGATTGCACAAACCTCAATGCCTATAGTGCCGGCACCAGTTACGCCAATGGTGCGCTGGTAAAACACAACGCCCGCGCGTTCGAATGCAAAGTGGGCGGCTGGTGCTCCCAGGGCGGCGCTTACGAACCCGGCGTGGGTTGGGCCAACGGTGATGCCTGGACCGATCTGGGCAGTTGCGATGGCGACACGGGCTCTTCATCCAGTTCATCCAGCTCGTCATCTTCGGGCGGCTCTACCAGCTCCGGTGGTTCCACCAGTTCTTCGTCCGGTTCATCCGGTGGCAGCACCTCGTCGGGTGGCACCGGTGATTGCGGCAGCACGCCGGCGCTGTGGAATGCCACGGCGGTCTACAACGGCGGTGACAAAGTCCAGTACCTGGGCACAGCCTACACCGCCAAGTGGTGGACCCAGGGCGATAACCCTGCCTCCGGCGGCGAGTGGGGGCCATGGCGCAATGATGGCAGCTGCACCGGCGGTTCATCATCGTCGGGCTCGTCAGGCGGTAGCACGTCATCCGGATCTACCTCGTCCGGCGGCAGCACCTCGTCAGGCTCCACGTCTTCCGGCGGCAGCACCTCATCCGGCAGTTCTTCCTCGGGTGGTTCCACCAGTTCTTCCGGCGGTTCCAGCAGTTCGGGCGGCGGTAAAGTGATTGGTTATTTCGCCCAGTGGGGCGTGTATGGCCGCAACTATCACGTGAAAAATATCGATACCTCCGGTTCGGCTGCAAAAATGACTCACATTCTTTATGCCTTCGGCAACGTGCAGAATGGTCAGTGTGTGATTGGTGATTCTTATGCCGATTACGACCGTTTCTACAACGCCGGCGAAAGTGTGGATGGCGTGGCAGACAGTTGGGATACCGGTTCGTTGCGCGGTTCGTTTAATCAGTTGCGCAAACTGAAAGCCAAGTACCCGCACCTGAAAGTGATCTGGTCTTTCGGTGGTTGGACCTGGTCCGGCGGTTTCGGCCAGGCGGCGGCGAATCCCGAAGCCTTTGCTAACTCCTGTTACGACCTGGTCTTCGACCCGCGTTGGAACGGCGTGTTTGACGGCATCGACATCGATTGGGAATACCCGAACGAATGCGGCCTTACCTGCGATAATTCCGGCTTCTACGGTTACTCTGATCTGATGCGTGCATTGCGCAACAAGTTTGGTAACAAACTGGTGACCAGCGCCATCGGTGCGGGCGCGGCCAAACTCAATGCTGCCGATTACGGTGGTGCGGCACAGTATGTGGATTTCTACATGCTGATGACGTACGACTTCTTCGGTGCCTGGGATAAAACCGGCCCCACCGCGCCTCATTCCGCTCTCTATAACTATCCGGGTATGCCAATCGAAGGCTTCAGTTCCGACAACGGCATCCAGGTGTTGAAGAGCAAAGGTGTATCGGCTGACAAGATCCTGTTGGGCATTGGCTTCTACGGCCGCGGTTGGACTGGTGTGACACAATCGGCACCCGGCGGTTCCGCCACCGGCGCGGCCACTGGCACCTATGAAGCAGGGATTGAAGACTACAAAGTGCTGAAAAATACCTGCCCCGCCAATGGCACCATTGCCGGCACAGCCTACGCCCATTGCGGCAACAACTGGTGGAGCTACGACACGCCCAGCACCATCGCTGGCAAGATGCAGTACATCAGAAGTCAGGGCCTGGGCGGCGCTTTCTTCTGGGAGTTGAGTGGTGATACCACCAACGGTGAATTGGTAAATGCCATCAAGGCAAATCAATAACATCGTTGCAACAACGGCCCCTTAACGGGGCCGTTTTATCTGGGAAACACCATGTCTGCATCCACGCAAAACCAAGACGCCCCACCCACTTCTGCAACCCACATGGGCATTAATCTGACCGGACTGGTGTGCGCGGGAATGGCTTCCGCCTGGCTGGTTTTTAACCCGGATGTACTGGACAGCCGGACCTGGGCCTGCGTGTTGGTGGGCTTGGCCTGGGCCTTGCCTATTGCAGGGTTGGAAGCGCTTTTTCTGAAACCCTGGCGGCGCGAAAGCGCGGGTTTAACCGGCTCGGGTTTCCAGCCAAAGATTCAGCGCGTGATAGTAAAACTGTTGGCGTTGGCCGGATGTATCACGGCCGTGGCATTGACCTATTGGCTATTACCCGAATACCAGGGCACGTTTTACGATCCGTTTTACACGGTACTTTTCAAGGTGTTGCCCTATTGGTTGCTCTTTGCTGTGCCCTATGTGTGGTGGGTGGACGGCTGGCAAACACAGCCGCAAGACAGCTACTGGCTGTTTGGCCGTTGGTTGCTGGGGCGCGAAACCTGGTGCGAGGCACTGACCCAGTTGTTATTGGGTTGGGCGGTGAAAGGTTTCTTTTTGCCGCTGATGTTTGTGTACCTTGGCAACAATTTAACCCAACTGATCAATACGGATTTTTCTGCCATCAATGGCAGTTTTCAATCGGTGTTTGATGCGGCGTTCAACGTGCTTTACTACGTTGATCTGTTGATTGTCTGCGTGGGTTACAGTTTTACCTTGCGCTTGCTGGATTCTCACATCCGTTCAACCGAACCCAGTTTGTTGGGTTGGGCGGTTGCGCTGGCTTGCTACCAGCCGTTCTGGAGTCTGATCTCGGGCACCTATATCCAATACGATCAGGGGCCGGCCTGGGGTTACTGGTTCTGGGCGACGCCCTGGGCCTATACCTTGTGGGGCAGTGCAATCCTGTGTTGCATTGGCATCTATGTGTGGGCCAGCATGGCTTTCGGCCTGCGTTTTTCCAATCTCACCCACCGGGGCATTTTAACCAATGGCCCTTTCCGGTGGACTAAACACCCTGCCTATCTCAGCAAAAATCTGTCCTGGTGGTTAATCAGCATGCCATTCATGGTATCGGTCAGCCTGGAACAGAGTGTGCGTCAATGCGGCATGCTGTTGCTGTTAAATGGCATTTACTTTATTCGCGCCAAAACCGAAGAGCGGCACTTGTCGCGCGATCCGGTGTATCGGCAATACATGTTGTTCATTGCCAAGCATGGTCTCATGGCCCGGCTTAAAAACCTGATCGCCCGCATGCTGGCGTTGCCGATGAAACCGGTGTCTGGCGCAGAGGAAAATCAATGAAACGATCGATCATTCATGTTGCGCTGGTCGCGGCCGGCGCGTTACTTTCCGTGGCGGCTGTCGCCCAGTCTTGTGATGGGCTGGCCAGCTGGAACAGCAGCCAAGCCTACGTGGGCGGCGTAAAAATTCAACATCAGGCGAATGCCTACAGCGCAAAATGGTGGACCCAGAATGAAGATCCCAGTACCCATTCGGGCACTTGGGATGTCTGGCGTTACGAGCACGCCTGCGATGGCAGTTCCTCGTCCAGTAGTTCATCCGGCGGCACCAGTTCCTCTGGCAGCTCGTCCGGTGGTTCCAGCACCTCCTCAGGCTCTTCCTCGGGCGGTTCTTCCTCTGGTTCATCTTCTTCCGGTGGCACAGGCAATTGCAGTTCGGCGCAATATGTTGCTGGCACGGCCTACGCGTTGAACGCGCTGGTCAGCAATGCAGACAAAGAGTTCCGTTGCGATATTCCCGGTTGGTGTTCATCCTCTGCCGCCTGGGCCTATGCCCCGGGTACCGGCGCACATTGGCAGGATGCCTGGACCCAGGTGGGCGACTGTGGCAGCTCAGGTAGCTCATCGTCGGGTGGTTCTTCTTCCAGCGGTTCTTCGTCGGGCAGTTCGTCAGGCAGCTCGTCCTCGAGTGGATCATCGTCCGGCGGTAACAGTGGCAAGTTGCCTGCGCATGCACTGGTCGGCTACTGGCACAACTTTGATAACGGCTCTGGTTTGTATCGCATCAGCCAGGTGTCGGACGTATGGGATGTGATTGTGGTGGCCTTTGCCGACGACGCCGGCAATGGCAGCGTGGCGTTTAATTTAGATCCCGGATTGAACAAAGCGCAGTTTATTGCCGACGTGGCAGCCAAGCGCGCTGCCGGCAAAATTGTGGTGCTGTCGTTTGGTGGTCAGAATGGCACTGTGACGCTGAATACCAGCGAAAATGTCACTAATTTTGTTAATTCAACCGCGGCCATTATCGATGAGTATGGTTTTGACGGCATCGATATCGATCTGGAATCGGGTGCCGGGGTGATGCACGGTGCGCCGGTGGTACAAAACCTTGTGACCTCGGTGAAACAACTGAAACAGCGTTTCCCCAACCTGTATTTGTCCATGGCGCCGGAGCACCCTTACGTGCAGGGTGGCTATGTGGCTTACTCAGGAATTTGGGGTGCCTACCTGCCGCTCATCGATGGTCTGCGCAACGAACTGGATCTGTTGCATGTGCAGCTCTACAACAACGGCGGACTCGCCACGCCTTATCGGGACCAGGCTTATGCGGCGGGTTCGGTCGACATGATGGTGTCGTCTGCATTGATGTTAATTGAAGGCTTCCCGCTCGAACGTGGCAACGCCGGATTTTTTCAGGGCCTGCGCCCCGAACAAATCGGTCTGGCATTGCCGTCCGGTCCCACCGCCGCCTCCAGTGGGTTTGCCTCCACGGCCGACATCAAAAAAACGCTGGATTGCCTCACTGCGCGCGCCAATTGCCAGACACTGACCCCGTCACAAGCCTACCCGGCCTTCAACGGCGTCATGACCTGGTCCATCAATTGGGACATGCACGACGGCGGCATTTTTTCAGGCCCCGTAGGCTCCCACGTTCACAACCTCCCGTAAACAAGGTGGGGTCAGACTCCCCCAAACTAAAGTTTGGGGGAGTCTGACCCCCGGTTTAGACCCAGGTTTACAGGTTTATTTTTCTGCGCAGTAACAGCCATCGAGGGCGGAGCAGATGACGACGTCATCGGGATTTCGGCATTGGTAGCCGGGATCGACAGCTTGAGGGGTGGGTTCCTTTTTCTGGGAGACTGCGTCTACTACGGCTTCTGTAGCGCCGATAATGATGGCTGACTCAATCGCTCCGGCAGTCTCTTGCTCCTTTCGTTGTTGGGCCCGGCATTCGGCGTTGGCGCCGCAGTGTTCGCCACGTTGTTTTTCATACATCGCCATTGATGCGCAGCCGGACAGCATGGCAATACCAATCAGCGTCAACATCCATTGCATTGCTGATTATCCCCCGGTGGTATTCATAAACCGAACTATTTGCGGTTCGTCTGAGTGGTTAAAATGGTGTCGTTCGGGTTTGTGTTGCATGGCGTCCATTATCGCTATCTTCAGCATTTTGTCATCACCCGGGTGAGCTCGAAGCACCGCTCGCAAATCGGCTGCATGGTCATTGCCCAGGCACAGAAGCAGTTTACCCTCGGCGCTGACCCGTACGCGGTTACAGCTGGCACAGAAGTTTTCTGAGTGGGGTGAAATAAAACCAATACGGCTGGCGTATTGGTCGGCACGCCAATAACGCGAAGGGCCCGCAGTTTCGTCTTCCAATGGCGCCAGTGAAAAATGCTGCGACAGCAGCGCGCGCAACTCTGCGCTGGAACAGAACTCCAGTGCACGGCTGTGTTCCACAATGCTGCCCAGTGGCATTTCTTCAATAAAGCTGATGTCCAGTCCCTGCTCCAACGCAAACCGGGTGAGGGCAGGCACCTCGGCGGCATTGCGGTTCTTCAGAATCACGGCATTGAGTTTGATGCGTTCAAAACCCGCATCCTGCGCGGCTTTGATGCCGTCGAGCACCTGGGATAACTGGCCAGTGCGGGTGAGCTGATGGAATTTTTCCGGGTCGAGCGTATCAAGGCTGATATTGATGCGTTTAACACCTGCCGCGCGCAGAGCGCTGGCGTACTTCGGCAATTGTGAACCGTTGGTAGTGAGTGTCAGTTCCTCCAGCGGCAACTGTCCCAACTCATCAAAGACTTTCATCACCCCGCGCCGAACCAAGGGTTCGCCACCGGTAATACGGATCTTTTTTACACCCAGTTCGACAAAGGCGCGGCCCACCGCCACCAGTTCTTCCAGGCTCAATACCTGCTCGCGTGGCATGAAGGTCATTTCTTCGGCCATGCAATAGACGCAGCGGAAATCGCACCGGTCGGTTACAGACAGGCGGATATAGTCGATGATGCGACCAAACGAATCAACGAGCATCGTTAGTACATTTCGCTGGCGCCGCTGATAAGATCGGTATCAGCGGTGACGTTAAGAATTTTTTTGGTTTTGACGTCCATGGTGATGTGTACTGAGGTGAAGTTGCACAAGTAGGAATAATAAGCGTGAGTGATCTTGGCGCTGACTTTCAGATTATTGATTGCTGCAATGGCCTTGCAGTCGGCAGCGTCAAAGGTTTCCGGAAACAAGGCTTCAAGGTGTTGGGCATCGAATGTATAGCGTTCACGGTAATCTACCATGCCCGCTGCGCGCTCGAATTTTTCTTGCGCGATATAGGTAAGAAAGCTTCGCGCGATGGAATCAAAGCGGTCTGAGGCCAGACAGGGCAGGGCAATTGTCAGGCTGATCAGTATAATTAGCCGGGTCATCATCGTTCTCAGTGGCAGGACCTGCCCATCATATCGGCAATAAAGCTATCTGTGCCAGCCCTGCAGAGGTTTCCTCAGCTGCCCACCGAGGGCGCCTGCAGGTTGGGTGCCCATTCCCACCACTCGTGCTGGCCGTCGGATCGGGTTTCCTGGGTGCGGTGGATGTCCCAGGTCACCAGGAAGTCGGGGTTCTCGATGTCTACACCACTGGCAGCGTGCTTGTAGTGGCCGGCAGGCGCCTTGTACCAGGCGTCCAGATTGGGCGGCAGAATGAATTCGGGCGTCTCTTGCGTGAGGGTGCTGTGCAGCTGCACGGTAATGCCCATCTCTGCATCCACCTTGATCACTTTGCCCGCGTGTTGGGTTTGCTTGAGGGCATCGCCGTTGAGGTCGAAATAGGACAGGCCAATCAGGCAGGTTTTGTTTAGTAGCTCTTCTAATGTCATCTATTCAGTTCCTCTAGCCGCTAGTTCCTGGAAACGAGCAACCAGCTTCTTAATGCGTCAACGGTACCACACCTACCTGCGGCATGTTGGCCAGGCCGATGTCGCGGGCGTGTTCTTCGAAGCCTTTGTTCTTCCAGAAGAAGGCGCCGGGCATGGTAGTAGGTACCACCAGCACATAGAAGAGGGCGCGGCCGATGACCGACGTGCCCACCAGCAACAGCCCCGCCAGCGTCCACGCCAACAGCGCGTAAATACCTGCCAGCTGCCAGACCACCAGCGCGGCGAGCAGACTCAGCACCAGCACGAGATTCAGACCCAGCAGCGCATTGCGCAACAGGAAGGTTTTACCGAAGGTGGTGGATTGAATGTAGTAGCTGGCGCCGCCTTCGTGCGCAGCAGTACCCATGGCCTTGCTGTGCGCCAGATGACCCATACCTTCCGCGGCCAGACCCAACGCCATCGCGCTGCCACAGATCAACAGGGCAGTGTCGTAAGCCTGATCGGTAAGCGCCAGCGTAGGCACCATCACCAGGCCTGCCACCAGACCGCCGAGCGAGAACATGTTGCCGAAGAAGGCCGTTGCCACCTGCCAGTGATTCCAGAACGGGCGGGCTTCAATGCGATAGCACTTGTTCATGTAGTAGAGGCCCACAAGACTTGCGGGAATCGCAAAGTAACCGAAACCGGCAGCCCATGAGGCGGCAGTGGGCGCGCTGATCAATGTGCTCACCTCACTGCCAAAGGCCCACTGATACAGGCCCTGAAAAATGCTGTTCGCCGGCAGACTGAACAGAATGTGCATGCCCAAACCACCCATGAACAGGGCAATGCCCAGGCCCTCCCGGCACACGGGTGAGTGGCGCAGGTTGTTGAAGCCGCGATAAAAACGGTGCGGCTTGCCCAGGTGCATGGTGGACATGAACAAGCCAAAACCCACCAGCAAAAAGCTCAGGATCGCGAGCGGTGCGTAGAGCGCAGAGTCGCGGAAGGCAGCCAGCTGTTCAACACCCAACTCGGCACCCAGAAAGCTCAGGCCAAAGGCGCCAATGGCCGCTTGCGAACACAAAGTAAACAGCACCAGCGGATTTTCGCGCGAGCTCAAACGCGCAAGGTTCCAATGCTTTTGCACACCTTTTTTCTGATCGATGGCGGGTTTATAGCGGCCGTTCTCATCTTTGTGGTATTTCAGCGGCATGGAATCGGTACGCTTCATTTCATCGGGCAGACGGGTAATCTGCTGGAAGCGTACGTTCGGGTGGGTAATTTCGGGAGTGGGGAAGCCGGGAATTTCGGTCAGCGCTTGTTCGCGGTTTTCCGGAATGTTTTCGATCACGCCAAAGTCGAGCGCGTTGCCCACGCAGGCAGACACACACGCGGGCTTCAGACCCACTTCCAGGCGGTCCACGCACATGTTGCACTTGGATACCTGGCCTTTGATGGGGTCCAGTTGCGGCGCGTTGTAGGGGCAGACCCAGGTGCAATAGCCACAACCGAAGCAGGTTTCCGGGTCTTGCAATACCGCACCGTATTCCACGTGCTTGGTGTAGGCGCGGGTCGGGCAGCCTTTCAGGCACACGGGGTTGTCGCAGTGGTTGCAGGCCATGGAAATATTCATGCGCTTGTAGTCGGGGTAGCTGCCGCCTTCCACATAACCCACCGAGCGGAACGCCAGGTGCGCCGGGTTTTCATTTTTCTCCGAACAGGCCGCTTCACAGGCGTGACAGCCAATGCAATTATCGGCGGTAAAAAAGAAGCCGTGCTGCTTATTGCGGTTTGGGTTGGTGCCCACCGCCGGGTTTTCATTAATGTGCAGCGAACGCCCCACCGGCAACTTGTGCTCGGTAAGATCGATCAGGTCGATCAGTTGGCCGTAGCGGTTCTTTTCGTCGATCTTTTTGTCAGACAAAAACGCGTAGGGCTGCTCTTCGGTGCGGATTTCCCAGATCATGGCGCCGGCATTGCCGGACTTTTGTTCACCTGTGGCTGGCTTAGACGCAGTGCCCGGCAGGTCGCTGCCGGGAAGATCGCTTCCCGGAAATTTCTCGTACTGGTTGTCTTTGCTGGTCATCAAACTGTCTCGCTAAGGTGTTTCGTCTTTTTCGTCATCCGCCGGACTTTGCTGGCGGGCTTCGGGTATGGCGGTTGGGCCCTCGCAGGCAGGACGCCTGCGCGGAGCTTCAGGGATGAATTCATGCGTGCCCATTAGCCATACCCGGAGCCCGCCCCGCACCCAGTTAAAACTTGCGCCGCTCCAGATTCAGCTGCGCCGCTTCCTTCTGATCCACTTTCTCTACCCGCACGGCATTTTGCTTAAACGCCGGTTGGCGCGAGTAGGGGTCCAATAAACCCAGGGTCAGTCGGTTCACGCAATCGTGGAAGTGGAATGGAATAAACAGCATGTCGCGTCCTACCCGGTGGGTGGTTTGCACCATCACCACCGCATCGCCGCGCCGGCTCACCAACCGCACATAGCTGCCGTGTTCAATGCCGAGTTCGGCTGCCGCATCCGGGTTCATCTCCATGTAGGGCGTGGGGCTGAACTTGTTGCAGTTGCCGATTTTTCCGGTGCGGGTACGGGTGTGAAAGTGCTCCACCACCCGGCCCGAGTTGAGCCAGAAAGGGTAATCGTCATCGGGGCATTCGTTGTTGTTAACAAAATCCACGCAAATCAGATTGGCGCGTCCATCCTCGGTCTGAAAAACACCGTCGGTATAGAGGCGCCGGTTGCCGAGGAAATCCACCCGCTGCTTCTGGTCAAACGCAATCACCTTGCCGAGTTTTTCTTCATCGCGGGCGGCGTCGGCTTCGGTGTAGGGCCATTGGATGCCGCGCGCGGCTTCAATGCGATCCCAGGTCATGCCGGAAATATCCAGCGTGCGGCCTTCACCTTTGGACAGCTCGCGCATCTCGTTAAAGGCCTCTTCGGCAGATTGCGGGAAATGCAGTTTGTTGCGGTCTTCAAAGCGCTTGGACATTTCCTTGAAAATCCAGAAGTCCGGCTTGGAATCTGCGTAGGCCGGCAATACATTGCGCGTGAGGTTGACCCGGCGCTCGGTATTGGTGTGGCAACCTTCTTTTTCGGCCCAGACCGCAGCGGGAAAGTACACGTGCGAAAACTGGTTGGTTTCCACATCCTGATACACATCCTGCACCACCAGGAATTCCAGCTTCTCCATGGCCCTGCGGATGCGCGGCTGGTTGGGCATGGAAGTCATGGGGTTGGTAGCGACGAGCCACAGACCTTTGATCTGACCGGATTCAATGGCGGGAAAAATATCCGTTTGCGCGAGCCCACGCGCGGGCGGAAAGAAAGACTCATCAATGCCCCAGAAATCGGCGATATGCTTGCGGTCTTTGGGTTTTTCCAGATAGCGGTAGCCGGGCAGGCCTGAGCAGGAAGACCACTCACGCGTGCCCATGGCGTTGCACTGGCCGGTAATCGACAAGCTGGTGCCACCGGGCTTGCCGATATTGCCGGTAATCAGGTTCAGGTTATTGATGTTGCACACCCCATCCGAACCGTGAGTGGACTGGTTGATGCCCATGGTCCAGATGCTCATGGCCGAGCTGGCCTTGGCGTACACCCGCGCCACGTGACGGATACGGTCTTCGTCGATGCCGCAAATGTGTTGCGCGTGTTTGGGGTCGTATTTTTCCAGCACCAGTTGCTTCAGATCGTCGATGCCCTTGGTGTGTTTGGCAATGTAGTCGTCGTCAGCCAGGCCTTCCTTGAATATCACGTGCATCATGGCATTGATCAGCACCGTATCGGTGCCGGGCGTGATGGGCAGGTGAATGTCGGCAAACTGAGCCAGCATGGTGACACGTGGGTCTACCACAATCATCGGGAAATGGCGCTTCTCGCGTGCTTCTTTAAGGCGCCAGTAGATGATCGGGTGCTGTTCGGGCAGGTTGGAGCCGAATGCCATTAAACAACCTGTGTGTTCAAAGTCGTCGTAGCACCCGGGCGGGCCGTCTGAACCGAATGAACGCTTGTAACCGGATACGGCAGAGGCCATGCACAGGGTGGTGTTGCCATCGTAGTTGTTGGTGCCAATCTGGCCGCGCACCAGTTTTCCCAGTGCGTAAAATTCTTCGGTTAATAATTGACCGGTAGACACAATGGCAAAACTGTCGCGCCCGTATTTTTCCTGAATTTCTTTAATCTTGGCTGCGGTGGTGTCCAGGGCGGCATCCCAGCTGGTGGGGGCGAACGGCAGGTGTGCCTTTTCCCGCGCCAGTGGCACCGTGCCTCGGCCGGGGGAGTGAAACAGATCGTGCTCCAGCAAACCTTTGATGCACAGCTTGCCCCGGTTCACATCGGCACCGGCATGGCCTCGGCTGGTAATGACTTTGCCTTCGCTATTGAGCCCCAGTTCAATGGAGCAACCGGTTGAGCAATAGTTGCAGGTAGTGTATTTCCATTCTTTAACCGGCTTGGCGGGAATGGAAATGGGTTTGCGCTTTTTACGACCGAAAATCATGTGAATTCCTGTGACTCTCTGTGTGCACCCCAACTACTCAAAAGGGAGTAGTTTTCATCTCTGTCTACCGTAAAGGCAAATACCGAGCCAACTTGAAATTTGCCTTGTTCGGTCGGTTTTCCGGGCAGCCGAACCGGCTGTAGAGCGGGACGCGTGATGCAATTCTGTGCAAGCCACCGGAAAACAGCCCAAAAAGGGGCTGCTTTCCCAGTGCATCCGCATCAAAAGAGTGCGCAGTGATTTTCTATGGTGCGTGCGCGAATTCTGGTGTGTTCACTCGTGGTGCTGTGCGAACCAAAAGGGCGCACGGAGTCTGGCGCGAAGGGTGCTCAAATGGTGCGCACTGGGCACTTATGGTGCTCCGCGCGTCGTTTTTCGGTGTTGCTTCTATATAGGGCCCGCAAAAAACGCCGCCTGCTTTCTGTTGCAAAGAAAATCTGATTAAAAAAAACGTTTTGGCATTGTCCTTGCTCTTACTGGCTCGAAAGCAAACCGGTATCGCCATTGATGCCCACGGAGTCAGCCATGAAAGCCAGCCCAAGCCATCGCATTCAGTTCCTTGCCGGCATCAAGCCGCGGGTCAGTCGTGCCATTGGCCATGTGTCGTTGGTAGGGGCAGGCCCTGGCGATGCGGAGCTGCTTACACTGAAAGCAGTGAAGTGTCTGAACGCTGCCGACATCATTTTTTATGACCGCCTCGTCAGCGAAGACATCCGCGCGCTCTTCCCCCGCAACACACCGGCAATCTACGTGGGCAAGGCCAAAGATCGCCACTCGATTCCTCAGGATGAACTCAACCGTCTGTTGGTGGAAACCGCCAATCTGGGGCTGCACGTGTGCCGCCTGAAAGGCGGAGACGCGTTTGTGTTCGGCCGCGGCGGTGAAGAAATGCTGGAACTGAAAAAAGCCGGCATTTCCGTGGATGTTGTGCCTGGTATCACCAGCGGTGCGGGTGCAACCGCTTATGCCGGTATCCCGCTGACCCATCGCGGTCTGACCCAGGGTGTGAGCTTTGTCACCGCCCACGGCGAAAAGGAATTGCACACCAATTGGGAGGCGTTGGCGCACAGTGGCCACACGCTGGTGTTTTACATGGGCCTGGGTTCAGCCCAGCGCATTCAGAACGAATTGCTTGCCGCCGGCATGGCAGCGGAAAAGCCGGTGGCGCTTATTGAACGCGGTTGCTCGGCGTCCCAGCGCGTGGTCACCGGTGACCTTGCTCAGCTTGGTGCATTGGTGGCCGAGCATCAGATTGAATCACCCGCGTTGATTGTGGTGGGTGATGTGGTTTCCCTGCGCGACCAGCTCGCGTGGTTTGAGGCGGACGCGGCAGGGCAGGCGAACGCCCGCTATGCCGAAGTGGCCTCTCCCTTTGAACAAAGTAAGAACAAACTGTCAGCCTGACTTGAGGAAGCGGTATGAGTAAACAGCGCATTGTGGTTGTCGGAAACGGCATGGTGGGCCACAAATTCATTGATAATGTGGTCACTTCCGAGCACGCAGACAATTACCAGGTGATTACCTTCTCCGAAGAGCCTCGCCTGGCTTACGACCGCGTACAGTTGTCGAAATACTTTTCCGGCTCAACGGCCGAAGACCTGGCGTTGACCACTGAGGGTTACTACCAGGACAACAAGGTTCAGTATGTACTGAAAGACAAAGTGGTGGATCTGGACTTCGACAACAAAGAAGTGATTACCGCCAGCGGCCGGCGCGAAGCCTATGACAAGCTGGTGCTGGCCACCGGTTCCTATCCGTTTGTGCCACCCATTCCCGGCAACGATCAGCCCCATTGTCTGGTGTACCGCACCATTGAAGATCTGGAAGCCATCACCAGCTCTGCCAGCCAGAGCAAAGTGGGCGTGGTTGTGGGCGGTGGCCTGCTGGGTCTGGAGGCGGCCAATGCACTCAAGCAAGCGGGCCTCGAAACCCACGTGGTGGAATTTGCCCCGCGTCTGATGGCGGTACAGTTGGATGAAGGTGGCGGCAAACTGCTGCGCCACAAAATTGAAAACCTGGGCGTGAAAGTGCATACCCAGAAAGCCACAACCGAAATTGTGGCAGGCGAAGAATGCCGCTACCGCATGAACTTTGCCGATGGCAGCTTCCTTGAAACCGATATGATTCTGTTCTCGGCCGGTATCCGTCCCCAGGATGAGCTGGCGCGCAAGTGCGGCCTGGAGCTGGGTCAGCGTGGCGGCATTGTCATCAATAACCAGTGCCAGACCTCGAAAAAAGATGTCTACGCCATCGGTGAATGTGCCCTGTGGGATAACAAGATTTACGGTCTGGTCGCGCCCGGTTATCACATGGCCAAGGTAGCCTTCAGCCAGATTCAAGGTGGCACGGAAGAATTTACCGGCGCCGACATGAGTACCAAGCTGAAGCTGTTGGGTGTGGATGTGGCCTCGGTGGGCGATGCCCACGGCAACACACCGGGCAGCAAAAGTTACACCTACAGCAACGATGTGGATGAAGTGTACAAACGCATCATTGTCTCCGGTGATAACACCCGATTACTGGGCGCGGTGCTGGTGGGTGATGCCGAAGCCTACGGTACCCTGCAGCAGTTGTGTGTTAACGAAATGGATTTGCCCGAGGATCCCAATGCGTTGATCCTGCCCTCCGTGGATGGCGCCGGCGCGGTCATGGGTGTGGATGCACTGCCCGACAGCGCCCAGATCTGTTCCTGCATGGACGTGTCCAAAGGTGCTATTTGCTGCGCGGTACAGGACGGCGCACACACCATTGGCGATATCAAAAACGTCACCAAAGCCTCCACCGCCTGCGGTGGCTGTGCGGCGCTGGTCAAGCAGGTAATGGACTCCGAGCTCACAAAGCTGGGCGTGGAAGTGAAAAACGATATCTGCGAACACTTTGCCTACTCGCGCAAAGAGCTGGCCGATATTGTGCGCGTGAAAAAGATCAAGACCTTCGAAGCATTACTGGAAAGTCACGGCAGTGGTCATGGCTGCGATATCTGTAAGCCGGCGGTGGGCTCTATTCTTGCGTCGTTCTGGAACGACTATATTCTGGAAGATGCCCATATGGGCCTGCAGGACACCAACGATCTGTACCTGGGCAACCTGCAGAAAGACGGCACCTATTCCGTTGTACCGCGCGTGGCCGGCGGTGAAATCACACCCGATAAACTGATTGTACTGGGTCAGGTGGCGAAAGAGTTCAACCTCTACACCAAAATCACCGGTGGCCAGCGCGTGGATTTGTTCGGTGCGCAACTGAATGATTTACCGGTTATCTGGCGCAAACTGGTGGATGCCGGTTTTGAAACCGGTCATGCCTACGGCAAGAGCGTGCGCACCGTGAAATCCTGCGTGGGTTCCACCTGGTGTCGCTACGGTGTGGATGATTCCGTCGGCCTCGCCATCGACATTGAAAACCGCTACAAGGGCCTGCGTTCGCCGCACAAACTCAAGTTTGCAGTATCCGGTTGTACCCGTGAGTGTGCGGAAGCTCAGTGTAAAGACGTGGGCATCATCGCCACCGAAAAAGGCTGGAATCTGTACGTGTGCGGTAACGGCGGTATGCGCCCGCGTCACGCAGACCTGTTTGCCACCGATCTGGATACAGACACCCTGATCAAGTACGTGGACCGTTTCCTGATGTTCTACATCCGCACCGCCGATCGCCTGCAGCGCACCAGCGTGTGGTTGGAGAATCTGGAAGGCGGGCTGGATTATCTGAAAAAAGTGATTATCCAGGATTCGCTGGGTCTGGGTGCCGAGCTGGAAGCCGAAATGGCCCACAATATCGGTAACTATCAGTGCGAGTGGAAAACCACCATTGAAAACCCGGAAAAACTCAAGCGCTTCAGCCATTTCATTAACGACAGCGCGCGCGACGACAATCTCGTGTACGTGGTAGAGCGCGAGCAAATCCGACCGGCCACCGACGAAGAACGCATCCCTTCGGTGGAACTGGAAGAAGAACCGGCGCTGGCCTGATAACCCCTGATCAAAGCGGGTGGTAATGCCACCCGTATGGAGAAAACTATGAGCAATTGGCAAAAAGTGTGTCGTTCAGCCGATGTTGTGCCCGGCACTGGTGTATGCGCCCTGGTAGCGGGCAAACAGGTGGCGATTTTCCGGACCCTGAAAGACAAAACCTTGTATGCCCTGGATAACTACGACCCCATTGGCAAGGCCAATATTTTGTCGCGCGGGATTCAGGGCTCAATTGGCGATGCGCTGGTGGTAGCCTCGCCGCTGTACAAGCAGCATTTTGAATTGGCGACGGGCAAATGCCTGGAAGAGGATATCTCGGTACCGGTTTATGCGGTACGCGAGGTGGATGGTCAGGTGGAAGTTGCTGCCTGATATTTGTTAACCGGTCTGAGGATCAGACCACACTGTTTTAATCGTTTCTTTTTGCACCTTTGGCAGACAAAGGTTGTTTTGCCAGCAGCTCCCCGCGTGCGAGTTGCCGGCAAAACAACCTGCGTCTGCTTTTTTTGTTTTACTGGTTGGCGTTTCTCACACCTACATCGGGCGATCCTATCGCGCGCGCCCCTATGCCGGTCGCCCCTATGTTGGGCGCCCCTACGCCGGGCGCCCCTCACTGGTGCGCTTTGGGCCAGAAGGGTGCAAAAATGATCGGGCGTCTGCCTTATCTTTGCGCGCGAATCCCCATGCTGGGGAGTGTGCCCGGTGCCGGGGGCCAGAATTCCGCGGATTTAAGCGACTTTCGCACCCAAAATGCAAAAAGCCTCGAACTGTTAAAAAGTAGGCATGACCTTTGCTCATATCCCCTCAGATAAATTTATACCCTTTTTATTCACTACTCTTCAGGGATAAGACATGAGCACGGCCAAGTCCTTTAACCTGTTCTCCTTCACAGGCAAGATGAAAATTCTGCACCTGAGCTGGATGGCATTTTTCATTACCTTCGTGGTGTGGTTTAACTTTGCGCCTTTGTTGCAAGCAGTTGCGGCGTCTTTGGGGCTGGAGCCGTCTGAAATCAAGACGCTGCTGATTCTGAACGTAGCGCTCACCATTCCGGCGCGGGTGATCATTGGTATGCTGACCGACAAATACGGCCCCCGTGTGGTTTATTCCGGGTTGTTGGCGCTGTGTTCCATTCCCTGCTTCATGTTTGCGCTGGCCGACACCTTTGTGCAGGCGGCCATTGCCCGTTTTGCGCTCGGCTTTATCGGTGCCGGCTTTGTGATTGGTATCCGCATGGTGAGCGAATGGTTCCCCGCCAATGAGCTGGGTACCGCGGAAGGCATTTACGGCGGTTGGGGTAATTTTGGTTCCGCTGCAGCAGCGTTTACGCTGCCGACCCTGGCGGTGCTTTTTGGCGGTGACGACGGCTGGCGTTATGCCATCGGCCTCACCGGCGTGATGAGCCTGTTGTTTTCATTCGTTTACTACGCCAACGTCAGCGATACGCCCAAAGGCTCCACCTACTTCCGCCCGAAAAATCTGGGCGCCATGGAAGTGACCAGTAAAGGCGACTTCTTCTTCCTGGTGATTATGAAAGTGCCCATGTACGCCGCATTGGCATTGCTGACCTGGAAGTTGTCGCCGGCGGGTGTGAGCATGCTGAGCGAAACGGTTTCCCTGGGCTGCTACGTGGGCCTGGTCCTGCTGTTCCTGTACGAGCTGTCCCATGTCTGGAAGGTCAATAAAAATATCTTCAAAGAGCCGGTGCCGGAAATGCATCGTTACAAGTTCAAGCAGGTGGCGGTACTGAATGTATTGTACTTCGCGACCTTTGGCTCCGAGCTGGCGGTGGTCTCCATGTTGCCCCTGTTCTTTGCCGACACCTTTGAACTGACCCCGGTGATGGCGGGCATGGTGGCATCGGCTTACGCCTTTATGAACCTGATGTCGCGCCCGGGCGGCGGTTGGATTTCCGATCGCTTTGGCCGCAAATCCACCTTGTTGATCCTCACCGCCGGCCTGGCTGTTGGCTATGCGGTCATGGGAATGGTGGATTCCAGCTGGCCGCTGGTGATGGCAGTCATTGCCGCCATGGCCTGTTCTTTCTTTGTACAGGCGGGCGAGGGCGCAGTTTTCGCGGTTGTGCCTCTGATCAAGCGCCGTCTGACCGGCCAGATTGCTGGCATGACCGGCGCTTACGGTAACGTGGGTGCAGTGGTTTACCTGACCGTGTTGAGTCTGGTGGACTATTCCACGTTCTTCTTTGTGATTGCAGGCACTGCGGTGCTGGGCTTTGTCACACTGCTGTTTATGGAAGAGCCGGAAGGCCACATTGCAGAAGTCCGCGAAGATGGCTCGGTTGAATTGATTACCGTGTCGTAACACACCTGTTGCGCATTGTGTCTATGCAACAGGGTGGTTTAAGCTGCGAAGCAGGTTGCGCATCGGTAACCTGCTTCGCACATCCGCTTTTCTGGGAACGGGTATGAATGCACGGGAATCCATCGCAGAGGTGGTCGTGGGGAAAAAAGAACTCCAGCTGAGCTTTGGTGGCTACACCAGCGCCGGTCTCAAGCCGGAAAACCAGGATGCGTTTGCGGCCCTGTTACCCCAGGGCAGTGCCCGCACACTGAAAGGTGGCGTAGCGTGTATTGCCGATGGTGTCAGTTGCAGCGAAAACGCCCAGCAAGCCAGTTCAACCTGCGTCACCCTGTTTATTGAAGATTACCTGTCCACCCCAGACACCTGGCCGGTAAAAACTGCCGCAGCAAGGGTGTTGTCTTCACTCAATTCTTGGTTGTATCACCACGGCCAACAAGCCAGTGCCCGGCACGACGGGTTGGTCACCACCTTCAGTGCCTTGCTGATCAAATCCAACACCGCCCATATTTTTCATGCCGGTGACAGCCGTATCTATCTGCACCGCGCGGGTCATATCGAACAGCTGACGCGCGATCACGTGCATCAACAGGGCGGAGAAAAAACCTTTCTCACCCGTGCGCTGGGGATGGATTCGCGCCTCGAGGTGGATTACCAGACCGAAGAAGTGCAACCGGGCGACGTATTTCTACTCAGCACCGATGGTATTCATGAATGGATTCCGGACAAGCTGTTGAGCGAAACCCTGGTCGCGTCGGAAGATCTGGAGCAAGCTGCCAAACAGTTGGCTGAACTCGCGCTGGCGCGGGGCAGCGATGACAATATCACCTGCTTGCTCGTGCGCGTGGACGAACTGCCACTGGCGGAAATCGATGAGGTCCATCGCAGTCTCAGCCAGCTGGTGATTCCGCCGGTATTGTCCGAAGGCAATAAGCTGGATCATTTTGAAGTGATCGATGTGCTGCATTCCGGTACCCGTTCACACCTCTATCGCGTGCGCGACCGCAACACCGGCAAGCAGCAGGTGTTGAAAGCGCCGTCTGAAAACTTTAAAGACGACCCGCAATATCTGGAAGGATTTGTCCGGGAACAGTGGGTTGGCTCGCGCATCAATCACCCCGGGGTCATGAAAATACTACCGCGCCCCAACGACAGCCCTTTTCTATACCATGTGTGCGAATACGTGGAGGGCATTACCCTCCGCCAGTGGATTTACGATAATCCGAATCCGGATCTGAACGTGGTGCGCGAACTGTTGGATAAAATAGTGCATGCACTGAGAGCCTTTCAGCGATTGAGCATGATTCACCGGGATCTTAAGCCGGAAAATATCATTATCAACCCGCGTGGCCGGCCGGTGATTATTGATTTTGGTACTGTGTATGTTGCCGGCCTGGGTGAAATTGCCTCGCCTTTGCTCGAAGAGGTGCCGGTGGGGTCGGTCGATTACATCGCGCCGGAATACCTGTTGGGCGATCCGGGCAGCGATCGCTCGGATCTGTTTTCGCTGGCGGTGATTGCCTACGAAATGCTGTGCGGAAAATTGCCGTTTCACTTGCCCAATATGCAACGCGATCCACCCGGCAGTTTCGATGCCTGGCGCTACATCAGCATTCGCACCGTCAGAAAAGACATTCCCTTATGGATGGATCTGGCTTTGAAGAAAGCCTTGAATGCCCGGCCTCAGGGTCGTTATGCGGCGTATTCGGAATTACTGGCAGATCTGTCTAAGCCAAACAGTGCGCTGGTGTCACAACACGAAAGCGCACCGCTGATCGAACGTAATCCGCTGGTATTCTGGAAGGGGTTGAGTGCGTTGTTGACACTCTTGTTGATCGCCCAATGGATTTGGGTGTCGGGATCAGGCGGCCAGTAAACGTTTTTGCGCCAGCAAGGTCCACACTTTCTGATTTGCCTCAATCGCCAGGGTACCAATCTGGAATAATTTTTCGGGTTGGGGTTTCGCGTCGGTTTTGGCATCCAGTTGCGTCTGCACCATTTGCAGAAACTGGCCGGTGAGTTTCACCCGGGCCTGGAGTGTCGGCAATAAGCTGGGGTACTGGCTGCTGGCTTTCTGCAATTGGTTGGCCATGCGAATCAACACCCGTTGGGTTTCCACCAGCGAGGAGTGGGATTGTTTACTGAGTTGAGCCACGCGCGGCAGGCACTGCTGGTATTCGGCAGCGTCGGGTGTCTGGGTCAGGCAGTAGCTCGCCAACCCGCGCAATTGGCCCAGTCCTTCCACGTGCAATGGCACATCGCGGAACAGGAATTCGTCGGCTTCACTTTGGCCCAGTTGGGGGCGGCTTTCCACATATTGCCAGAGCAGGCGGTGGCACTGTTCGATCAGGAAATTATGGATTTCGAAATTCGCCAGCGCCGAATCCTGACGCCAGTGCCGACGGGTATTTTCCCATTCGCCGGTGATCAGTTGCCACTGGGCCGGGTCTGTCTGAATGGCCTGGTAAGCGACTTTGGCGAGCAGCGTATCGATTTGCGGGTGCAGGGCTGTGGCCTGTTGGTGGAAATTCTCCAGCCCCCCCAAGGCGGCCAGGCTCGCGCCCCGGTGCATCTGCAGCAGGCCAATCAGTTCGGCAAACAGGGCTAACCCCGGGTCCTGATGGGTGGCCTGGGCGGGCAGGGTGCGTTCGGTGCGGGCGTTTGCATTCATGGCAATAACTTCAGCAAGCTCTTATTGCCAGGATACTTTGCAATCGCTATACCAATTTGGCCCTCAAGGCGCTGGTGCATACCGGGCTGGCATTTGTGCAAGAAGCTGGTGCTATCGGTGACTTTTTTTGCTAATTATTGCGCGCCCGGCCCGTTATGGCCGTCGGGCGCTGCTGAATATTGGTGCAAAATCCGCCCAAATGCCTCACAGCAAGGCACGCAGCAACAGTAGCAGCCCCGTGGTCAGCAGGATGCTGTAGATCAGCCGCCGGAAGGCGAGATCCGACAGCGCGTGGTGCAGCTTTTCGCCCAACCAGACGCCCACCAACAGCAGGGGCAGAAACATGAGGATTTTGGGCAATACTGGTAGCAGTTGTCCGTCCAGCAAAAACAGCAGGGTGAGCAGGCAGTTGAGGGAAAACCACACCGCCAACAGGGTAGCCCGCATCTGGCTCTTATTGGCGTGAGTACCGGCCAGGGCAAACACCAGCAGGGGGCCGCCGGAGGCAAACAGGCCATGGGTCAGGCCGGCGCCGGCCATCAGTAATTGATTCAGCCAACGGGGATGGGCTTGCACCGGGTTTGCGCCAAAGCTGCGATACAATTCACGCGCGCCGAACACGGCGATAACCACAGCGAACAATACCGCCAGCAATCCTCCCGCCAGCGCCGGCCGCAGCCAGGCGCCGGCAATAGTGCCCAGCACCATCAGGGGCGCGATGATTTTCAGCAACAGGGGCCAGAGTATGTGCTGGCGGTGTTTTACCACCAGAAAGCCCGACATGAAAATATTCAGCGGTACCAGCACCGGCAGCAATTGATCCATCGGCAGGATCAGGGCACCCAGGGACAGGGCAATCACAATGGAGCCAAAGCCGGTGATGGCTTCGAGGGTGTAGCTGATTAGAATAAACAGCCCGATCAGTGTCCAGTTCAAAATAAATTTTCCAATTGTCGGTGCGACTACAGGAGTCAGTCACAAAGAGACGTCTATCTACCCAGCATCCTTGGCGTTCAATTCCACCGCAAACTTTTTGCGCATGTTGTGAATAAAGAAACGGGGGCAAATTTTGTACAGCACACTGGCAAAAAACGTGAAGCGGTCGGGAAACAGCCGTTCCTCCCGGAACAAAATGGCGGTGGCAATTCTCTCGGCCATCCAGTCGGCCGAGCGCATGCTGCCGATGGTTGAGCGCGCCCGCGCGTTGGGTTTGCCGTCTTCGTCCAGGGCATTTTTTTCAATGGCGGTATCCAGAAAGCTCGGGTACACCATCAGTACGTTCACGCCATCGTCCATGATTTCGGCGCGCAACACTTCAAAGTACTGGTGCATGGCGCTTTTGGCGGCGCAGTAACCGGCGCGGCCCAGCACCGGCATCCAGCCCGCCATGGAACTGATATTCACAATCTGGCCGTGGCTGGCTTTTAACAATGGCAGGCACAAGAGCGTCAGTTCTACCGGCGCCTGGTAATTCACCGCCATGACTTTCGCAATCACCTCCGGCTGGGTTTTTTCTGCCAGCGAACGGTGGGTAATGCCGGCGTTATTCACCAGACAATCCAGTCGCTGCAGCGCGCGCAGTTTGATCGCCAACGCGTCCAGTGCATCCCGGTCGGTGAGATCCAGGGCGGCGGTCAGCGCGCATTGCGCTGGCGGAACCAACGCGGCTTTTTGTTGCAGGCCGGCTTCATCCCTGTCCACCAGGGCGAGTGCATAGCCGGCCTTGATCAATTGCTGACACAGCGCCCAGCCCAGGCCGCTGGCGGCACCGGTAACCAAAGCAACCGGGCGGTTCATGAGGGATTGCCTGTATCGGTTGAGCGGTGGGCGAGAAAGAACTCGAAAGTTTCGCGCGAGGTTTTGTTCAGGCGGTAGCCAAAGGAATCCTTCAATGCCTGGTTACTCAATACCGGGCGATACCGCAAAAAATTGATCTGGTCCGGTCCGTAGCGGGTCAGTTTCAAAAGCTTGCCAATCCGCAACAGCCAACGCAGCAGGCCCGCAGGCAGATTCATTACCGGTTTGTTGATCAGCGCGGCAATATCGCGCATGCTCAAAGCGCCATCGCCGGCCAGGTTGTAGATGCCGGTTTTATCCTCGCGCAGGCCTTGTTCAATGGCGCCCACTACGTCCTGATCCCAGATAAACACAAACGGTGAATCGGAGCCTGAAATCGTCAGCAAGCGCCGGCCATTGAACAGTTGGGTGATCATGTTGTTGGTGTTGGCACCCAGCACCGTGCCCGGGCGGAATATCAGCTGTTGCATGGCCGGGTAGTGTTCGCGATAGCGCGCGAGCATGGTCTCCACGATGCGTTTGTGGGCGGCGTAGGAAAACTCGTCGTTCCCGCGCAGCGGATCAGACTCTTTGAGCCAGGCCGGGTTGTCGGCGTGATAGCCATAGGCCGCGCCGCTGCTGGTGACCGTGAGGTGGCGCACGTTGTTTTTCACACAGGCTTCAAGCAGATTGCGGGTGCCGTTCACATCGATATCGTAATCGCGGCTCACATCGCGCGAAGGCTCGACAACCGATGCCAGGTGAATCACGTGGGTGACGTTTTCGTCTGCAATAAACTGGGCCAACCGGTGTGAGCGGATGTCCATGGTTTCAATGTGGAAGTGGGCATCGTTGCGCGAACGGATATCCACACCCACCACGGCGTATTCGCGGCACAGGCGTTCACCCAATTGAAAACCGATGTAGCCGGCCGCGCCGGTGATGAGAATTTTTTTGGTGTTTGCAGTCATGTTCACTCCGCCGGCGCGCGGCGACTCCAGAAATAGGCCAGGCTGGTGCCTGTGACGAGATGCCAGATGCCCCAGAAACCGGCCACCAGAATCATCGCGCGTTGATCGGCAAAAAAGGTAAACAGGATGGCCAACCCCAGGGCGGAATTCTGTATGCCCACTTCCAGGGTAATGGCGCGCTGTTCGGACGGGCGTAGCTTGAGCAGGCGGGCGCTCAGGTTGCCCACACCCAATGCAAAGGCGTTGTGGACAATCACCCAGAGTATCACCGGCCCCAGCACCAGGGCGATGGCATCCAGGTTTTGCCACAAGGCAATGCCCACAAACACGAACAGAATCAGCATTGAAATAATGCGGAAGGGCGCTTCGGTTTTGTCGACCCAGCGCGGAAAGCGCGCGCCCACCAGCATGCCCAATGCCAACGGAATAATCAGTACCAGCACGAACAGGCTAATCATCTGCCAGGGATCGATGGCAATGCTGGACACCAGTGGTTGGGTCACCGGGTTGAGGCTGGCATAAAACGCAAAGTTAAACGGTGTCAGCACCACGGCGGCCAGACTCGACACAGCAGTCATGCTCACGCTCACGGCCACATCGCCGCGTGCAATCCAGGTCATGATGTTGGAAAAGTTGCCGCCCGGGCAGGCCGCCACCAGCAGCATACCCAGAGCAATGGCCGGGTCGGGGGCCAGCCACCAGATGCCGAGACTGGTAAACGCCGGCAATAAAATAAATTGCGCGGCCAGGCCGGTGATGGGGGCTTTAGGCGCTTTGAGGATGCGGGCAAAGTCGCCGGGCTTAAGCCCCAGCGAAACGCCAAAAATCATCAGCGCCAGAATCGCGTTCAACAACACCAGCTGGCCGGAAGAAAAACTCACTTCGGTCATCATGGGTGATCAGCAGCCGGCGAGTTTTTCGGTGAGTGCCGGTGCAACCCGCGGCAGATCGCCGGGCCAATCCTGCTTCAGTTGTTTGCAGTGGGTTGCCACCGCATTGCGGTAAGTGGTTTTGTCCACGTAGTAGGCCATGCGCTCCAGTTCCAGATAATTGAAGCCACCGTCGGCGCGCTGCTGCGCCTGCTGTTCGACGGTGGCGCGCAGGCGCCTGGCCGAGGCGGACTGGTGCTGCTGTTGCCGGATCGCCAATGCCACCAGCTCAGCCTGCTCGTCGCGGCCTTGCCAGCCGAGCCCGGTGGCTTCCACCATGCCCATCATGAACAGGTTGTCGAACTGCGGATGAAACACATTCAGATACAAGGAGGGCGCCATGCCTTGCCAGTTCAGCCATTTGCGATCGATGAAAGGGTAGTCGAGCTTGTAACCGGTGGCTTGCAGTATCAGGTCGTATTCGGCCGTGGTGCCGTCGGCAAAGGTCACCTGCTTGCCGGATACCTGGGCAATATCCCCGCGCGCGTGAATATCCCCGTGACCCAGGTGATGCAATATCAGTGAATTGATCACCGGGTGCGATTCATACATGCGGTAATCCGGATCGGGCAGGCCGTAGTCGCTGGGCTTGCCCATGATCAGCCGGATAATAAACGCGTCCACCGCTTGTTTGACCCGGCGCGGCAGTTTGATAAAACCGCCCAGGGTATCGGAGGGGCGACCTTTGATGAATTTGGGCAGAAAGTAATAGCCGCGGCGTACACTCATATCCACGCTGGCGGCCGCGTGTACTGCGTCCACCGCAATGTCGCAGGCCGAATTGCCACAGCCCTGGATCAGCACGCGTTTACCCTTGAGCTGTTCCGGCCGCTTGTATTCAGAGGCGTGCATGAGTTCACCCTGGAAAACGCCCGGCAATGCCACGTGGTTGGGCTTATGCAGGGTGCCATTGGCAATCAGCAGGCCTTTGAACTGGCGCGTTTGCGACACGCCCTCGTGCTCTGTGGTGATCAGCCAGCCTTTTTCGTTGGGTTCGGCCTGCACCACCCGGGTGTTGAATTCGTAATGACGGTAGAGATCAAAAGCCTTGGCGTAATCGCGGAAATACTGCCCCAGCTGGTCGTGCTTAGGGTAGGTGGCAACCGATTCGTCCATGGGAAAATCGGTGAATTCCGTCATGTGCTTGGAGCTGATCAGGTGCGCGGTTTCATACATGGTGGAGTGGGGGTTGTGAATGTCCCACAGGCCACCCACATCGCTGTGCAGCTCAAAGCCCACAAAGGGAATGCCATACTGTTTTAATTGGCGGGCGCTGCACAGCCCCATGGGGCCGGCGCCGATAAGTGCGTATTGATCAGTCATAGGTTCGTTTGCTGTTATTATGGCCGGATTCCGTGAGCGTTTACTCACAAAGTATTAGTGCGTGTACCTATGTTAGGCAAATCGGGGTTTTTCCCTAGGCCCATTCGGGACAGCTTGGGTCTTTTCAGGACTCTTAGGAACCAGGAACTCAAACCATGGCATTAACCGTGACCAGCCACTTCTCCCGCGCCATCGTGCAGACCATGGCCGAGCTCGGGCGGACCTTGCCGGCGCCCCTGCAGGCGCGGCTGGAAGCGGCCGAGGAGCGGCTGCCGCTGGCGCTGCTGGATGAGGTCTGGTTGGCCTGTGAGCGCTATGCCGAAGACCCCTTGTTCGGGTTGCGGGCGGGGCTCAACGTCCAACCCGGGCATCTGGATGTGGTGGGTTTCCTGCTCATGAGTTGCGAGACTCTGGGCGATGCCCTGGAGGCGCTCATGGATTACCACCGCATTGTGGGCGAGGGCGGCGACTTCAGCGAAACCCGCCGCGGCGGTGAGTGCACCATCATTTACGCGCCCCACTATGAAACAGTGCGGGAACAGCGTGTGTCGGCGGTAATGGCCTCGGTCCTGGCCACCACCCGCTGGTTAACCGGCGGCAAATTCCAGCCCAGCCGTATCGCCTTCGCCCACGCCGCACCGCCCGACCCGGACGCTGCCATTACACTGTTGCAATGCCCCATCAGCTGGAATGAAATTGCCGATGTGCTGGTGTTTGATGTGGACCAGCTGGCGCTGCCGATTGTGCAGGCCAACGCCCAGGTACACGCGCGCATGCGGGTGCTGGCCGATGAAGCCCTGGGCGCGCTCACGGCCTCCGGGTTTTCCCGCCAGGTGGCGGACCTTATCCGCGCGGAACCCGCGGCCAGCAAAGAAGACATTGCCGAAAAAATCCACATGAGCGGCCGCCATCTGAACCGCAAGCTGGCCGAACAGGGCGTGAGTTTTAAACTGTTGCAGGATCAGGTGCGCGATGCACTGGCCGCGCAATGGCTGGACGCCGGCGAGCACGTCATGGACGTTGCCGCCCGGCTCGGCTTCAGCGACGAACGCGGCTTTGTCAAAGCCTTCAAGCGCTGGCGCAACATGACCCCGGCGCAATTCCGGCAGCGGTAACGGCGCGCGTGTTCGTCCATTCAACAGCTGTTGCCAGTTAGTGCGAACCCGGTCGGGAAATTTACCGGCCCGCGGTCCACAATAGGCGCAATCACGACAACATAAAACGCCACAGAGGAATGCGGCATGATTACCAAACGTCAACTCCTTAAAGGCTCGGCCCTGATGGCGGCAGCGACGCTGGCCACCCCGGGGCGCAGTGCCGACGCCACAGTAACCCCCGCACTCACGCCCATAACCGGCGACATAGATCCGATATCCGTGCGCGAGCGCGAGGCGCGGGTGGCGCGGGCGCAGGCGTTGATGAACTGGCACAAGATCGATGCCATTCTGCTGGAGCCCGGCCCCGCCATGCTGTATTTCACCGGCATCAAATGGTGGCGCAGCGAACGGCTGACCTGTGTGGTGATTCCGCGCAAGGGCGAGATCGGCGTGATTACCCCGTTTTTTGAAGAGCCCAGCGTGCGCGAATCCATGACCTTTGGTGACGACGTGCGCACCTGGCACGAACACGAAAGCCCGTTTAAGCGCGTGGCCCAGTTGCTGGCAGACCGCGACATCAAAGCCGGCAAGCTCGGGCTGGAGGCGAGCGTGCGTTGGTTTGTGGCCGACGGGCTGCGAGCCGCTGCGCCCAAAATGAAACTGGTGTCGGCCGATCCCATCACCCGGGGTTGTCGCATGATAAAAAGTCCGACCGAAATCGCGCTGATGAAAAAGGCCAACGAAATTACCCTCCGTGCCTACGGCGAAGTCTATCGTCAATTGCAAGCCGGCATGACGCCCGCCGATGTCAACACACTGATGCGCAATGCCCAGACCGCACTCGGTGGCAGCGGCGTGTGGACCATGGCCTTGTTTGGCGAAGCCAGTGCCTATCCGCACGGCACCGATCAGCCCCAGGAAATCAAACCCGGCCAGATAGTGCTGATGGATTGCGGTTGTGCCGTGGAAGGTTACCAATCGGATATTTCCCGCACCTTCGTATTCGGCGAGCCCAATGCGGAACAAACCCGCATCTGGAATCTGGTGCGACAGGGGCAGAACGTCGCGTTTGAAGCGGCGAAAATCGGCGTGCCTGCAGGCAAGGTGGATGATGCCGTGCGCGCGTTTTATCAGAAGGAAGGTTTCGGTCCCGATTACCAATTGCCGGGGCTTTCCCACCGCACCGGTCACGGCATCGGCATGGAAGGTCACGAGCCGGTGAACTTTGTGCGCGGAGAAACCACGCCGTTGGCGCCGGGTATGTGCTTTTCCAACGAGCCCGGTATCTACTTGCCGGGCGACTTCGGCGTGCGTCTGGAAGATTGTATTTACATGACTGAGCAGGGGCCCCAGTGGTTTACCCGGCCGCCGGAAAATGTAAACAATCCGCTCGGTTCGCTCGCGTAACGGGCGGACTCAGGACGCCGCCTGCTCGCTTTTGAAATCTGCCTGTTCCTGTTCCAGCAGCACAAGACAGGTATTTACCTGCTCGTGCAAATGGGCCAGTTGTGCCTGCACAAAACGGAAATCATCTGCGCTGTATTCAATGATTTTGCAGGTTTCAAACAATTGCATCAGGCCCAGATTACCGGCGATCCCTTTCAGGGCATGCGATGCATGCCGCAGGGCTTCAGCGTCGGATTGCGCCGTGGCATCGGCAATGGCGGCCACCCGGTTGTGGATATCGTCCACAAACAACTGAATTAATTTATTGAGTAAGTGGCGTTTGCCGCGCACGCGTTTGAGTGCGCTGGCTTTATCCCAGGCCGGTGCATCGTTGGCAATGGCAGGCGCAGGTGTACCGGCGGTTGAAGTGTCGGAGTCAGGCAGCGGTGCAGCGTCGGTGCTCTTAGGCGCGCGCTCGGGCGTTACCCATTTGGTCAGCGTTAACATCACCAGGTCCGGGTCGATTGGCTTGCTCAGGTAGTCGGACATGCCGGCCGCCAGGCAACGTTCGCGATCGCCCTGCATGGCATTGGCGGTCATGGCGATGATGGGCAGGGTTTTAAAGGCGTCGCCGGCGTCGCCGCGACGGATGGCGCGGGTTGCTTCAAAGCCATCCATCACCGGCATCTGGCAATCCATCAGTATTACCTGCGGCGCGGCACTGCCGGCTTGTTTCAGTTGATCGATGGCGTCCTGCCCATGGTTGGCAAACGTGCACACAATGCCGGCGTCTTCCAGCAGCATTTGCACCACTTCCTGATTGATCACATTGTCTTCCACCACCAACACTTGCGTGCCTTTGAGGTTGGTCGGATTGGCCTGGGCACCGTTCAGTTCGCGCAGGTAGTGTTGGGTCACCAGCGGTTCGGGCATGTGGGTATCGTCCATCAGCACCGCGATGGCTTTGTACAGGTCTTCCGTGGTGACCGGCTTTGGGAAATAGGCGTGAAAACCCAACGCGGCGTATTCGCGCGCCTCACCGTATTGGCTGAAAGATGTCATCAGCACCAGTTTCAGATTTGCCAGGGACGGTGTGGCGCGGATCGCTTTGGCCAGTGCCCGGCCATCCATGTCGGGCATGGACAGGTCGATAATGGCGAGATCAAAAGGCGCGTCCCTGACCGCGTGATTAAGTTGAATCAGCGCTTGTTCACCGCTGCCGGCCAGTGCCGTGTCGGCACCCCAGCGCTTCAGTTGATCGGCCACGATACTGCCATTGGTGGCGTTGTCATCCACCACCAGAATCCGGATGGCAGACTGGCGGATATCGGGCACCGGAATACGCTGGCGCTCGGAATGCAGGAGTTGGATGTGAGCGTGAAAACGCGAGCCTTCACCTACCACGCTTTCAACACTGACATCGCCACCCATCAGCTCGCACAGGTGTTTGCAGATAGTGAGCCCGAGACCCGTACCACCATAGCGGCGGGTGGTGGAACTGTCGGCCTGGGTAAAGGGTTGAAACAGGTGGGCGAGTTGCTTGGCATCGATGCCGATGCCAGTGTCTTCAACATCGAGACCGAGCAAAAAATGATCGGCGTTTTCTTTCAGCGATGCGCGTAAAATAATTTCACCTTGTTGGGTGAATTTGATCGCATTGGCCAACAGATTAATCACAATCTGGCGCAGCCGGGATGGATCGCCTTTCACAAAAACCGCCGGCAGCTCGCGAAAATCCAGTATCAGCTCCAGATTTTTTTCCGCGCAGCGTTCGCCCATGCTTTCTGCCACATCACCCAATAGCTTGAGTGGACAGAAATCGAGGGATTCCAATTCCAGTTTGCGCGCATCGATTTTGGAAAAGTCCAGAATATCGTTGATGATGGTGAGCAGGGATTCCGCACTGGTGCGGGCCAGTGCCAGTTGGTGAGCCTGGGTTTTATCCAGGTTGCTGCGCTGCACATGGGTAAGCATGCCCAGTACGCCGTTCATGGGGGTGCGGATTTCGTGGCTCATGCTGGCCAGAAATTCGCTTTTTGCCCGGTTGGCTTCTTCCGCATCGATTCTGGCTTGCTGCAGTGCACGTCTTTCGATGAGCAGGGCCGCCTCCGAACTGCGTGCCAGAATGGCGTTGCGCTCGGCTTCTTCCTTGGCGTTTTTCAGGCTGGTTTGTGACGCCTGCAGGCGCTGGTAAGGCGTGAGCAAGGTGCGCTTGCCAATCACACTGATGATGCCAAACGTGGCGAGCAGGCTGATCACAACGCTCACCATAATGGTGATCAGAATCGAGGTCTGGCTGGCCTGCAGTTCGCTGGTATCCACCAGATAGCGCAGGTTAAGGCCGGTATTGCCCACCTGCTGTTCAAAGACGACGGCCTGATCGGGCGGAATATTGTGTGCCGATTGCAGGCGGACATCTGCCTTTTCCAGTACCAGGCCCCGCTTGTCGGCGCCGATGGCATTGCCAAACAGCTGATTCAGATCCAGCCCGATCTGGCTCACCAACACGCCCTCTGGGTAGCCGGATAATTCGACCGGTACCGCAATCTGGATAAAGGATTTGCCGTCGCGCGCAATCAGGTTGATTTCATGGCTGGTGCCGCCTGCCATCAGTCGCTGGAACCAGGCGGCGGATTCAGTAAAGGTCTGGATGGCGGGTTTACGCTGATAAATGGGTTCGGCGGCCAGGTTCAGTAAAGCCAGTTCTTCCCGTTCGCCCAGAATCCGCAAATCGTCAATAAAGTCATTCAGGTCGGCCAGGCCCAGGCCGGTTTCCATGACCGCATTTTTTACCACCGGGTAATTGGCTATATCGCGCAGCGCCTGGGTCCGATCGGCAATGTACAGATCCAATTGATTCGTGGTGAGCGTCACCTCGGTCTGGTTGGTGGTGTTTTGCAGCAACTGAACCGACTGACTCACGCTTTGCCCCACCAGCCAGATACTCACAATCAATGCTGCGAGAAAGGCAACGCCCAGCATGGCCAGAAACAGCCAGACAATACGGTGCGGTGAGGCATCCTGTGCCGTGGGCGGATTGCTCATGGGCTGGCCAGTAACTCTATGCTGTTGTCAGCGGTGTATCGGGCCATGCATAAATCGTCCAGGCCCAGCGCTTCATGTGCGTCTGGTGCTTTGTGGCTGAAGGGGGCAAACGGACGTTGATAGGTTTTGACCAAGCCTTCCACCGGTGTCGGCAGATTTTCCAGCGCGCGCCGCAAGGCTGCCCGGTTGGTGGGCATGTCGTCGCCAAGAGAGATTCGGTTCAGCGCAGTAAGCAGCAGGCGGCCGAGATCGTAGGCGTGAATAAAACCCGCCGGCGCCTGAATATCTTTGCCTGAGCGGATACCCGGGTAGCGGGTGCTGGCCAGGTTCAATACTTTTTGTGCACGCGCCGGCAGATCGGGCGCATTGAACGAGAAACAGGTTTGCAGAAAACTCAGATCCAACGCCTCGCGCGTGGCGTGCGGTACCCGTTTGCTGAAGTCGGCGCCGGTTATTCCCCAGTGGCTGATCACCGGGATAGTGCGCCATTGCGCCAGCGAGTGGGCGGCATTCATGATCGTGATTCCATCGCGCGCGTTGCCCACAAAAATCAGGCAATCTGCCTGGCTGTTCACAATACTGCGCAACATGATGCGCGCAGATTCTTCGCTGACTTCCCAGTTAAACCAGCTGGTGGGCGGCTCGATGGGCAGCTTGCCCTGGAATGCTGCAGTGAGGCTCTTCTGGTTAGAGGCACCCCAGGGCGTGCGCTCCAGAAGCAGGTGAGGGTGTTTGCAGTGTTTGTCTGTCAGTGCATACGCGGCCAGCCGTTGGCCGGCCTTGGTGTCGTCTACCGATAACCGGAAAATCCAGTTCTCGCCTTTGCTGTAACGGGTGATCGGCCCACCGGCCGCCCAGGGCACCAGCGTCAGCATTTGCTGTTCATTGATGTAATCGCGGTACTTGATCAACGGCGGGGAGTGCATGCCGGCCATCACCAGCAGCGTTGAAGGGTCGTTAAAGGCCTGCTCCATATTGCGCTTGGCGCGCAGGCTGTTGCCCCGGTGGTCGGTGGTAACCAGCGCCACCGGCCGGCCCTGCACCTGATTATCCGCTTCATCCAGCGCCACCTGCAGCCCCCGCTCAATGGCGATAGCCGAGGCCTGATTATGGGTGCGGTCGGCATCCAGATAGATATGAATGGGGGCAGGGGACTCGCTGGCCCAGGCCACAGCCCACGGCCCAAGCAGGAAAATGGCCAGCAGGCACCGCACCTTCCGTGCCCGGGCGGCGCTTCCACGCGCAAATAGCCAGACCATAGTAAAACCTGATGATTAAACACTACCTGATAAATGTAGCAGCTGAGCCCGGATTTGCCGGTTTAACCCCAGTCATCCCACCCCTCCGCCCGCGCGTAGAGGCGGCGCATTGCACAACGTAAAAATCTGATTACAATACGCGGGCTCAGACATCGGTGTGTAGCGCAGCTTGGTAGCGCACTTCGTTCGGGACGAAGGGGTCGGAGGTTCGAATCCTCTCACACCGACCAACCCCCCTCCAGAAACTCGCAAAATTCCAGTCCGTTTCTTTATCACCAAAAGGCACGTCAGGTGTGAGCGGGTGAGAACCTCCGCAGGTTCGAGCCATTGTCGGGAACAATGGCGCCCGCGCCAGCGCCCGTAGGGTGACGGGCAGGACGCCCGTCAGGCCATCCTCTCACACCGACCATTCCTCTCCCCAAGAACACCCTGATACCACCTCTTGTCACACCCAACCCGGTAGGGTGGATTAAGCAAAGCGCAATCCACCACCAATTCCTTCCCTAAAACACCAACCCAAAACCTGGCACCCCAACCCACGCCCACGGCACCAAAAACATCACACAAAAAATCGTTGCGCTGCCTTCAATCCCGCGCGCCCATCCACCCCATTTTTTTCCTTTTTTCCTAACCTTTCGGTACGCTCTTCCCAATACCTAAGTGTGGATTTGAATCCGCACTCTGCCAGAAATCACTGAAAAGCACGTCATCCGCACCGACCCAAACGCCAACAGATTCAGGCACTTAAATCATCCCGCGCAACAACTGTTCATCAATGCCAAATGAATTGATTAATACTTGCGCACCAATCCCAGCGCCATCTTCTAGCATTGGTCCGGCATGCCTCCCGATTGCGGAGCGTGTCTCATTTCTTCGATACCTCTGAGATGTATGCAGTTCAGATGCTGTTTGTCATCGAATGAATGCTCACCAATAAAGTGTCACACACGTGGCTGAGAATAATACGAGGAACAATCGTGAAAAAAACTCTCAATGCATTAAAACCACTGGCCTTTGCCGTGGGCGTTGCCGCTTGCGCGAGCGCCCAGGCCGGGCAATTCATCGCCGCCGCCGCGGAAAATGCCGTAGAAGATCAATACATTGTGGTCTTCAAAGCCAACAGCCTGGTACCACCCGGCCAGATGGTCGCGGCTTCGCAAATGCGCACGCTGGTGGAATCCAAAGTCAGCGAGCTGGCCAAAGCCCACGGCGCCACCGCCGATCGCCATTTCAGCGCGGCGGTGCAAGGTGCGGTGATGCGCATGAGCGCCAAAGCGGCGCAGCGTTTAGCCAATCACCCGCTGGTGGAAATTGTTGAACAGGATCAGGTGGTGTCGATCAACGCGACCCAGAACAATGCCACCTGGGGCCTGGACCGCATTGATCAGCGATCGTCCTCGCTCGACACCAAATACAACTACAACGCCACCGGTGCCGGTGTACGCGCCTACGTAATTGATACCGGTGTTAACGCCCATTCCGATTTCGGCGGCCGCGTACAAAACGGTTGGGACTTTATTGATAACGACGGCAACAGCTCCGACTGTCAGGGTCACGGTACCCACGTGGCCGGTACCGTTGCCAGTAACACCTGGGGCGTGGCCAAAGGCGCCACTGTGGTGGGCGTGCGCGTACTCAACTGTAGCGGCAGCGGCACCAACTCCGGCGTGATTGCCGGTATCGATTGGGTCGCGGCCAACCATGTGAAGCCCGCCGTGGCCAACATGAGCTTAGGCGGCGGCGCCTCCAGTGCGGTGGATAATGCCGTGGCCAACCTGGTTGCCGCCGGTGTCACCACCGTGGTTGCCGCCGGTAACGACAACGCCAATGCCTGTAACTACTCCCCGGCGCGTGCGCCCAGTGCGATTACTGTAGGTTCCACCGCGCAGGGCGATGCCCGTTCGTACTTCTCTAACTACGGCTCCTGCGTGGATATTTTCGCTCCGGGTTCCAGCATTACTTCCACCTCCCAATCGGGCGGCAGCACCACCATGAGCGGCACCTCCATGGCCAGCCCGCACGTGGCTGGTGTTGCAGCGCTGTATCTGCAAGCTAACCCCAACGCCACGCCCGCCCAGGTAGAGGCCGGCATTGAAGGCGCGGCCACCACCGGCGCGGTGAGCGACGTGCAGGGCTCGCCCAATCTGTTGGCCTATTCGCTGCTGGATAGCACCCCGCCACCACCGCCACCACCCGGCGGAGACACCCTGGAGAATGGGGTACCGGTCACCGGCCTGAGCGCCACCACCGGCAACGACATCACCTACACCATGGAAGTGCCCGCCGGTTCCGGCAGCCCCACCTTCCAGATGAGCGGTGGTAGCGGTGATGCCGACCTGTACGTGCGCTACGGTGCCGCACCCACAGACTCCACCTACGACTGCCGGCCCTACGCCGGTGGCAACAACGAAACCTGCACCATGACTCAGGGCCCCGGCACCTACCATGTGCGGGTGAAAGCCTACAGCTCGTTCAGTGGCGTTTCGCTCACCGGCAGCTATTCCACGTCCACCGGGCCTACGCCGGTGAACACCGTGATTGACACCGTTAACGTCAACAGCGGCAGCTGGGCGCGCTACACTTACAGCCTGCCCGCCGGCTACAGCCAGCTGAAAGTGTCCATCTCCGGCGGCAGTGGCGATGCAGACCTGTACGTACGCTACGGCGCCCCTTCAACCACCAGCGCCTACGACTGCAGGCCTTACCGTTGGGGCAACAACGAAACCTGTACCTTCAACAACCCCGCAGGCGGCACCTGGCACCTGGATGTACGTGGCTACTCCACCTCGTCCAACGTGACCTTGCGGCTGGAAGCGAACTGACAGACAGCTAGTTGATTGGATCAAAGGCAACGTTCGTTGCCCCTTTTTTATGTGGAGGGATTAAGGAATTTTATGCCAATACTTCAATGCGAAGGGCCCGTAATTCGGCTTTTTCTTCGTTGGATCAGTACCGGTCGCAGACCGTCTCCCACTCATCTGCATAACCGTTCTGTTCAAGGTATCCGCCGATAATATTGAGTAAGCGCTGCATCCAGTGCTCGTTGTGTACTTCACCCAATACCGCGACACCGTGTTTTTCATCCGAGGCGGATAAGTCGAGCATTTGCCAGTAGAACTCAGCAAGCAATGTCGCTTCCTTTGCGCAGGTGACAGGCGCTTTGCCCGCTATGATTGCCATCAGTAATGTGTCGGTTTTTAAGGTGTTGGCATAGTGCAGGGCAATCTCGCGGGCATGCGCATCACTTCCACTGTAATTAAGCATTTACCGATCTCCGTATGAAATATCTTTCACAATGGCTCGCTACTTGTGCCGTTGAAATCAGATCGCTGAGCAGGGTAGTTGTAGGTCTGGAGGGTATCCCAAAACCCTTCAGCCTATGTCGGCAAAGCCTCAGGTTTTCAGACTTTGGTGACTGCGGCCGGGGATTTTACTCAGTACATATTTGTCGACTCCAGCAATAGGTACAGTAGTGCGCTTATCAAGGGGTCTCGTTTACCAAGGGGCCAGACCCGGTCGGGCCAGACCCCTTGGTACTACCCGCCTAAGCCCTGCATAGCCCCCGACACCATGCCCTGATCAGTGTATGGCGCTGGAATCCTCATCTGGCTAAAGTTTGCCCATTCGTTACCCGGAGGTTGCCATGTGCAGTGACATCACCAAAGCAGAACACACCCACAGCTACTACGCCCATTCCTTTGAAAACCGGCCGGCCTTTCCCGCGCTTACCGGCGATAAAACCGTGGATGTGTGCATCGTAGGCGGCGGCTTTACCGGCGTATCCACGGCGCTGCATCTGGTGGAGCGGGGCTACAGCGTGGCACTGGTGGAAGCCAACCGCATTGGCTGGGGCGCCAGTGGCCGCAATGGCGGGCAGATTACCGGCAACATGGGCGACGGCACCTGGCGGGTGCGCAACAGCCAAGGCGATGAGGCCTATCGCAAAGTCTGGCAAATGGGCGTGGACTGCGTGGAAATCATTCGCGAGCGGGTGGAAAAATACCAGATCGACTGCGACCTCAAATGGGGCCACTTCACCGCCGCGCTGTCGGACAAACACCTACGCCAGCTGCAGGAATACAAACAGCAAATGGAAGCCAACGGCTACCAGAAATCCCTGCAACTGGTGGGCAAAGATGAAGTCAGCCAGTTTGTGAACACCGGTGTTTACCTGGGTGGGCTGGTGAACATGGGCCACGGCCACGTACACCCGCTCAAACTCTGTGTAGGTGAAGCGCAGGCGGCCCAAAAACTGGGTGCGCACATTTACGAGCATTCACCCGTGCAGCGCATTGTGCGCGGCGATAAACCGCGCGTGGTAACCGAGCAGGGCAGCATCACCGCGCGCCACCTGGTCATGGCCGGCAACGCCTACATGTTCGGCCTGGTGGATAAACTTGATGGCATGGTGATTCCCGCGCCCAGCTACGTGATGGCCACCGAACCACTGGGCGAAGCCCGCGCCCGTGCCCTCATGCCCGCCGACATGGGCGTGTACGACATGCGCATCGCGCTCGACTACTACCGCCTCTCGGCCGACAAGCGCCTGCTGTTCGGCGGCCTGTGCAACTACTTCGGCCAGGAAGCCAAAGACATCCGCGCCGCGCTCACGCCCAACATGCTGAAAATATTCCCGGAGCTGGAAGGCGTAAACGTGGAATTTGCCTGGGGCGGCAAGATCGGCATCAGCATGAACCGCATTCCCCAGTTCGGCGTCATCGACAACAACATCTTCTACGCCCAGGGCTACTCCGGCCACGGCCTAGCGCCCACCCACATGGCGGGCAAAGTACTGGCCGACGCCATCGCTGGCGAGCGGGAGAATTTCGACATCCTCGCCAAAGTGCATCATTGGCGCCTGCCGTTCGGCCGCACTCTCTCCAACCTCGCGCTGGGGGCGGGGATGAGTTACTACCTGGCCAAAGAAGCGATTTTCGGATAACAGAACAGGCCCGTAGGGTGGGTTGGCGTAGCCAAACCCACCGTGGCTTACTGCCAAATGACATTCAGAGGAATCGGGGTGCCTGCTAACACTAACGCGCGCCCGAAGAGCGGCCGTTATTGAGGCTCGTTGAAGAATCAGAGTTGCTTAATAAGTATTTCTGACAATGCCTGTTCTATTTCTTTCATGGTCTGGTATTGGTGTTCAGCCGATACCCGATGCAGTTTGAGAAGCAAGGCATAGTTGCCGCCTTCCCGATCAAAAAATGCTTTGAATTTTTCAGGGGAGAGTTGGTTTTTGATTAGCAGCGCAGTGGCCTGCACCAGCGATTGATTGTCTCTCCAATGGATAAATGCAGACAGCCGGTCTTTCACGATGTCCTGAATTGTCAGGATGGGAATGTGCCTGCCGTTGACAAGAACTTTCGTCGTGGACTTCACCAGCTCATCACCAACAGACAGCGGCGCAGACGGAAACTCAACACATATCGCCGTTGAATCGTTAACGTATACCCGGCCTTGCTTGTAAAAACCAAGTAGCTCCATCGCGGCGTGTAACTTGGCGGTGGGTTGATAGTTGGTGTTCACCATATCGATGTCTTTGGTCAGGTAAAGGTTTTCCGTATAGATCTCTACCGCCAGTCCGCCAACCAATACCACCTCAATGCCGCATTCCGCCAGATGCTCTGCAACAATGCCGGCCAATTCGGTAATGGAAATGTCCCTAAAGTTGGTCATGAACCGGCCTTATTCTTCAGTTGTCCTTGCCGCCACCAATGGTTTGCCCGCCTGTCTTGGCCGGGTTCTCTTAATCAGCAATGCCTGGCTGAGTGCAGGCGGGTAGGCATTCAGGGCCGCCTTGAGCAGCAACTTCAGTGGCTCTAAGAAAGGGTAACGGGGGTTAAGCTGAAACACTCTCACCTTGCCCACCAGATGACTCACCACCACACCATCGGATTCCAGACGCGCCAATTGCTTTTGCACGGGATTAACGGCGACGCTATAAAACGCAGCAATCTCCGAGCCGTAACCCGATTCCCGGGTCAGCAGATATATCAGTATCTTTTCCTGCGTATCGGCGCGCAGCACGCCTTTAAGGGCGAACATCGGGAAAATCCATATTTACCAAGTATTGGTAAATATATACCAAGTATTGGTAATTACAAGATGCAAACAATCATCTGATCCGCCGCCGGGACTATTCAGCAGCCTGCAAATGCCCAAAGGCATTGTTGGTTTCCGGGCAAAAGCATGATCCACCCCGCACAGCCGCACGACTAAGCTGTATAGGGTGACGGACCGGGCAGGGTGCCCAGCGGGTGCAAGCTCGGGTCAGCCCCTTTGTTACTATTGATTCGATGGTGCTTTGACCCAGCCGATGGCGCCAAGTGTCAAAGTCAGACTCCACTAATTTCCCAAACCCTGCGCTACATCAAGATTCCTTCACACTCCTGCCATAATCCCTGAACTCCCTCTAATGCACTGCGGTCCTAGCGCTAACCCAATACCGGACCAGCAACATGCCAAACCGCCCAAATTTGCCGCGTAACTTTCAACCGCTTACCGCAAAAAGCCTCGTGAAATCACGTAAAGCCGGCCCCCTCAAAACGGGCCCGGTTCAATGGGATATCACCAAAGACCTCTGGCGCGATTCCGCCCGCAAACCGCAACGCCCAGTTGAGTGAACACATTCTGAACAACCTTCAACGCAACGCCGTTGAATGGCGCGCCAGATACCAGCAGATGGGTTTTTTGATCTGGTACAAATGTATTAAATGAGGTAACTTTCCAAAGCCCACGGAACTTGGGCGCGGAAGTGCAGGAAGGTATTAAAGGACAACGCATGACCCCAACCCACAACACAACACCAGCTTCAAACACCTGCCCCTTCTGCACCCTGCAAGCAGAAGCGCCCACCCGCATCCGCGCACAAAATAAACACGCCTTTTTAATGGACGACGGCTACCCGGTAACCCAAGGCCACAGCCTCATCATCCCCAAACGCCACATCGCGTCCTTTTTCGATGCCACCGAAGAAGAACGCCACGCCATGCTCGCGCTGGTGGATGAAGCCAAAACCGAATTAGACGCCCAATACCAACCCGCCGGCTACAACCTCGGCATCAACGACGGCCCCGCCGCCGGCCAAACGGTCATGCACCTGCATGTGCATGTGATTCCGCGGTATGCGGAGGAGGGGGTTGATCCGCGTGGGGGTGTGCGGTGGGTGGTGGCGGAAAAGGCGAAGTATTGGGATTGATTAGTGAGCTGATCGTTATTTGACCAGTGTCACGAGTTAAGCAGAAAGCACCGATCGCCCCAGTCAAGTGATAAGATTGGCCAGCAAAATCATGGGCTTAGACAAGCATCAAGCCTAAGCCCAATCGGTATCAGAGACAAATTACGCATGACATTAATAAACCTAAAAGACCTAGAAGCCCATCTATGGCACGCCGCCCATATCATTACAGGCCCCATAGACGCCTCTGACTATAAAACCTACATCTTCCCGATCCTGTTTTTTAAACGGATATGCGATGTATATGACGAGGAATTTGAGCAGGCCTTGGCGCAGGTGGGTGATGAAGAGCTTGCCAAGGGCGACATGTTTCACCGGATTCAGATTCCTGAAAACTGCCACTGGAGTCATGTATTCAACCGCACCAAAGATGTCGGTCAAGCGTTAAAAGATGCGTTCCGAGGCATCGAATTAGCAAACCCAAAGCTACACGGCATATTTGGCGATGCCAGCTGGACCAATAAAGATCGCTTGTCAGATGAACTATTGAGCACACTGCTCAATCATTTCAACAAAGTAAACCTCGGTGTCGCCAGCGTGCGTGACGACGACATGGGGCGCGCATACGAATACCTGATTAAACGCTTTGCTGATAAGGCCAACAAAAAGGCTGGGGAATTCTATACCCCGCGCACCATCGTTCGCCTAATGGTGAACATTCTTGATCCTAAAGCGGGTGAAAGCGTTTACGACCCGGCATGCGGTACCGGCGGCATGCTACTGGAAACCATCCACCACGTTAAAGAAAACGGCGGTGATCCGCGCTTGCTAAAAATCAAAGGCCAGGAGAAGAACCTAACCACCGAGGCCATTGCCCGCATGAACCTGTTTCTCCATGGGCAGGAAGACTTTGACATTGTGCGTGGCGACACACTGCGTGACCCTAAGTTTCTGGTCAGTGATCGCCTTGAAACCTTTGATTGTGTGATCGCCAACCCGCCGTTCAGCCTTAAAGAATGGGGCTATGATCTCTGGTCGGCAGATCCTTATGGTCGCAAACAGTATGGTTTGGCACCCAAAACCAACGGCGATTTTGCCTGGGTGCAACACATGTTCGCGTCGCTTAACGATAGCGGCCGAATGGCTGTGGTCTTGCCTCATGGCGTGCTGTTCCGTGGTGGTGCTGAAGGCGCAATCCGTACCAAGCTTCTGCAGGAAAACCGCATCGAAGCCATTATCGGTGTAGCATCAAACCTCTTTTATGGTACCGGCATTCCAGCCAGCATTCTCGTGCTACGAAAGTCACGTCCGAAGCTCCATAAAGATCATGTGTTAATCATCAACGCCGAAGAAATCTTCACCAAAGGCCGCGCACAAAACACCCTGACCAATGATCAGGCAGATGAAATCTATGGCATCTACCAAAGCCAGGTTAAACAGGGCCCTAAAGCAGCCAAAATTGAAGGCGTTGCTCGCTGGGTGCCGATCAGTGAAATCGAAGAAAACGACTTTAACCTGAACATTGCGCGCTATGTGCAAAAGCCACTGGAAGAAGAAACTATCTCGGTAGAAGACGCATTAAGGGATTTTCAGCAAAAGCTCACCGCTTTGGAACAAGCCGAAAACGAATTGGAAGCCCTGCTGATCAAAGAGGGTTTTGAAATATGAAAAAAGCAGACTTAGAAAACCTCCTCTGGGGTGCAGCCGAGTTTTTGCGCGGCCAAATCGACGCCTCAGACTACAAGCAGTACATCTTCCCGCTGCTGTTTTATAAGCGCCTGTCGGATGTGTATTTGGAAGAATACACCGAAGCATTGGAGATCCATGAAGGCGATGCCGAATACGCAGCCATGCCCATGTTTCACCGTTTTGACATCCCAAAAGAAGCCCGTTGGGAGAAGGTGCGCCACACCAGCAAAAACATTGGTGAGGCCATTCAAAACGCACTGCGTTTAATTGAAGCCAACAACCCGCGCTTACATGGCGTGTTTGGTGATGCCCAGTGGACCAACAAAGAACGTTTACCTGATCACCTGCTATCTGATCTGATTGAGCACTTCAGTAAAATTCCGCTAGGGATTAAATCGGTCGCTCAGGATGATCTGGGAGAGGCTTACGAATACCTAATCAAAAAATTTGCCGACGACTCCGGCCATACTGCTGCTGAGTTTTATACCAACCGTACAGTCGTGCATCTGATGACGCGCATTATGGGCTTAAAGCCCGGTGAAACCGCTTATGACCCCACCTGCGGCACCGGTGGCATGTTGCTAAATGCGGTAATGGATTTACGCTCTCAGGGCAAAGAATGGAGATCAGTGCATCTCTATGGGCAAGAAGTGAACCTGCTCACTTCGGCGATTGCACGAATGAATATGTTCCTGCACGACATTGAAGAGTTCGATGTGCTGCGCGGCGATACCTTGGCGGAACCCAAGTTTATTGAACACGACCAGCTCAAGCAGTTTGATGTGATTTTCGCTAACCCGCCTTACTCCATCAAAAAATGGAACCGCGATAAGTTTGCCGCCGACCCTTATGGCCGCAACCTCTACGGCGTACCGCCGCAAGGCTGCGCAGACTATGCGTTTTACACCCATATCATCAAAAGCTTAAAACCGGATACTGGCCGCGCCGCCATGCTCTGGCCACACGGCGTGTTGTTCCGTGATTCCGAGCAAAGCATCCGTAAACAAGTGATTGAGTCGGACATTATCGAGGCAGTGATTGGCCTTGGGCCAAACTTGTTTTACAACTCGCCGATGGAATCCTGCGTGGTGGTGCTCAACTGCAATAAACCCGCCGATCGTAAAAACAAAGTGCTGTTTATCAACGGTGTGGAGCACGTTACCCGCGAGCGCGCCCACAGCCGCTTATCGGATGAGGATTTAGCCGTGTTGTGCAAGGCTTTCTTTTCGCCAGAAAAGCAAAGCGACATTACCGCTTTGGTAGATATCGAAACCATCAAAGAGAATCTCTACAACCTTTCGATTCCGCTCTATGTGCAGGCACAAAACAATGGTGAAGTGCATGATATTGAACATGTTATAGAGGCTTGGAATGTGAATAGAGTTCAAGTGAAAGAATTTTAAAAATTTATGTGCAGCCTTATCTGATATGAATTATCTAAAATTAACCGATAAGGAATAGGGGCCTATGTTAGCAGATAAAAATACTGGCAATGCGGTTACGCTTAGGTTTAGTGAAGTTGCTAAACAGTGTAAAGAATCGGTTGATCGAGAAGACAATCCCTTCGAGAGGTATGTTGAAGGGGGGCACATGGACACTGACTGTTTGAACATCTCCAGATGGGGTATTTTTGGGAATGATTATGTCGGGCCGGCATTTCACCGCATATTTAGAAAGGGACAAATTCTGTATGGTTCAAGACGTACTTATTTAAGGAAGGTCGCAGAGGCTAATTTTGACGGAATTACCGCAAACACTACATTTGTAATTGAACCGAAGAAGAACGAAAATTTTGAACCTGGCCTTCTAAAGTATTTAATGCTTTCGGAAAAATTTACGCAGCATTCTATATCTGTGTCTAAAGGTTCAACCAATCCTTATATTAATTGGAAAGATATCGGCTGTTTTACATTTAAGTGCTTGGATGTACATAAACAAAAAAATTACCTGTCCATCTTGGATAAAAATGAGGAAGTTTACTCAAAGGCGTTACAAGTCTTTTCCTCTGTTCAAGAACTTAAAAGGGTATTGATCGCTAAGCTCTTTGCCCCGGAGACTCTTAAGTCCGATGGCGCTCGTCTTGTAAAGCTAAAAAACCATATGGAAATTCAGAGTGGTCAAGTTGATCCTACCGTATCTCCATATAAGGAGATGAGCCATATAGCCCCTGATAATATTGAGAAAGGCACAGGGCGGCTATTGGGTTTCCAGAGTGCTGAAAAAGATTGTATCTCGAGTGGGAAGTACCTTTTTGGCCCTGAACACGTTCTATACAGCAAAATTCGCCCAAATTTGAGAAAAGTCTGTTTCCCAAGATTTGAAGGTGTTTGCAGTGCTGATGTATATCCAATTAAGGGTTGTAATGGCCTTGCGACAGACTATTTATTTTACTTACTGCAAACAGAACACTTTCATAGATATGCTGAAGGGGTATCTATGAGAAGTGGGTTCCCCAAAATTAATAGGGATGATTTGGGCGCGTATTCATTTTTTATCCCATCGGAATTTGAGCAAGATCGAGTTTTCCGGTTGTTAAGTCAAATTGATTATCAGCTGGATGTCTTAAACCAAAAGCTACAGATCCCTTTTGAGCTGAGAAGAAAAATACTAAGCAAATTGGTTTTTTAATATGTTTAACGAACAAACCGTCACAGAAAATGGAATTATCGACCGTTTGAAAGGTTTAAGCGGGGTGAAGTGGACGTACTGCCACGGTGAGAGCCTGCCCAAACAAGCGCAGGATATCTTCGTCGATGAATGGCTGAAAGACGCGTTGTGTTCGTTAAACCCCGATATTGCTAAGCAGCCGGATTATGCCGATGAAGTGATTTACAAGCTGCGTGGCGTGGTGCTGGAAGCGCGTCATACAGGCCTGGTGAAAGCCAATGAAAATTTTCATGAATGGTTGATGGCCGAAAAGACCTTACCCTTTGGTGAGAATGGCGACCACATCACCATTAACCTGATTGATTTCGACAACATCGACAACAACCACTTTGTGGTGTCTCAACAGGTGCACTATATCGCGGCGACTGAAGTCTATTTTGATATTGTGCTCTATGTGAACGGTATTCCCTTGGTGGTGGGCGAAGTGAAAACCGCCACCCGCCCCAGTGTGACCTGGCAAGACGGCGCCGCCGATTTCATGGGTGGCAAAAAGCACTACTGGAAGAACGTTGAACCCTACTTTGTGTCAAACCTGCTGTGTTTTGCTAGTGAAGGAAAAACTTTCGCATATGGTGCCATTAACGCCCGGGTAAAAGATTGGGGCCCTTGGCACAATACCGACCTGCGCGATGACATTTTGCCCGGCTTGGCATCGGTTTTGGATAGCTGTGAGGGCTTGTTAAACCCGCAAACCTTATTGCAGCTGCTGGAATCTTTCGCGTTGTTTTCAACGGTTAAAACCGGTAAGAACACGCCACCCAAGCGCATTAAAATTCTGCCGCGTTACCCACAGTTTGAAGCGGCCAAGCAAATTGTAGAGCGTGTGCGCAAAGGCTACCCGAAAAAAGGCCTGATCTGGCATTTCCAAGGCTCGGGTAAATCGTTATTAATGCTCTACGCCGCCAAAATGCTGCGTGCAGACAATGACCTGAAAAACCCCACCGTATTGATAGTTGTAGATCGCCGCGACCTGGACAGCCAAATCAACGAGACCTTTGGCGGTGCGGATGTTAAAAACCTCATTAAAGTACAAAGCTGCAGAAAGCTTGGCGAACATATAGAACAAGACAGCCGTGGCATTTTGATTACCACCATCTTTAAGTTTAAAGATGTCGAGATAGACGATAAAAACCCTAATGGCCTTAACAGCCGCGACAACATTATTGTGTTGGTGGACGAAGCCCACCGCACACAGGAAGGTGGCTTGGGCGAGAAAATGCGCTGGGCCCTTCCCAAAGCTCACTTCTATGGTTTAACCGGTACACCGATTTCCGGTATCGACCGCAATACCTTCAAGCTATTCGGCGCCGAGGAAGACCCCGGTCGCTACATGAATCGCTACAGCTACAAGCAGTCAATCCGCGATGGTGCCACTAACCCGGTAAAGTTCGAGCCACGTTTGGCGGAGCTGCGAGTAGACCGTGATGCTATCAACCAGGAGTTTGAGCAGCTTGCCCAGGAAAACAACCTGGACGAAGAGGAAAAGGCAGCACTATCAAAACGCGCGGGCAAATTAGCGGTGATGCTCAAAGCGCCTAAGCGAATGGCTGCAGTCAGCGCCGATATTGCCGAACACTTTACCAGCCACGTCAAGCCGAAAAAAATGAAGGGCATGGTGGTGGTGTACGACCGCGATGCCTGCGTGCAGATGTACTACTTACTGGGTGAAAAGCTCGGCTTTGATGCCGTTGAAGTGGTGATGAACGTGGACCAGGCACCCGTGAAGGCGCTGGAAGGCGACAAGAAAGATAAGGTCAACAAGGATTGGCGCAAGTGGCATGACGAGTTGGAATTGCCGATTCAGCAAGCGGATTTTGAGCGCTGGCAGCATATTGATGCCGAAGATCAGGTGCAAAAGGACCTGATCGAGTGCTTCAAAGACCCAAAACACCCGTTACAACTCATTATCGTAACCGCCAAGTTACTCACCGGATTTGACGCCCCGATCTGCTACTGCATGTACTTAGATAAGCCGCTGCGCGACCATACCTTGCTGCAGGCTATGTGCCGCACCAACCGCTTGTACGAAACGGACGATGTTCGCAAAGACATGGGCCTCATCATTGATTACCTTGGCGTGTTTGAAAACCTGCGCACCGCGCTGGCCTACAACCCGGAAGAGATTGATGGCGTGGTGGAAGGCATTGAAGCCTTTAAAGAGTTGTTGCCCGCCCAGTTGAAAAAATGCCTGGACTTCTTCCCCAGTGTGGACCGCACGCTAGAAGGCTTCGAAGGGATAATGGCAGCTCAAGAGTGCTTGCCGACCAATGAAAAGCGCGATGAGTTTGCCGCGAGCTTCGGCGTGCTATCCAAGCTATGGTCAGCTATCAATCCAGATCCATTCTTAAGTCCGTTCAGAAATGATTATAAATGGCTGGCGCAGATTTATGAGTCGGTACGCCCGGTAGGCCAGACCGGTGCTCTGGTGTGGGCCGCGCTCGGCCCTGAAACTATCAAGATGATCCACGAGCATACCGACATCAATCGCATCCGCGATGATATCGACGAGCTGATCATGGATGAGCACGCCATTTTTACTCTAACGGATAAAGAACAAGAGCAGCGCGCGAAGCGCCTCGAAATTGACTTGATGGGCCGCCTGCGTGGTCACACCGATCCGAAGTTTGTCGAGCTTGGCGAACGCCTTGAGAAATTACGCCAAGACTACGAAGCCGGTGTCATCAAAGCTATCGACTGGTTAAAAGGCCTGTTAGATGCAGCAAAAGATACCGTACAAGCCGAGCGCGAAACCGGCGAGCATGTCGTTACCGAAGAAGACAACAAGCAGGCCTTAACCAAACTCTTCCTGGAAACTCGCCCAGAAACCACGCCGAAGCTAATCGGTGATGTTGTAGACCAGATCGACAAGATCGTTAAAGCCACCCGCTTTGAAGGCTGGCAAAACTCCAATAGCGGTCCGCGCGAAATCCAGAAGGCACTACTGGTAACTTTGGCACAGTTTGGCTTGGGTAAGGACAAAGAGCTTTTTAATAAAGCATATGAATATATCAAAGGACATTATTGAGGGGTTGTTATGAAGTTGGTAAATGTGAAGCGTCTGCGGCCCTCTACAAGCTTGCTAAGCCGTTCTAGCCGCCAGGAAATCGAGAGTGACCGAGGAAGGGTGTTATTTTCTGCCCCGCTAAGACGGCTGCAGAGAAAGGCTCAGGTGTTTTCTCTCGAAAGCAATGCTGCAGTGCGAAGTCGGCTTACGCATTCTATGGAGGTGTCTCATGTTGGCAGATATATTGTTCAAAAAGTGCGAGAGAAAGCATTAGTCGATCAGAGAAATGAGTTCGCAGAACAGTGCCTCGAAATAGAGACTATTGTGGAGACTGCTTGTTTATTGCATGACATCGGTAATCCTCCATTTGGGCATTTGGGCGAAAAGGCAATACAAAATTGGTTTAAATCTAATGCCAAGAAATTATATGCCATTGCAACTAATGGAGGTCAGTTAGATGCAGCCTCAGGGCACTATTTGGATTTCGTAAATTTTGATGGTAACCCTCAAGGTGTAAGGATATGTGTTAGTCTTCAGGGGTTGCCTGGCAATTACGGATTTAATCTAACCTATAGTTTGTTGGGCGCCATTTTAAAATACCCAAAATCCTCCTCAGATTGCATGCAGCAGTATTCTAAGATTGGCGTTTTTCAGACTGAGCTTGACGCGATTAAGAGTGTTTGGAGAGAGGAGGGGTTAGTATGGGGTGAACGAAATAAGCTTGTTTACCTTATGGAGGCTGCCGATGATATTGCTTATAGTCTAAGTGATATAGAAGATGGAATTGAGAAAAAAATTGTTGATGAACGTAGTGTTTTGGAGCAATTTGAGAGTCGATTTGCAGATGAAAATATAGCCGAATATAGAAAAATGGCAGAGTCGGCTTTAAAGGGAGGTGTTACCTCGCCCTTCGTATCATTTCGTACTTCAATGATCAACTCGCTTGTTGGTAGTGCGGCTGGAGCCTTTTATAAAATCTTGGATGAAGAGAATGTTGTAAAAAAGTCGCTGCTCGCAGGTAGTGATGAAGAAAAGGTTTTAAAGATAATTGGAGATTTCTGCAAGGAAAATTTGTATCGTTCACCGGAGGCAGAAGATATTGAAATTGCTGGATATAATATAGTTCACGGGCTTCTCGAGAAATTTTCTGTACTATTGGAGCTTTCTGAGTGTCAGTTTTCTCGGCTTGTCGAGCAATCTAAAGGGCCAGATTTATGTCGTCGAATGTTTTCAAAGCTGCCAAACAGTTTGGTCGATCAATATCGGTATGCGGTTAAAATGGATGGTCAAAATGAGTGGTATCATCGAGTTCGTTTGGTGATTGATTACGTTTGTGGTATGACAGATGACTTTTCACTGAAAGTTTATCGATTGCTGCATGGAATAAGTGTAGAAACAATATGAATTACTTAAGGCATCCCCTATCTTTTTTGTTGGAAGTATTGCCTTCTTCAAGGGGTGTTGTTCTTGAATTTAGTCGCTATGTGTACAGGCCTCAGAGTCTGTTAGATGAACGTAGCGTCTTCTCTGTTGCTTTGGATAGCATTTCGGAAGACTGGCTAATGGAGATGTTGTCAAGGCTATCGCCCAACGAAGAGTTGGCTGTGCATTCCAAGATATATATTGATGGAAAGACGTTCCATATTCCTATGATCGATTTTGATTGTTCGGCGAGCGAGCTGTTGGAAGCTAAAAAAGTCGCAGAAAAAATGCTAACATCTTCGGTCTCATCCACCCTAAAGTTTTTATGACTCTGGGAGGTCTATTCATGCATATGGTGCTTTCTTGCTCAAGCCAAAAGAATGGGTAAATTTCAAAGGGCGTTTGTTGCTTTGTAATTTCCCTAATCAGGCGCAGATTGTTGATTCTAGATGGGTTGGTCACAGAATAATTTCCGGCTATAGTTCATTGCGATTATCATTAAATACATCAAATTATCTGAAATTTCCAGAAAGGTTGGTGTAGAAATTAGCGCTATGTGTTTTCGAAAAACGCCTAATTTTTGCTCCGAATGGTAGATGGAATTGGTGGATTCCGGATTTCGGGGATTACGGGGACGGTGTACTTATTTCAATATTGTTGTAGCTTAGATGAGTCAACTTGTATTTTGATTAAGGATTCCGGATTCTAGGTAGATAACTAGGCTCGATAATACCTAAGAAAGGCCGAAGTAATCCCTATTCTGGATCGTCGGCGCGCCGCCTGGTCGCAAGAGAGTTACATCGGTGAAGTAAGATTTTCCCTAAACAACAATGCCTCAGAATCTTGCGCTTGAACCGCTAGCTTAAACGCTTCCTTACAATAAACTGCCATTCGCCCATCAAAGTTGGATCTGAACACCGGCGCTGGCCCCAATTTTTCTTCATCAAATTGTAGCGCAACAACAGCCATGACCATGCCATCCATGAGTTGCTGCGAGCTGGCATTCAGGTCAATGTCATCATAGATGCTGGTAGTGTTGTATAGGTGCCAGGTTTCGCCCTCAATCTTCAGCGGTAAAAATTCCCCATAAGGCGAAAGCATTGTGGATAGAGCCTCATACGCATTGGGGCTTAGTACCATATTGGTTTCCCAATCGGCAATGTCGGGTTTTTTGCTTTGGCTGGTTTCGTCAAAGGTATTGATGAGGCTGGCTTGCAGTGGCTTCCAGATATCGGCTACCGATTCTCCGCGCGGGTAAAGCGGTTTGCCCAGTTTGTCTCGCATTTCCTGATTGGAAACATTGATAGAGAGGTAGCTTTTGAAGCGGTAGCGAAGTTTATAGATTGCCATGTTGGTTTTAACACGCGTTGCCTTTATTAAATAAAACTAAAAAGCTCATGCGTTAAGTCGGAATTACTTGGCTTCGCGCTAAGTGTTAATGATTCTGATATGGCCGATCATTGGTATCAAAAGCCTCAATCATGGCGCCAGTCAATCGAGCATCGGATATCTTGCTAGCAACAGCTTCAGTGCAGTAGATGTTGGTGTAATTGTCTTCCTTTATTTTGAAAATCGCATTGTCAGGGATTTTTGCGAGATCAAATACAGGGTCGATAATGCCGCCATGTTTATTGAACCTGCTTTTATTCATATCCAGACAGTCTAATACATTGATAACGTTGACAGCAAAATACCGTTTGCCATCATTGTCTAGCGGCAGGAATTCGCAGTAGTCTTGATAAACGTCGAAGTATTCTTTCTTTATGTTTTCGTTGATGACAATTGAACCAATATTGAGCAGGCTGATATCGGCTTCTGGTACGCCAACATCCTCTTCATCAGTTTCTATCGGTTGGGGTTCTGACCAATTCAGCGGTTTGCCCTTGCAGCGTAGCGTGGTTTCATCATTAGAGAGTACGAAGCTTTTATAGCCGTCGTAATTGGCTTGTATGGAGTAGATTTTTTTAGTTTCAGCCATTTGCAAACTCCATGATCTCTCGAGCTCTTAATTGCCGGTGAATGGGGAGCCGGCCACTGACTATCCCCTGTGCCACTCGCCGCAGGATTTCTCTCGCGTGCTGTTGACTCATTGCTTGTTCTAGACAAGCCGTAATATTCAGGTAATAGATTTTGTTGTGTATATTACCATGTGCACAATCAAATATCGGGCTTAGATGGAGATTTTTCTTGTAATTTGGTAGCCAAAGTCCGTTAGCAGGTTCATCGATTCTGATATTGAATTGAGCGAGAATTTCGCGGGCGGCGTACGCGCGTTTATGGCCACCGCTAACGATGGCATGTGCGTGGAAATGGTCGGCAGGTTTATCATAGCCGGACGTTTCCATATGGCCACCAATCCGACCCGAAGAATGCTTCTCTTGCATCAATTCGCATTGGGTCATGCGCTGGCCTTCCTCTACATATAGCTTGAGCGCGTCTTGCATGGCTCGCAGCTTGGTTTCGGCCACCACCCGATTTATCAGGCTGTTTGTTTTTTGATCGATTTTGCCGTAGGCCGAGAGTAATTCAATCAGCCCTAGTCTGAAGTCCAGCTCATCTACTGCTTGGTATTCAATCTGCATGTAGAAACATCCTTTTTACGTTGCGCAATGATTGACTTGCGGCCCGGATTTTACCGCAGAACAGGGATGTTGAGCATAGGCCGGATTTCTGAGTGGTAAGATTGATAGCTTTTGGCGAGGACTCAATAAAAAGGGACGGCGACAAGTGAGAAGCATTTTTCGCCGGCCCCTTAGCACCCGTACTTAAAGCTGTTCCATGGTATTACTTAGGTTTTCGTTTGTAGGCTAATTATTGCCGATAGCATAGAATTGGCCACTCGGTTATACCCCCATGGAGACCGATTTGCGAATGGATTCTAGCAACCCCCTTCATCGATTTTACTATTTGTTTTTCGCATTCTGCGCTATAGCCCTGTCACTTGACTGCTCGAGCAATGATGGGTTTGTTACGTATAGCAATGATGGCTTTTCGATTGAGCATCCCAGCTCTTGGCGTTTTCAAAGAGATCAGGCGTTTTCATTAAACGTTGGTCGAGAAATCGTTTTTGAGTTTGGCGAATTTTCATACGCTACTTTCTACTACAGCGATCGTGTCGGGCATAAGCAATTTACCGATGCGTACATCGAAAGTTCATTTTTAAAAGATCCTGGTAATACCGCCAAAGTCGTCAGTAAAGCCGCCTATGACGTGGTTGGTCGAGCCGCTTTGGAATACAGGTTGACTGCGGAATTTTTGGGCGCCATGAATACCCGGGTTATTTCGGTGGATGTTTCGCTAGATGATGAGCCGATTTTTCTTGTGGTTGCGATTGCCGAAGAGGATGAGCTGGAGGTTCAACCTATTTTAGAGCGTGTTGTTTCATCTGTAAAAGGGATTAAGTAGATCAAGGAGGATTTATGAGCGGTTATGATGGTGTGTTAATCAGTGAGCTCGGAGCTGAGTTGTATCTTGAGGGGCGCCAAGTCTTGAATACGTCAAACGTTAGTTTTTTGTGGGCATTTCGCCTGGCTTTCAAATTCCTCGGTGGATTCTAGAAACTTAACCTCAATTCCGTTTATTTTCCAGATCGAGTTCTCAAGGGCGTATCCAAGGTGAAAAGTGATTGGGAGGTTGTCCTTGTCGTAGCCGTTCACCGTCAGGCAGACTTCTTCATTTCTGGTTGATTGGATGGTGTTACCTTCCCGACGCGCCATATAATCTTTAAACAGGAGTTGGCTCTGAATGCCTGGGTCCATTAAGTCCTTCCCATCCAGTAGCGAGTGTGCAAAATAAGTGCTTGCCTTTGAAGCAACATTTGCTTGGTTTAAGGTGGTCTCGTACTGGTTGTAAGCCAGTAACGGAGAGGCACTATTGTTGCTGGCTGTTGTGCAAGAAATGAGAAAGGTCAGAATCGCAAATAATGTCAATGTTTTCATTCAGTGCCCCATAATCTGCTGTAGCTCGGCGTCATAAGCCTGATGTCTTCCTTTAAGTGCTCTGGCGGCTTTGCAGAGTAATCCAGAACATGAGGTAATCAGTTTTTCCAGATCGAAATTTCCGGAAACAATAACGCTGATGATCTCAAGGCTGAAGGTGGCAGTGTAGCCGACTCTCATGCTATCCATGTTATTGAAATTTACAGAAACTCGCTTTATTTTTGCACCAATTTTGTCCAGAACAGGGCTGCCGCTGAAGGTCAGGTGGCCTGCAGATCCGCTAAGGGTTACCTGACCTTGGTCATCAACTGTGAGTTTGGCGCTGCCTTATTTGGTGAAAATATTTTTGGTCAGTCCTTTGTCCGTGGAGTAGGCCAGTTCGATGAATTTGGCGATGGTTATCTTGGCTTCGGCGCGTGTTAAGTTCATATATACCTCCTTGTAAAGATGCGAATATATCAGGATCTACCGAAGTTGTTTATTTTTTGAATTGTACTTAGTACATGCGTTTTATCTTTTGTGTGTGGAGGGGTAATGGCCTTTTGCGGTGTAATGCGCAGTGCTTATTACACCCTACAGTGGGGTGGTCGGAGTACCGGGTTTATTGAGTGGGTTGCTGAGATGATAAAATGGCTAATGAGCGATTTGGTTGATGCTGAACACCTATTGTCTGAAAGACTCAATGAGCTGAAATCAGAAGTCAGGAAAGGCCTGAATTATGCGGATGAAGACCCAGTCGGGTTTATGCATAGGCTTTTTGGCGTCCCTTATTTTGGTGGCAGAATGTTTTGATGAGCGGCTCTATGCAGGTTGTAACGTCACATAGCACTTCCGAAAAAGCGAAGTTTATCTTTCTTGCAATAATTATGGTTGCTATTGCCGGCGTTATATTAATGCTCGGTTTAGGTAATTTCCTAAACAATTTTCAGCTGTTTGAGCAATATGCGATAGCGGTATATGCCTCCAGTTGGGCATTGCCAATGGCCATTGCAAGCCCGGTGTTTATTCTTTTGGCCTTTTGTCTGGTTCTGAGATTAGTTGGTAAAGATAAGGGTAGACTTTACACGAACACGTTCAATTTAGCTGTTGGCATTGGCGTTGTGGCTATTCTGGTTCGGTTGCCTATGGGTTATATGATTGAAAGCCGGCTCAAGGAAGAGGGTTACTCTTACTGCTTTTGGTATACATCGCCAGCCAATTTCAGGCCTCAGGTGTGGGTGCGGTCACCAGAATATTGCATTGAACAAACCGGGGTAATTCGTCGGCCATTGATGGATTGGTTGCAGGCTTTGCCTGATGGTGGTCGGGATGTTACTGCGCAGGAAGTTCGCGCTAAAGCGATGGAGATGCTTGAGGCGTATGAGGCGGGGGAGCGGTTTTTGGATTGATGGTGTTTGTTGGCTTGGTGGTGTAATGCGCTGCGCTTATTACACCCTACGGGATGGTTTTTTGCGGGTTGGTGCAACGCTGATCTGCCTGGGGTAGCCCCGATATGCTCGCCAAAGGAGGGGGGGGCAATAGGGTTAAAAAAGGCGGTTTTATCAACGCAACTCAACAACGTGTCGATAAAATTAGTTTTTATAAACATATTCCGTTGACATGTCGATCCCATCGACATAATCTTGAAACATGTCGAAAAAATAGCGAAATTTAAACATGTCCTGGCAGGCCGATACCCCCTACAACGCGCTCCCACGGCTCGCGCCACCGCTTGATCAGCTCGAAACCACCGCCGTGCTCAAGGCCTGTATACCCGCCCGCGCCGCCTTGGCCGAACTCAAGCAAGCCGGTGAGTTGCTGCCCAATCAGAACCTGCTGATTAACCTCTTGCCGCTGTTGGAGGCCAAAGACAGCTCGGAAATCGAGAATATCGTCACCACTTCAGATCAGCTGTTCCGATATGCCCAAGAAGAGGCCGCCGCCGATCACACCACCAAAGAGGCCCTGCGCTACCGCACCGCGCTCTTTGCTGGTTTTCAACAATTGGCCACGCGGCCCCTGTGCACCAACACCGCCATAGAGATTTGCAGCACCATCAAAGGTACCCACATGGGCCTGCGCACCGGCGCCGGGACCACCCTGGGTAACCCGGCTACCGGCGAAACTATATACACGCCGCCCGTGGGCGAACCCACCCTGCGCGAGTTGCTGGCCAATTGGGAGCAATTTCTCAATGCCGAAGACGAGCTTGACCCGCTCATTAAAATGGCCGTGGCCCACTACCAATTCGAGGCCATTCACCCCTTTGCCGATGGCAACGGCCGCACTGGGCGCATTGTGAATATTCTGTACCTGATTCAGGCGGGCCTGCTCAACTTGCCCATCCTGTATTTAAGCCATTATATACTGCGCAACAAGCCCGGCTACTACCAAGGCCTGCAGGCCGTCACCCGTGAGGGCGATTGGCAACGTTGGTTGCTGTACATGTTAAAAGCGGTGGAACAAACCGCCCGCTGGACCACCGCCAAAATTGCCGCCGTGCGCGCGCTCATGGAGCTCACCAGCCACTATGTGCAGGCAAGCCTGCCCAAGCTCTACAGCCATGAGCTGTTGCAAACTATTTTCGAGCAACCCTATTGCCGCATTGGCAATTTGGTGGATAAAGACATCGCTAAGCGCCAAACCGCCTCCAGCTACCTGAAAAGTCTGTGCGACATTGGCGTACTGGCAGAGCTACAAGCCGGGCGCGAAAAGCTCTTTGTGCACCCCAAGCTGCTTAACCTCATGACCCAAGATGACAATCACATTGCGCCTTACACCTAGCTTGCGTCGAATGCAGTGAATTCAGCCGATATTAAATGCACTAAAATTTGGAAATCCCATAACCAACAACGTTATCGTACGAAAATTCAGAAACCTCTGAGACGTGCTGTGCGATGATGGCATTAGCTGTTCCGATTGCTTCATCGACCCCCTTTATATTTTGTGTGTGGAGTGATAACGGCTTTTTGGTGTAATGCGCTGCGCTTATTACACCCTACGGTGATTGGATTGTTGATTGATGTTGCATAAACAAACGCCCCTTGCGGGGCGTTTGTTTATGGGCGGTGAGGGTGTTCAGGCTTCTTGCGGTTGCAATGCCTCTTGCTCCACCGGTTCCCGTTCATGCTGCTTGGCAATCAACATATACAGCGAAGGCACCACAAACAAGGTGAACAGGGTGCCTACGGCCATGCCACCCACGAGTACCAGGCCGATGGAGTTGCGGGCGGCGGCGCCGGGGCCGTCGACCAGTACCAGCGGGAAGTGGCCGGCGATGGTGGCGATGGAGGTCATGAGTACGGGGCGCAGCCGGGTTTGGGCGGCTTCCTGTATGGCTTCCAGTTTGGCTTTGCCTTGTACCTGCAACTGGTTGGCGAATTCCACAATTAATATGCCGTTTTTGGCAATTAATCCCACCAGCGTTACGAGCCCCACCTGCGCATAAATGTTCAGGGTGGTGGTCCAGCCCTGAGTGAAAAAGGGCATGTTCGGGTCCGGCATTTTCAGTACGGTGAATATCAGCGCACCAAACATGGCGAGCGGCACCGAGCCGAACAGAATCACCAAGGGGTCGCGGAAGGAGTTGAACTGCACCGCCAGCACCAGAAAAATCATCACAATGGCCAGCCCCAAGGCGGGCAGGAATTTACCGCCTTCGGTGCGCAGCTGGCGTGATTCGCCAGTGTAGTTATAGGTGTAGCCGGCCGGTAAAACCTCGGCGGCCGCCTGTTCCAGTACTTTCAGGCCGGCATCAGTTTGTGCCGTCATGCCGGAGAGTTTGACCGCGTTCAGTTGCTGAAAGCGGTTGAGCGAACGCGGCACGGTAGAATCTTCAATGCGGGCAATGGCGGAAAGCGGAATCATCTGGCCGCCGGGGCCGGTAATGAACAAATCCTGCAGTTGGTCCGGGTTCAGGCGCTCGCTGCGGGCCACCTGCGGAATCACCTTGTACGCGCGGCCATCCATGCTGAAGCGATTGACGTAGTTGCCGCCCAGCGCCGCACTCAAATCCGCCCCCACCTGGGCATTGGTGAGCCCTAGCGCGGCAACTTTCTCCAGGTCGATCACCACTTCACTCTGCGGCTGGTCGTACTTGAGGTCGATATCGGGCGGGAAGAAAAAGATGCCGCTTTCCATCGCTTTGGCTTGCATTTTATAGGCGTATTCCAGCATCCGTTCGGGGCTGTCGGTGGAGGTAATGACAAATTCCACCGGAAAGTTACTGCCCCCGGGCAGGGCGGGCGGCTGGGCGGCAAATACCTGCAGGCCGGTAATGCCGTTGAGTTGGTTTTGCACGTCCATGACGATCTCGTTGATCGAGCGCTCGCGCTCGTTCCAGGGTTTTACCACCATGCCGCTGAAGCCACCCACGCCCATTGCTGCCGCAAACGGGTCGGAAGGCGACAGCAGTATCTGGAACACCAGATCGCGTTCGGGCGTGTTCAGCATGATTTGTTCTGTGGCTTTGCCGAAGTGGGCTTTCTGGTCTGCTGACGCATTGGCCGCATTGTTCACAATACCAAACATAAAGCCCTGGTCTTCCACCGGCGCCAGCTCTTTGGCCGAGAACATATACATGGGAATGGTCAGTAAACCCAGCAAGGCCCAGACGGTGTAAATCATTGGGCGCCGGCGCAGGCTGGCGGCGAGCCAGCCGCTGTAGTTGTCGCGCAGGCGATCAAACGCATGGTTCACTTTGCCGGTAAAACCGCGTTCTTCCTGCTCGGCGCTTTGCAGCAGTTTGGCGCTCATCATGGGCGAAAGGGTGAGTGCAACAATGCCGGAAATCGTTACTGCACCGGCGAGGGTGAGCGCAAATTCGCGGAACAGGGCGCCGGTTAAACCACCCTGCAGTCCAATGGGCGTATACACGGCCGCGAGGGTGATGGTCATGGCAATTACCGGGCCGGCCAGTTCGCGCGCGCCGATCAGTGCGGCGTGCGTAGGCGTTTTGCCTTCGCGGATGTGGCGCTCGACGTTTTCCACCATCACAATGGCGTCGTCCACCACCAAGCCCACCGAAAGCACAATCGCCAGCAGCGTGAGCAGGTTGAGGGTGAAGCCGAACAATTGCATCAGAAAAATCGAGCCGATCAGCGACACCGGAATGGCCACCACCGGCACCAAAACCGAGCGCGCAGAGCCGAGGAACAGAAAGATCACCACCACCACAATCAACAGGGTTTCCGACAGGGTGCTGACTACTTCATCAATGGCGTTGCTGATGTATTCCGAGGCATCGTAGCCCACCTCGGCTTTAAGCCCCGGCGGTAAATCTTTTTGCAAACCCGCGAGGCTTTCCCGCATGCGGCTCACCACCTCGATGGTGTTGGCGCTGGGTAAGGGGAATATGCCCATGAACACGGCGGTTTCGCCATTGAAGCTGACGTTGGTGTCGTAATCCTCTGCGCCCAGTTCCACATCGGCCACGTCGGCCAGGCGGATGACGGTGTCGTTTTCCTGATGCACCACCAACTGGCGGAATTGTTCTACCGTGCGCAGGTCGGTATTGGCGGTCAGGTTCACCTGCACATACTGGCCTTTGGTGCTGCCCACTGGCGCCAGAAAATTATTGACGGCCAGTGCGGTGCGCACCTGCTGCGGCGAAATTTTCAGTGCCGCCATCTGATCGGGTTTGAGCCAGACACGCATGGCAAAGGTGCGCGCACCAAAAATATCGGCCCGTTGAACGCCGGTTACTGCTGACAAACGCGGCTGTACCACGCGCACCAGGTAATCGGTGATTTCGCTTTGCGACATGGTGTCCGAGCTGAAGCTCAGGTAGGCGGCGGCAAATTCCGAATCGGCCGACTGCACGCTGATGCTGGGCAGTTCGGAACCAGCGGGCAATTCGTTGCGCACCTGGTTGACCTTGGCGGTGATGTCGGCCAGCGCTTTGGTGGCGTCGTAGTTCAGCTTCAGACGCGCGGTCACCAACGACAGGCCCAGCAGGCTTTTGGATTCGATGTAATCAATGCCGTCGGCCGAGGCAATAGCGCGCTCGATGGCGGTGGTGACAAACCCGCGCACCACCTCCGCACTGGCACCCACGTAAACGGTGGCCACGGTAACGGAGGCGTTTTCGCTCTGCGGGTATTGGCGCACCGAGAGTGAATTCCATGACTGCATGCCGGCAATAATGATGACGATGCTCACCACCAATGCCAGCACCGGGCGCCTGACGAATAAATCGGTAAAGGATTTCATGGTGGGCACTCAGCTGTTGTTGGGGCGAGGATCAAGTGAAAAGGTTGGCGCCAGCGTATTGTCAATCACCACCGGCATACCCGGGGCCAATTTGAAGCTACCGGTAGAGACAATTTCATCACCGGCGTTCAGGCCTTCCAGTACCTGTACAAAATCGCCTTGCTGCAGTCCCAGGCGCACGGCCGCCTGACGGGTAATGAGGCTGTCGCCTTCTCCAGCCTCAATCACCAATACGGCGTCGCCATAGGCACTGTGCAATACCGCCGAGATGGGAATAAACAACACCGGTTCCGTGCGCGCCAATTGCAGACTCACGCTCACATACATACCCGGCCGCAGCTTGCCATCGTTATTGTCCAGCAAGGCTTGTACGCGCAGGTTGCGGGTACTGGTATCGACTGCCGGGCTTACCGCCAGTACCTTGCCTTCAAATAACTGGTCGGGGTGTGCATCGCTGACCACCTGCACAATCAGGCCCGGGTTTACCTGTGCCAACTGGCGTTGTGGAATGGAAAATTCCACGTACACTTGCGCCAGCGCCTGCAGCGATACCACTGCCTGGCCTTTGTTGATGAATTGGCCCACGCTCACTTGTTTAATGCCGAGCTGGCCGGCAAAGGGTGCGCTGATGCGTTTTTTGGCAATAAGTGCGCGCACGTAATCGAGCCGGGCCTGGGTTTGGCGCACATTGCTGTTGGCGTTATCCAGTTCCAGTTGGGAAATGCTTTTGGTTCTGGCAAGCTCGCCCGCGCGCCGCAGCGCCAGTTGTGCCAGCTCGGCCGCCGCTTCGGCCTCCCGTAGCGAGGCTTGTTCCAGACTGTCGTCCAGTTGTACCAGCGGAGTGCCAGCCTGCACCTGCGCGCCGGGAGTGAACAGAATCTCGCGGATGGTACCCTCAATTTCGGCAGTGACTTCGGTACCCTGCACCGGTGCCACGGAACCCACCGCCGATAAGCGCGGCTGCCATTCCATTTGCTCAGCGGTGTAACTGTTAACCGGCGTCGGTGGCATCACCATTTGTGCCATTGCTTCGCCCATAGCGCCGAACTGGGCCATCTTGGTCCCGATCAACAGCGCTGCAACCCCCAGCGCCAATGCGCCACCGATCATCACTCCTTTGAGCGTCTTGTGCATAACCTCTCCCCAGCACGAAAAACGCCGGCGCTTGCGTGGCCGGCAATGAGGCATTGTCGCACAGGATAATGTCAGAAAGTGTCAGTAGGTCGCAGGTTTACAGTCTGGCCGACTCATTTGCCAAACGACGGCGTTTTTGATGTGCACCGTAAGGTGTTTTGGGTGCACTGTGAGCGGATGTTGACTGTAAAAAATGCCGGTTTTTTATTACACATAGGTGCAAAAAGCTGCAGCCAGAATACCCTGCGATGGGCGTTTACGCAGTGCGCGATGTGCATTCGTGATGCGTTAGTTAAGCGTTGCGGTATGCCCGCCAATCGCCGCCACTCACCTGTGGCACTTTGGTTGTATCCAAATAGCCCTCGGGCATGAGGTAGAGCCAAGCTTCGCCAAAGCCTTCGATGGTTTGCGGGTGGCGTTGGTAGTGTTCCGGGTGGCCTTCGAGTATGTCCAGCTTTGCCAGCGTGTCTTCATCCACGCGGTAAATTTCAACCACGATGGTGCTGCAGTTGCCATGGAATAACCCGGGGAAGCTGCCCAAGTCCACCATGGTATAGCGATTGGCGGAGTTGAAGGTGCCGAGGTACTCGCAGTGTGCCAGTAGGTGGTGGTTGTGGAAGCCCTGGCGTAGCGAGCCGTAAACGGCAAGAGTGAAAAGTTCTGGCGTTTGCATGGTGCTGTGTCAGTGGCGTGAACGGTTGCGCCATTTTAACACCAGCCAGAGCGATCCGCCGGTTATGCCGAGCACCGTGCAAAGCAGGTAGATATTGTCGTGGCTTAACAGGTGCAGCAATGGGTTGGCCTGGGTGAAGGGCGCGAACGGGTGCATGTCCAGATGCATCATGCCATCGAGCGTAATGTGGGTGAGGGTGCCGAGAAAGGCGCCGGTGATAATGGCTGTGCGCGAAACCGGGCCGGGTTCCGCCAGCCAGCCCAGACGGTAGTGGGTGACCTCTTTGTTGAACAGGTTAAGCAGCGGATTAACCAGCGCAGGCAGTATCAGAATCAACAGCGATACCATTGTCGCAATGGCCAGCGCCCCCGGCACTGTATGTGACGGCCCGTGTAACACCGGGTTGCCGGTGAGCATGGCATAGGCGGGCTCTATGTCCATGCCGATCTGCGCAAGGCCAAAGGCGATCACGCTGAAGTGGCGATTGAGTACGGGCTTGATGATAAGCGCGGCGCCCATGTGAAAGGGGGTGAAGGGCATGGGGCGTTCCGTTGGTTTTTTAGTCGTTAATGTCTGTGTATACCAAATGTGTTTGGTATTGGCCAATGGTGTGAGACCCACGGTTTTATTGGATAAAAAATGGGTTGTGTGTTCAGCCATGGTGCAATTCGCGGTGCTCATTGCACCCTACGATGTTGGCGTTTTCAAGGGTGCGTTTGTCGAGTGCATCGCATCGACGGTGAAAGCCGTTGAGTTACCACCGAAGTTCTGGTTGGTGCGTGCTAGGATAATGTGCTTATTCAACCTGTGGTTTCCCTGACTTATGCCTCATCAACAATTCCCCCTGACACCCCAGCTCAGCACATTGTCTGCAACACTCACCGAAGCCCACGCCCGGATTCAGCAGCAACATGCCCAGATTAATCCGGTGGTGGGGATTAACCGGCAGATGCGGGCAAGCGGGATTGCGGCGGATGTGGTGACCATTGACTGTCTGGTGTCGAACAAGCGCATCCTGATTATTCTGCAGGATGCCAAGCCGGAGGAGGCGAGTTACCAGTTCTGCCGGCGGGATGCGGACCCGGCCAGTGGTTATGAGGCCATTGCGCTGGCGGATCTGACTGTGGACAAGGTGTACGGTTGGGTGGTGGAGTATTTTGGTTGATGGTAGGTGGGCGGGTTTGTGTTTACGTTAGGTGGTGTAATGCGCTGCGCTTATTACACCCTACGGTTGGGGTCTCGCTATTCTTGGAAACCCTCGCGCCCCGGGCTCAACCCTGTATAATCGCCGCCTCCTGAAAGATAGGCGGTTTTTCCATGTGGCTTCATGACTTTTATCAGCAAAATGGTCAGCAATTCAGCTTTACCCGCGAGCAGGCGAGCCGGTTTGCCAAGCAGGTGGCGGATGACTTCAACCCGATTCACGATGTGGATGCCAAGCGCTTCTGCGTGCCCGGGGATCTGCTGTTTGCCCTGAGCCTGAGCCGGGCGGGTATCCGCCAGGAGATGGACTTCAGCTTTGCCGACATGGTGACCGATGGTGTGCCGCTGCATTTTGCCGGTGAGGGCGATAGCCTGCGTCTGGTGGATGAGTCCGATAAAACCTTTATGTCACTGGCAGCCTCCGGCGCCGCCAATACCGACGCCGCCCTGGTTGAGCAGCTGACGCGCGCCTATGTGGCGTTTTCCGGTCACACCTTCCCGCACATTCTGGTGCCGCTCTGGCGCGAGCAGAATGTGATGATCAACCCGGCCCGGCCGATGGTGATTTACCAGTCCATGCACTTATCCTTCAATACCCTGGCGCTGGAAAGTCTGTCGCTGGACGCGGCGGGTGCGAGCATGACCGTCGACGGCAAGCGTGGCCAGGTGGTGGTGCGTTTCGCGTTTAAGGATGGCGACAAGGTTGTGGGTAAGGGCGAGAAAAAGCTGGTGCTGAGCGGCCTGCGTGAATTTGATGAAGACGCGGTGGCCGGTGTGGTTGAGTATTACGACGAGCGCAAAGCGCGTTTGAAATGATTACGTGATTACGGGGTCAGACCCCTTGGTACTTTGGTTAGATGCGCTGGCGCACCAGTCCAAAGTACCAAGGGGTCTGGCGCGACCCGGTCTGACCCCATGTTTACCATGTTTATTTAATAAACCATTTTTCTTCCGCCGCAACGGCGGGTTCGCTGGCTATGACCGGGGCGGATTTTTTCAGTTGGCGCTGCAGCTTGCCCTGCAGGCGTCGACGGGCCAGGTAGGCCAGTTCGCCCAGGTCGTAATTCCAGCGTGCAATCCAGTTTTTCGCTTCCAGTAAGATGAACTTGAATTTGTTCAGACGCTGATTTTCTTCTATCAAAAAATCGATTTTTTGCTGCAAATCGCGATTCAGGTCGTTCAGTTCGATCTTTGCGCGGGTCGCACGGGCAGTGGCGTGGCGCAATTTGATTTGCGCCAGTTTACTGTCGCTTAAGGCCGATTGCAGTTTCGCGCGCTCGTCTTTCAGCTTGCGCATTTCCTGCGCCAGCTGTTCGTTGCGTTCTTCCAGCTGGCGGAATTTGGTTTCGCGCTCGGTCTGAAAATAGCCTTCCAGCGTCAGCTTTTCATTCAGTTCATCGTTTTTGCGGCGCAGGTCTTCGTTGCTGCGGCGCAAGGTCTCAAGTTCTGCTTCGCGGTGGGAAAGCGGGCGGTTCGCTGGCTGGATGAAGGCCACTTTCTGAGCGGAGAATTTGTCGTGTGCGAGCATTGCTGCGTCCTCAAATGTGATGGACGTCACTATAGGGGCTGGCTGGCCCGTAAGGTATTCACCGGAATACCTAGCCCCGGCCTAGGCCGTATGGGCTATAGGGCAGGTGCGGGCGTAATGATCTATAGTGTGAGGGTAAGGATTTCAGGTTGAACAAGTGGAAATATTAATCATTGATGACCACGCGTTGTTTCGCGAGGGCTTGAAAATACTGTTGGCACAACTCGGGCCCGACGTGGTGGTTACCGAGGTGGATTCCGGGCAGGCGGCCTACGAGGCCACACAGGGCAATACGGAATTCGATGTGGCACTGTTGGATTATCACCTGCCCGATCAGGATGGCCTGTCCATTTTGTCCGACCTCAAGGTGGAGGCGCCCGAATTACCGGTGATTCTGCTATCCGCCGAAGAAGATCCCCAACTGGTCCAACAGGCGCTGCAGCAGGGCGCCAGCGGATTTATCACCAAGACGTCCTCCGCCAAGGTGATGGTGAGCGCAATCAAGCTGGTGCTGTCTGGCGGGGTTTACGTGCCGCCGCTCATGGTGGCACCGCCCGTGGCCCGGCCAGTACCCAGGCCCATGGGCACGGGGCCGAAGCCGACGGTGGATTTCAAAATCACCGAGCGCCAGCAGGATGTGCTGAGCCAGATGGGGTTGGGGCTTTCCAATAAGGAAATTGCGCGCGAGCTGGATATGTCCCCCAGCACGGTGAAGGTGCACGTGGCCGCCATCCTGAAAGAACTGGATGTTAAAAACCGCACCCAAGCGGTATCCAAGGCGCGCGATATCGGGTTGATTGATTAGGTGATTTAGATGGGGTCAGACTCCATCAGCGCTGTTGGAGCGGCCATCCACTTCCAAGCCGCAAAGGGTGTGGCACCGGTCCTATTCGCGGCTGGGAAGCCGCTCCAACAAAGGCCACGTTGCCAATCCCCGTCAGCTATCCGGGTTAAGCATAAAGCTCAGCATGGCCCGCATCTTGGCGGGCTTCACCGGTTTTCTTAATACGCTGTAGCCCTGGTTGCGCAGAATCTGCAATTCCGCTTCGTCTTCGATGCCGGTCACAATCAACGCCGGGATGGGTTCGTTACACGTCACCCGGATCAGATCCACGGCGTCGATGCCGGTATCCACCACACCCAACTGGTAATCGCTCACAATCACATCGGGCGGATCAATCTTGAGGTCGTTGAGCTGGTCGCGCAGCGCATCCAGCGAGGCCGCGCTGTACACCTGGGCGCCCCAGTTTATGAGCAGTGTTTCCAGTTGTTCCAGAATGGCCGGGTCGTCATCGAGCACACACACCACCCGTTCGGCCAGCACCTGCTGGCGGGTGAGGGGGGAATCCAGGGTCAGGCCGGTGTTGGCGGTCACACCGGCGGGCGCATCCAGCAATTTGCCGGTGGGAATGTGAATGCGGAACAGGCTGCCGCGGCCCACGCGCGATTTCACTTCCAGTTTAAAGCCCATAAGGTCGATCAGCCGGGTGACGATAGACAGACCAAGGCCAACCCCCTGCTTTTGCGCGTCGGAACGGTTTTCTTCCTGTACATAGCTCTGGAAAATCTTATCCATGGACTCGGGTTTGATACCGATACCGGTGTCGTACACCTCAATTACCACATGCCGGTCGCGATAACGACAGGTAATCAGCACGCCCCCGGTTTCGGTGTAGCGCAGGGCGTTACTGAGCAGGTTGCGCACAATCCGTTCCAGCGTGGTCTCGTGGCTCTGTACTTTGATGTCGTCGGCACGGAATCGAACAGACAGGTTTTTATCGCTGGCAATGGCGTCAAATTCGTGCGAGACGCGGCGCAATAACTGTTTCAGTTCTACCGGCGATTCCACAATGTGCTGGTGCGCACGGTTCTGCAGGCGCGAATAATCCAGCAAGTCTGAGAACAGCTGGCTCATGTTGTCGATGGCGATGTCGAGCTTGCGCACCAGCTGTGCCTGGTCTTTGCTGGCGGTGCTTTTGAGTGCATCCACAAAAATGGCCATGGCCTGCAGGGGCTGGCGTAAATCGTGAGCGGCGGAGGCCAGCAGTTGCTGGAATTCTTCGCCTTTTTCTTCCGCGCTTTTGGCCAGTTGTTTGAGGTTTTCCGAGGTTTGCTGAAGTTCGGTAATGGCCTCAACCAGGTTGATGTGCTTTTGCTGAATCAGGTGCAGCATGCCATTAAAAGACCTGACCAGATTGCCGATTTCATCGTCACTGTGTACCGGCGCGCGCACCGAGTAATCCTCGCTTTGTGCAACCAGGTCGGCAATGGCATTGAGGCTGATAATGGGGTAGATAAACGCGCCTTGCATCCGGCGGGAAAATATCAGTGCCAAACCGATGGAGCCAAGCGAAATGAGCAACGCCACCATGGAAAATATCCACGTTCTTTCAATCACTTCGTCCAGACTGTAGCGCATGTAAATATGGCCATAGACTGTCTGGTTGCGCTTGATCGGGCGGATCACGTCCAGATAGCGATAGCTTATATGATCGGCCAGTGCATCGGCAGTGAGCGCAGGGCACAGTGAATAGGGCGATGCCTTGTTCTGCAGTTCAACAAAGGGTTTCAGGTCGCGATCGTAACTGCAGGCCGATATAAAGCCGGGCAAGGTCGCGAGTGCTTCGAGGTTGGCATTCATCGCAATCTTGTCACCAAAGGCCAGTGCGGCCGAGCTGCGCATGCCGGTGATCTGGGCGATGAGCCCCACCTGTTCTGCCAACTGTTTTTCGGCATGGTGGCGGTCGTAGATAATGAACGCGATGGAGGCAATAGTGGTAGTGATCAGCAATGACACCACGATAATGGCCAGCAGCTTGTGGCGTATAGACAGATGGCGAAAAAATTCGCGAAAAACCGGCATGCTATTGGGTGTTCTCGTGAATTTCCCGCGCCAGGCTTAACAGGTCACTGCTTAAAAATAATCCGGCCGCCATGGCGTTACTGATGTTGACTTCAAACTGGTACTGATCCTGGGTGCGGAAGATATTGATGATGCCGCCGCTGTCGGCAAAGGCCTTTTGCTCGCCCACGCTCAGTACAAACAGGAATTGAACATCTTTCCAGAAATCCGGCAACGACGCTTTCTGGTCACCGCCTACAAACAGAATATGGCAGCCCGAGGCGATATCGGTTTTGTCTTGCGTGCGAATCACTGCCAAATTGCGGGCCCCGATGGGGGTGCCGTTAACGCTATCGAGAAAAATGCCAAAGGGAATTTCACCAAACAGGCACATGCGGATGGGGGCGTCCGGGCTATTGAACGCATCATCCGGCCACTCCACAAAATTGGCGAAATTATAGAGAAACAGAGCCTTTACCTGGAGCTCGGCTTGTTGTTTGTCCATTTGCGCATGCGTCCATGCACTCGCCATCAGAGCCAGAACGCCAATCAATCGGATCAGGCCTGTGCAAACATTTTTCATTTTGATGAGTCTCCCACCTGGGGTAATTGCCCGCCAATCAACAGGCTCCCGAGGAACCGTTCAATGGCCGCCTGGTTTTTGCAGCGCGGGCTGGTGTCTTGCGAACTATTGTCGGGTTGACAGGCGCCGGTGGCGCGGGTCAGTAAATTATCCACGCTTGGATTTGCGGTTTCGTTGGGTGTGCTGGTCTCGGTATTCTCGGTTGGCTTGGACAGATCATTCTGCACACTGTCCAGATCTACCGGTCGCTCCGGCGTTGGTGTGGGCATTGGGGTCGGCACCGGTGTGGGCACGGGCGTGGGGGTTGGCGTGGGAGCTTCGGTTAACAGCGCCAGTTGCCGATTGGCATAGGCACTCAGGGTTGCATTGCTGGCGTCCACGCTTTGGTTGATCACCGTACCGGTCTGGCTGTCGCCCAGGCTGTTGTAGCTGCGCAGGCTGCTGCCGGTGTTGAGGGTAATGGTGCGCACACCGGTATTGAGGGCGGCGTCGTTGTAGTTATCCAGCACCAGGTCGCCGCCTTGTGCTTCCAGCAGGGCATTGGTGCCTATCGTCCAGGTGTAGCTTGTATCGGTTTGGTCCAGTTGGCGAATGAGCAGGGCGGTCTGATCGTTATCCCAACCGCCGCCAATACTGTTCTCTACGTTGTTGAGCGCGGCCAGGGTGACACCATTGGCCAGGGTAAGGTTGCCGCCGCTCAGAAAAATGCCGAGCTTGCCGTGTCGCGTGCCGTCGGCCACGGTATCGGTGGCTTGCATATCGCTGTTGATAAACAGGTCATTCTGCAACAGGTTAATACGCAAAGAACCATTACTGATTTGGGCGGCAAATCCATCGCTGTCCAGATCGTTCAGCGCCAGTGCTCCCGCGGGTGTGGTATCCAGCGTGAGTTGGTGATTGGCGAAATTCAGATCCGCTTGGGCGGCATTGCTGGCGATGGCGAGATTGCCGCCGGGAGCCGACAAATCCAAAAACAGGTTGGCGCCATTGAGCGTGAGCTGGCGGTCGCTATCAAACAGATCGGCGGCGGTCAGCTGCCAGCTGCCGGCCGTGGGCAGGGCATCGGGTAGTTGCAAGGTGCCGCTGGTAGTAATGGCCACATTTGCCGGCAGAATCAGACCGGTGATCAGAATGTTGTCATTGCTGGCAATCGATAAATCGGCACCGCCCATATCGGCATTGAGTTGCAGGGCACCGGTTTGTGTCAGTGTCAGTGCGTTGCTCCCGGTCCAGTTCAGGTTTGTCACCTGGCTGTCTATAGCGGTTGCACCGGCCTGCGCGGCAAGACTGATGCTGGCGGTATTGGCCTGCAACGTCACGTTGCGATCGCTGTCGCGCAGGTCGGCAGCGTTGATGACTAAAGTTCCGCTCACATTGTTCAGGCCGGTGTCGTCGGTAATGACATCGCCGGTCGAGGTGAGATTTAAATCGGTCACCGCCGTAACCGGCGCCAGCGTAAGGTTGCCGGCGTTGCTGATGCTGAGCGCGCCGGTGCTGTTCAATGATGTCAGCGTCAGCGCATCGGTTTCATTGACCGTCAGCGCGTTGGTACCGCTGTTGGTGATGCCGAGGTTGGCGGCGGTGGTGTTCAGTGTGAGATCACCGCCGATAAAGCCGCTCGCCAGCGTGAGTGTGCCTGCGCCAAGGCTCACGCTGCGGTCGCTGTCGCGCAGGTCGGCAGCGTTGATGACTAAAGTTCCGCTCACATTGTTCAGGCCGGTGTCATCAGTAATGACATCGCCGGTAGAGGTGAGATCTAAATCAGTTACAGCAGCAACTGGCCCCAACGTAAGGTTGCCGGCGTTGCTGATGCTGAGCGCGCCGGTGCTGTTCAATGATGTCAGCGTCAGCGCATCGGTTTCATTGACGGTGAGCGCGTTAATGCCGCTGTTGGTGATGCCGAGGTTGGCGACGGTGGTGTTCAATGTGAGGTCGCCGCCGGTGAAGCCGCTCGCCAGGTTCAGGTTATTGGCCGTAAGTATTAGCGTGCGGTCTGAATCGAGCAGATCGTCCGCGCTCAGCGTAAGTGTGCCGGCACTGGTTAATCCGCTGTTGTTCAGAATCAGTCTGCCGCTGTTTAGATTAAAGGTCAGGTCACCGGCCCAATTGATGGCATTGATGTTCAGATCGCCGCTGTTGCGTTGAACGGTCAAGTTGGTCGCGGAGGGGCCGGTCAGCGTCAGTTGATTGGTAAAAAGATTGGTTTGCAGCGCGGTGGATGTTTGTAGCAAATTCAGGTTAACACTACTGCCGCGCAGTGTGACCACACCGTCGTTGGGCACATCAAAAATACTGTTCGCGCTGATGCTGAGCGCGCCGGCAGTGCGCAGCCCTGTTGCAGTATTGTTAACCTGCAACAAACCGTCCAGTAGATTTACGCTCAGGTCGCCACTGCCTGTATCTCCATTTACGATGGCAAGATTGCCGGCATTGGTTTTATTCAGTGTGATGAGACTTGTGCCGGTATTATTCAGAGTGATACTGCTGCCGGTGAGGCCGAACACTGAATCGCCGCCCGCGGTTGCGGTGGTAATATCCACTGGAATTGCTGCAAACGCCACCGTTCTGTCGCTATCGAATATATCTGTACCGCTGAGAGTGAAGGTGCCTGCAATATTTGCAATGGCGGTATCTGGCAGTTCGATGTTGGTTGTGGCAATCAAGCTCAGGTCCTGGGTTGCTACTACCGCACCCGATTGAATTTTAATTGCGTCTGCAGAACTGAGATAGGTATTGCCCACGTTATTCAATGTGCGCACATCCATGGTGCCACTGAAGTTATAGGCTTCGATGTCGCCGCTGCCGGTATTGAAGAGGTCGAGGGCGGTGCCTCGGGTCTCAATCGCATTACCCATGCCGATCCCATTCACCGCTGTCAGCGAGGCTCGCCCGCCCAGTGGCCGTATATCCTGATCAAGATCGCCACCATCGATGATCTGGTTACCCGCAGTAACGGTGATTGCAAGGCCTGCAGTATTCGTAGAATGCAAACTCGACACGACTACGTTATTGCCTGCATTGAGCGTAATGTCCGCATCATTGGCGCTGACCACTGTGCCATCCAGCATAATAATATCGTTGCCAGCATCGAGATTGATGGTGACGTTGTCGCCCGATGCAATGGTGTCTTCAATGTTGGCATTAATCAGCAGATCGCCGCCGCTGCTATTCAATCCTAGCGTGGCGCCGATGCTTGAGTTGGTATCAATGGTATTGGCCAATGTGAGGTTGCCAGTTGAATTGATCTGGTAAGTCCCGGTACCCATGATCAGGTTGTCCAGGCTCAGGGCACCTGTGTTGTTCAGCGTAAAACTATTGGCGGAACTGAGGCTGATATCGGCGTTATTTATGGTGCTGTTCACCACCAGATCGCCACCGGCGAGATTGGTGTTGAGCACCAGTGTTCCGGCGGCAAGGTTTACCGTCTGGTCTGCATCGTAAATGTTGTCGGCGGCGATATTCAGCGTACCGCTTACATTGGCAATGCCGGCATTACCCAATTGCAGATCGGTACTGTTGAGCGTGAGATTTTGTGCGCTGACCACCACGCCGTCTGCAATTTCGATGCGTGCGGTGGCGTTGATGGTGGCTGTGCCTACGGTGTTGATGGTGTCCATGATGACCGTATTGGTTTCGGTCACAGTGGTGTTGCCGCTGCCGGTGTTGGTGAGCGACAAACGCTCGGTTTGAATTTCAATATCGCTGATGCCGTTGACAGCGGTGAGATGCGTGTTGCCATTAACGGCGACAATATCGGTAAAGGTGTCACCGCCATCCAATATGCGGTTGCCGGCAGTGACTGTGATGGCTACACCGGTATTGTTTGTTGATGCCAGATTCCCCAGTGTGACATCGCCCGTAGCGTTCACCAGCAGAACGCCATTGTTAATATCAACCTGGCTGGTATCCAGCATCACCAGATTGTTGCCGGCGGTGAGCACCAGTCCGATGGCATCGTTGGTCCCTGTATTGCTGTCAAGGATATTGGCATTCAGCAGCAGGTTGTTGGCATAGGAGCCGATAGTGAGTGCGGCACCATTATTCCCGTCGTAATCAATGTCGGTGGCGATGTTCATGTCGCCGAACGACAGGATGTCCAATCCACCGCCTCCGGTGACGGAAAAATTATTGATTGCGACCGTGTCGGCGTCGTCGTAGGTGAGCGTGTTGGTGCCGGTTTGTGTCAGATCGACTGTATTAAAATTGCCATTGATGGTCAGGTCGCCGGCGGCTATGCCGGTATTAAGCACCAGGTTGTTGCCGCTGAGGATCACACTGCGATCGGCGTCCAGCAGGTCGCCGGCGGTGATGTTCACATTGCCAGTGATCGCAATGCCGGCATCGGGCAAAATTACATTGCCGGCGCCTGCATTCAGGGTCAGGTTGGCCGCATCGGTGAAGCCAGCTATCGTCAGTGCGCCGGCACTCATATTGATGGTTGCATTGCCGGCTGTGTCTATATCGCTGAAACTGATTGCACCAGAACTGGTGATGGTGGCGTTGCCGACGGTGGTGGTCAGATCCATTGAGTTGACGGATACCAGCAGTGGATTGACCGTGCCGGCGGTGATGATGACGCCACCCGGGGTAATGAAATTATTGGTGGCGCCATGAATATCGGTCAGGGTGTCACCCACTGCCAGGGTTATGGCGTCGGCGGCGTTATTCAGTGAAACAATGGCACTGATATCTGCGTTGCCACCAAATACGCCACCAAATTTTCCGCCGCCAAGGCTGAGTGACGCGGTCGTTGCCATAATGAGATTGCCGCCAGCCTGCATATTGAGCTGCATGGATTCCACGGTGCCGGTATTGGAATCTGAAATGGTGGTGCCGGCGTTCATGATGATATTGTTGTCGGCAATCAGGTTGAGCACATTGGCGCCGCTGCCGTCGATGTCGATATCGGTGGCGATGGTGATGTCACCGGTGCCGGCAAAACCTGAGGCGGTATTGATGGTGACGCTGGAGGTTTGCAGGTTGGTCTGCAAAATGCCCACATCAATATTGGAGCTGGCCCCGCTGGGCACCCAGTTGTAGGGTGGGCCGCCGAAAGCGCCGCCCGATTCGGCCGCAGCCGAGATGGTAATGTCGGTGGGGTCGATCAGGTAGGTACCGGTTGTCCCATTGGCGGCGCGCGTGTCGACCAGCCCGTAGGCTTCCACATAGTCGATACCCGACACTTCCACAAAGCCGCCGTTACCGGACTCCGATCCGCCGCGCGCGGCGATGCGCGCATCGGCGTTAAAATGGGCAAAGCCTTTGGCGTAGTTGATGACGCTGCCGCCATCGCCGGTGGTTGTTGCAGAGGCATCCTGCTCGCTCTGGTGATCCAACACCAACACCTTTTCGGCGTTCAGGGAAATCGTGCCGCCGGGTGTAGCCATGTGGCCATTGTTATAGAGGTAGTCGCCCGTGATGACTATTTCGCCCTGTGCGTCTGCGAGCAGTGTGCCGGTATTGTTAACCGAGCTTGCCGCAGCCTCGATTGCACCGCCGGTCAGGTCTGCCAGCGAATGGGCTCTGACGGCGCCGGCGTTATCGACCAGGCTTTGGTGCAGGGCGTCGACGGCACCCGCCGATAACACCACCCAGTGACCTTTGATATCGCCCTGGTTGATCACCGTCCGATCGGATTCGGCAATGGCGTCGCGGCTGACCGCGATGCCGGTATGCTCGCCGTTGGGTGTAATGACTAAGGTGTCCTCTGCAAGTAATTGAACCTGCTTGTCGGCGGCCAATGTGCCTTCGTTGCGGATGAATGGCGCTACAAACGCGAGCAATGCATCGGCGTTAATGTCTGCCTGGTTGACGATCTCACCGTTGCCCGGCGAGTGCAGGGTAAAGTCACCCGACATAAAATCATCGCGATCAATATCCAGCGTGGTGACCACCAAACCGGTCACATCCACTTGCGCGCCCGGGGAGAAAAACACGCCGTTGGGATTGACCAGGTACACATGGCCGTTGGCACTCAGTTGGCCGGCGATCTGGCTCGCGTCCGGCCCGGTGACTTTATTGAGCGTGAGCGACTGGGCATTGGGTTGTATGAATTGCACGCTTTCGCCGGCACCAATGGAAAATTGTTGGTATTCCAGTACAGCGCGTTGGCTCGTCTGGTGAATAATCATGTTGCCCGGGTGTTGCTCCACCTGCGCCTGACCGTTGGTTACCACCGGTGTACTGGGGGTGGCGTGCAGAAAACCGGACGCAAGCGCGCTGGCAATGGCGGCCGCAATGCGTTTCGGGGTGGCGTGTAGCGAGCGGTGTGACGTCATCGGGTGATTTACCAACGGTATTGAAGGTCTACAAGGAGCGGCAGCTCCGTGGGTGCTAATGAGTTATCCATTTGGGCGTCCTGCCAGGCACTGGCTTGCAGGCGGGCAAAAAACCGGTTGGCCAGTGACAATTGCAGCCCCAAGCCGGCCGACGCCAACTGAGCGCTGTCGAAAACAGTGCCGCTAGCGTCAAGGCGTTCACCGGTGGCGGCGTCTGCGTACGCGAATGCCCACAGGTTGCCGTGCTCACCTCGCCATAACGGCGGCCATTGCCAGGTCAGGCCCAGGCGGGCGCCGCGATCGACCGAAACCTGGCCGGCGTAAAAACCCTTCACGCCATTGATGCCGGTGAGTGGCATTTTTTCGAACGAGGGCAGCAACTTATCGCTGTATTGTGTTTCCAGCGAAAGCCGCAGCAACTGATTGCCCGGGTAAAACACACTGTCGTGGGAGAACCACGCCAGTGCGAATTTGTCGCTGTACTCGGTGTTGCCGGTGAGTTCATGGCTGCCGGTGCGTACACTCACATCGGTGTGCGCGCGATAGCCTCCGGTGTGCGTGTTGAACTGGTGTTGCCAGCCCAGGGCGAACACCTGTGCCGACTCGTCGTTGACCAGGGAGTCGTCGTCGAACACGTTGGAATAATCCACCGATTTGTCGAATGCGCTGAAGTACACGCGGTGCTGGGTCTGGTCGCTGGGGAGCCAGCGCTGGTGGAGGCTTACGCCGGCGATCAGGGCGTCGCCTTTGAGTTCGAGCAGGGAAAATTCACGCCCCACTTCATACTGGTTGTTGGACACCGTGAGCGTGAGTGTGTTGTCTACCGATGCCAGTGGCGTGCGATAACTCACGTAGCCATAAAGGTTGCCGGCGCCCCCATCGGCGTACATCAGGCCCAGGTCCAGTTGGTCGAACTGGTCGAGCGGGCTGAGCCATTGGTAATTGGCAGTGGCCCGGTAGTGGCCGGATGACTCCGAGCCGAAATTGTCCGTACTCACACTCACATGGTGCCTGGCTTTGGGCGATAAACGCAGGTTGAGGCGCACGCTGTTGGGGGCAATACCGCGGGAGTAGTAGGCAAACAGCGACAACTCGGGCAAGGCTTTGAGCGAGCGCAGTGCTGTGTCGATATCGGGTTGGTACACCGGCCGGGTAATTAACGCGTCGAACACCTGTTCGATGCGTGCGCGTGACAAGTCGTCAACGCCGTTTATGGATACGCCGTCGAGCGTCACTTCCACCACATTGAGCCGCACGACACCGGTTCGGGCGTTCTGCCGGGGCAGGTACACATAGTGAAATTTATAGCCGGCATCGCGCAGGGCCTGGGTCAGCAAATCGCCTAACCGGGAAATCTGGTGAAAGGTCATTTCTTCCGGGTATTGCGCGCGTAATTCATTGGCTTTTTTAAGCAGGAAATCAAAGTCGAGTTGCTGATTGATTTCGCTGCTTTCGCCGCTGATGACCAGCCGCTTGACCACCATGGTTTCTGCTGCCGCTACCGGGTCCAGATTAACCTGGGCTTGGCCGGGAAAAGCAAGGGTGCACAAGGCAAACAAGCAAATAAATAAAGGCCAGTGCATGAAACTGGGGGACTCCGGCGGTGTGGTGTGAGAGTGAACTCGTATAAGTGTAGACCAGTCGCAAGGCCTTGCCGGTTTCGTTAAGTAATTGAATCAACTGCAAATTTACGCCCAACCGGCGAGACTATTGTGGCGCTTGCGCGCCGGACCAGACCATAGCCCGGATGGCCTAATCCCTTGTAAACCCCGATGCCGGGCGGGTAATTTGCGCGCATAGCAGTCAACCCACGTGGCGGCTGTGACGGGGTTAACGATTAGCGAAGGTCAGGTGATGCAGGCAAAGAATATGAATTACGCAGATGTTTTGGTTCAGTCTTTTCAGGCGCATGTGATGCCGACTGGCGAGCTGGGGCGGTTTTGTGCGGCAATCAGCGAGCACTTTTGTATCTATTCTTCCGAGTTCTGCAGCCTATGGACAGATACTCATATTGTGGAGGTCGTGGGCTGGGAAAACCGCCTCTCCGGCGTGCCGCATGACCGGGTGGATACCGACGCTATGCAGGAATTGCCGAGTTCAGCCATTAAAAGCTCGACGGCGTACCTGATCTGGGATCAGGACGCGGGTTTACAGGTGAAATTCGAAGGCCGGCTGGGTTCCGTGCCGTTGTCCCGTTGTGTGCCTTACTGGCGCCACCACATGCCGGTCATCAACAACGCGGACCTGGCCTTACTCACCTCGGAAGCCTTGTTCATTCCCATCCGGTTACTGATGCCGTCGGCCATTGCCAACCGATCGATGTTTGAACAGCGCAATCTGCTCAATCGCATTCACGACAAACTGCGTCGCGCGGTTAACGCGGCGTAAACCGCACCGGCAAGGGCGCCGCACAGGCATTGCATCAGCAGCCCCGCCAGCCCGCGCGCACCGGCGATGAGGGTGATATCCAGAATCGGCTGCATCGCCAGCAGCGCGGTCAGCAGTGCGGTAAAACCAGCCAACATATACAAACCCGTGCGCCCGGTGCGCAGCTTCCTCACCAGCCAGCCAGCAACCCAGAAGGCCGGCGCCAACGCCAGCGCAATAACGGTACCGTAGCTGGGCAAGAGGCCCAGCAGGTCGCTGGCAATCATCCGCCACTGATCATTCAACGTAATCTCCACGCCAACGGCCTGCAAACGGTTGAGAACTGAGATGCTGTGGCTGATACTGGCAGCCACAAATCCAAGGGTGCTGGCAATGAGCCAGCTGAACACGATTGCTGAACGATTCAACAGAGGCCCTCCATGAAATTCTGCGCAAGCTTAACCCAAACCCTGCTCATTGGCCTATTGCTGATACCGGCCGCCGTGGCGGCCGAACCCAAAGCCCTGCAGAAGGTGCAGGTTGAAACCCTGGCCACCGGTCTGTCGCAACCCTGGGCGTTGGCGTTTCTGTCGGACAACCGGATTCTGATCAGCGAGCGTTCGGGCAGTCTGCGGCTGTTGGACAATGGCAAGGTGTCTGCGCCGTTGGCCGGTGTGCCGGAGGCCTACGTGAAAAGCCAGGGCGGGTTGCAGGATCTGATGCTGCACCCGGACTATGCCAACAACGGCTGGATCTATTTATCGTTCGCCTGGGGTGAGCCCAAAGCCAATGCCACCCGGCTGGTGCGCGGACGCGTGCAAGGCAATGCTTGGGTGGATAACGAGGTGCTGTTTACCGCTGAGCCGCTGAAAAATACGCCGGCCCACTACGGCGCGCGGATGGCGTTTTTACCCGACAACACGCTGGTGTTGGGCGTTGGCGACGGCTTTGATTTTCGCGAATCGGCGCAGAAAACCGATTCCTTGTTGGGCAAGGTGGTGCGCCTGACCGATGACGGCAAAGTGCCCGCAGACAATCCTTTTGTGGGGAAAAAAGGCTATCACCCGGCCATCTATTCTTTGGGCCATCGCAACCCGCAGGGCTTTGCCTACGACGCCGTGCGCGGTGTGCTTTATGGCAACGAGCACGGCCCCAAGGGGGGCGATGAAATCAATCAGCTGGTGGCTGGTAACAACTACGGTTGGCCGGTGATCACCTATGGTCGCGACTACTCCGGTGCGTCGATCACGCCCTTTACCGAATACGAGGGCATGCAGCAGCCCATGGTGAACTGGACGCCCAGTATCGCGCCCGCATCGTTAATGGTGTATCGCGGTGATCTTTTTCCCGAACTCAATGGCGACCTGCTAAGCGCTACCCTGAAGGCGCGTGAAGTGCGTTGGGTGCAGATGGACGGCGACAAGCCCGGCCAGCAGGTGTCGTTGTTCAAGGACATCGGAGAGCGCTTTCGCGCGGTGTATCAGGGCCCCGAAGGTGCTTTGTATTTGTTGACTGACAGTCCGGAAGGCAAGTTGTTAAAAGTGACGCCGGCGGCGCGTTAACCTGCTGTTAAAAAATTGGGGGCAGATAAGTATTTCCGGCAAGTTAGTGCAGCATTACTGCCAGCTCAAACGGAAATGCTTATCTGACCCCAATTTTTTTACCCCAATTTTTTTTTGGTGGAATGCGCTGCGCTTATTCCACCCTACGTGAATGACGCGGTCGGCTTTTTCAAAGGCCGGAATAATAGGCCGCCAGGTTGGCGATATCCGCATCCGACAAGCTCGCCATCATGCTGGTCATGACCGGAGCCTGGCCGCCTTTGCGGTCGCCACTTTTGTAGGCTTTCATGGCCGCTTCCAGATAGGGCGCATTCTGCCCGGCCAGATTCGGGTAGGTGGGGATGGCGGCTTTGCCGTTAGCGCCATGACAGGCTGCACACATGGCGGCCTTGGCTTTGCCGGCTTCGGCATCGCCCGCGTAACTGTTGACGGCCAGCAGGCCAGCGAAAAAAGCGGCTAATACAACGTGCAACTTCATCTTGGTAACGCCTCTCATTGGTATCGGTTGTTCAGAAATGCCATAACCCGTGGGTCAACAATGGCGTCAACTTACTCTGCCTAGGCAAAATGGTCTAGCCCGTTTTAGCCCGTTGGACGAATGGGAAAGTGTGAACCAGTCGATAGAATGATCTGCATCAACTGAACGCTTTCTTAACGGGATTAACGCCATGAACATCACAATGCAGTCAGGCCAGTCAGATTACGCTTTTGTGTCGCCTTACACGGTGGAATACGTGCAGGGCGGGTATGTGATTTATTGTCTGATGAAGCCGGTTTCCAGCCACGCCTCTTTTGCCGAAGCCGACAAGGCGATGCGCTCACTCACTGCGCACTAAGTCGAGCAGCTGGCCGAACCGGTCAATGCAATGGTGGGCGTGTGGTGCCAGATGGGCATTGTGTTCATTGCGCCACAGAATCGCACCCATGCCCGCCGCGTGTGCGGCATCCAGATCGAAAGTGTAGTCACCCACGTAGGCCAATGAACCGGGCGGCAGTTGCCATTCCCGGGCAATGCGCAACAGGGCTTCCGGGTGCGGCTTCACCTGTTCTACGTCTTCCCGGGTCAATACCAATTCAATGGGAATCTGTAATCGCTCGATGGTTCTGCGCGTGGCGCTGCGCATGTTGCGGGTGACGATGGCGAGCGGAATCCGGCGCTTGTTGAGCGCGAACAGGGTCTGCTCGGCATCGGCAATCCAGCGCGCATTCTCCGCCCCGATCATTTCGTGGCGTTCCACCACGGCGTGAAAGCGCTGTCGGGCGTCGGGGCAGGAGAGCGTCGCCAGGTGTTCCAGTAGCGGGGTGCCTTTGGGTAAGGCGAGCTCACGGCGCATGGCATCAAAATCGAGTGCCGAATCGGCCAGAGTGCCGTCCAGATCGAAAATGAGGCCTTTAAAGTGGGGTGTATTCAATAGCGGTGTTTTTCCTGACACTCAATTTTGCCCTGGTCGGAGATTCTGATCTGCATACGTTTACCCCATTCACTGTGGGTCACATAGCCGCACTGCAATGTCAGTATTTTGCCATCCTGTTGCAATTTAATGGTGTAGGTGCCGTCGGATTGATTGGCATCGTAGAACACGTGGGAGTGGTTGCCCGGCGCCAGATCTTCCAGGTCCCATCGGTTTGAGGGCAATTCCAACGCTACGTTTGAGAGGGTGGTGGCGCTTAAATTCATCACACTGACCGACGGCGTCAGCCAGCACAGCAGGGTGGCCGCTGCGCCCACAGCCAACAGGCACAGGACGACGGCGAGTGCACTGACAGTGATTATTTTCCGGGTCTTTACATTCATACTGCTCAATTGCGTTGTGCGACCGTGAGGCTATTCAGAGTCGACCGTCATTCAATCCATACCAGGCGTAGGTCAGCGCCAGATACGCTGGCCGCAAAACCGGCAGCGGGAACTTCGCGGGTGGCTGCCGCATAAAGTCTGGCAACGCGTCATCCGGCCGGCCCGCGATCATTCTGGCCGCGCTTTTGCCGCAGGCGCTGCCCATGGCAATCCCGTTGCCGTGGTAGGCCAGCGCACACCAGAGGTTCTGATCCAGTTGCGCCACGTGGGGTACCAACCTGCGCGATAACGCCACATGACCTCGCCAGAAATAGTCTATGTCAACCGATGCCCAGGCGGGAAAGTAGCGCCCGAAGTCTGCCCTGTGTTGCTGGCGTCTCGCCGCAAAACTCGTCGCAGAGTCTGAAATACCGGCGCGCCCGCCAAATAAAAACCGGTTACCGGGCAGCAGGCGGAAGTAATACAGCAGGTTGCGGGTGTCATAGCAGGCCTGCTGGCTGGTCCAGCCCTGTGCGGCCAGCTCGGCCTCGCTCAATGGGCGGGTCACCAGAATATTACTTTGCGCGGCCAGTATCCGGCCGGCCAGCTGCGGGTGCAGGCTATCCGGCGTGTAACCATTGGTGGCAATCAACAACTTGCGGGCCTGGAGCGGGTCTGCGCCGGTGCGCGTAACCAGCCAATCACCCTGGGTCTGGCGGAGCTGTTGAACCGGGTGGCCGAGTGCGAAGCGGACGCCGAGCCGCTGCGCGCGCTCACGCAGGCCGTACAGGTATTTAAGCGGGTGCAGACTGAAGCCCGCCGGCACCTGCAGGCCCGCTGGATGGTTGGCCTTCAGGCCCAGCTCAGCCAGTTGGTCCCGGTCCAGCCGCTTGGCGTTCAGGCCATACCAGTGTTGCAGGCTGTGGCCATAGTCATCCAGCAAGGGCGATGCCCTGTGTTGGTGGGCCAGTACCATTTCACCGCAAGGGTTTACCTCGGCGTCGAGGGCGTGTTCGGTGATGCATTGTTGCACACCGTCGATGGCATCTAGCTGATAGTGCGCATAGCGCTGGGCTTGTTCCGCGCCATAGCGGCGGGCGATGGCTTCTATGCCCAGATGATCGCCACCAATGCAGCAAAAGCCACCGTTGCGGCCACTGGCGCCCCAGCCGGGCTGGGCCTGATCGATCACCGTGACCGATTGCCCCTGTTCGGCCAGCGCGATGGCGGCATTATGCCCGGTAAATCCCGCGCCGATGATGGCGATATCGGAGAGGCCCGAAGCGGTTTCAGTCTGAAAAAACGCCGGCGCGCTGGCGCTGGCTTGCCACCAGCTGTTGGGAAGAGTGAGGTCAGGCAGGCCGGGGGCAAGGCGGGGGTCAGATCCCGAACTAGTGTTCATGTGCGTTGAGTTCCGGTTTCATGCCCAATGCGAATGGATCTGACCCCCGTCCTGGATCTCAGGCGCTTTCGGACGCTGATTGGCTGCTGGCGGCCGGGATATCGATGGGATCTTCCGCACGCTTGCCGAATACCTGCACGACGCCCCACAAGAGCGCGGCGCCCACCAGCATGCAGATCCACCAGGGCAGACCGAAGCCGGCGGCCAGGGTGCCGAAGATTGCGCCCACCAAGCCCACCACGAGGCAATACAGCATCTGGCTGCGCACGTGATCGATCAGGTCGCAGCCGGAAGCCATGGCCGAGAGCAGGGTGGATTCCGCCAGTGGCGAGCAGTGGTCGCCCCAGATGGCGCCGGCCAGTACGGCCGATACGCTGGAGTAGAACAGGTGCATGTTGGCGGCGTCGGTCATGTTGTTGTGCATCAGCACGGCCCAGGCCAGTGGCACCACCATGGGCATCATGATGCCCATCACGCCCCACGAGGAGCCGGTGGCAAAGGCCATAAAGGCGGCCAGCAGGAAAATCACCAGCGGCATGACGTTCGGATTAAGGGTGTCGCCCAGGGCGGAAATCAGGAAGTCGGAGGTGTGCAGTTCGGTATTCACCGCCGACAGTGACCAGGCCAGGGTCAGCACGAATATCACTAACATCACCGCTTTGGCGCCCGCAAACCAGGACTCAGTGATCTCGTGCACGGTGAGCAGGCGCTGGGCCATGGTCATGATCAGTGCGGTCAGGCAGCCGGCCACGGAGCCGTACATCATGGAAGCAAAGGAGTTGGCGTTGCCGATGATTTCGCGCAGGGAATCGTCGGCCCGGTCGGGGCTGGCGAGGCCGGTCATGTAAATGGCCAGCATGGTCACGCCAATCAGCACGCCCATAGGGATGATGGCGTTAAAGGCGCGGTGCGGCACGCCGGGCTTGGGCTCCAGGTCTTTTTCTTCCGGTGCCGGGCCGGCGTCGTGCTGCATGGATTCACTCAGTACGCGGCCAGTGTGAAAGGCGCGCCGTTCGGCCTTAAGCATGGGGCCAAAATCCTTGCCGGTACCGGCGATGTAGAGCACGAAAACGATGGCCAGTACCGGATAAAAACTGAACATGAGCGAGTTCAGGAACACGGAATAGGCGGATTCTTCAAAATTGCCAATGGTGGCGAGGCCATCGTTGATAACGCCCACCTGAAAGCCGATCCAGGTGGTGACGAACAAAATGGCCGATACGGGTGCGGCCGTGCAATCCACGATGTACGCCAGCTTCTCGCGCGAAATGCGCATGGTGTCGGAAATTTTCTTCATGGTGTTGCCCACAATCAGGCTGTTGGCATAGTCGTCGAAGAAAATTGCCAGTCCCAGAAAACTGGTGGAGAGCTGAGTTTGCGCGCGGTTTTTCACCACCCGGGTGATGCGCTCGGCAATGCCCATGGTGCCACCATTGCGGGAAATAATGCCCACCAGGCCGCCAATCAGGAAGCAGAACACCACCACCTCCATGTGTTCGCGCTCGGTCAGCGCGTTCACCACATAGACCTGGCAGGAATCCAGAATCGCGTAAATAAAGCCCATGGCCGAAAAGCCGTACAGCATCCAGATACCCAGCACCAACGAGGTGAACAGGGCAATCATCACGTTGCGCAACAGCAGCGCCATGGTCACGGCCATGAGTGCGGGAATCAGTGAAAACCAGCCGGGCAGGGCGGTGAGGGTGCTTTCGGCCAATACGGTGTCGCCTTGCATCAACTGCAGGGCCGCCTGGCTTTCGCCGGTACTGAGTTCGCTGAAACTCAGGCCGTCATCGCTGGGTGTGAGCTCGATGCGCTCGCCGTTGAGACTCAGCCATAGATCCTCGGTGGGGGTGGTATCGGCGAGACTGATGGAAAAAGGGACGTCTTGCAGCACAATTCTGGGCAGCGTCCACGGGCCCTCCTCGGTGGATTCGGCAACCGCGTTACCCGACAGGGTAGCGGCGAACAGCAGGCAGGCGAGTAATGCCTTGCGCATCAGGAAATTCATGGCCTTCATAGGGGGACCCGGCGATTTGTTATTGGTGTAAAACGGGCAAATTTACCCAAGCTTCGGTTGGCTTACCAGTCTTTGTCATGACATTTATACTTGACCCGCTTTGGGTATATGAATAATTATTCGGAATAGGTAGTTTTGAACAAATATTGTCCAGAATCAATCGCGTGTAATCGCAGTAATCACGAAAAGCACTGGCGTTTACGCGGCGAAGGTATATAAACGTAGAGGGGATGGCCCGTCACAGGCCACCGCCGGCGGCGTTGACGCCGCACTAATAACACACAGGGGATGGACACGTTGCTTCAACAGGCAAGCCAGCAACAGACGCTGGCCCAGATGTTGCGAGAAGGATTTGAGGCGCTCAATCAGGGCCGCCCTCAGGATGCCGCTCGCCTTTGTCAGGCAGTGATTGCGCAAAATCCACGCTTACCTCAAGCGCACTTTCTGGTGGGCTTGGTGGCATTGGAATTGCGCGAACGCCACACCGCCATTCAGGCCTTCGGGTCGGTCACCGCACTCGATAAAAATCACGCTGCAGCCTGGGCCCATCTGGCCCGGTTGTTTATGGAAGAAGGCCAGGTCAACCGTGCCGATGCCGCCTTGGTGCAGGCCGAGCGCGCGGCCACCGACGATCCGCTGGTGCAGGATCTGATGGGCACGGTTTATACCCGCATGGGCGACCATGGCCTGGCGCGCCAAGCGTTCGAAAAAGCCGTTGCCGCTGCGCCGGGGCATGTGCCCTACGAAATGAATCTGGCCAACAACCGGGTTTACCACGGCGAGTTGGCGGATGCCGAACTGCGTTTCCGGCGCGTGCTCGAACAGGCGCCTTCCCAGGCGCAGATTCATTGGTCCTTGTCGGGCGCGCACAAGGCCACTGACCGCAGTCACATAGATGCCATGCAAGCATTACTGGCGCATCCGCGTATTACGCACCGCGCTCAAGCGTTTTTACATTATGCCATCGGCAAAGAATGCGAAGACCTCAAGGACTGGGACGGCGCTATCGAGGCGTTTATTGCAGGCGCCGCTGCCCGGCGCGAAACCGTGGCGTTCGATGAGGCCGCTGAAGTGGCCATGTTTGATGCGCTGACGGATTTGTGCACGGTCGACTGGCTGGCCGAGGGAACCTCGTCGGTAGACAGTGCTGCGCCCATTTTTGTATTGGGTCAGCCGCGCACCGGCACCACGCTTATTGAGCGCATTATTACCAGCCATTCGCAGGTGACCTCTGCCGGCGAGTTGCAGCAGTTTGGCCTCACGCTCCGGCGTCTGACTCAGCATCAGGACCCGCGGCGTTTTTCGGCGGAATTGTTCCAGGCTGCGCGCAACCTCGATTTTAATCAGGTGGGTGAGCGATACCTGGCATCCACGCAACGCATGCAGGGCGACACGCCGCGCTTTGTGGATAAACTGCCGGTCAATTACCTGTTGATTCCGTTTATTTTAAAAGCGCTGCCGAACGCAAAAATCGTGCACCTGGTACGCGATCCCATGGATGCCTGTTTCGCCAGCTTCAAGCAATTGTTTGCCGATGCCTATTTGCATTCTTACGATCAGGAAGAAATGGCCCGCCATCACGCGCGCTATCGCCGGCTGATGGACACCTACCGCGAGCGCTTCCCTGGCCGGTTCTTCGATATTTCTTACGAACAGACCGCGCGCGATCTGGAACCCAATGCCCGTGCGTTAATCGACTATCTGGAATTGCCCTGGGAAGATCAATGCCTGAACTTCCATCAATCGCAGGCAACGGTTGCTACCGCCAGTGCGGCGCAGGTGCGTGAACCTGCTCACACCCGCTCGATCGGCCGCTGGAAAAAATACCAACAACAACTGCAACCCATGTTGCAGACGCTTCGCAATGAAAAAATCCCTGTGGAATAAAAACCCTGATAACAAAAGAGAGGAAGCTATGAAGCACACCTTACCTACCCGTAAACGGTTGGCTGTGAGTATTGCAGCCGCCGCCGTTGCCTCGGGCCTCGGCATGAATGTTCATGCCCAGGACTGGCTGGAAGAAGTGACGGTAACCGCCACCAAGCGCGCCGAAAATGTGCAGGATGTGCCACTGGCCATTTCCGCTTTTACCGGTGATTTCACCAAAGACAACAACCTGGACGATGTCAAAGACCTGATCAACATCACCCCGGGTATTACCGGTAACTCCAAGGATTCATTCCTGGATGCCGTGAGTGTGCGCGGTATCCGCACCCAGGATTTCGGTATTGGTGGTGATCCCTCGGCGGCGTTTTTCAAAAACGATTTTTACGAAGGGCGCAACGGCGCTGCAGTGACCAGTTTGTACGATATGGAGCGTTCGGAAGTATTGCGCGGGCCGCAAGGTTTCCTGTTTGGTCGCTCATCCATCGGTGGTGCGATCAGTGTGCACACGCAAAAAGCTGATATCAATGGCGGCAATTCTGGCTACATCGATGTCGATCTCGGCCAGCGTGGCCATGCGGTTGTAGAAGGTGCCATCAACCTGCCCATCAACGAGCAGTGGGCCACCCGCATCGCCGGCTACCATTCACAGGAAGACGGTTATGTGAAAAACCTGGCCGGCGGTCCCGACCTGATTGCACATGAAAAGTCAGCCCTGCGCTGGTCCACCACATTCCAGGGTGAAAAGCTCGGCGCGGATTTCGTGGCTGAATATGAAACCCGCGAACAGTCCGGCTCTGTTTATCACGCCGTCACTACCGGTGAAACCTGGGATGCCATTAACGAAGCGAATGGCCCTATCAGTGTGCCCACCGGCGATCGCGAAGTGGCGTTGGACCTGGCTGATGGCAATCAGGATGACGCCGATATCCTGTCGCTGCAATTGAAGCTGAGCTACGATCTGGGCTTTGCCGAGTTGGTCTCCAACACTGGCTACAAAGACCACGATTATTACTACGGCGAAGATTACGACGGCACACCAGTTAACCTGAATAACTACCGTCAGGAGCAGTCGGGCGATTATTTCCAGCAGGAACTGCGTCTGACTTCCACCGGTAGCGATGCGCTGAGCTGGTATGCCGGTGTGTCTTACTACCAGGAAAAAATTGATGCCACCTTCCGCCTGCGTGGGTCGGAAGATGAAATGTGTAAGTACTACTACTTCTATTACTACGGTTCTACCATCAATGGTTGCTCCGATTACTACACCGATTTCTACCCTAGCGATACCGGTTTCCTGGATGAAGGTAACCGCGCAAAAGGTGATTACGAAGGTTGGGCTACTTACGTTGACCTGAGCTACGCCATCAACGATCAATGGGATGCGAGCATCGGCGCGCGTTATTCCAATGATAAGAAAACCTTTACCCAGAATGTGCCAGAGCCCGAGAGCTACTTAGGCGCCTATTGGGCTTATGGCTTCTTCACTGATGGCGACATCAAACAGTCCGAAACCTGGACCGATACCACCTGGCGCGCCATTGTCCGGTTCCGCCCGAACGATACCGCCATGACGTTCCTGAGTTTCACTCAGGGCTATAAGCCAGGCGGTTTCGGTACCTTCAGTATCGACACCGATGACACCTTCGAAGGTGATCCGATTTCCCAGGGCGATTACCCACTCAATACATTTGATCCGGAAACGGTTGACTCGTGGGAGCTGGGCTACAAAGACTCCTTGTTCGACGGACGGGCCAATGTGACTCTGACCGCATTCATGTACAAGTATCAGGATTTGCAGGTAATCAACAGCGAAGTGCCCGCTAAAGTCCGCAACGCCGGTGTTGTGGATGGCAGCGGTATCGAGGGCTCGATCACCGCATCACTGAACGATAACTGGGACTTGTACGCAGGCATTGGCTACCTGAATACCGAGGCCACCAAAATGGCAGGTGTATGCCCGGCCAGTGACGACACCGATCCGGTGGCTAACCCGACCGACAGTTATTGCGAAGGCTCCAAGCTGTTCTGGGCGCCTGACTGGTCCGGTAGTGCGGTGCTTAACATGCATTACCCCTACGGCGCCGGTCAGATCGTGGGTAACCTGGGCGTGACCTTCGAAGGTGAGCGTGGTCGCGGTTGGGAAGACCTGGATGAAACCCAGATTGATGCCTACCAGGAATGGAACCTGCGCTTTGGTTACCGTTCAGATGACCAGTGGTCTGTAATTGCCTACGTGGAAAACCTTACCGACGAAGTGTTCTACGATGGTATCAACAACAACGGTGGCATCGTGCCTGCGCATTTCTTCGGCGTGAGCCGTCCGCGCACCTTTGGCATCAGCTTCGGTTACGAATGGCAATAAGCCAGACTTTTCCCTCCTGGGGCCCGCAATAGCGGGCCCTTTTTTTTGCGCTGGGTTTGCGCGGGGGCTGTCGCGACCCGGTCTGGCCCATTGGTAGGTAAGTACCAAGGGGCCAGACCCCTTGGTAGTGTTGACTTGGCGAAGGTAAAAGGCGACATTGCTTAATACAAAAGTACAAGAATAACGGCCATGTTGGAAAACCTGATCTCCCTTGAAGGCGGGACTGATCTCAATTTACAAACGCAATTGCGCCAACAGATTGTGGCTTTGGTGACCGACGGCCTGATTCCGGTAGGACAGCGGTTGCCGTCCTCGCGCCGGCTCGCCGATCACCTTGCGATTGCCCGTAACACGGTGGTGTTGGCCTATCAGCAATTAATTGACGAGGGCTATCTGGTCAGTCGCGAGCGCAGCGGCATCTACGTGAATGAGGCCATGCTGAGCCGGCCTTCGGCGCTGGCCGGCGTTGCGCGCCCGGCGCCCGGTTCGGATCTCTGGCGTTCGCGTTTACCCGATACCACCGGGCGTGAACCGGGATTCGGTGTGCCACCCAATTGGCAGGATTATCCCTTTCCGTTTCTGGAAGGCGAATTTGACCAGAGTTTATTTCCGGTAGCCGAGTGGCGCGAGTCGAGTCGGCTGGCCTTGGGCGTGCGCGAGATCAATGACTGGTCGCGCGCGCGTGGCGATGCCGATGATCCCCAGCTGATCGAACAGATCCGCACCAAGATTCTGCCCCGGCGAGGTATCTCTGCCCGAGCCGATGAAATCCTGATTACCAGCGGCGCACAAGAAGCGCTGGCGCTGCTGGCGCATCTGCTGTTCCGTTCTGGCATGCGCGTGGCTATGGAGGAGCCGGGCTACCCGGATTTCCGCGCGTTGGTACATGAGCGGGGTGCTGAACTGAGCTTTGTACCGGTAGATGCCGAAGGCTTCTGCACGCAACACAATACCGGTGACGCTTGTTACGTTTACGTGACTCCCAGTCATCAGGTGCCCACCACAGTAACCATGAGCTCGACCCGACGTGCCGAATTACTCGATCAGGCAGAGCAGTTTGATCAGGTGATTATTGAAGATGATTTTGACAGCGAAACCAATTTTCTGGGCAATCCACACCCCGCCATCAAAAGCGCCGACACCACTGGCCGGGTGCTGTATCTGGGCAGTTTGTCGAAAATTATTTCGCCCGGATTGCGCTTGGGGTATCTGGTGGCCGACCCGAATCTGATTCAGGCGGCGCGCGATATGCGACGGTTGTTTTCGCGCTTTCCGGCAGCCAATAACCAGCGCACAGCGGCGTTCTTTTTGTCTCTCGGGCACTATGACGCCACCATGCGACGGCTGCATGAAACTTTCAAGAGCCGGTGGACCGTGCTGCGCGATGCACTCAATTATTACCTCACCCAGTCGGTGCACACGATGCAATCCGAAGGCGGTACTTGTTGTTGGGTTGAAGGCCCGGCCGGGTTGCCCATCGATCGGCTGTGTGCCGAGGCGGAGAAGCAGGGTATTCTTATCGAGCCGGTGGATCACTATTTCGGTGGTTCCGGCGAAGTCCCGCCGTGTTTCCGCGTGGGCGTGAGCAGCTTGCCATTAGAGCAGATCCGTCCCGGTATCGCACGGCTTGCCGAATTGATCAAAACCCTGAGCAGCCTGACACCCGAAGCGTTGGATGTCGCCAATCCGTGTTGGTTGACCCGTGCGCAATTATCCCGTGCCTTTGCCAATGCGCGCATTCTGTGTAAAACCGTGTACGGTCAACCGCTGACCATTGATCTCTTTGCCGATGGCACCATGGTCGGCTATGCCGGCTTTGCCAACGAAGAACGCGACGAAGGCCGTTGGTGGGTTGAAGGCGATCAGTTTTGCCGGCAGTGGGCTCAGTGGTCCTTCGGAGAGCCACGTAAGTTCTACACGGTGATTGAAGGTGATCAGGTGCGTTGGTTTGATGATCAGCGCGTGTACATCGACAGTGGCGTGCTGCGGAAGCGCGCCGACTGATTGCTACCCTCGGGGTTGCGCGACAAAGATCCGCCCCGATTTTTATGGCCCGTCTGTGCACCAATGGACTGGCCCCATGTCCGGAATCAATCTGGCTCTAAGTAAACCGCACCAATGCCGTTAGGCTTTGCCCTCAATGAATGCTGTAGGGTGTTAGAGGTTTGCATGAGCCGATTCGCAGTGGCTGGATTACAGCTGGCACTGGCCAGCCAGGATAATTCCGCGCAGATTGAGCAGGAAGTTGACGCCTTGTTGCGGCGGTTTCCATGGGTACAAATGGTGGTGGTCGGCGAGCTGGCGTTGTTCGGTCCGTCCACCGAACATGCGGTGCCCGAGGGCGATGTGTTATTTGAACGGTTGGCTGAATGTGCCCGCCGCAATAACGTGTGGTTGCTGCCGGGCAGTTTTTTTGTTCGCCAGGGACGGCAGGTATTCAATACTGCGCCGGTGTTTGCGCCATCGGGCGAACAGGTGGCCAGCTACCGGAAGATTTTTCCGTTTTTGCCCTATGAAAAAGGTGTGACACCTGGCGCTGAGTGTTGTGTATTCGACGTGCCGGGTGTGGCGCGCTTCGGCGTCTCCATTTGCTACGACATGTGGTTTCCGGAGGTCAGCCGGTCGTTGGCGTGTATGGGTGCCGAAGCAATATTGCATCCCACCATGACCAATACCATTGATCGGGAGGTGGAGCTTTCGCTGGCGCGCGCCAATGCGGTGTCAAATCAGGTCTACTTTGTTGATGTTAATGTGGCCGGTCGCCTGGGCAACGGTCGTTCATTAATTTGCGGCCCCGGCGGTGAAGTGGTGCACCAATGTGGCGAGGTGCGCGAAATCATGGTGGCCGAACTGGATTTTGATTATCTCCGGCAATGCCGCGAACGCGGCTGGCACGGGCTGGGGCAAGTGCTGAAAAGCTGGCGCGACAACGATGTGGAATTTCCCGCTTATCGTTGCCCGGCAAGCCAGCACGCCGTGCTTCAGCAGCTGGGCGAACTGGTGGTGCCAGAGCGGTATACCGTGCAGGCCCCGACAACTGGAACCAAAAAATAATTTCAACTGGCACTATGTGGTCCGGTTGAGGGCGAGCATAGTGATTTCTGACAATAATCACCGGGTAACGTCGAGGGGACTATGAAACCTAAATACCAAATCAGCTCACTTGCGCTCGCGATCGCCGCCTCAGGCGTCTCACCGGCGCAGGCGCAAGACGCGGTTACGCTGGAAGAAGTGATTGTAACGGCGAGCGCGCGTGCACAATCCATTGAAGATATTCCTTACAATATTTCGGCCGTTCAGGGTGATGATATCGAACGTCAGAATATTGTGGATGCCACCGATCTCATGCGCACCATTCCCGGTATTTCTGTGGTGGATCGCGGTTATCGTAATGCCGGTGTGGTGAATAGCATGGTGATTCGCGGTGTGAACGTGGATAACGGTGCAAACGGTGATATCGGATTGTCAGCGGTGCCCACGGTGGCCAGCTATGTGGATCAGACGCCGCTATTTGCCGGCTTTTTGTTGAAGGATATCGAGCGCGTAGAAGTGCTGCGCGGTCCGCAAGGTACGCTTTATGGTTCCGGCGCGCTGGGTGGCACAGTGCGTTACATTATGAACAAACCGAGCACTGAAGGTTTTGATGCCAGTGTGGCCGGTACCACCTCGATGACCGAGGGCAGTGACGGTACCAACTACTCAGCCGATGCCATGGTGAACCTGCCTTTGGGTGAGACAGTGGCATTTCGCCTGAGCGCGGGCACATTGCAGAATGCCGGTGTGATTGATTATGTCAACTTGTATGAACTGGCAGATGGCAAGCCCGTGGTAGCGGCCGACGATGGCAGCTGTAAGTCGGTAAAAGACAGCAGTCTGACGCCCGATGAAGTGGCGTTTAACGGCAGTTGTTATGGCGGTAAAAAAGATGCAGACAGCGTGTCGATTAATTACGCACACGCGGCCTTGCGGTTTGAACCGACGGATAATTTTTCCTTGCAACTGAATTTGCGTGCACAAAAGGATGAAGTGGATGCGCGCCGTTCGGTGACTGAAGGTGCCGATTACAACGGCAATGTGTATGGCGATTATGAATCCGGCTCCACCATGCTGGAAGCGTCCGAACGCGATGTACAGTTGGCCAGTCTCGACATGGAATGGGACATGGGCTTCGCCACCCTCACCAGCAATACCTCGCAATACGAACACAACGGCAACGGCTGGCGCGACAATACCTCCCTGTGGGTGACAGGCCGCGATTGGTTTCACTGGCTCTATCCCGGCAATCCCCGCCCGGTGGCACATGTGAATGCCGGTTACGAAGAAGACGCGCTGGTGCAGGAGTTCCGCCTGGTCTCCAACGAAACCGATTCCGCTATCGATTGGGTGGCCGGCGTGTACTACATGGATCAGGACCGTTCCACCTTTAATACCAGTTACCTGCTCGGGCTGGATGAATACAGTCAGGCGTGTAGCGCCATTGGCAGCAACTGTCTGGCCGATGGCCAGTGGTGGCTGGGTGCGCCCTTGTCTGAAATCGATTTCCTGTATGACCGTCGCGAAACTTTTACCGATCTGGCGGTGTACGGAGAGATGACCTTCCACCTGTCCGATACGTTGAGAGTGACGGCCGGTGCGCGCTGGTTTGACAATGAACTGACCAACTCAACGGCAATGGACTTCCCGTTGTTTGAAGGCGTGGTGGTGCCCTATGAGGATTTTCCTGCGCAAAAAGAAGACGGTGTGTTGGGGAAACTCAATGTGTCCTGGGATGTCACCCAGAACAGCATGCTGTACGCCACCTTCTCGCAAGGCTTCCGGCGGGGTGGTGCTAACGCCGTGCCTACCGATGGTTTTTTTGCCGAACTGAATCCGGAAACCATCCAGTTCTATAAGGCTGATCGGGTCAATAATTATGAATTGGGTATCAAAGGCACAAGTGATCGTCTGCGCTATTCGGCTGATATTTACTACGTGGACTGGCAAGACCCGCAGCTCAATGCGGCAACCGCCTGGTGGGGCTTCTTTATTGCCCAAAATGGCGATAAAGCCGAAACTCAGGGATTGGAAGCCGAGCTGAGCTATGCGCTGACCGATACAGTAAACTTCAATGCCGGCTACGCCTATACGGATGCAAAACTGGCCGCGGACCTGATCGCACCTCAGACCGAGGCAGTGATTGCGGAAAAAGGTCAACGGCTGCCGAGTACCGCAGAGCATGTGCTTACCGTATCGGTGGATCACGTCTATACACTGGCGAACGGTCTGGGCTTGTACAGCCAATTGTCTGGTTACTACCAATCCGATTCTACAAACTCAGTACAGGATGGTGCCATTCAGGATACGTTTGATGGTTTCTCATTGTGGAATGCTTCGGTAGCGTTGCAATCCGAAAGTTGGACGCTGTCACTTTATGCACGCAATCTGTTCAATGAAGCCGGTGTGACTGGTAGCTTCCCCTCAGCGTTCATGAGCACCGATACCGGTATTTTTGAAAATTACTACGGCAACAACCAGCGTAATTACCTGGCCACGCCCAGAACCTTGGGTCTGAGTGCCAAATACTATTTCAATTGATCTTTCCTCGGGTATTTCTTCCCTCGGGCCGCCAGTCGGCCCTTTTTTTGTGACCGCCAGGGATGGCGGAAATGCCGGTTTTGCACGACTGCATGGAAGCAGGAGGTAGAGTAACGCAGGAGCCGTTACCGAGGAGCAAAAACCGGCGCCATGGATGGACTGTATGCCGAAAGGAGCCAGGGATAGTGACGGTCCGACACTTCGGTCGGCGTGCTGCAGTTCACTGCTAACTGCGTCAACGGTTTCATAATCTTTTGCGCGAATGGATTGGCGCCAATTTTAATCTGCTATTCGTTGTGATTTTTGGCACAATGCTGTCATGAAAATCCAATCCTCACCCGACCTGCAAAGCCTCGCCGCCGCCGCTTCACAGCCTGACCGGCAGGCGTTGTCGCAATGGTTTTCACACCCGCCATCGCTCAGTGCCCAGGCCTGGGCCGATGTATCACAGCTTTGTCATTTGCATCAGTGGCCTGAATTCGCACTGGCAGCGAGCGAGCGCGCACTCGCACTGGCGCCGGATGCACCTGGCCTGATGAGTAATCACGGATTTATTTTGCGCCATTGCGGGCAGTTGGACGAGGCCGCCCGGTGGCTGGATAAATCGTTGGCGTTGAATCCTGCACAGGGTGAAGCCCAGTTAGTACGTGCCGAACTTGCGTCCGATACCCCCGACACCCGATTGAACGCGCTTACAGAGATCATCACCCGGCAATCTGTGCCGGAAGAAGACACTGTCGCCCTGTGTTATGCCGCCGCCCGCTATGCCGAGCAACTCGGCCATTGGGATGACATGATGCAGTGGTTGGATCGCGGTGCTGCGCGCAAACGCGCGGGGTTTCAGTATCAGGTCACGCGGGATGAAACCCTGTTGCGTTGCCTGGCCGAAGCCGAATTGCCCGCGCTGCCTGTCGATCCCGCACAGGCCGAAACCGCCCGGCCGTTATTTATCGTGGGCTTGCCGCGCACCGGAACCAGTCTGCTGGAGTCGCACCTGGCGTCGCACCCGAACATTGTCGGGGCGGGCGAATTGCCGCATTTTAACCGCGCGTTAATACAGCAGTTCCAGAGCCAGTTTGGCAAGCCGCCGGCCACACCGGCCGAATTTGTCGGCAAGGTATTTTCGCTCGATCTGACGGCGGTCGGGCAACGTTATCTGGAGGCAAGCCGGCGCTGGTCGGGCGCGCGTTGGTTTATCGACAAACTGCCCATTAACAGCCTGAACCTGCCGCTGATACTGGCTGCCTTACCGCAGGCCAAAGTGATTCATCTTGACCGCGATCCCCGCGCCATGGGGTTTGCGCTTTACCGGCAATTATTCGGCCGGGTTTATCCGTTTTCCTATCGGCAGGACGAATTAGGTCGTTATGTGAATGCCTACCGTCAACTCATGGCGCACTGGCAACCCAAATTGCCGCAGGTGCAGTGGCTGCAGTATGAATCGGCTGTGCGTGACTGGCCGGCGTTGACGCGCACGTTATTTGACTGGCTTGAATTGACGCCGGTCAGCACCCGGGCACAGGGCTTCTCAGCTACTGCCAGTGCCAGTCAGATCCGCGACGGTGTGCATTGCCACCGGATTGAACGCTGGCGTCAGGTCGAACCCCATTTCCAACCTTATCTGGCTCTGCTCGGGAAATAGTCCCCCACAACTGGTGCCATCACCAGCGGTGAACTGGCGCTATGGCGTTTTGCTGAGCGCTTTACACTGTTCCCGACTGTTTTCATTTGATAATAACGAGGGGGCGGTAATGCGGCAGGTAAACACACTCACCGTGGCGTGCGTCATGGCGTTGTTGGCGTGCAACGGACAATCGGAAACACTGTTTTATGAAGGCTTTGAATCCGGTGATGCCACAGGCTGGCAGTTGTTGGGTAATGTAGCTGTCAGTGGCACACAAAGTATCGGCAATTACAGTTTACGCCTGAAAAAAACGGCCACAGCCGTGCATGCGCTCGATACCACCGGTTATTCCGACGTTACCGTCGCCATGCGTCTGGCAGCCACCGGGCTGGAAGATCCCGATCGGTGTTATGCCGAGGTGTCTGCTGACGCCGGCCAGCAATGGCAAACCTTGATTACGCTGGCTGACGGTCAGGACAACGCCACGTTTTTTTCTGGCAGCCTGACCGACGCCGCCTTTGAAGATAACCCGGACCTGCAAGTGCGTTTTCGCAGCACCGGTGATTTGTTAGGCGATTATTGTTGGGGGGATGAAGTGAGCGTGACCGGTACCGCGGGCGGTTTGCAACCGGCGCCGGACATCACCCAAACCGGGCAGGGGGGCTTTGGTAATGTCAACCTGGGCGAGACGGCCAGTCGCAGCATTGTGCTCGAAAATGCCGGCAATGCGTTGTTGGTATTCAATGCTGCCAGTATCACCGGTTCCGCCTTTGCGTTGCAGCAAGACGGCTGCAGCAATCAAACCCTGTCGCCCAGCGCCAATTGCACACTGACTGTGACTTTCACGCCCGCGCAGGTGGGATTTGTTGCCGGTGACATTCAATGGGTTAACAACAGTGATCAATCGCCCTGGATCATCGACCTGACCGGGAGTGGTATTGAACAGGGTTCGGTGGTAGACAATTACGATCCCTTGTCGGGCTCCGGTGCAGTCAGCCGGTCTCAACTGACCTATGCCGATCTGCATGCTACGGGCGATGGCTCAAGGGTTGCGATGGATGCATTCACTTTGCCGGCTAATGCAGCACACCCACAACACCAGTTCAACGGCCGCCTGGCATTGAGTAACGAAGCCAGCAGTGGTGCGTTTGATGAAATCAAAGACACATTCCGCTACACCGGCAGCGGCGACAGCACCCGTAAACACCTGCCCGAATTTGATATGGAGTTGGTGCAAACCGGTTCACATCTGGTGCCGGTTCTGCGCGGTACACAAGCCAATGTTCATCCCGAATGGGAATACATCGTGCAGCCCGGCCGGGTCTGGCAGGAAAACGGTGACAACGGTGCAAGCCGTGCTGCCTTGCCGTTTGCCTTGCACCAGAAAAACGCCAACTGCATGCACAATGGCGTCATGAGTTTTACCTTTGATGGTGCGGGTAGCGTGAGCAATGTGGCCTACCAGATCAGCAGTGAAACCTGTTTGTATTTTAAGTTTGATATGTGGGGTCGGTTGCCGGCCACTTACTCTGCCTATGAACCGACAAATGCAGCCAGTGTGCGCGCGGCCCACCAAGCGGATGAAGCGGCGCGCATGCCGGTGAAACCCATTGCGCAATTGGCCGTTGATTATCCGGGTATTGATGTCAGCCAGTTTGGTTCTGCCAGCGAAACGGATCCCGAGCACATGACCTTGTTTGGGTTGGTGTATAAAGGCGTGAATTACGTGGGTGGTTGTGACACCCGCGCGGGGCAATACCCTTTCTGTGATGTGTTAACGGTGCCGTCTTACTCCACTGCCAAGTCGGTGTTTGCAGGCGCGGCATTGATGCGACTGGAGCAGCGCTTTCCCGGTGCCAGAAACGAAAAGATTGCCGACTGGGTGCCCGATTGTGCGGCCAACGGTAATTGGGGGGATGTGACCTTCGAGCATGCACTGGACATGGCCACCGGTAATTACCGCTCCAGCATTTACATGTCGGACGAGGGCGCCAGCCATACCAACGATCTGTTCCTGCCGGAAGATCACGCCTCGAAAATCAGCTATAGCTGCAACTATTACGATCGCAAAGCCACACCCGGCAGCCAGTGGGTGTATCACACCTCCGACACCTATACGCTGGGTACGGCCATGAATGCCTACTTGCGGGCGCAGGATGGTAGTAACAGCGATATTTTTGCTGACGCCATTGTGCGCGATATCTGGTCGCCGCTGGGGCTGAGCCCGGTGGCCAAGGTGACGCGTCGTACATACGATTCAATTGCGCAGCCGTTTGCCGGTTGGGGCCTGACTTATCAGCGCGATGATGTGGCCAAACTGGCGGATTTTTTCAATCGCGCCAACGGGCAGGTGAATGGTGTGCAGGCATTGTCGGCGAATTTGTTGCAAGCGGCGTTGCAACGAAATGACACCGATCGCGGGCCTGTACCGTTAACCGACTATCACTACAACAATGGCTTCTGGGCGCACGAAATCGGCAGCGATGTGGGTTGCAGCGCACCCTTGTGGGTGCCCTTCATGTCGGGTTACGGTGGCATCAGCGTTTTACTGCTGCCCAATGGTGCCAGTTATTACTATTTTTCTGACAACGACACTTATCTATGGAAAACGGCGGCGAAGGAAGCCCATAAGTTGGCGCCACTGTGTCAGTAAAGGACCTACCGCATGTTGAATAATGTTACCGCGCTCAATGCCTGGCTCCCACGCCAGGCGCCCAACGGCTGGCTGGCCCGGTTCAGTCTGGCCTGGCTTGCCACCGCCGGACTTTTTTACGTGAACATCCTACCGGCACTGGTGGATGGCCTGATCACTGGCCGTGGATTCAGCACCGCCGAAGCCAGTGCGGTTACCTCCTCCAATATTTACGGCGCAGCCCTCGGGGCATTGGCGGCGGTGGTGCTGGTGGGGCGTTTTCCCTGGGCGCGTTTTTGTGCCGCCTTGTTGGTGGGACTGATCGCGTTGGATGCCGTGTCTATGGTGGTGGCCGAGCCACTGGCGCTGGCGGCGATCCGTTTCGCGCATGGCTGTGTGGGCGGATTGTTGGTGGGTATTGCCTATGGTGTGTTTGCCCGTACCCAGAATCCCGCGCGCACCTTTGCCGTTTTATTGGTGGTGCAATATGGCTTGGGTGGTCTGGGCGTTATGTGGCTGCCACTGTGGGTAGAGGCCGCTGGCAGCCACGTTTTGTTTCTAACATTGATGGCGTTTTCGTTTGTGGCGCTGGCATTGCTGCAGTGGCTGCCGGACTATGCGCCAAAAGTACGCCCGGCAGGTGCATCCGCCGAGGTGGCTTATTGGCCATTGGTGTTTACCCTGGCGGCGTTGTTTCTGTTTCAGGCCGGCAACAATGGCCCTTACGCGATAATCATGGGCCTGGCCAAGTCGGCCGGCCTGTCGGTGGAACAGGCGGGACAGTGGTTGGGTATAGCCGCCTGGATGGGCATGGCTGGCGCGGCACTGGTAATCGTCACCAGTCAGCATTTTGCCCGGGCCACGGTGTTGGGCATCAGCATGTTGCTCACCGCCTGGGCCACCTGGGGTCTGATGTTTTCAGATCAGCCCGGGGTATTCGGCTTCGCTAATTGTCTGGTGGGCGTGACTTGGGCGTTGGTGATTGCTTACCTGCTGGGCATGGCGGCGGAATTCGATCACTCCGGCCGCTTTACCGCACTGGCGGGCTTTGCCTCCAAAATGGGTTTGGCCAGTGGGCCACTGGTGGCAGGGTTCAGTGTGACGGGCGAAGGGCAGTTGCTGGCCGACTATCAGCTGGCGCTGTGGATCGGTGCTATCGCCCTGGTGCTGGCCTGGCTGCTCGCGCTCTGGCCCGCCCGCATACTCGACAAATCCGCCACCCGTAGCCCGGACCACATCCCCATGCCAACCAACAGCGACGCCGTTGTCGCTGCCGCACCAAAATAAACTGAGAGCGGGCAAGAACTGGGGTCAGACTCCCCGAGGTTATGATTTTGTAGGAGGCCATTCCCATGGCCGAAAAGGAGTCGGTTGTAAGTACCAAGGGGCCAGACCGGGTCGCGCCAGACCCCTTGGTACTTTGGTGTTTCAGTTGTTGCTGCCCAGCAGGGCGCCAATGGCTTGGGCCAGGCGTTCGGAGCGGTGCGGATCGCGGAAGGCGGCGAGCCAGGCGGGGCGCAGGCTGGCGTTGAACAGGAGTTCAGCCATGATGCGGTTGAAGGCGCTGGTGTCCAGTTGGGCAATCTGCTCAAGGTAGGGCAGGGTGAGTTCGGGCTGGCTGATGGCCTGGTTGTGGCGGGTGGCCAGGGTCACCAGGGTTTCCGCATCTAACTGCGGGCTCGCCAGCAATTGCTCAATCACCGCATTGACCATGCCGCGGGCTTCGCTGCTGGCGATGGCGCGCAGGCAAGCGGTGGCCTGGCCGGGTTGATTGGCCTTTCGGGCGCTGTCTAAGCGCTCTATCCAGCACTGGGTCAGGGCTGCGTCTATGGCCTCGTGTTCAAACAGCGGTGCAAGGTTGGCCAGCACCGCATCGGGCAGCTGGCCAAGACTGGCTTTGAAGGCCTTGTGCACGTCGGTTTGCTGCCAGCGCACCACCAGATCTGCCAGCCCCTGCAAGCCCAGCGCCTGCCAGTAGTCCCATGGGCCTTGTGTCAGGTAGTGCAGGGCGTCCGGGTAATGTGCGCTGGGGGCGAGTTTCAGCCGGTGGGTGAGTTTGGCGTGGAAGGCCGCGCGCAGCGGCTCCGCCGGTTCCCACACGTAAGGGTTGTTGTCCAACACGCCCTTGAGTTTGCCGCCCTCACTGGCCGCGTCCAGGTTTTCCCCCACGCTGATCAGTAACTGGCGCAGGAAGCTGTCCCGCTCGGCTGGTGCCAGCTTGCCTTGCTCGTCCAGTGCAAAGCGCAGAAACCAGATTTGCGGCGCCTGCGCGTCGCCCTCGCGCCACAGCACCAGGCCCAGATTGGCCTTGCCCAGATAGGGGGCCGGGTAGGGGGTGAGGCCGCTTTCGAAGCCCACAAAGGTGTCCTTGGCCAGCAGCTGGATACGGGCGCCCAGATCATAGGCCTTGTAGCGCAGGCCGGTGGCGTTAAAGAAGTCCACAAGGGTGTGCAGGGCAGGGGTCGACACGCGGGTTTCCTCTGAGGGCTTGGTTGAAGTGAGCCGCGCAGTCTACCGCAAAGGGCTCGACTATACTTCCTGAACAGAACGAGAGAGCGCCCATGCCCACACTTGCCGACCTGACCAAAACCCCTAATAAACTCGCTGCCCTGTACAGCCACGCCGCTGTTGGCGCCCGCATCATGCTCACTGGCCATATTCACCAGGCCATGCCGGATTGTGCCGGTGACGCCTACCAGGCGCATTGGGATTGCCTGAACCGTTACGGCGAGGAGCGGTTCGAACAGGAATTTGAGATTGCCGATCGGGTGCGTGCCGGCTTTGCCGAGCTGATCCACGCCGCGCCTGAACGCATCGCGCTGGCGTCTTCGGTGCACGACTTGTTTATCCGCTTTCTGTCGGCGATGCCGCTGGCCACGCGTCCGAGAATCGTCACCACCGACGCGGAATATCCGTCGATTGCCCGCCAGCTGGCGCGTCTGGCCGAGGCGGGGGTAGAGGTGGTATCGGTGGCGGCCAATCCGGCCAGCACCTTGGTGGAGCGTCTGGCCGCGCAAATTAACGATAAAACGGCTGCGCTGTGTGTGTCGTCGGTCAATTTTGAAACCGGTCACCAGACACTGGAGCTGGATACGCTCATGCCGCTGTGCGAGGCCAGGGGCGTAGCGCTGTTTGTGGATGCCTACCACTCGGTAAATGTGTTGTCGTTTTCCGTAGAAGACTACAACCTGCAGGGCGCTTTTGTGGTGGCGGGTGGTGCCAAATACTGCCAGATGGGCAGCGGCATCGCGTTTATGCATGTGCCAGAAGGCGCGGATTTCAGGCCGGTAATTACCGGTTGGTTTGGCGGCTTCGATCCGGTGGTGGACAATCCCGCAGCTACGCCCCTTGCCTATGCCGATGGCGCCGCGCGTTTTCATGGTTCGTCCATTGATATGTTGCCGGTGTTCCGCGCGGACCGGGTATTTGATTTCTTCCGGGCCCAGAATCTCACGCCCGAGTTCCTGGACGACGTGCACCATCATCAATTGGAGCTGCTGGCCAACACCTTCAAGCGCAACGATTTTGATCCGGCGGTGATCAAGCTCAGCACTTCGGTGGAATACATGGGCGGCTTTTTATCCTTTGACTCACCGCACGCGCAAGCCTTGTCTGAAATGATGCGCGATCGGGGCGTGCACACGGATTACCGGCGCCACTGGCTGCGCATGGGGCCTGCGCCTTACCTGTGCGATGAACAGCTGACCGACGCGATCCATGCACTGGAGGAGTCGGTGCATGAGTTACAGGGTTAAGCATGTGAGCTGAACGCTAGCCACAGCACTTCTTGTGTTTTTTGCCTGAACCGCAGGGGCAGGGGTCATTGCGCCCCGGCACGGAGGGTTTGCTACGCGGGGCCTCGGAGCGGTGATAACGCCAATGGCCGTGCTCGTGAACAAAGTAGGAGCGGTCGTGCAGTTGCTCCAGTTGATCGTTTTGCTTGTACCAGCATTCAAATTCCACCCAGTCATCCTGTGCCGCAATGACCCGCAAGTGACCAAATTGTGCGGCCGCCAGCCAATCACGCAGGCCAGCCTGATCCACCGCGGGGCGCGCCTCATCGGACCAGCTCGCGAGAATGTAATCAAATAACCCCAGGGCATGCGCCGCAAAGCGCGAGCGCATCAGGGTCTCGGGGCTGGCGGCGGCCCCGCCCGCATGAATGGGGCCGCAACACGCGGCGTAAGACTTGCCGCTACAACAAGGGCAGCTTTCAACTAGCATTTAGTGTCCTTTTTCGGTATTTTGCCCGGTTTTCCGCTCCGGGAAGCGAGCCGAATCCGCAAAGGCCTAAGGCAGGGCCGAGTGTACTCAAATAGCAAGCGATAACAATATGAGTGATTTTGACGACATCCGTCCCTACCGCGACGATGAGGTAGCCCCCACCCTGGCCCGGATTGTAGATAACCCGGAACTGCACAGCGCCATTGCTGCCCTGTTTTACCCGCGCCTGAGCCGCCTTGCCGGTTGGGCGCTCAAGCCCCTGGTCAAGCGCAAGCTGCAGCAACAGTTCGCCGGTATCGATACCGTGGATGGCCTGCAGGAGCTGGTGTCCAAATACCTGCGTGCCATGCTGGATGAACAGTCCCGCGGCGTCAGCTTCAGCGGCCTGGAATCGCTGGATCGCAATCAGGCCTATCTGTTTACCAGTAACCACCGCGACATCGCCATGGACCCCGCCATGGTGAACTGGGTGCTCTACATCAACGAGTTCCAGACCCTGCAGATTGCCATTGGCGACAACTTGCTCACCAAGCCCTATGTGTCGGACATTATGCGGCTGAACAAGTCGTTTATCGTTAACCGCTCGGCCAAGGCCCCGCGCGAGAAACTGAAAGCAGCCAAATACCTGTCTTCCTACATTCACCACGTGGTGCGGGAAGAAAAATCCAATGTGTGGATAGCCCAGCGCGAAGGCCGGGCCAAAGACGGGCGCGATAAGACCAACCCGGCAGTGATCAGCATGTTTGCACTTAATCGCCCTAAGCCGCAGCCACTGAGTGAATACATTGCCGAGCTGAATCTGGTGCCGGTTTCCATTTCTTACGAGTGGGACCCATGCGACATAGCCAAAAGCCGCGAGCTTTACATGTTGCAAACCGAAGGCAGCTATCAGAAGGGCGAACATGAGGACGTGGAGTCTATCGCCCAGGGTATCAAGGGTTACAAAGGTGCCATTCACCTGGCCTTTGGTAACGTCATCAAGGGTGATTATGAATCCACCGATGCCGTTGCTGCCGAAGTGGACCGCCAGATCCTGTCCAATTACTTTCTTCACGCCAGCAATTGCATGGCCTATACCATGCTCACCGGCCGCGTGCCCGATGTGATTTTCGGCACCGAAGGCAAGCGTTTCGACCCGGCGCAACACCCCTGCGTGAAAAAGGAGCTGGAGCGCAGGGTGCAGGGGATGCCGGATTTGCAGCGGGATTTGTTATTGGGAATCTACGCCAACCCGGTACATGCGCGATTGGACGCCGGTCACTGATCGGCGGGCGCAATCACCAGTGTCACCAGCTTGTTGTTATCTGCGCTGGTGACGCACTGGGCCTGCATGGGGATGGTGGAGCGGTGTTCGCTTAAAAACCGCTCATCGGCCGGTACAACGTCGGCGGTGAACAAAAGGGTGTTGGTGCGCTCGAAGTCATTGTAGATGGCGGCCCGCTCATCCATTTGAAGGGTCACAATTTTGCCCTCCATATTGGCGTAAATGGCAGCTTCACACACACCGTGGCCGGCAAAGGTGTCGAACTTGGGCCGGTTTTCCACAATGCCCAGAGCGCGCTTGGTGCTGGCCGCCTCGTCAAAGCCTGCGCGGTATTGTTTGGCGATGATCAGGGTACTGGCCACACTCACGATCACCAGGACGACAGCGGCGATGACGAATACCCAGACGGGTATGGATTTGTCTTTCAGCATATAATGGCCTGAGCCGACTCCTTTTGGGATCAATAGAGCATAAGCAAGAAATTGCGGTCGCTCAAATAATCTGAGGTTTTCCCGCTTTATGCTCGACGCCGGATTGAAAAAAACCATTCAAGCCGCTTATAGCCAGTTTCTGGAAGCCCGGGAACTCAAGCCCCGCTATGGTCAGAAGCTGATGATTGCCGAAATCGCGCGCACGCTCGGGGGCATCCGGCTGAATGACGACGAAGAGCGCGAGGGTGAAGGCCATGTGTGCGTGGTGGAGGCGGGCACCGGCACGGGCAAAACGGTGGCCTATTTGCTGGCGGCGATTCCGGCGGCAAGGTTCCTCGGCAAGAAATTGGTGATCTCCACCGCCACCGTGGCGTTGCAGGAGCAGATCATCAACAAGGATCTGCCGGATGTGAAACGCCATTCCGGGCTGAATTTCAGTTTTGCGTTGGCCAAGGGCCGCGGGCGCTATCTGTGTTTGTCCAAATTGGACCGCATTCTTTCCGATGTGGACGCGGCCAACAACAGCGACAAAGCCCTGTACGAAGATGAATACCCGCAGGTGGATGAGCAGGCGCTCACCATCTATCAGTCCATGATGGATGCCATGGCGGCCAACAAATGGGCGGGTGATAAAGACGAGTGGCATGAAGAGCTGGCCGCGGATGTATGGGGCCGGGTCACCACCGACCACCGCCAGTGCACCGGTCGCCGCTGTTCCAACGTGAGCAGCTGCAGTTTTATCAAATCGCGCGATTCGCTCGGCAGTTTTGACGTGATTGTGGCCAACCATGATCTGGTGTTGGCGGATCTGGCGCTCGGTGGGGGTGCCATTCTGCCGGCGCCTGAAGACGCCATCTACGTGTTTGACGAAGGTCATCACCTGCCCGATAAAGCCCTCAATCATTTTGCTGCGCACAGCCGGTTAATCGGCAGCATGAAATGGATCGAGCAGGTGAATAAGGTGCACGGGGCCATGTTGGGCGAGGTGAGTGGCGCTGGCAACATCGATCGGTTTGGCGAGCAGTTGCCCGCGGCACTGGGCGATTGCAAGCGCAATCTCGAGCTGGTCTACCCCATGGTGACCCAGTTGGCCGAGCGCATTGAAGACCCGGAGCGATCGCCCCGCTACCGGTTTGAGCAGGGTATCGTGCCCGAGGCCATGATGGACGTGGCCGTGCAATTGAAAATCGGCTTCGAGCGGTTGACCGAATTACTCGGCAAAATCAGCCGCGAGCTGGAGCAGTCGCTGGAATCCAACGATTGCGATGTGCCCAAGGTGGACCTGGAAAACTGGTTCCCGCAGGTGGGCCTGTGGCTCGCCCGCGCCGAAGCGGCACTGTCGCTCTGGGCCAGCTATGCCGAACCGCAGGTGGCCGATGCGTTGCCCAAAGCGCGCTGGATTACCCTGGTGGATTTTGGTGGCAGCCTGGATTACGAAATCTGTTCCAGCCCCATCCTGGCCGCCAAAACCCTGGAGTACAGTTTATGGCGCCGTTGCTGCGGGGCGGTGGTGACCTCGGCCACGCTCACCGCGCTTGGCCGGTTCGACCGCCTTAAAATGCGCGCCGGCACACCCGACGATGCCAGTTATGCGGTGGTGCCCAGTCCGTTTGATTTTTCCCGGGGCGAGCTGCGCATCCCCGATTCGGCCAGCGATGCCAGCGACAGCATCAACCACACACTCGGGTTGATTGACGCCTTGCCGGATTTGCTCGATTCCGCCAAAGGCAGCCTGGTGCTGTTTGCCTCCCGCCGGCAGATGCTGGATGTGTACGATGGCCTGCCAGTGGCGTTGCGCGACAAGATTCTGGTGCAGGGCGATAAGTCCAAACAGGAAATGCTCAATCAGCACAAAGCCCGTATCGAAAAGGGCGAGGCCAGTATTCTGTTTGGTCTGGCGAGCTTCGCCGAGGGCGTGGATCTGCCCGGTGGCTATTGCGAACACGTGATCATCGCCAAGATACCCTTCGCCGTACCCGATGATCCGGTGGAAGCCTCCCTGTCGGAATGGATTGAAGCCCGGGGTGGCAATCCCTTCATGGAAATCACCGTGCCCGACGCGGCCATGAAACTGGTGCAGGCCTGCGGCCGCCTGTTGCGGGCAGAGTCCGATGCCGGCGCCATTACCATCATGGATAACCGCTTGCTGACAAGGCGTTACGGCAAAGCGATTCTGAATTCTTTACCGCCATTTAACCGGGCCCGCTGATACAGGGCTAATCCCCTATCAATAGCCCCTATTTTTTTGTGGTTATTGTATAAAAAACAATCAGTTATGTGTTTTTTATGAGCTGGTACTTTAATACTGGCTGGGCTATATTGTGCGCGTATCGCTCTGGGCGAATTTCAAGGTTGCTTGGCTGTAGACCAAGGAGAAATAAGGAGATTGTATGGAGACTTCAGGTCTGTTGAAGGCTATAGCCGTTGCTGCTTCGTTAGCGTTGGCTGCCTGTGGTGGTGGCGGTGGTTCACCCAAGTTCAATACTGGTGGCGATAGCGGTGGCACCGGCAGCACCGGTGGCACTGGTGGTACCGGTGGCACAGTAACGGTTCAGGTCCTGAAGCTTGGGAATGGCACCGGTTCAGGTTTTACCAGCGGCGCGCTTGCAACTACAAAATCGGTTTTGCAATCAGGTTCTTCAGCGACCATTAGTCTTAACGTGGTAGACGAAAATAATGCGGCTGTTTCTGAAGCTTATAGTGTATCGGTTAATTCTAATTGTGTAGGCACTGGGCTGGCGAAAATCAGTAAGAACGGAGGCGACGTTTCGCAAGTAACCACCTCCAATGGTCTGGCTACTTTCAGTTATACCCCTCAGGGGTGTGTTGGCACCGACACAATCAACGCTACATTGGTTACCGAGACCCAGTCGCTGTCTGCAGAAGTTACTATTACAGTTGAGCAGGACCAGGTACTGGCGGTGGAGTTCGTATCCATTTCAAAAAACCAGTTGTCACTGCGGGGCATCGGTGGCCAGGAAACTGCGGAAGTTGTCTTTAAATTAGTGGGTGCGCAATCTGCGCCGATCATTGGTGAAGATGTAACCTTCAGCTTAAGTACCACGGAGGGCGGTATATCATTAGCGCCGGGAACCAGCACTGGGGTCACCGATTCCGAAGGTAAAGTGACCACCGTGGTGCAAAGTGGCACAACCGCCACTACCTTGAAGGTTTATGCCGTTCACGACGCCAGTCAGATCCAGGGCAGCTCCTCTGACATTGTTATTTCAACCGGCGTTGCGGTTGATAACCGGTTCTCAATTTCTTACGACACTCAGCCGGCTAATGCCTACAATACCGACGGTATCGCAGTCTCAATCAATGTCATAGCCGCTGACCAGTTTGGTAACAGCCCACCCGATGGCACGCAGGTGCGCTTTGTGTCACCGGAAGCAGGTAAGGTGGATGATGCCTGTTCGTTGATTGACGGGCGCTGTTCTGTTCAGTGGTTAAGTGCTTCGCCCAGACCGGCTGATATGCGAGTGGGGCTCTTGGCCTATATGCGCGGTGCCGAGTCCTTTACTGATGTCAACGGTAATGCTGTATACGATGGCGCTGATACCTTTACAGAAGATCGCGCAGAGCCCTACGTCGATGCCAATGAAAATGGCATGTATGACCTTGGCGAATTCTACGTTGATACTAACCAGGACGGTGACCGGGACCTTGGCAACAACAAGTGGGATGGCCCTTGTATGCAGGGTGTAAATGCTGCAGCTATATGCGACGGTGAAAGCAGTATTTTCATTGCGCGACAGTTGCGGATTGTCATGTCTCGAAATGATGCCTGTGTGGTAGCGATTACTGGCTTCCCTGCACCCAAACCCGCTGGCGGTTCAATTGATCTTACCGTTGCCGCAGATGCCGCTGCTTCGGGTGTTATTACCCTGGATGACTGCAATGGTAACCCCTGGCCGAAGGGCACAACGTTCAAATGGGAAGTCAACGAAGCCGATACCAATATTCTGGCGCTCTATGGTCTTAAAGCAGGCACCATCAGCAATGCTAACCTGGATAATGGCGGCCATGATTTCGCGTTGCAGCTGGCGGGTAACGCGTCGCCCTCCTACACGTCGTCCAAGCAGGGCACACTGAAGCTCACCGTATCCTTCCCGAACAGCACCAATTTGGAGTTCGAGTGGCGGATCATCTATCCGGTCGAGCCATGATTCAGCGCTGATCCAAAGCCCGGTAAATTGCCGGGCTTTTTTTTGCGCGGCTGATTGGCTGGCAGGTTCAAAAACACAATCATTGCACTTGTATCGGTAAAACGCCCCATTTCATCGGTGAACAACACCCCGTTATTCCCCAAACGCAGCATTCTCCCCGCTCATCGCAGGACCGGTGACATTCCGCTTCGAATCTCTATGATGTAATCACCAAGCTAACCGTCCATCAGTAGTCCATTACCGGTCAGAGTTAGTATACAAACATCATTGTCAGAGAGATTAGTATCGTGGCCCTAGCAAAGCTGAAGGATAAGCGGGTTTATCTGCCCATCGCCATTATTGCCGGCGGCATCGTCGCCATGATTGGCTTGTCCAGCATGAAACAGCCCCCGGAAGAAAAGGCGCCGGAGGACATTGCTCCGCTGGTTAAGGTTCAGCCCGTGGTCATGGAGCCCATGGCGTTGACCGTTCATTCACAGGGATTGGTAACGCCAAAGTACCAGACCCAGTTGGTGGCACAGGTGGGTGGCACGATCAGCTACGTGGCGCCGGAGTTTCAGCGGGGTGGATTTATCAAGGAAGGCCAGGTGCTGGCGCGCATTGAGGACGCAGACTATCGCGCCCTGGTGGTAGAAGCCCAGGCCAATCTGGCATCGGCGCAGGCGGGGCTTGAACAGGAGATGGCCTTGGGCGCGGTTGCACGCGACGAGTGGAGCCGGATCAAAGATCGCAAGCCAACCGCCTTGAGCTTGCGCGAACCCCAACTGGCTCAGGAAAAAGCGCGGGTCAAAGCGGCGGAAGCGGCACTGACTCGCGCACAGAAAAACCTCGAGCGCACCGAAATTCGCGCGCCTTACCATGCCTTGGTGGCTGCGCGCGAAGTGGGTCTGGGTACCTATGTGAATCCCGGCAGCCAGATCGGCGAATTGTTGTCCGTGTCGCAGGCCGAAGTGCGCTTGCCAGTGGCGGACAACCAGCTGCGCTTCCTGATTGATCAGGGGCTCAATTCCGACGTCCGTCTGGTGGGCGACCTGGAAGGCCAGAAAGCGGAATGGACCGCCAAAATTGTACGCACGGAAGGCGTCATAGACGACCAAAGCCGCATGGCCTACCTGGTGGCCGAGCTGATTAACCCTTACGGTCTGCAAGTGCCTGGCAAAGACGACAAAGTTCTCAATCAAACGACGCATCATCCGCTGCGCTTTGGCAGCTATGTGAAGGCCGAGATTGCCGGTATGTCTTTGGAGCAGGCCGCGTTGATTCCCCGCCACCTGGTTGTAGAAGGCAAAGTGCCGGTGCTGGCCGAAGACAAAACGCTGCATTTCAAACCAGTGCAGATTGTGCGCGAACAGGGCACTCATGTCGTGGTGACCGAGGGTGTTGCGCACAATGATCAACTCATAGTGTCTGCTCTGGCGTATCCGGTAGAGGGTATGAAGTTGCGCCTGCCCGGTGAGATTGCCGAGCCAGAGACTAAAAATGACAATCCCGAAGCCTTAGCCGGCAAAGCGGAATAAGCAGGGACGCATCATGACTGATAATCAACCCGAATTGATCGAACAAGAAGATCCCACCCGACGCGGAATTATCGCGTGGTTTGCCCGCAACACAGTGGCGGCCAATTTGTTGATGGTGTTTATTCTCCTCGGCGGTCTGATTTCTGCGATTACCATGAAGCAGCAGATGTTTCCGGAAATCGAAATCGACTGGTTGCAGGTGCAAGTGTATTACCCCGGTGCTGCGCCCAAAGAAGTGGAGGAGGGCATTACCCTCAAGGTGGAAGAGGCCCTGAAAAGCCTGCAAGGCCTGGAGCGTGTGATTACCTACTCCCGCCGGGGTATGTCCCAGGCTTATATCAAAGTGGCCAAGGGCTTTGATCCGCAGGAAGTCTTGGATGAAGTCAAAGGTCAGGTAGATTCCATTTCCAGTTTCCCGGCGGGCATCGAACGTCCCCGTATCGAACGTTTCAAATACCGGCAGGAAGTGATGTATCTGTCGCTGTATGGCGACTTGTCGCCTACCCAGCTGAAAGATCTTGGCCGAAAAATCCACGAAGAGATCCAATCGCTGCCGTCTGTGAGCGTGTCGGAATATTTTTCCGGGTTGGGTTATGAAATTGGCGTGGAGGTCAGCAAAGACCGCTTGCGCGAATACAACCTGACGTTTCAGGACATCGCCCAGGCGATCCGCAATTACTCCAGCAATATGTCTGCCGGCCAGATCAAAGCGGCCGACGGCTATATTTCTTTGCGGGTAGAAAATCAGGCCTATCGGGGCTACCAGTTTGAGCAGATCCCGCTGGTTAATCTGCGCGATGGCACTCAGGTTAAGTTGGGTGACGTGGCAACCATTTCCGACGGTTTTGAAGACGGCATCCAATACCAGAAGTTCAATGGTAAAAATTCTGTCGCATTTTTCATCGGAGCAACCCGCGATCAGAACATTATGTCTGTGGCGCAGGTGGTCAAGAATTATGTAGAGAAAAAAGAAGCCCAGCTACCGGACGGTGTGCACCTGGAAACCTGGGTGGACATGACCTACTACCTGCAGGGCCGGTTGGATATGATGAAGTCCAACATGTGGATGGGCGCGGCGCTGGTGTTCTTCCTGCTCGCGATTTTCCTGCGCGTGCGTTTGGCGTTCTGGGTCATGCTGGGTTTGCCGATCAGCTTCCTGGGCGCCTTCATGTTCATGCCGCTCGAGTGGGTGAACATCAGCATTAACATCGCCAGTCTGTTCGGCTTTATTCTGGTGTTGGGGGTCGTGGTTGATGACGCCATCGTTATCGGAGAAAGCGCCTACAACGAAATTGAAGAAAAGGGGCAGTCGGTAGAGAACGTTATCCGTGGTGCACAAAAAGTGGCCATGCCCGCCACCTTCGGCGTGTTGACCACGGTAGCGGCCTTCTTCCCGATGTTGCTTGCCGATGGCCCATCAAAAGGTTTTTCCATCGCCATTGGCGGCGTGGTGATTTTGTGTCTGCTGTTTTCGCTGGTGGAATCCAAGCTGATTCTGCCTGCTCATCTGGCGCACATGAAGCAGCGTCCGCACAACCCCAAAAACCCTTTCCATTGGTTGCGCCAGCACGTGGATGGCGGGCTCCGGCATTTTGTTGAGAATATTTACCGCCCCAAGCTGCAATCGTTGCTGAACTACCGTTGGGCGGTATTGGCCAGCTTTTTGGCGGTGCTGCTGATTTCCTTTGGTTTCTTTGGCAGTGGCTTGATCCGCTTTATCGGCACGCCCAAAGTGCCCAGCGACTTCCCCGATATCAACATCGAAATGCAGATCACCGCGTCTGAGCAGGCCACGTTGGATGCCGCGTTGGCAGTGGAAAACATGATCTACGAAGTGGACAAGCAGCTGGAAGCGGAGTTCGGTCAGAAAATGATCCGCAGCCTGAACGTAGAACTGCGCTCCCGCACCAGTGCCCGTATCATGTCCATGCTGGTGGATCCGGAAGTCCGGCCCGTGGATACGTTTGAATTGGCTGCGCGCTGGCGTGAAGCCATGCCACCATTGCCGGGTGTAAAGACCCTGACTATTCAGGACAGCCTGTTCGGCAACGACCGCGACGATGGCGATATCAGCTTCCGTCTGGAAAGTACCAATCAGGAAGAGCTTTACTTGGCCGTACAGGATCTGCGCGATAAATTGTCCACCCTGAAAGGCGTGGGCGATATCAACGACAGCCGTCGCCAGCAAACCCATGAAGTGCAATTCCAGCTCAAGCCCCTGGCCTATTCCATGGGTCTGACCCTGGCCGATGTCGCGCGCCAGGTGGGTTATGGCTTCTACGGCATCGAAGCGCAACGCATTCTGCGCAACGGTGAAGAAATCAAAGTGATGGTTCGCTATCCCGAGCACCAGCGCAACGGTGTGGCTTTGGTAGAAGACACGGTAATCCGTGCGCCCAACGGAGCCGAAGTCCCTCTGTCAGAGGTGGCCGACTTCACCATGGTGATGGCGCCCGCGGAAATCCGTCGTGAAAACAGCAAGCGCTCTATTAATGTCTGGGCCTCGGTGGATGCGCAACAGGCCGAGCCGCAGAAAATTGCCCAGGATATCCGGGACAACTTCCTGCCGGCCATGCTGAAGAACTACCCGAGTGTAAAGAGCTCTATTTCCGGCCGCATTCAGGAAGAAATGGATGATCAGGCCAAGCAGATGCGCAACTTCCTGTTGTCGATGATCGTGGTCTATGCGTTGCTGGCGATACCGTTGCGCAGCTATACGCAACCGATGATGATTATGTCGGTGATTCCGTTCGGCATCATCGGTTCCATGATCGGCCATATGATCATGGGTATGGATATGAGTGCCATGTCGGTTTTCGGACTGATCGCCGTGGCCGGGGTGGTGGTGAATGACTCCTTGGTAATGGTGGACTACGTCAATAATGCGAGGCGGGAAGGATCGCCACTCATCCAGGCGGTGGTGGATGCTGGTTGCCGTCGCTTCAGGGCGATTATCCTGACCTCGCTGACGACCTTTATCGGCGTAGTGCCCATCCTGCTCGAGACCAGCATGCAGGCCAAGATAGTGATTCCCATGGCGGTGTCACTGGCGTTCGGTGTGTTGTTCGCGACCGTGATTACCTTGCTGATGATCCCCTGCCTTTATGTGGCAGGCAATGATATCCGGGGCCTGTTCCGCCGCAAGCAGCCCAGCCAGGACGTCGCTGCCAGCCCGCAAAGCGTCTGACGGTCCTGCTGGACCCTGCACCCAAAGGGGGCGCTCAGTGAGCGCCCCCTTTATTTTGTCTGTTATACTCGCCCGATATCTATAATTCAGACGACACACCATGACCGCTCTGGCGAACCGGACGCGCCGGTACCTCTTTCTGCTAAGGACTATTGCAGCCTTTCTCTCATCGGCGGCGCTGGTCAGCTACGCCCATGCCGATCTGCCTGAAGACGCGTTTGAGCAGGCGCGCGTCTGGTTACTTGAGGAGCCTGCCCGGGTTATTGAGTGGGCAGAACCGCATGTTAACAATCAGTCCCTGCCGGCCGGACAGCGGGCGGAACTGCACAGGCTGTTGTTGCGTGCCTATCTGGAACAGGCCCAACTGGACAACATCGATCCTCTGGTGGCCCAGCTGCAACAATTGTCGGTGGTGACCGGCAAGCCCCTGTACGCAGTCGAAGCGAGCCGTGCCGCGGCCAATAAACTGTTTATCCAAACCCGCTATGAAGAGGCGCTTGGCTTGGTTCAGCAGGCCATTGCCCAATTGCCCGACGCCCATAGCGGGCCGCTGCGAGGGCAGCTGTTGGGCGATAAAGCCCAGATATTGCGCGCCTTGGAGCGCTATGCCGAAGCGCTGGAGTCGGTTCAGCGCGCCATCGGCAGCCTGCGACTGGCCGGCGCGACCGCATCGCTGGCCGATGCCTTTAATACCCTGGGGGTGACCCTGGAGCGGATGGGGAATGTGGAAGAAGCGCTGTCTGCCCATTTGCAGGCATTGGAATACCGCCGGGCCCTAAATGACAGGCCCGGTCAGGCGGATTCTCTTTACAACATTGGTGAGATCTACCGGGAGCTGCACGATTTTGAAAGTGCGGCGGGCTACCTGGAGCGTTCGGTGGCCATAGATGAAGTGCTGAAAAATACCTCTAACCTCGCCTACGGTCTGCATAAACTGGCCGACATCCAATGTGCCATGAGTGAGTTTTCACAGGCTGAGGCCAATGCCCGGCGGGCGTTGGACCTGTTCGAATCCCTCGGCGCTCAGGAAAACGTGGCCGCCGTATTGCTCAACCTGGCCAAAATGTCCCTGCGGCAATCCCGTTTTGACGACGCGCTGACTTATCTGGATCGGGCTCGTGCGCTCGGGCAGGGCGCCCCGTTGGCGCAGGCCAACCCCACCTTTGACCTGTACCGAATCCGCGCCTTGTCCGGCCTGGCACGCTATGACGAAGCCTGGCAGCTGGTGAATAAACTGCATCAGCTTGAGTCGCCGGCGCTGGCGTCTGAAGCCCGCCTGAATTTGCTTAAACTGCAATCCGGATTGCAACAGGCGCAGGGCGACAGCGCCGGCGCGTTGGCCACCTTGCAGGCGCACAATACATTGGCGGAACAGCTGGCCGTGGAAAAAAGCCGCAACTCGGTCAAGCATCTGCGCGCAAGCGTGGAGTTCTTCAAGCGCGAGCAACAATATGAGGTGCTCGCCCGCGAAGACGCGCTGCAAAGCCTGCGCCAGGCCGCGGAACGGTTTGAGCGCAATGTGGTGCTGGCCGGGTTTGTGGTGTTTCTGGTGTTGGCGACGGTGTTGTTCGGTCGTTATCAGATGCGCAGGCTCAATCTCACTTTGCAGCAACAGGTGGACGAGCGCACCGAAGAACTGCAACAAAAAAATGCCGAGCTCCGGCGCGCGTACGAGCAGTTGCAAACCATCAGCCAGACGGACCCGTTAACCGGTCTGGCCAACCGTCGGTTTCTGGCTCAGCACCTGGACAACGATTGTTCAAAAGTGGCCCGTGACTACCTCAACTGGTTGCAGAACGAAAAACCGGTACCCACGCAGTCAGACCTGATTTTTTACCTGGTGGATTTGGATTATTTCAAACAGGTCAACGACCAATACGGGCACGCGGTCGGCGACAGAGTGCTGGCGCAAATCAAGCCACTGTTGCAGCAGGTGTTTCGCGAGTCGGATTATCTGGTGCGCTGGGGCGGCGAGGAATTCCTGGTTGTGGCCCGCTATTCACAACGTGAAAACGCGGCCTTGATTGCCGAGCGCCTGCGCCAGTTGATTGTTGAACACCGCTTTGCGGTGGGCGATGAGGTGGGGATTCAGCTCAGCGCGAGCATCGGTTTCGCCTGTTTTCCGTTTTTCACGGACCGGCCCGGTGAATACAGCTGGGCCCAGGTGGTGGATATAGCCGATCGCTGTCTGTACGCCGCCAAACACAGTGGCCGCAATTGTTGGGTTGGGCTCACCGGTGTTGAAGGCCTGGAAACCATCGACAACTTTCACCGGCTGATGGCCGAACCACAGCAGGTTATTCAGGAGGGCTGGGTCAACCTTTACACCTCCGTGGCAGATCCCGCCCACCTGGGGTGGGCGGATAAAGTGCCGGCCGATTACTGAGCCACGGTCTGCAGGATCAGGCCGCACAGCCAGGCTGCGTAGGTACCCAGCGCGTAGCCCATCACTGCCAGTAACACGCCCACCGGTGCCAGCGACGGATGGAAGGCGGCTGCCACCACGGGCGCAGACGCCGCGCCGCCCACGTTGGCTTGCGAACCCACGGCCATGTAAAACACTGGCGCACGCAACACGCGGCACATCACCAGCATCAGTGTGGCGTGAACCAACATCCAGATAATGCCGATCAGGAAATAACCCGGATTTTCGAAAATAGCCTTCAAGTCCATGTGGGTGCCGATGGTTGCCACCAGGAAATAAATAAACACCGAGCCCACTTTGCTGGCGCCGGCGCCTTCCAGTTGTCGCGCCTTGGTAAACGACAGGGCCAGACCCAATGTGGTGGCGATGATGATCAGCCAGAAGAAACCGGAGGTCAGGCTCAGGCGAGCCGTGGCCGGGAAGTTTTCGGCAAAGAAAGGCGCGAGTATATCGGCACCCCAGTGGGCCAGGCCTGTCAGGGTAAAGCCCACGGCGGCTATCAGCATTAAATCGTGCAGGCTCGGAATGCGGATAATGTCGGCCTGCATTTTTTCTACCCGTTTGCGCAAGTCGGTAATGGCCTGATTATTGGCGCCGATGGACTCGTCTATCTGATCTGAGCGCCCGGCCATCAATAGCAGCACCGCCATCCAGATGTTGGCCACAATCACGTCCACAGCCACCATGGCGGAAAAAATGCCGTCGCCGACATTAAATACTTCCTTCATGGCGGTCTGGTTGGCGCTGCCACCAATCCAGGAACCGGCGATGGTGGTCATGCCCCGCCAAATCTGATCTGCCTCGGCGCCAATTACACCGGGTGCCAGCCAGGACACCAGCAGTAATGCGATCGGGCCGCCAATCACAATGCCCACCGTGCCGGTGAGGAACAGAATCAACGCCTTGGGGCCGAGATTCAGGATGCCCTTGAAATCGATACTCAGCGTCAGCAGCACCAGACTCGCCGGCAGCAGGTAGCGCGAGGCCACGTAGTAAAGCTGTGAATCATGTGCATCGATAATGTTGAAGGTGGTCAGCAACGAGGGCAGGAAATAACACAGCAGCAGGGCGGGAACGTAACGATAAAAGCTGCGGAAAGCGCGGTGATTGCTGTGGGAGGTGTAAAACACCAGGCCCAGAATCATGGCCAGCAGGCCCAGCTGGACGGCATCGTTGGTGATCATAGATTACCTTTCGGGATGGATTGTTATTGTTGGGGCTTGCGCCACGAATAAAAGGGACGAAGGTACCGCGCCGCGGTCCAGAAGTCGAGCCGGCTAAAAAAACGCCTCCGGGCGGAGGCGTGATTGAGATACTAGATTAACCAGGCAGGGGAGTATGAGGTGCTACCCTGAGGCGCATATTGGCACTGGATTGTGACAATAATATGTCCAGCCTCGTTGGTGCTTTAGCGCATGTCGGCCCTGGCCTGCATTTCCCTTACATCCCTGACACGTTCCTGCAGAATGGCTTTGGTGTGGTATTGGTTGTCTGCCAGCTTCAGTGCGTTGCGCAGTTGCACCATGGCGGCATCGTAAATGCCGTTCAGAATAAAGTACTCGGCGCGGGCTTCGTGGACACCCAGAATATTGCCGGCCAGGCCGCTGACTTCGGCCAGGTGATACCACACATAGGGGTCGCCCCGGCGCCGGCGCGAGTGACGCTCCAGAACCTGTTCGCTCTGCAGGTAAAAACCGGCCCGCATCAGCGCATCCGCATAGGCCATGTTGAGCGGATGATTGGTGGGGTCTTTCTCGAGCAGTTGTTGCAATAAGGTCAGCGCCTGATCCCGTTTGCCCTGGGCCTGCATGATATCGACCTGCGCCAGCAGGTAGGTGATGTAGCCGGGGCGACCGACCAGCAGTGGGCCCAGCGCCTGCTCGGCTTTATCGAGCTGGCCGGCACGGGTGGCCGCAATCACCAGCCCGTAGCGGCTGGCTTCTTTGTTCAGGCTGTCGCCTTCGAGTTCGCTTTCAAACCGCTTCACCGCTGTTTGAGGGTTTTCCGCCTGCATCATGAAAACCCGGGCACGCATCAGGTGAAAATCAATGCTCTGGTCAAAGCTCTGGCGCGGGTAGCGGGTAGCGCGGTTCATGGCATCGGCAATGCGGGTTTCGGTTACCGGGTGAGTCAGTAAAAATTCCGGTGGACGACGGGAATAGCGGGTTTGCTTGAGCATGGACTCAAACATTTCGGGAACCGCGTAAGGGTCCAGGCCTGCTGCTACCATGGTTTCCATGCCGACCCGATCAGCCTCCTGTTCATTCTGGCGGGAAAAGCGTAATTGGTTGTCCAGGGTGGCGGCCTGGGTTGCCATCATCGCCGCCATGCCGGCATCGCCACCGGCGGTGGCCATCAGCACCAGGCTCGCCAGCAGCGCGGCGGTGGTGGGGATGCTGGCATTCTGCTGTGCTTCTACGGAGCGGGCAAAATGGCGTTGGGACAAGTGCGCGAGTTCGTGCGCGATGACCGACGACAATTGGTTTTCGGTTTCTGCGGTAGTGAACAGGCCGGTGTGAACGCCCATGACGCCACCGGGCACGGCGAACGCATTCATGGTGGGGTTTTTCACCAGCAATAATTCCAGCCGCTTGTCCTTCAATTGCGAATAGCTTGCCAGCCGGGCCGTAAGCTTTTCCAGATAATCGATCATCAGCGGGTCGTGCGAGGTAGGCACCTGGGCCCTGAACGCGCGCGCCCAGGCTTCGCCCAATGCGCGCTCCTGCTGCGGTGAGACCACGCCGCTGGTGGCGTCGCCCAGCGCGGGCAGTTGAATTTCGGTACTGCTTTGGGCCGCAACCGAAACCGGGGCGGCCAGGCCCGCGCATAAGGCGAGGGCGCTGATTAGGTGTTTGCCTGCAACAAGGGGCACAAACTCTCTCCACAAGGGCCGTTTCACGGCATAAGTGTTTTCCATCATACTATGGTTAGACCTTTGTCGTCGTGTGGGGTTCCCAAACCGGCCCGGGTTCCTGCATTGGCATGAAGGCCGCGTCGATTTATAGTGCGCCCCCCGGAAATGAGAAACCAAGATGACCCCGCAATCTGTGCCCGGCCCGGAAGGGCAGATTCCCGATGCCACGGTAGATGCCACCGGGTTGGCTTGCCCGCTGCCGTTGTTGAAAGCCAAGCAGGCGCTGCACGCGCTCGCCGCTGGTCAGATTTTGTACATCGTGGCCACCGATCCCGGTTCGGCGCGCGATATCCCGGCATTTTGTCGGTTGGCCGGCCATACCTTGCTGGCCACCGAGGAAACCGGTCAACAATGGCGCTTCTGGCTGCAAAAACACTAGCGGCCTGTTAGCATTCGCCCTCGTCCCTAAAGAGCCCCGCTCACCATGTTGAAGATTTTCCGTAACTGGACCAATCGTTACTTTTACGACGAAGAAGCCCTGGTGTTGCTATTGCTACTGGTTCTTGGGCTGGCATTGGTGGTGACCATGGGAACCGTGCTGGCACCGGCCATTGCGGCGCTGATTCTGGCCTTTTTACTGCAGGGGCTGGTACAGCGACTGGTCAATTGGGGCATGCGCCATATTCTCGCAGTCTGGACTGCCTTTCTGGTGCTGGTGGGGTTGATCACCTCGGCGGTGCTGGTGTTGTTTCCGATTCTCTGGCGTCAGATGGGTAACCTGATTGAAGAGCTGCCGCGCATGGTGGCAGATGCCAAGGCCCAATTGGCGGTATTGCCCCAACGCTACCCGGATTACGTGTCGCCTGAACACGTCCAGCAGTTCACCAACCTTGCCAATCACGAACTGGGCACTGTGGGGCAATCTTTGCTGAGTGTGTCGGTGGCCAGCGTGCCGCTGCTGATTACCGCGTTGATTTATTTTGTGCTGGTGCCCATTCTGGTGTTTTTCTTTCTGAAAGATCAGAAGCTGATCCTCAACTGGATGAGTGGTTTTCTGCCGCGCAAACGCCCCATCATGCAGCGGGTCTGGCTGGAAATGAACGACCAGATTGCCAATTATGTGCGCGGTAAAGCGGTGGAAATCCTGATTGTTGCCGCCGTGTCCTATGCCAGCTTCAGTTTCATGGGGCTGCGTTATTCCTTGCTGCTGGCCATCGCCGTGGGTTTGTCTGTGTTGGTGCCTTATATCGGCGCCGCTGTCGTGACCTTACCGGTGGTATTGGTGGGCTTGTGGCAATGGGGCTTGAGCTCGGAGTTTTACTGGCTGTTACTGGTGTACGGCATTATTCAGGCGCTCGATGGCAACGTGCTGGTGCCGGTGCTGTTTTCCGAAGCCGTTAATCTGCACCCGGTCGCCATTATTATTGCCGTCTTGGCATTTGGTGGCATTTGGGGATTCTGGGGCGTGTTTTTTGCGATCCCGCTGGCGACCTTGTTAAAAGCCGTTATCAATGCCTGGCCCAGCCAGCCTAACGGCGAGGGTGCGAATGCTTAATCGTTTTGCCTGGATTGCGTTGTTGTGGCTTTGCGGCGTAGCTGTCGCATGGTCGGCCGACAATCCGCCTGCCTTAACCACCGCGTTCACGCCCGAAAAAAGCCCCAACGATGATCGCCAGTACCGCTACCTGGAGCTCGCCAACGGATTGAGGGTATTGCTGGTATCCTCGCCGGAAGCGGAAGAATCCGCGGTGGCCCTGCGCGTTAATGTGGGCAGTGCGGTAGACCCGGTAGGGCGCGAAGGTCTGGCTCATTTTCTGGAGCACATGCTGTTTCTCGGCACCGAAAAATTTCCCGAGCCGGATGGCTGGCCGGGATTCATTGCCACCAGTGGCGGCACCCACAACGCCTACACTGCACTCGATCACACCCTGTACTTCTATACCGTGCGACCCGCACATCTGGCGCAATCGCTGGAGCGTTTCGGCCAGTTTTTTACGGCGCCCTTGTTTACTGAGGCCTACGTCACCCGCGAGCGCGAGGCGGTCAACGCTGAGTACCAGGCAAAAATAAAAGACGATGCCCGCCGTTCGCGTGCGGTGCTGAATCATTTCACCAATCCCGCTCATCCGGCCGGCCGGTTTACCGTGGGTAATCTGAACACCCTGGCCGACCGCGAAGACGAACCGGTGCGCGATGCGCTGATCGATTTTTATCAGCGCGAATATTCCGCCAATATCATGTCGTTGGTGGTATTGGGCCCGCAATCCTTGGAGCAGTTGGCGGCCTGGGCGAGCAGCTATTTTGCGTCGATTCCCAACAAAAATATCGCGGCCCCCACCAATGCCGAGCCGCTATTCAAAAAAGACCGTCTTAAAACCCTGGTGCGCTACCAGCCTGTTAAAGAATTGCGCGAACTGCGTTTGATGTTCCCCATTCCTAACAGCGCCGGTTACTACCCGGAAAAACCGCTTACCCAGATTGCCGATCTCCTGGGCCATGAAGGCAAGGGCAGTTTGTTGTCGGCACTGAAGCAGGAAGGCCTGGCGGTGGCGCTGTGGGCCGGCGACAGCGATATGGGGCCCTACGCGGGGAGTTTTATTGTATCGGTTACGCTCACCGACAAAGGCCAGCGCGAATACGCGCGGGTGATGGCCTGGGTGTTTGCCGCGATCGATCTGATAGTAAAAGACGGACCACAGGCGTGGCGGTTTGAAGAGCTAGCGCAGTTGGCGGCCATCAATTTCCGTTTTCAGGAGCGCCAGCGCCCCTCTGCCTGGGTGCAGCAACTCGTCAATCAGATGAACCGTTACAAGCCCGCCGATATTTTACAGGGCGGCTACATGTACGAGCGATTCGACGCCAGTCTGACCCAGTACTTTCTGAATTTTCTCAAACCTGAACACGCGCTGGTGTTGATGGCCGATAACGACGGTGCTTTCAGCCATCAGGCGGCCGATTACGATACGCCATACGCCACCGCGCCGTTGCCCGTACTGCCGGCCATTGCGCCGCAAGCGCTGCAGCAGTTACGCCTGCCCAAGCCCAATCCGTTTGTGCCCAGCCGCCTGCAGGTACGCGAGCGGGTGAGCGATTCCCCGGTGCCCGAGCGGTTGATCAACGAGCCGCAATTGCGTTTGTGGCACATGCAGGACAATCAGTTCAATTTGCCGCGCAGTGTGATCCGCATCCAGTTGCGCACGCCCTCAGTGGGCAAAAACATCGCCAGCCGCGCGCAGGCCGAACTGTATGTGGCCATGGTATTGGACGAACTCAACGAGTACAGCTACCCGGCATTTCTGGCGGGACTTGGGTTTGATGTGCAGGTGACGGCGCGCGGCCTGGAGATCACAGTGGCCGGCTACAACGACCGCCAGGGCCTGCTGCTGACGGAAATTCTTGAGGCGCTGGTCAGCCCGCGCCTGGAAGCCGCCCGTTTTGCCAATGTGCGCACCGAATTGATTCGCCGCACCCGCAACGGCGACCGGCAACCGCCCTATATTCAATTGCTACAACAGATTGTGCCCACCCTGTACCAGCCGGCCTGGCCGCAGCATGCGTTGGCTGATGCACTGGCGAATACGGGGCTTGCCGAGGTGAAAACCTTTGGGCGGGAGCTCAATCAGAATGCCCAGGCCGACATGCTGGCGTATGGCAACCTGCTTCCCCCCGAAGCGCGCCAATTGGCCGCCCTGGTGCGTCAGCAGTTGGTGAAGGGCAATGCCAGGGATCTGCCCGGCAAATTGAAAGTGCTGACTAACGTGCGCGGTGGTTACGAGCGCGACGTCGAGGTTAATCATCCGGATGACGCGCTGGTGATCTACCATCAGGCGCCAGGTCACAGCCTGACTGACCGGGCTCATGTGGCCATGCTGGTGCAAAGCTTGCGCTCGCCGTTTTTCCACCAACTGCGCACAGAGCAACAGTTAGGTTATGTGGTCTTTACTTCAGCCTTACCAATAGCCGACTACCCCGGCATGGTGCTGGTGGCGCAGTCGCCCAAAGCCACCCCGCTGGAATTGCGGACAGCGTTCGACGGCTTTCTGGACTCGGTGCCCGAGTGGTTGGGTGATAACCTGCCCGCACACCGCGAAGCCCTGCTGGCCGAACTGAACGAAAAACCTCGCAACCTGGCCGATCAGGCCGGACGCTACTGGACTGCCATCGCCGATGCGGGCCCCGGTGGCGAGGTGGATTTCTACCGGCGCGACGCGCTGGCGGATGCCCTCAAAGAAGTGAACGCGGTGACCCTGCGCACCTACGCCTACCAGTTGTTCGATCCCGATCGCCGCATCCTGTTTGCCACCCGGCCCGTGGCCAGTGAGACCGAGCCGGTGACCAGAGTCACCGATGTAGACACCTTCAAGGCCGAAGGCCCACAGTTTATAGTGCCCTGAGCCATTCGAGCCGCGGGCCAATCATTCGCATTCCCCGTGGAAGTGGCGGGGCGGCCATCCGTTGAACCACCTATCCCGTAGCACCACGCAACATCCTGTAGAAAAATTACAGATGAAACCGTTTCTTAAGAAACGGCATTCTGGCAATTTTTTTTGCCATATGGGCCGCCAAACGTGTACTTTTGCCCGAATTTCCGTATTATGCCTACCACACTTCCAGAGCGTGGCTGAAAAGCGGCGCCTAAATTTGTAAAAAAACTACAAGAATGATGCTGGAAGACGCAATTGTCGGCTCAATCAGTTTTTTTGAGCGATGATTGCGACACTTCTATACTCTTTCGAATGTTTATTTCACACAGACACTACAACCGGCGTCGCCGGCGAAAGGAGAGTTGAATGACAGAGGATATTGATGCCCTCGAAACGCGAGAGTGGCTCGATGCTCTACACGCGGTAATTCGTTACGGTGGCGATGGCCGTGCGGCCTTTTTGCTGAAGCAGATGTTCGACCGGGCCACCATGGCCGGCGTTGAGCTGCCCGCTGCCATCACCACTCCCTACCGCAATACCATCCCACCCAAGAAAGAAAAGCGCATGCCCGGCGACCTGTTTATGGAACGCCGCATCCGTTCGTTGATCCGCTGGAACGCGCTCGCCATGGTGATGCGCGCCAACGACAACGACGAGGGCCTGGGTGGCCACATTTCTTCCTTCAGCTCCGCGGCGACACTGTACGACGTGGGCTTTAACTATTTCTTCCGCGGCAACGACGGCGAAGAGCTGGGCGATCTGATTTACTACCAGGGCCACAGTGCGCCGGGTATGTATGCCCGCTCGTTCCTGGAAGGGCGCATTTCTGAAGATCAGCTGGATAATTTCCGTCGCGAAGTGGACGGTGCTGGCCTGTCTTCTTACCCGCACCCGTGGCTCATGCCCGATTACTGGCAGTTCCCCACCGTCTCCATGGGTCTTGGCCCGCTGCAGGCGATTTATCAGGCGCACGTCATGCGTTACATGTCAGCGCGCGATCTGGTCAAGCGCGGCGATCGCAAAGTGTGGGCCTTCCTGGGTGACGGCGAATGTGATGAGCCGGAATCCCTCGGTGCCATCGCACTGGCGGGCCGCGAGCAGCTGGAAAACCTGATCTTCGTGATTAACTGTAACCTGCAGCGCCTGGATGGTCCGGTGCGCGGTAACGGCAAAATCATTCAGGAGCTGGAAGGTGTGTTCCGCGGTGCCGGCTGGAACGTGATCAAAGTGGTGTGGGGTCGTCATTGGGACGCGCTGCTGGAAAAAGACACCACCGGTCTGTTGCAGAAGCGCATGGACGAAGTGTGCGATGGCGAGTTGCAGAACTACAAAGCCAACGGCGGCGCTTACACCCGCGAGCATTTCTTCGGTAAATACCCGGAGCTGTTGGAGCTGGTGAAAGATCTGTCTGACGACGACATCATGAAGCTCAACCGTGGCGGTCATGACCCGTACAAAGTGTACGCAGCCTATGCCGAAGCGGTCGCGCACAAAGGTCAGCCCACCGTGATTCTGGCGCAAACCGTTAAAGGGTATGGTTTGGGTGCAGCCGGCGAAGCCGCCAACATCACTCACTCGGTGAAAAAGCTCGATATCGCATCGCTCAAAGGCTTCCGCGATCGTTTCGGTATTCCGATTTCCGACGACGACCTGAAAACCGTGCCTTACTACCGGCCCGCACCCGACAGCCCGGAAATGCAGTACATGCATTCCCGTCGCAAATCGCTGGGCGGTTACCTGCCGGCGCGTCAGGCAGATTTTGATGCGCTGGAAATTCCTTCATTGGAAACGTTCAAGGCGCAACTCAAAGGCACCGGCGAGCGTGAAATTTCCACCACCATGGCGTGGGTGCGTTTCATTTCCACGCTGGTAAAAGATAAAAACATCGGCGAGCGCGTTGTGCCCATCGTGCCCGATGAGGCCCGTACCTTTGGTATGGAAGGCATGTTCCGCCAACTGGGGATTTATACCTCGGAAGGGCAGAAGTACGTGCCGCATGATCACGACCAGATCATGTACTACAAGGAAGACAAGAAAGGCCAGATTCTGGAAGAGGGCATTAACGAAGCCGGCGCCATGGCGGCCTGGCTGGCAGCGGCGACGGCGTACAGCAACAGCCACTGCCCGATGATTCCTTTCTACATCTACTACTCCATGTTCGGTTTCCAGCGTATTGGCGACCTGGCATGGGCGGCGGGCGATAGCCAGGCGCGCGGCTTCCTGATTGGTGCCACCGCTGGCCGCACCACGCTCAACGGTGAAGGTTTGCAGCACCAGGACGGTCACAGCCATATTCTGGCCAACACCATCCCCAACTGTAAAACCTATGACCCCACCTACAGCTACGAGCTGGCGGTGATCATGCAGGATGGCATGAAGCGCATGTTCCAGGACAAGGAAAACTGCTTCTATTACATCACCACCATGAACGAAAACTACGTTCATCCGGATATGCCCGCCGGTGCCGAAGAAGGCATTATCAAAGGCATGTACCTGCTGAACGAAGGCAAGAAAACGCCCAAGAAAGGCATGCGCGTTCAGCTTATGGGTGCCGGTACGATTCTGCGTGAAGTGGAAGCGGCGGCGGTGATCCTGCGCGACGAGTACGGTGTGGAATCCGATATCTGGAGCCTCACTTCCGTGAACGAACTGACCCGCGACGGTCAGCGCGTATCGCGCTGGAACATGCTCAACCCGGAAGCGAAAAAACCGCGTAAAGCGTTCATTACCGAGTGCCTGGAAAAGCAGGAAGGCCCGGTGATTGCCGCAACCGATTACATGAAAACCTACACCGAGCAATTGCGCGCCTTTATCCCGGCCGACACTTACATCGCCCTGGGTACGGAAGGCTTCGGCCGCTCCGACACGCGCGCCAAGTTGCGTCACTTCTTTGAGGTGGATCGCTACTTCGTCACCATCGCTGCACTCAAAGCGCTGGCCGATGAAGGCGTAATCAAAGCGGCAGACGTAACCAAGGCCATTAAGAAATTTGGCATTGACCCGGCAAAGGCAGACCCCATGAGCGTGTAAGCGCTCATTGGGTTTAATAGATAAACAAGGAGTTTACCTTGGCTATTGAAACAATCGCGGTGCCCGACATTGGCGGCGCCGAAGACGTGGATGTAATCGAAATCTGCGTGAGTGTTGGCGACGAAGTGAGCGAAGGCGATTCACTCATCGTGTTGGAAACCGACAAAGCGAGCATGGAAGTGCCGTCACCTGTCTCCGGCAAGGTAGTGAGCATTGCGTTGAAAGAAGGCGCCAAGGTATCGCAGGGTGCCGTGATTGGTGTAGTGGCTGTGGCCGGTAACGGTGCGTCTGCGCCCAAAGCCGAAGCCGCACCGGCGCCTGCTCAGGCAGCTGCGCCTGTGGCGGCAGCACCCGTTGCCGCTGCAGCGCCCGCCGGTGACCGGGACCTGGTGATTCCGGATCTGGGTGGCAGCGAAAACGTGGACGTGATTGAAGTGTGTGTGGCTGTAGGCGACACAGTAGCTGAAGGCGATTCACTGGTGGTGCTGGAAACCGATAAGGCCTCCATGGAAGTGCCCGCAGAATTTGCCGGCACCATCAAAAGCCTGACCGTGAAAGAAGGCGACAAACTCTCTGCCGGTTCGGTCATTGGTGTGATTGTGGCGGAAGGTAAAGCCGCGCCCGTTGCTTCAGCGCCAGCGGCTGCTCCAGCCGCTGCACCTGCGCCAGCCACTACGGCAGCACCCGCTGCGCCAGCAACGGCAGCAGCAACATCTGCAGCCGACGAAGCCGTCCCCGGTTTTGTGGATTCCGTATACGCCGGCCCCGCTGTGCGCAAATTGGCGCGCCAGCTTGGCGTGGACATGACCAAAATCAAAGGCAGCGGCCCGCGCAATCGCCTGACCAAAGATGATATTCGCTCTTACGTGAAAACCATCATCCAGGACGTGCAAACCGGCAAGCTGCAATCCGGCAGCGTGGGCTCCGGTATTCCGGCTGTGCCGGCGGTAGATTTTGCCAAGTTTGGCCCGATTGAAATGGTCAAAATGAGCAAAATCAAAAAGGTCACCGCCGCCAATATGCAGCGCAGCTGGCTCAACGTGCCGCACGTGACCCAATGGGACGACGCCGACATCACCGAGCTCGAAGCCTTCCGCAACAGCATGAAAGCAGAGGCAGAAAAGCGCGGCGTAAAACTCACACCCGTGCCGTTCCTGCTCAAAGCCTGCGCCGCAGCATTGCGTGCGGAGCCAAGCTTTAATGTGTCCATGCACCACGACGGCGAGCACATCGTACAAAAAGATTACGTCCACATCGGCATGGCGGTTGATACCCCCAACGGCCTCATGGTGCCCGTGATCCGCGACGTAGACAAAAAAGGCCTGTACGAACTGGCAGAAGAAGCCACCGCCCTCGCGAAGAAAGCGCGCGATGGCAAGCTGATGCCGAACGACATGCAGGGCGGTTGTTTTACCATTTCTTCACTGGGTGCCATGGGTGGCAATGGGTTTACCCCCATCGTCAACACACCTGAGGTTGCCATCCTGGGCGTATCGCGCGCACAGGTGAAGCCGGTGTGGAATGGTAAAGAGTTTGAACCGCGCAACATGTTGCCGCTGAGCTTGTCCTATGACCACCGGGCGATTAATGGTGGGGATGCAGGTAGGTTCTTTACCTATCTTACGGCGGTGATCGGGGATATTCGGAAATTGCTGTTGTGATGATTTAAGCGACATCTGTTCGAAATTGAAGGGCGCCTTTTGGCGCCCTTTTTTGTTTTTTGGCGTTTGGAATTGGGTGAGGGCTAGGTAGCGGCTTGAAGGTTTTATTTCTTATTGGAATTGGGGTGGTGGGTTTTTTATTTGGAATTGTTTGGAGTGTCGGGATATTTTTCATTATTTGTGTTGTATTTCTTATTTTTTTTGAATTTTATGTTGCTTTATTTTTAGCTCAACACGATATTTTAGTAGTAGTGACAAATTTCTTTTATAGATTCCAATTTTGAGCTCAGGTGTTTTAGGTGTTTATTGTCGGTTTGGGTCCTAACCTCTATCGAGGAGTGAGGTGTTCGTAGATTTAAATTCTTCCGTTTTAGGCCATCTAATGCTAATGGCTAACTATTCGTCAGTGAGAAAAATGGTGATTGAATGGCAGATTCAGATGCAAGTATGATGGAGCTAGTAGGGCAAAGAATACCTGTTAACGTATGGTCAGCCCTCATTGTTTTAATTCTTTCCGTTCTAATATTTTCTTTGGAAAAATGTACTGTTGGAGGAGTAAAAAATGTAGTTCAGGCTGGTCTTCTTGGTGAAAATGTTGTGGAGTCAACGGACTCGCTGATACTAACTTTTTGGACTCCAAGTGAAAGAACGTGGGCGGAAATGTCAGATGGTGAGAAAGAAAGGTTAGTAAAGGATGGTAGGGCTGATTGGTATCAAACTACAAACGATATACTAGCATCATTTGGCGACCAGTTAGTTAATGGGAATGGCTTGTCGGCTCAAGGATTTTCTCGGTGGGAAAGCTTTGGAAAAGGTACCTCTGCATCCAAGTGGGGGTGGACATGGAGTGTTTCTATTGCGCGAAAAAATGTAGGAGCGGATGTCGGTATTATAAAAAATAAATTTAGGGATATCTATACAAAAAACTTTATTCGTGATCAAGATATTTATTTAGAAATTCGCCATGCAGAAGCAATACGGGATCGTTAGCTGTAAAGGTGCGCTGATGGACAGTGGTCACTAATTTTTTAATGTTTGATAGTTTCCTTGAGTTTCTATGGGGTGGCGATGAACTATGTTTTTTCGACGAATAACAATGGCTAGTGTTGTTTTTGTTTTTTCTTGCTCTACTGCAAATCTAGATGTAAAAGAAAAACACGATATTCTATTTTCTCAAAGCGGTGTTTTAGGTGAGGAGAATAATCTCTCATCGATTAATAATGCTAAGGAAAATGCAAATAGCTATGAAATTGAGAAGAGGCAAGAAATAGACGATATCTATCTTCTTTTGGCTATGTCTGTTGTGTATAAAAACTGGCAGTCAGTTAATGTCTTGAAAGAAAATCGTCGAGGACACAATATAGGTGGAGTTCTTGTTGGACCAGATCTTAAACCTATCTTTTGGGCGAGAAATGCGCGACATGCTACCAAAAACGCTTCACAGCATGCTGAAGTTCGAATCGTTAGCAGCTATCTAATGTGCCCTGGTACGCCGTCCTACTTGGCTAATAACTATACACTTTACTCTAGTCTGGAGCCTTGTTTAATGTGTACTGGCATGCTTTCTCTTACCCGCTTAGATCGGGCGGTTTTTGCGCAGAAAGATACAGGGTATGGTGATGTAGACAAACGGTTACTGTTGGACACTTCGAATATTGGTGGCTATTCGCCATATCCAAATGTGGTTCAGCTACAAAGTCATTCTTCAGGTTGGACTAATGAATTGAATGCAGCCTATAAATCATGGAAATTGTTAGATCGGAAGAATATAAGTATTACAGACTGGCTGCTAAGTGATAATGCGGAAATTCATTTTAGAAAATCAGAGCAAAGACTTTTAAATTATAGGTCAGAATATGAAAATGAAGATATATTGTCTGCAGCTATAAACTATCTGCAGTTGGTTACAGTTGAATTTGAAAAAGATCTATCAAAGTTTTGCCCAGAGTAAAGTTTTAATTTATGGTTTATGTAAAGATGTATAATTGGTTCCACTGTAATCCGATATTAAATAATAATTGATAAGCTAGATATTGAATTTACATTTGTTGTCTTAAATATGGGTGTTAGGAAATTCAAGTGGGTTCCAATGGTAATACGGAGCTTAGGTATGTTGATGGGTTTATCTAGCTGTGTTCGGGATTTTTTAGATCAGTGTTGGTGTTGTCAATATGATGGATCTTGTCGGTAGGATATCTATATTTTCAACTGTTTTAAAAATATTTTCTATTATAGTCAACTGATAGCGGATACTTCTAAAGTATGCGTTGTCTATTTTAACGAGAGTGTGGTTTCAGGGTTGATCTCTAAATTCGTGCACCCCGTAATCTTTGTGCGGCGATCTTAGTCTTGGGTGATTCGTGTCGTATTTTGATCTCGGCATCAGGTGCTCTTGATAAAAGGTCGGTTAAGAAGTCGGTCTGACGGAGCTGTCGGTGTTGTCAGTTAATGCGGAGAGGTAGAGCCTGTTAACATTTGTTGTTTTCGCGCGACTCACACGTAGGATCCAGCATTTACCTCTGATCTTGAATTAAAAAAGCGATGTGGTGAAACGCAATAGAGGGGCTGATACTTAATTGAAAGATTCTGCATTCTTCTAGGGCTTATATCATTGGGTTGGTTGCGTTTGATTCTGTTGACGCATGCGTAGATGGCGGCAATTAGTTGGCGAAGAAATCACGGAAATCCCTAGTTTTAAGCTCAGGAGTTGTATGGATCGCTATAATATTACGTATGGCGTGATATGAACGAAAAATAGTTGTGGAAGGCTTGGCGAAGCGAAAGTTTTATGAGTGCATATAGGAATATATTGTGGGCGCTTAATGCTGTCAATCGCTCATAATGGTTATAGTGCATTTGTAGGTCTTCATTAATATTTGAAATTGAAAGACCCTTATTGCTGATGCAGTAGTTTTTTTAAGTAGTCTGAATTTTTCTCTATCATTGCAGCGGCTAATTTTGTGAACAATGCCGAGCAGTAGATTGAGATATCAAAGTTGAGGTAAAGAAACGTCATGAGATTAGATTGCATACTTTTAAAAATGCACAGAGAAGCAACTACGCGATCTGTGGCGCATCATTATGTTGCTGCTTCCTTGGCAAAAAAACATTTATTTCTTGGCATCCCATTAGTCGTTATTACAGCGATTGTCGGTGCGGACGTATATCCGAATGATGGTGGAAAAATTTTTCCGAGTCATGTGATTTCTTGGATCGCAATATCAGCCGTAGTGCTATCATCACTGCAGACATTTATGAAATTTCAAGAGGATGCAGAAAAGCATAGAGGAGTGGGTGCGCAGTGGGAATCCTTGCGTCGCGATCTAGAGAGGGATATAGAGCTAGAGACGCAAGAAAATTACGAAATTCTGTCTATAAAGTCGGAAATTCTTAGATCAGCCTCTCCTATTATACCAGCACGGATGTGGAGTCAGGCTGTGAGCAGGTATGACGAAATCCGTAAAGAGCAATGGCCTGACTACTTTGCAAAAGAAAATAAATAGTAATCAAAAAACTAGGATTTTAGGCTTCGGCTAATGGATTTGAGGGTTTTTGTGACAAATGTGCATTGAGGAGCTGCAATAATATTTAGCTCTTAATCCATTTAATTGAGTGAGTTGGGTCGGCTTTAACCTGTTCCGGCTTAACCGAAGCTTTTAATTGGGGGAGTGGCGCCTTATAGACTTTGACCAAGACTGCAAAATGCTTACCCTATAAAACCTATACCAAAAAGTTCAAGCTCTAGGGTTGAAGATGTCTCATAGGGCTGCTGCTGAGATCACTTGAGAGATTTTTTTGCGGCGGAACAGGTTGCACTATTGAAATCGTCGAAGTCAGTAGAGGATTGCAGTGCATTAATAATATTTAAGATTGTTCCGTAAACTTACGTTTTAAATCTATCCCTCACTACATTACTGAAATGAAAGTTGCTGTGGTAAGAACTTCTCTTGGTGTCTTGAATAGGTGTTTGTCAGCACATCGTCTAGAGTTGAAATAATCATGTTTCGGAAGAGGGTGTCGCCTGCGATAGTACTTTCCATGTCGAATGTAGGCAGATCTATAAAGATGGTTGGTCTTTGCTGCTAGTTAATGCGGTGGCCGTGGAATTTTTGGCACCATTTATTGTTTTTTGTCGCCAAAAATAGATTTAGTCAAATATGCGAAGCGAAGGGGCTTGTTTCTTCGCGGTCTTAGTTAGTAAGGGTTTTCTTTTGCAAAGGTTTTTAGTGTCGGAATATTTTTCAGTCTTTATGCTGGTTCTAGTGGATTCTTAAAATTTATTGATGATTTTTAGCGGGGTCTGGGTTATATCAAGCGTGTGCCACGTATCAATAAATAGATGGTGCCGTTATTTTTTTGTTTATTGATAGTGCCAATTCATTGTTAACTTTTAATAGAGGCCTTGTTATGACTAATATTGTTTTAACAGAAGAGCAGCGGAATATTGTTAAGCAAGATATGGATCAACAGATAGAGATGCTTTCGCCTGAAGAGGTTGAGGTTCTAGCTACCAAGCTAAATGAAAAAATCAATATTCCATTTATTAAAGAGGGGACGGAAAAAGTCATTTTCGTTAAAACTGTAAAGTTGGTTGATAGACTGTTATATCAAAGTTTACCAAATGAGCTGTATGGTTTGGTGAAAAATTCATCTGATGGGATATCTGATAAGGACGCGAAAGAACTGGCTTCTGTATTAGGGGCGAGGCTGAATAAAAAATTTGATCTTCCATACGTTCCAGAGTGGGTTGAGGCGGAAATATTTGGCTATTTGATTGGCTTAATTGTTGACGCTATGAGAGAGAACTTTAGCATAATTGACCAGGAGTCATGATCTTTAATCTTGAATAATCGAGGTTTCTCATAGCTCCTTTTTAATAGGGCGGGCGCGACTGAATTTCTTCCGCCCATTAGCATAACTTGCTACTACTTTCGATGGTCTCAGTTTTTTAACGCATTTTATGCCCTTATTTTCTCTGGGAATGATGGGTGGTTCGTTTGACTTTGGGGGCAACGTCGGGGCGTTATTTACTGCTTCTAAGTGGGAATATTAATGAGTGTTTTTATATTTCAATCAATTCCAGAACGCTTTGACCTTGAGTTAGAGGTCGTAGAGGGTAAAAAAGACACTTGGTATGCGACCAGATATAGAAAAAGAATGAAGCTCGGCGATATAGTGTTTTTTTGGATGGCGGGTGCAGATGATCGGAAGGGAATGTATGGTTGGGGCGTGATTGAATCCGAGCCATATATAAGAGACGACTGGCAGAGTTATGGTGTAGATGTTGTCTATGAAAAAAAGTTTTGCAATAAACTTTCTAAGCGAAAAATTTGTGCTGACCAAATTTTAAAAAACATGCTTTTGTTTAGGGCTCCTCAGGCTACCAATTTTTTATTAACTGACGAAGAGTCTCGTGCATTAATAGATCTGATAAATAAATGCGGTGAAATGCCTCCTAAATTAGGAGGTAATGATGCCTAAGGTTGATGCAAAAATACTCGATAAAGTCAAAGATCCATTCACTTTTCTAGTTCTACTTCTGCTTATGGTTGAAGCAGTTCTGGGTGGAATGGCGTATTCATTTGAGCTTTATAGAAATACACTTGTTAATTCGATAATTGCATTTCTTGCCGTCTATACAGGGTTGGTATTTTATTTGGTTATTAGAGAGCCGTCTTCACTGTCATCAACATTTGCTAAAGAGTTAGGGAACGATATTTACATAGCACTTCAGGGGCCCTTTTCAAACTTAGAAGAAGTGGAAGCAGAAGAGGCTTGGGCGACCCTAGCAGAAGTTGTAAGGAATTCCGAAGCGGACGAGGCTGAAAAATTTCTGTTGTTCAGAAAAATGATTTCAGAAAAGATAGAAAAAAATTCTCAAATACAGGGTAATTGGAAGCCATTGCAGAAAAACGGCTAATTTTCGAAATAATTAAATAATTGGGGTCAGATAAGAATAGTAATTGGGGTTAATAATTGGGGCCAGATAAGAATTAGGGCGCATAAATCACCTTTTGAGAATGCCGCATTAACCCCGAATAATTGGGGTCAGATAAGAATTAAGGCGCATAAATCATCTTTTAAGATTATCGCCTAATCTCCTGTGTTAAATTCACTCCTCACTTCAATGGCGACAAGGATGCTGCCATGGCAAGACTTCCTCGGATATCTCCCATAGGTATTCCTCAACACATCGTCCAGCGCGGCAATAACCGCCAGGTGTGCTTCGGCTCCGAAGAAGACATGGCCTGATACCTTCACTGGTTAGCCGAATATGCCACAGAATTCAAAGTGGATATCCATGCATGGGTGTTGATGACTAATCATGTTCATCTGCTGGTGACACCCAGGGCTGATAAGGCAGTCTCTTCAATGATGCAGGCGCTGGGGAGACGGTACGTCCGGTACTTTAATCGAACATACAAGCGCAGCGGCACTCTATGGGAGGGGCGTTTCCGGGCGGGCCTGGTGCAGGCAACCGACTACCTGTTGGTATGCCAGCGCTACATAGAGCTAAACCCTGTGCGCGCGGGTATGGTGGATGATCCTTCGGCGTATGTCTGGTCCAGTTACCGGGCACACGCCTTTGGATTAAAGGTGGCGATGCATACGCCACATGAGGAGTACCTCAGGTTGGCCTTGAATGATGCCGATCGTCAGGGCGCGTACCGGCAACTTTTCAAAGCCCATATGGAACCTGGCATGGTGACGAGCATCCGGTCGGCAGTGAATGCTGGTCTGGCATTGGGTGACGGTCGTTTCAAGGATGAGCTGGAAGCCCTGCATGACCGGCGCCAGCGACCGGCGGTGGTAGGGCGCCCTATAATCACACCAGATGTTGAATAGCGCGCCGAAAGTCTTATCTGACCCCAATTAAGAGGCTTGCCAAATCCGACGCCACCAGCCGGCCACTGAGCTGTCTTTCTTTTTCGGTGCTTCGGTTGTCATCTTGGCGGTGGGATCTTGGCCGATTACGCAGGCTTTCAGCAGGTCATCTATCATGCTGTCGCTGAGAAGATAGGGATTAAACGCGTCCTGTCCGATCTTTTTGAGCGAGGCAGTGAGGTTTTCTTCCAGTGGCAGGTACTTCATTGACCATCGGTCAAATAGCCTTTTGTTGATTGTCACCATCGACAACACCTGAACGTTTTTGTGACGGCTGTCCTTGGAGATTTTTCGGTACAGCGCGTTCACCTGGTCACGCGGGCCCTCCAAACACTGAAAGAAGTAGCCATTACCATAATGCAGCACACCGCCCACGCCTGCGTGGCTGTTGTTTTTCCGGGATTGCAGCAAAATGCGGGCAACATCTGCCTCGATCCCGCCACGGCTGTTGGTGAGGAAGGTGGCGGTGCTGGCATAGGTCAGTCGAGTGTATATCTGGGTCATAATCGATAACTGCATGAGTGGGCTATCGATGCTTACGGTGGCGCTGGTATTTCAGATCAACCATCGATGGGCGCTTTCTCATTGCAACGTTTTTGCCAAGAGCCCGGGCCGTGGGGGAATACGCCCTTTACAGTCCAGACTCTTTTTGGGGACGTTAAAAACCCTGGCCGGGTTGTCGGCAATGAAGCCGTCGCCAATTTGCTGCGTATTTCCCGGCTGGCTTTATTGATGTCAGCGTGCATTTGGAGGAAGGGACGTCGCTGATCGGGTTGAAGTCGCCTTGGTGAACGAACTGGCGCAGGCACTATGGTAGGAAGGAATGCAATCCCGCCGTAGCGCTACTTTTTAACCGGGGCTGCCAATGACTATTTAGTGCCCTGGATTTGTTCAATTTTTACCCGGATAGCTTCCGCCTCTTCGGTCAGCATTGAGTAGCGTTTAATATCGCCCTTTCTTTGCGCGGCCATGGCATCGGTTAACAAAGTTTCATATTGGCGCTGTAGCTTTTTGGTGGGGTCGCGGGTAAATAGTCCGAACATGGTCTGGTTCTCCTTTCCGGGGTTTACGTGCGAACGATGGTGGCGGATGTGTACTTCGTAGCCGTGCAGTTGTGCGCCGGGCGACGCACACCTCAGCTTGCGAGATACTCAGCTCATGCGCGGAAGCCACATGCCCATGGTGGCGGCAAAAATACCCGCTCCCATGTACAGGGTCAGCAGCGCCAGTACTAAAGCAAAACTCCATGCTTGCCATGCCTGCCTGCTGCGCTGACAGTGGAGATACCATTCCAACATGGCCAGCGGCAACAGGTATTGGGCAAAACCCAGCACATAGAGAAACGGGCCGGTAAAGGTTTCGAAATCAATGCCGGCGCCACCGGTGAGTAAAACCCAGCCCATCAGCCCAACACGGAAAAACCACACCGCACTGGCCACCAGAAACAGGCGCATGGCCCAGCGCCGGTGTTCGGTGAATCGCCCGGCCATGGCGTGGCGTACCGCCATGAAGGCGCACACGATGATCAGCACGGCATCGCCGGAAATCCCGAGCTTGGAAATGACATCGCCGATGGGGCTGCGGGTCCATGTAATGTACAGGCCGCCAATGGCGGATGTGACTGCGGATAACAAATAGGCGCGGCCGAGCAGGCGGTGGAAACGGGGAAATCGGTTGCGTACCGCCGGCATCAACTGCAGCGGTCCGCCCCCGATGATAATGGCCGCCAGCAGTACATGGCTGGTAGCCGCCAGGTTGCCCCAGAAATCGCCTTCTCTAAAACCGGAAGGCAGGTGCATGCCCTTCAAGCCTTCCATGCCATCCGCCGCTATGGGCGGAAAAAACACTACTAACAGATAGGCCAGAAACAACCAGTGGCCGATGAGCGCAAGGCCGAACCAGATGTTGACGGCGTGGTTGACCAGGCGTTGGGGTTGAATGTGCGGTAAGCCGCGCGAGTGGATGGCGAGAGACCTCATGAGTATGCTCCGTTTATTGGCATTCAGTGGTGCCCATGGTGAACGGCTGAGCTTGGGCGCACATCGGCCGCAGGCGCTAACCGGGCCTCCCCCAAAAGGCGGAGGCGGGTACGACCGGGCTCCGCCGCCGGTGGCATGACACCCGGCGCCAGCTGGTTTAGCATGCATTCATGAATCAACCGGCCTCCACCAATAGCGTTGCCAATAAACCTTTCACGGGGCACTACGCGCTGTGGCGGCCATTGGCGCGCTGGCCTCAATTCGCCGACCTGTTGTTAGCGCTACTCGCGCTGATTCTGACGCTGTTGATGTGGTCTTCCCGCGCCGGGCACGATCTGTTTGCGCTGACCTCATTTACCCATGTGGCGACTTTTCAACTGGCCTTTTCCGCGAGCCTGGCGCTGTTATGGCGGCGCAGTCATCCGTGGCAAGTGCACGCGCTGGTGCTCTCGGCGTCGGTGCTGGTTTATGTGGCCGCACCCGTCGATGGCCTGGTGGCACTGGCGGTTTCGCTTTACAGCCTGGGCCGCTATGAAGCCAACCGGCATGCCAGTGTTGCCGGTGTTGCCGCTGCCGCCGTCTTTATTCTGGTGGATCGAGCGCTGGTTAACAGCCTGACCGCCGGCGGCACCATGACCGTGATGATGGTGATAGGCGTCTGGTATCTGGGCCGCCGTTTGCGTTTCAGGGCCGAATATCTGCGTCTGCTTGAAGAGCGCGCGCAGCATCTGGAACGCGAACAGCACGCCGAAGCGGAGCGGGCGGTGGCGGCGGAGCGTTCGCGCATCGCACGGGAAATGCACGATGTGGTGGCACACCAGTTAAGCCTGATGACCGTACAGGCCGGAGCCGCGCGCACGGTGGCTAAAACCGATCCGCAGGCTGCCGTTGATGCCATGGCCGCGGTCGAACACGCAGGCCGGCAGGCGCTGGCGGAAATGCGCCAACTACTCAGCGTGTTAAGGCCCAGACAACAGGCGGTGGCGCTGGTCCCGCAACCGGGCGTACGCGATTTGCCGGCGTTAGTGGCGCAGGTGATCAAGGCCGGGCCGGATGTATCTCTTGAACTGAGCGGCGCGCTGGAGGACTTGCAACCGCGGTTGGATCTGACGGTGTACCGGTTAGTACAGGAGGCGCTGACCAATGTGATCAAACACGCCGGCTCCAATGTGCAGGTGTGGGTTGCGATTGAAGGCAATGAACACGTGATTACCGTGTCTGTGCGCGACAATGGCGCAGGCCCGGCTAAGCCGGCTCCGCTCGCATCCGCTCAGGGCCATGGGCTGATCGGCATGCGCGAGCGGGTGCAACTTCTGGGCGGTACTTTTTGCGCGGGTGCGGGCCAGACGGGTTTTGAAGTGAATGCAAGTTTGCCGAGGAACATGCAGGATGCTTAAAGTGATGGTAGTGGACGACCAGGCGCTGGTGCGCCGGGGTTTTGCCATGGTGCTGGGACATGAAGCCGATATCGACGTGGTGGCCGAGGCGGCCGACGGCCTTGAGGCCATTGCTGCGGCCGAACAATTGCAACCCGACATTATTCTGATGGATATCCGCATGCCCGGGTTGGACGGCCTGGAGGCGACAGCGCGGATTGTCGCGGCGGACAACTGCACCAGCCGCGTGATCATACTGACCACCTTTGATCCGGACGAATATGTTTACCGGGCGTTGCGCGCTGGTGCCAGTGGTTTCGTTCTGAAAGACATTCCGCCCGAACAATTGGTCGCGGCGGTGCGCACGGTGGCGGAAGGCGGCGCCATGCTGTCGCCCGCAATCACCCAACGCCTGATTCAACAATTCAGTGTGCCAGCCGATGCCAACCCGCAGTTGGCTGAGCGCCTCGCCCGGCTCACCAGCCGCGAGCAGGAGGTGTTAACCGCATTGGCCGAAGGCAGGAATAACGCCGAAATTGCCGACAGTCTCACCATTGGCGCGGCAACCGTAAAAACCCATGTATCCAGTGTGTTGTCCAAACTCGGGCTGCGTGATCGGGCACAGGCGGTGGTGTTTGCTTATGAGTCGGGTTTGGCAAAAGTGGGGCGCCGCGATGTGGGCTATTGAATCCAAGGCCAGCAGTGGGGCAAACGATTTGTATCGGCTGGCTGCAGTCACAGGCTTATTGCTGGCGTTTTTTTTGTTCTTGGGCGCATCCGGGCATCTGGTCGCCGTTTGGTCAACACTGAGTGTGAATGATTCGGGAATGGGAAACCGCGTTGCGTTGTTATTGCCCGGGCTGGTGCTGGCTGCCAGTTGCATAGGCAATGGCCTGCTGGCGCCGGGGTTATGGTTGCGAAAGCGGCTGGCACGCGACGCAGCGTTGCTGGTCAATACCTTGTGCGCGCTGTATTTGTCCTACCTGTTGGCGAAAGGTGTACCCGGTCATCCCATCGGTATCTTTCTGTGTCTGGTACTCCATCAACTGCTGATTTTGGGCGCGATTTGTGTGGGGTTGGTATGGGTCGGGCCTGTCTATCAGAAGATGGAAACCGATCGCGTGCAATCGGATTAAACGTCAAAGACCATTGATTTGAGGCAGGCGAGGACGCAGAGAGGGAAAATCCCGATATCAGTTTTACCCATTGTCATTGAATACAATTCTGCAACCGTCGTGGCAATGTACCGATAAAAAAGGGCAGACGCTGTCTGCCCGAATGGCCTGCTTGCAAATGACTGCCCGTTGATGCGCTTACTCTTGTTCGAAAGCTACGTGGACGTATTCAGGTTCGCCGCCCATCAGAGGCACAAACCGGTAGTTTTCGAGCCCCATCGCAGACGTCTTGAACAGCAGTTGGCTGTAATGCGCAGGGATTTCCAGTTGTGATTGCCAGGTGCCATTGGCATCCGTTTTTCCCATGGCAATCAACGAGCCGCTTTTTAACGAGTGATCCGTTTCCAGATCGGCGGATTCTTTCACCGCATAAACTTCCACGCGCTGTTCTTGCTCATCGCTGTGATACAAATTGATGGTTACCGCCAGTTTGCGGGTTGCGATAAAGGTAAAGCTCTCTTCCACATAAAGCTGTTCCGAAGTTTCTGCATCCTGTGCCAACAGGCCGTCGTCCGGTGCATAGCCCGGTGTGGGCGTTTCGGTCGGCGTGGGTGTTGGCGTCGCAGTAGGGGCCGGTGTGGGCGCTGGTGCAGGGTCCGATACCGGTGCCGTAGTGGGGGCCGGCGTGCTGCTTCCGCCGCCTCCGCCACCACAACCAATCAGCAGGAGAGCCATCAAGGTAACAGTACTTGTGTATTTCATGGTTGTATCTCCTATGGGGATTAATAGTAGTGGTGCACGCGGTCGCTGTTCAGGAACCAATCCACCGCGTCCTGACCGGAGGACTCGACCCACTGTTCATAAGCAGGGTAGGCCCAGAGTACATCGATGTATTCGCGTGGATAGCGCCAGCGGCTGTTGATCTGCAGTGCCCAGGGCAGGTTATCTGCCGAGCGGAAAAAGCGGCCGGTATTGGCATTAGACGTGTCATCAAATTTGCCGAACTGGGTCGCATCGAACTTGTCGGTGGGTGCGTAGTTGGCAAAGTGAATCTCACGGCCACGGAAGTTGGTCCGGAAGATGAAATAGTCCAGCGTGCTGTGCGCAATACTGGTCGGTGAGTCGTTGAAATTAATATCCAGTGTGAAGGGCACGGTGGGGAATTCCGCACAGTCTTTCACCGTGTTGAAATGGCTGCATTGGCCCGACTCCCCGGTGCCGGTGAATTGGTGGCTATCCTGCCAGAGGATCAGAACCAGGTCGGATTGGCCACTTTCGGCCGTTTTACCAAACGTTTCGCCGGCAATGGTCAGGTTGGCGTCTTTCAATGCGGAGGGCGCAATGCCCATCAGCCGCAGTGCAAAGCCGTTGTGGTGATCGGCACCGCGCGCCAGAATTTCGCCATTGATCCGCATGCCGGTAATGGCCCCGTCGGCGTTGTAAATCGTTTGTTGTTGGGCCGCTACGACCAGGTCGTTCAGATCGTAGTCGCCTTTTTCTGGCCAATTGTCTTCAAACGCCAGCGTGACCACGTCATTGGCGGACGGAAAGTAACTCGAGAATGCACGTCGGAAGTTATCAGGAAACTCGTCTTCGCTGTCGGGGACGCCATCGGCGTCCTTGTCATTGACTTCTGGCATGGTGACAAGATTGCTCGGATCAATGGCGGTGGACGGTGTCGCTTTAACGGAAAAGACGGCATCGTTGAAGTCATTGTCGCCCCAGGCGCGCGGCAGGTCTTCGAAGCCAATGATTACCTCCTGCACCTCTGTATCGTAAAGCAGGACATTATGCTGCTTGTGGATGGGTTGAGTGTCAGGATTCAGGTTCTTGAGCGAGTAGTAGTAGGGTACGGCGTTCGGCTTGACGCCGGTGTCATACCAGAAACCGTTGGCCGCGATAAAAAAACCGATGTGGGTGCCCGCCGGAAAACGACCAAGACTCAAGCGATGGCCATTGGTCAGGTGTGGATAAGACAAATTTGGGAACACGATAATCTCCCTGACGTCGGCAGGGGTCTGTGGCGGATTTTCAGGGTCGTAAACAAAGTAGCCAAAACTGTTTTTGTAACCGGCACCCTCGTGCAAAAACGTGACAAACACTTCGCCTTCTTCTTTGAGCACAATATTGGAACCGGCGTCGTCGGTCATGAAGGCTTCGTTCACACGAGACTCGGGTAACGCGTTCTGAATGCGCTGGAAAAATTCAGTGGGGTACTGATCGCGCGCGTAAATCAGATTGTCTGGTTTACCGGTGTTCTGGTTGTAGCCCAGTGGCCAGGGTTGGCCGGAAAGAAACGTCCAGAGGTATTGGCCGTTTTCCTGTTCAGTGGCGCTGGCAAAGTGTGTACCGCATGCCAAGGCGCATGCTGCAAGTGTGGATGTCAGGTTAAACGTTGGCTTCATGGGGCCTCCCGGGTTCAGGCAATAATGCTAACCGGGATATTGCGATTATCATGCCAGCACGGGAAAACGCTGTTTTGAGCAGATTTATTTCAAGTCTGCTTTGCAAAATGCGAAAAAAGCGTTGGTCATCGCATTTTGGATGTCTGAGCGGAGAAATCTAATCAACGGTGTAGTTAAGCCGGCGGGGTCAGCCCGACACAATGGTTTGCTGCTCGGCTACAGGGTGACGCAAGGCATCTGCCACTTCACCTGCACTGGCGGGCCGCTTGCTGGCGCGCGGGTGGAGCAGCGCGAGTAGCAGTGGGCGCAGATTTTTGTGACGGCGAAGCCGCCAGCGGTCGCGCAGGCGCAACCAGCCGCCGCTGGGCAGGTGGCCAGTGAGGGCTTCAAACAGCACCGCGCCCGCGCTATAGAGATCTGCGCCCGGACTCTGTGGCTCATCCGGCTGATAGGGGCTTGGGCCATCGCGGTGCGGTGCAAAACCGAAGTCACAGAGCTTCAGCTGGTCATCACTGGCGAACATAATATTGCCTGGACGCAGATTGCCGTGTATCAGGCCATAGCTGTGGGCACACGCCAGAGCGCTGAACAATTGCCAGGCCAGTACCTGCCACTGGGCGGGCGCGATGGTCTGGCTCAGTCGGTCTGCCAGACTGCCGGCAGGGAGGTATTCGGTCACGGTAATCAATACCCGATGGTTTTTACCGGTACCAAATAACCGTGCAATGTGTGGATGGCGGATCTGGGTGAGTTTGGCGGCACTGCGGGCTGCTCTGTCCTGCTGATTGGCGGGTTGTTTTTTTATCACCAATAATCTGGCTTTATTCGGATCGTTCACTAGATAAGTAGAAGAAACAGGATTTTCTTTCAGTACATCCAGCAGCGTGTAGTTCGAGGGGAGTTGGTCGCGTTCGCTTTCAATACCCCAGCGGTTATTTGCCAGGTGCTTGCCTGCTGCGCACAGGAGTAACGTTTCCCTGATGGCCAATGCAGAGTCAGGCCTGTGCGTGGGGTCAGGTTCCAGACATTGTTGAATAACGGGGTAGAGTGCGCGCAAGCGCGGTTGGCTTTCGTGTAATCGGTCGATGGTCTGGCTGGCATGCTCTGCTCCGGGGCTGATGCCATAAAGCAGTTGGTGCATGAGCAATCCAAAACTGTATAGATCACTTTTGTGGCTGGTCTGTGAAATGCCCTGGGCTTGTTCTGGAGCCATATAGGCCTGGGTGCCTGCAATCACATCCCGTCCAAGATCAAAAAATCCGGCGATGCCGAAATCCACCAGACGTACGTGCCCCTCGTAGTCCACCAGCACATTGGCGGGTTTGATGTCCCGGTGGATCACACCGTTGCGGTGCGCATAGGTGAGTGCGGCGGCAAGCTGGATCAGGATGTCCAGCTTGCGTGCAATGGCAACATCCTGGCGCGCCATCACGGCAGACAGGGCGATACTTTTGATGTAGGGCATCACAAAGTAGGGCTGGCCCTGGTCGGTTTTGCCCTGTTCAATCACTTGCACAATATTGGGGTGATTGAGCCGGGCAATCAGCCGGGATTCATGGGCAAACAGCTGTTGGCAGCTGGCGTCATCCATCAGGTCGTACGATAAGACTTTGATGGCAACCGGCCGCTCCAGCGATAGCTGAAGCGCCAGCCATACTTGCGCAGAGCCACCACCACCGAGCAGGCTCTTGAATTGATAACCATTGATTGTTGTCGTCACGCCGCATCTCACACCCATACCAGACTAAAGGATAGCCAGTATTTGCCTAGCAGGTTGTTGAAAAACTACCTGCGTTGTTGTCGCGGCGTTAAAAACAGCCGGCACGGGCCGCCCCGTCAAAATGCTCATTTATCTAACATAAACTGCACTTTTTCGGATGTTTTTGCCTTGCGTAAACTGCCTCGCCGACGTTTTTCAACAGCCTGCTAGAAGACATGACCTTGTCAGGGCTGTCTCTTCAAAGGCTAAGAGTTAAAGCGTTTGCGTCAGGAACCAGATGCGGGCGCGCTGGTGCCTTGAGGCAGGCTTGTGGCACTTTTTCCCAGCCGGGTACGGGTTTTTTCACCGGATTGCTGAAGGGACTTTTCCACTTCATCGGGTATCCGTTCAACCTGTTCCTTTGTTTTTTCCAGTGACTGTTTGTAACCCATAACCTCGCTATACGCTTTGTAGGGTTCGGAATCCTGAACAGTATGTTCTACTGAATCCTGTATGGATTTTTCAATAGCGTCGGGTAAGGCTTGTAACTGTTTGTGCGTATTTTCTATCTGCTGTTTGTAGGCCACGGCCTGCTCGTAGCCTTCAACCAGCTCAGTGGGCAATGTGGGTGTAATGGCCTCGACCATTCCCTCCACCGGTTCAGCGAACATCGCTGGCAATCCATCTTCTATCAATAGTACGGCCAGTTGGTTGGTGTCTGCATTCCAGATCATGGCGGCCTGATTGGTGTATTGAGTCACCTCCTCCGGGGCATAGCGCGAGACAACATAGTAGAGTGCGCCTTCCTGTTGTATTTCCTGGGCGGTGCGTAGGAGCGCCATAGTGGGTTCGTAGTGTTCGCCGAGCAGGTTGGTCATCCGTTCTTTTACCACCGGAATTTCGAACAAGTTAACGTCGTTCGGATCAAAGCCTACCAGCGGTTTGATCAATGCGCCCATCAGGCGATTTTGCATCTGATTGCCAACGATAAGCGATGTGGCGCAGCCAACCAGGCTGCAGCAAACCAACAGGCACAAGCCCAGCTTTAATTTACGCATGAAAAATCCGCAATGGGGGGTAAGGCCGGCTTGCAGAACGCGGCCGGGCGGCGCGCATTCTGGGCCCGGCCAATCGGTTTGTCCAGAGCGTTGACACCATCGCTGGTCTTGCCTCGGGCGCTGACTGCCGGCCCGCTTTCGGGGTATTCCTTAAGTATTAAGTACCAAGGCGGTTTTTTGTTTCATTGGATTGGCGGATATGCCATGCATGTTTATCGCCACAGTAAACAGTGACCGACGGGTCGCATTCCAATTCATTCCAATCAGGTGCCGGGGCCTGCGCTAGGCTGGTAAGTCAGCGCCGGAGCGGGTGGGCATTCTTTGGCGTGTTGGCAGGCTATTGCGGATTTTACTTGTCAGTCTCTGTCTATAGCCTGCGCGGGCAATGAACATCAAAAGAACAAAACAATGAGAGGCGCAATATGAAAGGGTTTCGTAAGCCTGTGATGTATCTCTGCTTCATCTTTTCCTGTTTTTCACTTTCCAATACGGTCTCCGCAGAACCGGGTGATTACGGCTTCTGGAAAACGCTGGGTAATTTGTTCAGCCCTGAGAAGGCCGATGATCCGGTCTCCTTCGCTGAAACCCAGGGCATGTATCCGTTGTCGCAACCGCAGTCGGGTTTCAATTACGGTTTTAAACCGGGCGATTACGACAAATGGCAAAAAGTTGATGTGCCATTGAGTACCGGCGCCATGTGCGGCAATGGCACCCCGTTCAAGTTTTTGTGTATCGGGTGCCGGATACCAACAATACGCTGTTTTACTTTGAGGGCGGCGGCGCCTGTTGGGATTACGAAAGCTGCTCGGGGCAGGCCGGGGTGCGAGGTGCGCGCAACCCCAACGGCATTCCGGATAATTATGTTCAGAACATTAATTTGCTGGACTTCTCCAACATGGCCAATCTGGCCACTGCCGCAGTATCACCGCTGATTTACACGCACCATCCCTATAACCAGTTTAAAACCGGTGAATGGAATCTGGTGTACGTGCCTTATTGCACTGGCGATATTTATGTGGGGGATAAAACCGAGGTGTATGCAGACAGCGCCGGTAATAACCCGCCGTTGATCTGGCATCATAACGGTCTGCGCAATGTGCAGGCGGTGGTCTCGTGGGTGAAAAACAACCTGAAAAAGCCAAAGCAAATGGCGGTGGCGGGCTGCAGCGCCGGCTCTATTGGTGCCTTGCTGAATTACTCCAAATTGCGCGGGCATATGGAGTCCAGTTACGGCTATCTCGTAGATGATTCGGGGCCTTTATACGATGCGCCGCTCAACAGCAATAACACGGTGGATTATCCGTCGCTGCCATTGCATCAGGAGGTGTTGGATAGCTGGACCATGTTTACGCCCGGGGGAGACCCGAACGCGGAAAATCCGATCAACATGTTGCGGGCAATCACCCCCGGCTTTGATACTAACCGGTTGGCCAGTTTGTACGCCGCCTTGTCGTCGAAATTTCCGGCCGATCGCTTAGGGCTCACCCACTTCCTGGCCGACGGGAATTTCAGCTCCTATTCGTACGAGCGGTTTTATCCGGATATCGGTGACGAGCCGGACGCCGATGTGAAACTCGCCAAATTGCGGGCCAAGTGGCAACAGGATACGCACAATAATCTGATTCCTTTATTGGAGCAGACCCACAATTGGAGCTACTACTTCCCGCTATACCGGAATTTCAATGAAAGCCATTGCACCAGTATTCTCGATTTTGAATACGGTGAAATTGCCGAGCTGAATCTGAACCTGTATGACTTCATGCACAACGTGGTGAATTATCAGGGCGGCGCGCCGCTGCGGGCAGTTGAGACAGATCCTGTTTCGGACTACCAGAATAATCACAATTGGTTTTACGATCTGGTGGGTGGTTTACTCTGATCTGTTCTGATCTGAGCGAGGTGAAAAGCGCATCAGCGCTTTTCACCGTAGGCTTCCATCCGGGCTTCTAACAATTGTTGCCGGAGGTATTCCTCCCGGCTCATGCCATTGGGAAACGAATGCATGCCATTGACGTGTTCGATGATGGCAAGTTCCCGGGCCTTGTAGTCGGTATAGCCGGGAATATCTTCCGGTCGGTAGGGCGCTTGTGATGCCGCGCGTTGTCGGTAATCTTCCATCAGCGCTTTGGCAGCGGCTTCGAAGTCATCCCGGTTGTCGTGCTGTTTTTCCAGCCAGGCCAGTTTCAGATGCAAGGCTTCAAAGCCCAGCACCCGTTGTTGTTGTTCCAGCGTTTCAATCAGCGCCCAGGCTTCTTCCGCATCCATATCGCCGGTGTCCGCAAAATAGGCTTGCAACTGTTGCTTTTGCGCTTCGCGCTGGAGATAGGCCGCAACTTCGGGCTCCTGCTCGAGCGATTGAGGGGTGGCCCGGGTGGTCCCGCCGGGGTAGGCATTGCCGAATCCGGCAGGCGGTGTTGCGCTGGTCGAGGGTTGCGGCGCATCGGAAGAAAAAGACCAGAAAAGCAAGCCGCCTGCGGCCATACAGGTCGTTGCTATTATCAAAGGCTGTTTCATTTTCATAATGCGTCCCTGTCACATGCTGTGTTTCAGTCATAGACCAAAACGCGGTGCCTGACCAGTCACCCGGGCATCAATGTGTGTAAACTAGGGGTTTGCAGACCGGAAGTGAATACGGATGTTAACCGCCCCTCAAATGCTCCTGCCCGTCAATATGCTGCAGTTGATGAGTATGGGAATTTATCTGTTTGCCATTGTATTACTTGTGACCTCGCCGAGGATGCGTGGCCTGAGCGGTTTACTGTTGCTGGAATCCCTATTGCTGGGTTTCAATTTTGCAGAAGAAACCGGTGGCCTGCAGTATTTGATTACGCCGGTTTTCAGTCTGTGCACGGGCCCGGCGTTTTATTTATTCGTGCATCATCTGGTGTATGCGGACAAACCGTGGCAGTGGCGGGAGGCGGGCCATTTTGTGCCGGCACTGTGTGCATTGCCGTTTACCGTCCATGTTCAGGGCGTGTTGGCGCTGGGCACTCTGTCGTTGCTGGTGTACGGATTATTGACGTTTCGGCTGGTTGGACGTTATCACGAGGCGCTTGGGCAGATGAGTGTGGACACGGAATCCCAGGCTTTGCGTTGGTTGACCCGCTTTATGGTGCTGTTTGCCCTGCTGGCCGCAACCGATGCGGTGCGGGTGAACAGTCAGCCTTATGTGGCGTTCGATGTGCGCGCTAGCTGGTACTTTTTGCATCAGCTGTCAGTGACGGCGGCCTTTGTCTGGTTGATCACCATGGCGATTCGCCAACCCGGTGTATTTCAGCAATTGTCAGTGTATGAGCAGGACGTGGTGTCGCGCTCGGCGCCCGAAGACGATCAGACCGACCGGCGCCTGTTTGAACACATCCACCAACAGGTGTCGGACAAGGCGCTGTTCCTGACACCCCGGCTGTCGTTGCAACAACTGAGCGAGACCCTCGGACTGGGCGTAAAAGATATATCCGGTGCCATCAACCGCGGGGGTGGCCAGAGTTTCAGCGACTATATCAATGGTCTGCGTATCGGCCATGTACAGCGTTTGCTCGCCGAACGTCCGGATCTGCCCATTGCCACCCTGGCCAATCAGGCGGGGTTCAATTCCAAAACCGCATTTAATCAAGCCTTCCGACAGCACCTGGGCACCACGCCCAGTGCTTACCTGGCCAGTCTGGTACGCAATCCGGAAAGCGCACGTACGGAATCCTGATTGCGCACCTGTTCCTCCCGCGCCTTTGACACCATGCGGTTTTCAAAGGAGGACAGACTATGGCCCTTGCATTCAGAACCTTGTGTATCACCCTGTGCGGCCTGATCGTTGCACCGTTGATTGTGGCGACGCTCACGCTTGTGGCCGCTCGTTGGTATTACCCCGACGACCTGCCAGCGGTAGCGCCCGCCGCGGACTATGTGATTGATAAGGTGCATATCGTCGATGTGGCCGCGGGTCGTCTGGTGCGTGATCAGCAGCTGCTTATCCGGCAGGGACGTATCGCGGCCATTGCGCCGGCTGGCACACCGCATGGCGCTGACATTGCACGGCGCGATGGGCAGGGCGCCTTTGTCCTGCCCGGTCTCACCGACATGCACGTGCATGTGTACGATCGCAAGGAGCTGGTGCTGAACCTGACCTACGGCGTGACCCGGGTGCGCAACCTGCGCGGTATGCCCATGCATTTGCGCTGGCGACAGGAACTGCAGCAAGGGCGCTGGCTGGGTGCCAGCCTGGTCACGGCCTCGCCCGCGCTCGACGGGCCAGACTATGCCCACGCATTGCAGGAAGTGATTACCACACCGGCTCAGGCCAGGGCACGGGTGGAACGTTACCAACGCGAGGGCTGGGATCTGATCAAAGCCTACGGCTACCTCGCACCGGATGTGTTGGCGGCACTGGTTGCGCGGGCGGCTGAACTTGGCCTGCCGGTGGCAAAACACGCGCCGCACAATGGTGAGGGCGACCTGTCGCCCCTGCAGGGGTTACAGTCGCTGGAGCATGTGGAAGACATATTCCAGGGCCCGTTGAATTACACCTTCGACGATGCGCGGCTCGCAAATTTTATTGGCACATTGCGCCAGGTGGACAGCTACGTGACGCCCACGTTGGCGACCTTTAATCATCTCACGCTGCTGAGCGAACACAAGCAGGCCTTTGTGGCGGGTTTGCCCACCCGGTTTCTGAACCCGTTTTTCACCTGGCTGAACTATGAGTTCGCCAGCAAACGCTGGTTGCAGGCAGATCAGGCTCAGGCTGAATGGAACCGGCGCGAGCACGATTACCTTCTGCACATTACCCGGCAATTGCACCTTGCGGGTATCCGCCTGCTGGTGGGATCGGATGCCGGCACGTTTTACATGGTGGCGGGCGACAGCACCCACCGTGAAATGCGTTTGTTACAAACGGCCGGCCTGCCACCGGCTGCGGTATTGCGTGCCGCCACGCTGACACCGGCGCAGGCCCTGGGCATTGACGCGGATTACGGCCTTGTAGCGGCGGGCAAGGTGGCTGATCTGGTGCTCACCCGTGCCAATCCCCTTGCGGATGTAGCCGCGTTGGACCAGATCACCGCGGTGATCAAAGGCGGTCAGTGGTTGGGCCAATACGAACTGTCGGCATTGCGGGCAAGTGCGGAAAAAACCGCGCCCTGGTGGGTGGGTGCCGGCAATCTGTTGGACGACCTGACGCAACGAGGGTGGCGCCGGTAAGGGCGAGCGAGGGAATAAGGAAAGGTGAAAAGGGAAGCCGGGCTTCCCTTATCCAGTGCCGGGTCAGTAAGCGCGTACCTTCAGGAACTGACAGCCGCTGGCATCCGGCGTGACCTTGAGGGTGGTGCCGGTAAACGCGGCACTCGCCACATAGTTGCTGGTGACATTGAGGCTGCCATTGCCGTCGACCGAGTTCAACGTGCCGCGGAAATTACAGGCGGTATGGGTATCGCTATCCCACACTTGCAGGTTGTTACCCGCGAGTGACTGGCTGAACTGCAAACAGTTTCCATTGGCAAGACTGATTTCGGTTTTTACATCCCAGCTCACCGCCTGGATCGTGCTGCAGGCTCCGGGCGTTGGGGTCGGTGTTGGCGTCGGCGTCGGAGTCGGATTCGGAGTCGGAGTCGGAGTCGGAGTCGGAGTCGGAGTCGGAGTCGGAGTTGGCGTCGGGGTTGGGGTTGGCGAGCCACCATAATTACCGGGAGCGGGGATGCCGGCCGGGATATTGCTGTCGATAGTAGAGGCACTCCAGCCGCTGGCAATGCGATCGCTGCGACCGTCGAGGCGGACATTGTCACCGCTCACATGGTTGACGCCTACCGACGCAAACAACAGGTAGTTGCTGGTGCCATCCAGGTCTACCTGATTGCCGATGAAAGTATTTTCGTCGGCCACATCGTGCGTCTCAAAGGCGTGTTTTACTTTGGCTTCGCCATTGCGGTAGGCCTTGTTACCGCGGATTACCGCGTTTTCCCCTTTGATGTCGACAAAACTGTCTGCCGAGTTGGCGCCGGAAATGCCGGTACCGTCCATGATGTTGTATTCGAAAATCGTGCCGCTGGTGCCGGCCTTGATGTCGATGTGCTCTGCCCTGACGTCGGGGCCAATGGTGTTGCCGCCGATGACGTTGTTATTGCAGGCAGGGCCATACACATAACCACTGCCATCGGCACTGCCCGGGTGCGAGCCCACGTAGAAGGCTTCGCCGGTGCCGGCGCTGGTCAGCCCGGTATTGTACACGCGTGAATTTTTGACCAGGTTGTTGGAACTGTTGTCCCGCAGGTGAATCGCCTCCTGTCCGGTGCCGTGTACGCTGACATTATCGATGACCACATGGTTAGCGTTGTCGAGGATGATGCCCTTCTGGCCGTTGGTCACACTCAGGTCTTTCACCCGCCAATGGTCGCCGGTGATGTAGAGCACAATTTTTTTGTCGGGGGTCGCGCCACGCAACTCCTGCGGGTTGGTTGTGCTGGCACTGCGCAGGGTGATTGGGCTGCTGGCGGTACCATTGGCGCTGCCAAAGAAGTGCGCATTGGCATGGCCGCTCAGGCTACTGGTTGCGACGCTTTCATAATTGCCAGGGTGCAGGACGATCTCATCGCCCGCTTTCGCCGCCTGCATGGCCTGCTGTAAATCGGGGCCATTGTAAACGTTTAACGTGGCTGCGAGGGTTGGCTGGCTGGCCAGGGCGGTGGTCAGTGCGAGCGCGAGGGGGGTGAGAGGGATTTTCTTCATTGCATGGGACCTTTGTTATTGTTGTCGGGCAAGGCATTGGGCCTTGTGAATGGAATCTAGCGCCTTTAAATTGGCCTGACAACCTTACAGTAAGTCCAATTGGTTGTTTTTTGATTACCGCGCAATAATTCACCCTTTTTATTGCTGGTTAAAAAGTAATCACTTTGGGGTGGGGGACAGGGCAACACAAAGCATCGCATCCGGAGATTGGGGTTTGCTTTTCGGTGTCGGCAACTTTATCGTCGGGGGCGTTTATGTCTTCTGGTTGTCTCCGGTAAACCGTTGCAATAAGTCGCTAAAAAGCGATAGGACATAGGATAAATATTTCAATAAAAACGTGTGGCGAGAAGGATCATGCATATGCGACATTTTCTCTTTGCGGCGGGTGCGGCACTTGCCCTCCTGGGCTGCGATGCGGGTGAAAAAAACAACATGACACAATCACATTTGAAGGCGTTGCCGGATGCTCCCGCGGCTGAGCAGCGTGAACATCATTTTTCGCACCATGGCATTCGCGTGTCTGATCCCTGGCACTGGTTGCGTGATCAGGATTACCCCACGGTCAACGATCAGCCGGTACTCGACTACCTGAACGCGGAAAACGCCTATTTTCACCGTTGGCTGGCGCCTAACAAGGCCCTCACCGATACCCTGTTTGAGGAGTTCAAAGGCCGGCTGGATGAAACCGAAACGTCGGTGCCCTGGGTGTCGAACGGCTATGAATACCGGTGGGAGTTCCGCGAGGGTCAGGAATACAGAACCCGCTTGCGCAAGCCGGTGGGTGCGCCGGCCAGTGAAGAAACGGTGTTCCTGGATGAAACCGCGCTGGCGCAGGGGCACGAGTATTTTGTCCTTAGTGATTACAGCATCAGCCCGGATAACCGCTATGTGGCCTACAGCGTAGATACGGCTGGTGACGAGCGCTATGTGATTCGGATCAAGGATTTGAGCACGGGTGACTACCTGGCCGATGAAATCACCGATGCCGGCGGCTCGGTGTTATTTACGCAGGATGGTTCTTTGATTTACGAATCATTGGAGCCAGTGAAATGGCGGATTAAAAGCATCAATCGCCACCGACTCGGCCAGCCGGTGAGTGAAGACCAGGTGTTGCTGGCAGAATCTGACGACAGCTTTTTCATGGGCTTTCGGGAGACCTCGGACCAGGCGTATCTGGTGGTGGGTGCCAGCAAGCGCGGCGTGAGCGAATATTACGTGCTACCGCAAAACCAGCTGGACGCCGAACCGGTATTGCTGGCATCGCGCGAGGCCGGCTTCGAGTATGAAGTGGATCACGCCCACGGCAAGTTCTGGTTCCGCGCCAATGACCAGCATGTGAATTTCCGGTTGGCCACGGCGCCGGATGATGCGCCACAGCATGCCAATTGGACCACGGTGATTGCCGGCAGCGACAGTGTGTATATTCGCGATATCAAAGCCTTCAAGGACTTTTTTGCCATCAAACAATCAGTGAATGGTCTGGAGCAGATGCAGATCCGGGATTACCAGGGCAACGCGCATGCGCTGGCGTTCCCCGAGTCTGTTTTCTCCGTTTCCATGTTCAGCAATACCGCGTTTGACCAGGCCCACCTGCGATTGAATTACACGTCGATGATTACCCCGGCCACGGTATTCGATTATCAGGTGGCGGAGAAAAAACTGGTGGAGCGAAAAGTCGACCGGATTCCATCGGGTTACGACAAGAGCCAGTATGAAACCCAACGCATCATGATCACCGCGCGCGACGGCGTTCAGGTGCCGGTCAGCCTGATGTACCGCAAAGGCCTGCAGCTGAATGGTAAAAATCCGCTGCACCTTTACGCCTATGGCGCCTACGGTTATGGCATGCCCACGCGTTTTTCCGCTAACGTGTTGTCGTTGGTGGATCGTGGCATGGTGTATGCCATTGCGCACGTGCGCGGTGGCGATGAAATGGGTTACCAGTGGTACCTGGATGGCAAACTCACCAAGCGCACCAATACCTTCAATGATTTTGTCGATGCCGCTCGGGGTCTGATTGCGGCGGGCTATACCGGTGCAGGCAATATCAGTATTTCCGGTCGCTCGGCCGGCGGCGAATTGATGGGCGCGGCAGTGATTCAGGCGCCGGAACTCTGGAGCAGTGTGATTCTGGGCGTGCCTTTTGTGGACGTGTTGAACACCATGCTGGATGCGTCGCTGCCATTGACGCCGCCGGAGTGGACCGAATGGGGAAATCCGATTGAGGATAAAGCGGCGTTCGAGTTGCTGCGCAGTTATTCGCCCTATGACAACATCACTCCGCGCGATTACCCGCCCATGCTGGTATTGGGCGGCCTGAATGATCCGCGCGTCACCTATTGGGAACCGGCTAAATGGACCGCCGCCATGCGGCATCATAAAACCGACGACAACTTATTGATTATGCGGATGAACATGGGCGCGGGGCACTTCGCCAACAGCGGTCGCTATGGCCGCCTGAGAGATTACGCAGAGGAATTCACGTTTACGTTGCTGTCTCACGGCATTAAACGCTGATCTCCATTGACCGTCGCCGGGTGGCGCGCCACCCGGTGAAAGGGCACAGTGTTGTTGAAATTCTATAACGAATGGGTATTGGCGCTTGTGAATGGCCTTGTGCACTATGGGTACAGGTCAGACACAGGAAGTATTTGCCATGAAATGCCTATTGGGATGGATAGTATCAGGCTGCCTCGCGGGCGCCTCGGTTGCACAGGCTGACAATGCCGAGCAGGCACTTCAACAGTGTGTGCAGCTTTATGTAAAGCAACACATTCTGGTACAGCCCGACCGCGATGAACTCGTCAGTCGTTCACTGGTGCATTGCCAGCCCCATCAGCAGGCCTATTCAGGCGCCGTACTCATTCAACTCTTGTCGATGGATGTGCCGCCGCGTGCGCATGCGCGCGCGTTGGCGTTAACCCAGGGCATTAAAACCGCGCTGATCTGGGCCAATGATTCCGTGGATGAATTGGCGGCCATTTAAACGCCTGGCGCAAAATAGAAAAGGGCGGATCAGAATCCGCCCTCTGGCGATGGTGCGGTCGCGTCAGAAGGTCAGCGCTGCACCGATGGAATAAAAATCAAGATCAGCGTCGTCCATGGTCAGGCGTTCGTATTCCGCGCGCAATTGCAGTGCATCAATCTGGAATTTGGCGCCAATGCCATAACTCGGATCCGAGCCATCATCTTTACCGGTAAACAGGTCGTTGCTGAATCTGGTTTCCCAGTTGGCGACACCCGCCTTGGCAAACAGGCCCACCGGCCCCAAATTCAAACCGCCCACTAAATGGCCCTGCCAGGCGGTATTGGAAAAGCGGCCGTCACCGGCAAAGGTGTTGCCGTGATGATCGCCAAAATCCGTGTAGCTCACTTCAATACCCAGGTCCACAGCGGGCACTAACCCGAAATTGTAGCCACCAAATACTTTGTAGCCGCCATCGCTGTCATCGATATAGGCGTCTGCACTGTCGTAGGTGAGTTGCGCGCTGCCAACCGAGCCGCCCAGATACAGGCCGGTTTCGTTGCCGGCCCATACCGGGGCGGCCATCAAGGCTGCTACTAAAGCCAAAGCGGAGAGTGATGGGTTCAGTTTCATGATTCGCTCCAATGCGATGAATGTGTGGAGCATTTATACCGCGACGAAAATGAACCCAAACTGAACCGTCAGCTACCTTTTGAATCCGGATTGCCAGGCGGCGAATTTCAACGGCTTTTCGCCTGATATCCTGGGGCATGGGGTGGAAAGGAGAAAGGCCTGCGAGTTCCGGTGTAAAGAGGATTAGCGCGTCAATATTTATTCGGGCTCGTCCTCGTCTTCATCCATCGCCTCCAGCGTCAGGTTGCCAAAGCTGAGCGGCTTGCTTTCTTGACTTGATTGCTCTTGCGGTTTTGGTGCAGTGGAGGCTTCGCCTTTCTCATGCAATTTGATCCGTAATCTCAGGTTGTTGGCGGAGTCGGCATTGGCAATGGCATTGTCGTGTGAAATTTTGCCGGCGACGTAAAGGTGAAAAAGCGCGCCATCAAAGGTTTGCATGCCCAGGTTTTCGGATTTCTCCATGATTTCTTTGATTTCATGGAAGCGGGATTGGTAGATCATTTCCTGGATGGTTTTGGTGCCGAGCAATACTTCAACGGCCGCACAGCGTTTGCCGTCGATGGTGGGGATCAAGCGCTGGGAAACAAAGGCGCGCAGATTCTGTGACAGCGACAGCAGTAATTGCGGGCGCCGTTCTTCGGGGAAAAAATTAATAATGCGCTCGAGCGCCTGATTGGCGTTGTTGGCATGTAACGTCGAAATGGCCAGATGGCCGGTGTCGGCAAATTCAAGGGCGTGTTCCATGGTCTCGCGGTCCCGGATTTCACCGATCAGGATGACATCCGGCGCCTGGCGCAGCGTGTTTTTCAGGGCATTGCGAAAACTGCGGGTATCAACGCCCACTTCGCGCTGGTTGATGATGCTTTTTTTATGGCGGTGAACGTATTCCACCGGATCTTCAATCGTGATGATGTGGCCGCCGGAATTGCTGTTGCGGTGATCAATCAACGCCGCAAGGCTGGTGGATTTGCCCGAGCCGGTCCCGCCCACAAACAGTACCAGTCCGCGCTTGGTCATGATGACTTCTTTCAATACCTCGGGCAGCCCAAGATTTTCGAATTTGGGTATTTCTGTATTGATGTTGCGGGCAACGATAGACACCTCGTTGCGTTGCTTGAAAATATTGATGCGAAAGCGGCCGACGCCGGCAATGGAGACCGCCAGATTCATTTCCAGTTCTTCTTCGAATACCGCCCGTTGGGCATCATCCATCAGGGCCTGGGCGATGGCGTCAATTTCACCGGATTTGTACGGGGTCTGGCTCAGGGGTTTGAGTTGCCCCTGGAATTTGGCACAGGGTGGGGCGCCAGCACTCAGATAAAGATCTGAGCCGTCTTTCTTGGCGAGGATGTTGAGGTAGTTATCTATTGGGGTAGTCATTGTCGGCTCCGTTCGGGTATCTCAAGAATAGCCAAGCTAACCGCGTCTGCTCTTTTGCAGGCCTGCGACCACTGCAGGAGCGGTGTTTAAATTGGTCAGATAGGTAAAAGGGTTATGTTTTCAGGTATCCGGAAATGGATTTGGCACAGATAAGCCGCGGGCTGCTAAAAATCTAATAAATACAGATGGTTATGGTATTGGTCAGATCAATCTGCAGTTCTATATCAGATTAATTGGTTGACATGATGATTGGGAAGGAGTTAACTCCGTGAATCCGGAAGCAGGTAACTGCTTGTGGTGACTCATCTAAGGAGAGGACTAATAAAATGATAAATTTCCCAAAAGGCCGCCTTTCAACGGCCATCAGAGCAATTAATACCGTCGCAATTTCCACTGCTACCCTGGCATTTGCCCAGTCTGCGCTTGCTCAGGACGAAGGCCTGGACGCGCTTGAGGAGGTAGTGGTTACCGGCATTCGCGCATCACTCGCTGGCGCGCTTGATCAGAAGCGCGACTCCAATAATCTGGTTGAAGTGATCAAAGCGGAAGACATCGGGAAGCTGCCCGATCAGAACCTTGCCGAAGTCCTGGAAAACATCCCAGGTGTGCAGATCACCCGGACTGCCGGTGTGGGCACGGGCGCCCAGATTCGTGGCACCAATGCTAACCGCACTGAAATCAACGGAGTGTCTACCGCCAGTTCTGGTTCTGGCCGCACCGGCATCAGCTTTGAAGATGTTTCAGCGTCTATGATCGCATCGGTTGAAGTGACCAAAGCGCCGGAAGCAAAAACCATTGAGGGATCTGTGGGTGGTACCATTAACCTCAAAACCATTCGCCCGTTGGAGCTGGAAGAAACACTGGGTGCCTTGCGCGTTCAGGGTGAACACAGCAGTCTTTCCACCGACGGGATGACGCCACGTCTCTCCGGTACCTGGGGTGATGTGTGGGAAACGGACGCCGGTGAGTTTGGTGTTGTATTGAGCGGTAGCTACGCCGAATCAGATGTAACCGCGTTCCGTCCACGCGCCGACCGCGATAACTCGGTGGCCTCAGACAGCGGTGCTGCCAGTGCGCAGTCTTTTGATTTCCTGCCGATTCAGTTCCTTAATCAGGACTACGACAACTTTGAATATGAGACCATCAACTTTGCCGGCTCGGTGGAGTGGGCACCAAACGATAATGTCACACTTTACTTTGACGCCATTGTAAACGACCAGACCCGCCTGCAGGAAAGTACCCGTGTTCAGGCTTCGGGCGTGAGCGACCTGCGCAATGTGGCCGTGCCATCCGAGTTTGAAACGGTAGACTTCGGTTCGCTCGATGGCCAGTACCTTGGCACTATTCAGGCCGCCGCCAAAGGCATAATTCCAGTCGAGGCTGGTGACGCAGACCCGAACCTGCGCATGTCTACCGATACCGGCTCTCGAAAAACCAAAACCAATATCTTCCGCCTTGGAAGTGATTGGAACAAAGATCGTTGGTCCGGCCGGGTCGAGGTGGCCTTGTCCAGTTCCGATACCGTTAATCCGGATTTCTCTACCACGCTGAACTTCATCAACCCGAACGTGGCCACCAATTCCTCTAACGAAAACGGCACGCCATTCGAATACGATCTGACCGGCGGCAGCCTGGCGTTTGGCATCGCCTCCAGCGAAGCGAATGCGCCCACTGTGGCACAACTGTTGGACCCAGCAAATTATGTGTTGCGCGATGTGAATCAGTCGCGGGACAAAAATGAAAGCAGCGAAAACGCGTTTGTCGCTAACGTGTCCTACGACCTCACCGATACCAACCCGTTTTTCACGTCTGTGGATGCCGGCTACCGTTACAATAAAAGCTCCAGTCTGAATGACGATTCAGGTTCAAATGTTGGACTGCGCAATATGATTGACAGTCCGACAGGTGATCTGTTCGCCAGTATTCTGACCGCCGGCCCGGACAATTTTAATGCGGCCGATGGCCGTGCGTTATTCGTGCGGGATTTCCTGATCATTGATCCGGAGCAGGCGTTGTCAAACCCGGATGCTGTGCTGGCTGCGCTGAATGATGCGATTGAAGCCAACAATGCGATCACAGGTTCAAACCGCGGGCCGATCAGTTCGCCAACCTCAACATCATCGGCTTTCTTTGATATTGATGAAACCACCAACGCATTGTTTGTTCAGGCAAACTTCGAACAAGGCATTTTTCGCGGTAACTTCGGTCTGCGCTACGTTCAGACTGACGTGAGCTCAGTAGGTAATGCCATTACTACTGATGATGATGGCAATGAAATTGTGACTCAGACCACCACTAAGAGTGACTACGCCTTTGTACTTCCGCGTTTGAATGTGGTTGCTTCTGTGCATGAAGATGTATTGCTTCGCGCGGGTTGGTCGAAAGATATCCGTCGTCCGGATTTTGATGACCTGTCCACATCCGCCACCTATGAAACCAGCCCGAATGCGTCGGTCTCTATCGGTAATCCGGATCTGGAGCCTGAAGAAGTCACCTCTTGGGACATCGGTGTGGAATGGTATTTTGCGCCGGCAGCCGTGGTCAGCCTCGGATATTTCAACAAAGATCGCACCAACCTGTTTGTGGATTCCATCGACAGTGCCTATCAGGATCCGAACACCGGCTACCGCGATACCGTAGGGCCTAACTGTGAACAGGGTGGTGTGTGGAACCCGATCGCGGATATCAACGTGTTCGGTCCTAACCCGGGCGTGGGCGTATGTGTTGACGCAGCAACCACAGGTAATGGTGCCGGCAAAACTACCCAGCGTGGTTGGGAGATGGCGTTCCAATACGATTTATCAAACTTTGAGGATCAGCTGGGCTGGGCCTCGGGCTTTGGGGTGGCGGCAAACTACACCAAGCAGGAGTTCGTGGGTGGCGATGAGTATCTCTATCCCACCAGCCGTGCTGCTACCGTGTTTTCTCTGTTGGGCGCGACCGATGTTCAGCTGAAGGCGCAGTTGCTTGATTTGTCTGAGGATTCCTACAACATTACCCTCTACTACGAGAAGCATGGCTTGTCGGCCCGCGCCCGTTACACCTGGCGCGACGGCTACCGGTCCGAAGACTTCGGCAGTACTTCGAGCTATCCATGGGGTTTCCCTGTGGTGCAGGAAGCGCGCGGTCAGCTGAATGCCAGCATCAACTATGATGTGACCGATAATCTGGCATTGGGTCTGGAAGCGATCAACCTGACTGAATCCGAAGTGGAACAGTCCTGTGTCAACAGCGGTTCTCTGTTGTGCTTCCAGGGGCTTACCGATCGTCGGATCACTTTCGGCGTAAGCTACAAGTACTGATCGTTCGACATAAAAAAAGCCGGGCTTGCCCGGCTTTTTTTATGAATGGCGAGTTGGCGTCAGAAAGTATAAGCCGCACCGACCGAGAAAAAGTCTACGTCTGCATCATCCAACTGCAGGCGTTCATACTCTGCTCTCAGTTGGAAGGACATCAGTTGAAACTTGGCGCCGACACCGTAGGCAGGGTCGGATCCCGACTCGTTGGTAGTCTCCGCGTCGCCCTTGAGTTTTGAATCCCAGTTCATCACGCCCGCTTTCGCAAATAAACCCACGGGTCCCAGATTAACGCCCGCGAGCGCGTGCCCTTGCAGACCGGTGCTGGTGAGGGTGTATGAGTCGCCCAGTATGTCGCCGGTCTGGCTGCCAAAATCCACATAGCTGCCTTCTACCGCGAGGTTGATCAGCGGGATCAGGCCGAAGTTATAGCCGGCAAAAACTTTGTAGCCCACATCGTCATCATCGATGCTGCTGCCGTCGCCCTTGTAGCTGAGTTGTGAGCTGCCGACAGAACCGCCGAGGTAGAACCCGGTTTCGTCTCCGGCGAAGGCCGGCTGAGCTAAGCCCAGGATCAGGCAGGTGCTGGCAAGTAGTGTTTTTTTCATGTCGATTTCCTCCCGAAAGTGAGCCCAGTGTATACCTGGCAGACGCGGGGTAGGGCGGGTCCGGGGTGGAATTGCGACCTAAGTCTTAGTTTGGCGCCACGGGCCGGGGGCCTGAATGCGTTATTTGGCTATAAGGTGCCGCTTACTCATCGTAAAAAGGTCTCAGCAGGCATGATCGGGGTGGTTATGATGGAACCTCACCGACACGCGGAGGCCGTCATGGAGATCCATGCACATCACCCCATGCAGGAGCTTTTTGCCCAGCTGGGGCTTAATAATTCGCCTGCAGCCATAGACCGGTTCATTCGGACGCACCAGTTACGCAAGGAGGATGGCGAGCTCTATCGCGCTATTTTCTGGACGCCGGCGCAGGCGCAGCTGATCAAGCAGGCCATAGATGCAGACAGCGACTGGTCTGAGTCAGTGGACGAATTGGATGTGTTATTGCGGCGCTAGCGCCATCCCTGGCGCTGCAGATTAATCTTCAATCAACGATTTATTGAAGATTGAAAAGTCGGCTTTTTGGCGATTGGTTGCATCGTAGATGATCGCGAAGGTGTTGTTGTGCTGATCATCCGGTACGTCAACGCGGAAGGTCCGCGACTGAATTTTCAGACGATTGCTGCCGCGCGGCAGGGTCACTTCTGCGTAGTATTGTGCATTGCCCAAAAATTCCAGTTCTTCGCGGCCGTTATCGTGGCGGACGTACATCTCGCCGAACTGCCGGTAACCATTGAGGTCTGCGCCGCGGACTTTTTCATTCAGTGCCCGCATGGCGGCCCGGGCGCGTTTCTGCTCGGGCGTCAATTCGGCTGCAGGTGCCACCTCAGGTTCTGCCTGGGGAGCCGCAACCGGGGCTGGGGCTGGCTCTGCAACTGGCGCAGCGCTGGCGAGTGACGGCGCGTCAACCGCTTGGGGTGCTGCCACTACTTTGGCCGGCGCGGGCTTTGGCGCAGGTGCAGGTGCAGGTTGCGCCTGTGCAACTTTCAGCTGCTTATTCAGTTCGATCAGCTGGCCCTGAAGTTGTGCAACTTCATTGCGGGTTTTGGTCAGTTCAGATTCGATTGCAGCTTGCTTGTTTGCGGTCATTTCCAGGCGACGCTGGCGGCTTTCCAGTGCGTTGTGAGCCAGATCCAGCTTTTTCGCGGCCAGCTCCTGTTGCGTAGCGGCATCTTTGCCTGTGGCCTGATTCGCACTGATGACGGCGTTGTTGGCTTCAAAAACGTCGGTTTTCGCTTTTTCGAGCTTTTCCTGCGCGTCATTTACACGTTCCTGGTAGCTTTCCAGGCGTCGGGTCAGGGTGGTGACACTTTCCTGTTTGGCGTCCAGTCGGGTCTCAAGGGTGTTGATATTGGCACTGATCTGGGCCCTGCTCTGGGCGTAGGTGGGTGCGTTAAGGGCAGAAAGAGCAACCATCAATACAAGCAGTCGTAACATCATAAATGACTCCGGAAGTTGCGGGTGTTGGCCTGAACGGGGCGTCGGGCCCGAAAAGGGCGGCATTTTACTCGATTCAGTCGGAAGAATGAGAGCTGGCCTCTAGAAAGCAAGGAAGTCCGCACTAAGCCTCATAATTCGAATAACGTGTGGAAAATCCCCAGTTTGGCGGAATTTTGTACCAATAATTGCGGGGTAGAGTGGGGTTGTTGGCAGGAATACCGCCACGGCGGAACCGTGGCGGATTCGCCGGTAGGCTTATAGGGCGGCCATTTTGGCTTTTTGTTCCGTTAATTTGGCAATGGAGGCCTGGAAATCTGCCAGCCGTTCCCGCTCTTTGTCCACCACCTCGGTCGGAGCCTTGTCCACAAACTTGGGATTGTTCAGCTTGCCTTCGGTTTTGACGACTTCCTTGGTGAGTTTTTCGATTTCCTTGTCGAGGCGCGCCAGTTCAGCGGCGGTGTCGATCAGGCCGGCCATGGGTACCAGCAATTCCATCTTGCCCACCAGCGCGGTGGCCGACATGGGCGCCTCACCCTCGAGCGGGGCGATGGATTCCAGATTGGCCAGTTTGGTCAGGAATGGGCGGTTTTCCTCAATGCGGCGCAAGTCGTCGGTGTTGGCATTGACCACCAGCACCGGAATGGCTTTGCCCGGGGCGATGTTCATTTCGCCGCGGATGTTGCGCACGGCAACCACCGCCTGCTTGATCCACTCCAGGTCGGCAATGGCCGCGGCATCGATTTTGGAAGTATCGGCCACCGGGTAGGGTTGATGCATGATGGTGTCACCGGATTGGCCGGCCAGGGTTTTCACCTTCTGCCAGATTTCTTCGGTGATAAACGGCATCAGCGGGTGCGCCAGACGCAGGATGACTTCCAGCACGCGGATTAGGGTGCGGCGGGTGCCTTTTTTCTGGGCGGCGCTGGCGTTGTCATCCCACAGTACGGGCTTGGACAGCTCCAGATACCAGGCGCAGTATTCATTCCAGACAAAGTCGTACAGGGCTTGTGACGCCAGATCCAGGCGGTAACTTTCCACGCCCTCTGCAACGGCAATTTCGGTTTCCTGCAGTTTGGAAATGATCCATTTGTCCGCTAACGACAACTCATAGTCAGCGCTGCCGTCGGCACCGCAATCCTGATCTTCGCAATTCATCAGAACATAGTTGGTGGCGTTCCAGATTTTATTGCAGAAGTTGCGGAAACCTTCGATGCGGCCCACGTCAAACTTGATGTCGCGGCCGGTGGAGGCGAGCGAGTAGTAGGTGTAGCGCAGTGCGTCGGTGCCGTAGGCGTTGATGCCGTCGGGAAATTCCTTGCGGGTCTGTTTTTCAATTTTGTCGCGCAGGTGCGGCTGCATCATACCGGCCGTGCGTTTCGCCACCAGCGATTCCAGATCAATGCCGTCGATCAGATCGATCGGGTCCAGCACATTGCCCTTGGACTTGGACATTTTCTGACCCTGGGAATCCCGCACCAGACCGTGCACATACACCGTGTGGAAGGGGATTTCCTTGCGGAAATGCAGGGTCAGCATGATCATGCGGGCGACCCAGAAGAAAATGATATCGAAGCCGGTTACCAGCACGTCGGTGGGGTGGAAGGTCTTCAGTTCTTCGGTGTTTTCCGGCCAGCCCAGGGTGCCGAAGGTCCACAGGCCGGAGCTGAACCAGGTGTCCAGTACGTCGTCGTCCTGCTTGAGCTCGAGATCATCAGGCAGATTATTTTCCGCGCGTACGTCAGCTTCCGAACGGCCCACATAAATGTTGCCCTCGGCATCGTACCAGGCGGGAATCCGGTGACCCCACCACAGCTGGCGGGAAATGCACCAGTCCTGAATGTCGCGCATCCAGGAGAAGTACATGTTCTCGTATTGTTGCGGCACGAATTTGATGTCGCCGTCTTCCACCGCTTTGATCGCCTGCTCAGCCAAGGGCGCGGTTTTTACGTACCATTGGTCGGTGAGGTAGGGTTCGATGACCACGCCGGTGCGGTCGCCACGGGGGACTTTCAGCACGTGGTCGTCGATTTTTTCCAGCAGACCCAGCGCCTCGAAATCGGCGACAATTTGTTTTCGCGCAGCAAAGCGTTCCATGCCGCGGTATTTTTCCGGCACGTCATCATTCAGATCGGCATCGTCGGTGAGGATGTTGATGATGGGCAGGTTGTGGCGTTTGCCCATTTCATAGTCGTTGAAATCGTGTGCCGGCGTAATCTTCACGCAACCGGTACCGAAATCCTTGTCCACATAATCGTCGGCGATAATGGGAATTTCGCGATCGGTGAGCGGCAGCTTGATCATCTTGCCCACGAGCTGTTGGTAGCGCTCGTCTTCCGGGTGAACCGCCACGGCGGTATCGCCCAGCATGGTTTCGGGGCGGGTAGTGGCCACCACAATATGGCCGGAGCCATCGGCCAACGGGTAGCGGAAATGCCACAGGAAGCCTTTCTCTTCTTCGCTGATCACTTCCAGATCGGACACGGCGGTGTGCAGTTTCGGGTCCCAGTTCACCAGCCGTTTGCCGCGGTAAATCAGGCCATCTTTGTAGAGCTGGATGAACACTTCCTGCACGGCTTTGTAGAAGCCGTCGTCCATGGTGAAGCGCTCGCGCGACCAGTCGGGGCTGGCGCCTAAGCGACGCAGCTGGCGGGTGATGGTGCCGCCGGATTCCTCTTTCCACTGCCAGACTTTTTCCAGGAATTTTTCCCGGCCCAGGTCGTGGCGGGACACGCCTTCGGCGTCCAGCAAGCGTTCAACCACCATCTGGGTGGCGATGCCGGCGTGGTCGGTGCCAACCTGCCAGAGGGTGTTTTTGCCCTTCATGCGGTTATAGCGGATGAGGGCGTCCATGATGGATTCCTGGAAACCGTGGCCCATGTGCAGGCTGCCCGTCACATTGGGCGGCGGAATCATGATGCAGTAGGGGTCACCCTTGCCTGAGGGCTTGAAATAGCCGTTTTTCTCCCAGGTCTGGTACCACTGGGTTTCAATGCTGGCTGGCTGATACGTCTTATCCATCGGGCTCTCAACAGTCGAACTGGCAAAAGCGGCGATTATACCTGAAGAGTCAGTGGTCGTGGGGGTCCTTGGTCAGGCGCTCGGCGATGAGTTCGCGCAGGCGGGCTTCCACGGTGGGCAGGATTTCGGCCACCAGCTGGTCGACCAAAGGGCTCAAATCGGGCTCGGTATCGATGGAAACCGCGGTTTCAGCGGCCAGTGGCGCCTTGGGGGATTCTGGCGGTTTTTCCGCCACCATGGCCGGCAGGTCCTGATGCGCGGGCGGCGTGGACGGTTGCAGGAAGTCGGCTTTGGGCAATACCTGATTGCCGCGCAGGCGTTCGCGGATGTGCTGTGGGAGAAACGGGTTTTCCCCGCGGGCTTTTTGCGGCAGGGGTTGGCGCTCGGGCCTGGACGCCGGCTTGGCTTCCTTGGCGGAGGTTGCCGGTGCGGACTTGGGCGCATCAAACAAGCTTTGCTGCCCGGGTAAGGGGGCGGGCGAGGCTGGGTCCGTATGTTCGCTGGTTACTCCGGCTTCAGCGCCTTCACGGTGGCGCGTACCAGGCTCGATTGAATTTTCGGGCTCATCTGCACGCTGTTGAGCATCTGACAGCGCAGCTGCAGCTTGCGGATCTGCTTGTGCAGGGTTCTGTGGCGCATCTCGGCGTGGTGTTGGCGTTGCTGAATTCTGCGCCGATTGCGTCGTTGATTGGGTGGCCGTTTCATGGTCTCTGTCCTCAGGCTGTTCGGAAGCCAGGTCGTCGGTCAGGGCTGCGTAGGCTGCATTAAGCGCATCCAATGTATCGGCTTCTAACGCTTCGTCAGCCGCCTCATCCAGAAGGGTGTTGAAATCGTCTTCCTCCGGATTGCTTTCACCATCATCGAGCAGGAATTCGTCCAGCAGAGGGATGTCATCGTCGTCGAGTGCCGGAAACTGTTCATCCTCCGGCTCATCGAGCAGGGATTGAATGGATTGCAGTTCCTGCAACAGCTCTGCTTTGGTTTTGGGTTGATTCTTGCCGTCCATGAAGATGTCTGCGACTTACACCGTTTTGTAGTCTAATGGATAGCCCCGGCTTTTGTAATAGGCCCAGTTCGCACGAGTGCTGGAAAGTATCGACGGATCCTGACAAATCACTTCAAACAATCGCTCAAAGCGCGAAAAAAACGCAGGCGCCGGGCTTTGTAAATTGATCAGTACGTCGTGATGGTCGCCACATTCTTCACCCGTGCAAAGCGTTACCGGCGATTGCGGGTCGGCAATGTCGGTTGCGTGGGGAATAAAGCTTTCTGGCTCGAAGGTCCACAGCAGGCTGTCCAGTGTCGCTTGTTGTCCCGCATCTGTGCAGGCAATCAAAATCCGCCGGCCTTCCCGGAGTGCGCGTTGTGTCAGCCGGGCAGCCAGATGTAAACGCGCCTCGGGTGAGGCGTCGTTCACTGCCAGAAAATCAATCCGCGTCATCAGGCCTGATCAATCAGGAACTGACACAGCAATGGCACAGGGCGACCGGTGGCGCCTTTGGCCGCGCCGGATTTCCAAGCGGTACCGGCGATATCCAGATGGGCCCACTGATACTTGCCGGTGAAGCGGGACAGGAAGCAGGCCGCGGTAACAGAACCGCCCGGGCGGCCGCCGATGTTGGCTATGTCGGCAAAGTTGGAATCCAGTTGCGACTGGTATTCATCCCACAATGGCATCTGCCAGGCTTTATCGCCGGCGGCCACGCCCGCGGCGAGCAGTTTGTCGGCCAGGGGTTGCTGGTTGGCGTACAGGCCGGTGGCGTGGTGGCCGAGGGCGATCACGCAGGCGCCGGTCAGGGTCGCAACATCCACTACACACTTGGGTTTGAAGCGTTCTGCATAGGTGAGGGCATCACACAGAATCAGGCGACCTTCGGCATCGGTGTTCAGCACTTCGATGGTCTGGCCTGACATGGATGTGACCACGTCGCCGGGTTTGGTGGCGTGACCATTGGGCATGTTTTCGGTGGCAGGCACGATGCACACCAGGTTGATTTTCAGGCCCATGGCCAGCGTGGCGTGCATGGCGCCGAACACGCTGGCCGCGCCGCACATGTCGAATTTCATTTCATCCATGGCTTCGCCCGGCTTCAGGCTGATACCGCCGGTGTCGAAGGTCACGCCTTTGCCCACCAGAACCACCGGCTTGGCGCCGGCTTTGCCGCCGTTGTACTCCATCACGATCAATTTGGGAGGCTGGTCGGACCCGGCGGCCACAGACAGCAGGCTGCCCATGCCGAGCTTTTCCATGTCCTTGCGATCAAGCACAGTGGTTTTCAGCTTGTCGTGGCTTTTGGCCCAGGATTTAGCGATATCGGCGAGGTAAGTCGGGGTACAGATGTTGGCCGGCAGGTTGCCCAGTTCGCGGGTGAAGTTGCAGCCTTCGCCAATAGCCAGGCCCAGGTCCAGTGCCTGACTGACTGCTTTTTTGTGGGTGCCGCTGTTAATGGCGAAGGTGGCTTTGGTCAGCGCGGGGGTATCGGGTTTCTTTGATTTGGTGGTGCTGTAGCTGTAGGCCGACCAGGTCAGCGCCTGCGCGAGTGCGCGGGCAGTGGCGTCGGCGTTGATCCCCTCCAGACCGTCGAGGGCAAACACGGCGTCTTTGGCTTTGAGTGTTTTGCAGCTGTCGGCCAGTTTAGCCAACGCCTTGCGCAACGTGTCCAGGGTCAGGGCTTTGCGTTTACCCAATCCCACCAGCAGCAGGCGTTCCGCAGACAAGTTGGTCGCGGGAATCAGCAGTGTCTGGCCGTTTTCACCGGTAAAGTCTTTGCGCTTACGCAGTGCGGTCAGCAAGCCACTGGTGGCCTGATCAATGGCGGTTTCGGTGCTGCTGGCGCCATCTTCAAAGCTGGCGATAACCAGGCAGGCGGTTTTTTGAGCAATGATATCGGCGCTTGAAACGGTAAACTTCATGGTGTCGGTATTCCTTGAATTGGTGTCTCTGTACAGACAAGGGCTATCCAATTGGGGATAATGCCCGCATTGCTGGTGAGTTTAACAGAGCCTGTGCCGAAGGGCTGCCCGTGGCGACAATTTCCTGCCCGTAGCGCAGTCCGATCAGGCCCAGAGTGAGCGAGAGCGTTCATTGATTATATTCCGTTATTTAGCGCGTGAGATATTGCTCACGTTGGTGGCCGTGTGTGGCGTGTTGCTGCTGATATTCATGAGTGGCACCTTTGTCAGGTACCTCGCCGAAGCAGCAGCCGGGGATTTATCGCCCACGGCCTTGCTGGTGATCATGGCCTACCGGTTACCCGGTTTTCTCGAATTGATCCTGCCGCTGGGCACCTTCATCGGCGTCATGCTGGTGTATGGCCGCTTGTATGTAGAAAGTGAAATGGTGGTGCTGTCGGCCTGCGGCCTGAGTCAGCGGCGACTGTTGGGCTACACCTTGTTGGCCGTGCTGCCGATTATTCTCGTGGTGGCCTATCTGAGTCTGGTGCTGGCGCCCAAAGGGGTGGCTGCGGTAGAGGACTTGCTGGCAGCGCAAAAGTCGCGCGGAGAGTTCGACTTGTTGTTGCCCGAACAATTTCAGCCGATGAACGGCGGCAAGGCCACTTTTTACACGGAAAAAATCAGCAAAAACCGGGACCGCCTGACCGAAGTGTTTATCGCCGACATCAGTCCCGGCACGGTGGTGACCGGTGATGAATCGGCGGTGGTCAGGGCAGACAGCGCGCTGCAGCTGTTTGACCCTGAACACAAGCGGCGTTACTTCGTGCTCGAAGAGGGCCGTCGCTATTCCGGCATCCCCGGTTTGCCCAACTATCAGGAAGTGACCTTTGATACCTTCGGCCAGTTGATGCAAACCAGCCTGCCCAAAGTGAAGGCGCGCTACAAGGTGGAAGCGGAACCAACGGCGACCTTGCTGAGTTCCGATAAGCCCATTCATATTTCCGGCTTGCAGTGGCGGCTCAGTCTGCCGTTGCTCGTTATTATCGTCTGTTTTCTGGCGATACCCTTATCGCGCACTAATCCCCGTCAGGGCCGTTACCTCGGCATGATCCCGGCAATCTTTCTGTACATTGTCTATCTGGTGGTGCTGAATGCGGCCAGGGATCAGGTGAAGGCAGGAAAACTCGATCCGGCGCTGGGTTTGTGGGTGGTTCATCTGGCGTTTTTCCTGTTGGCGTTGGTGATGTTCAACTGGGCCAATTTGCGCCGCTGGTTGAAGCGTCCGGTTGCGAGCAGCAGCCAGGAGGCCGGCCATGCGTAAGCTCGACCAATACATTGGCCGTTCGGTCTTTGGCGCCATTCTGGTGGTGTTTCTGGTGATTTTGTCGCTCGATGTGATCGCCGCGGTGGTGGATGAAATCGACGAAATGAAAGGGACCTATACCTTTCGGGACGCCATGATGTATGTGGCGTTGACGCTGCCCACCCGGATTTACAATACACTGCCGCTCGCGGCTTTGACGGGTTGCCTCATCGGTCTCGGCCAATTGGCCGCCACCAGTGAACTGGTGATAATGCGGGCGGCCGGGGTGAGTGTGGGGCGCATTGCCTGGTCGGTCATGAAGCCCGTGTTTGTTCTGATTCTCGCTGGCGCCGCACTGGGTGAGTACGTGACGCCCCACACCGATCAAATGGCGTCCAGCCACAAGGCCGTAAAAAAGGGCAACAAAGTCAATCTGGACGGCCAGATGGGTTTGTGGAGTCGGGAAGGTGATGAGTTTCTGCATTTCAATGTGGTGATGCCGAACGGAAAACTGTTGGGTGTGTCGCGTTATCTGTATGACGACAATCATGAACTCATCAGCGCAAGCTTTTCTCAGCAGGCGACGTTTCAGGGCGATCACTGGCTAGAGGAACAAGGTGTGATCACTCATTTCGATCAGGGCGAAACGCTCACCACCAGCGATTTTCTGACCCGTCGCTGGGATACTAACCTGTCGCCCGATCTGGTCAATGTGCTGGTGATGCCACCGCGTACGCTGGCCATCCAGACCCTGTTTGAATACGCCCGCTACCTGGATCAACACGAACAGAAAAGCGCTGCCTATTGGCTGGCGTTCTGGCACAAAACACTGCAGCCATTGGCGACGGCGGGCCTCGTGTTGATTGCCATCAGTTTTATTTTCGGGCCTTTGCGGGAGGTCACCATGGGCTATCGGGTATTTACCGGCGTGATCGTGGCGATTGTGTTCCGCATGAGTCAGGAGTTGCTCGGGCCCGCGAGTCTGGTGTTTGGCTTTTCACCTTTTGTAGCCGTGATGATCCCGATCGGGATATGTTTCCTGATTGGCGCCTGGTTGTTGTCGCGTACGCGATGATAGAAACAGTTTCTAGTTTCTAGTTATTAGTAACTAGAAACTAGAAATCCTACCAACCCTCAACCCCACTCATATCCGGCAGTTCGTGCGCGATGCCTTTGTGGCAGTCAATGCAGGTTTTTTCGCCGCTGGCCAATGCGGTTGAATGCATGTCGGCAGCCCGTTTGGATTGGCGGGTAAAATCCATGTAGTCAAATTCGTGACAATTGCGGCATTCCAGTGAATTGTTTGCTTTCAGCCTCGCCCATTCGTGCTCGGCCAGCTCGCGGCGTTTTTCCAGGAACTTCTCCCGGGTATTGATGGTGCCGAATATTTTGCCCCAGACTTCTTTCGATGCCTGCATTTTACGCGCGATCTTGTAGGTCCAGTCGTGTGGCACATGGCAATCAGAGCATTTTGCCCGCACGCCGGAGCGATTGGAAAAGTGGATGGTATTTTGCAGCTCGGCGTAAACGTTTTCACGCATCTCGTGGCAGCCGGTGCAGAATGTCTCGGTATTGGTGAATTCCATGGCGGTGTTGAATCCGCCCCAGAATATGATGCCCATGAGAAAGCCGCCCAGTGTCAGCGCGCCTAAACTGTAGTGCACGCTGGGGCGCCGGATGACGTACCAGAAACGCTTGATTCTCTGTAGCATTTCGCCTCCTAGCGACCTTTCTCAATCAGTTCGTACATGTCCACAAAGTCCGAATCCACCAGTACTTTTGCGTCGGTCTGCACCACATGGCATTGTTCGCAGAAATAGCGCCGGGGTGATATTTCGGCCAGGAAGTTTCCGTCTCTGTCCATGAAGTGAGTGACGCTGACCATGGGCGCTTGCGATTCACCGGTGCGCGAACGCTTGTGGCAGCTCAGGCATTTGTTGGTATTGATATCCACCTGGTAATTGTCGATTTTGTGTGGGATCGTCGGTGGCTGCATGGGGTAGCTACGCGCCTGTTTTTGATCGTTATTAATCACATTGGGCATCCGTGGCGGCTCGGGGTCTGTGGCCAGTGAGTAATTGCGGGTGGTGGCAATGTTGTCGTCGGCCTGCAGTGCAACGGGGGTGGCCAGGCAGCCGAGACTCAGTAGTGCGCAGCAAATCAGTTTATTCATGATGCTCTCCTCAGGCCTTTTCCACTTTAACGGCGCACTTTTTGAAATCCGTTTCTTTTGATAAGGGATCCGTGGCGTCCAGGGTGACTTTATTGATCAGCTGGCTGGAATCAAACCAGGGCACAAACACCAGCCCGCGTGGCGGCTTGTTGCGGCCACGGGTTTCCACCCGGGTGAGAATTTCACCGCGTCGGGATTTGACTCTGACCTGATCGCCCCGGCGCAAGCCCCGGTCTTTGGCGTCGTCAGGGTGCATGAACACCTGGGCGTTGGGGTAGCTCTTGTGCAGTTCCGGCACGCGCCGGGTCATGGAGCCTGAATGCCAGTGTTCCAGTACGCGTCCGGTAGACAGCCACAGGTCATAGTCTTTGTCGGGGCTTTCGGCAGCGGGCTCGTAGGGCAGGGCGAAGATGACTGCCTTGCCATCGGGTTTACCGTAAAACTCAAAGCCTTTGCCTTTTTTCACATAGGGGTCCGAGCCTTCACGGAACCGCCAGAGGGTTTCCTTGCCGTCCACCACGGGCCAACGCAGACCCCGGTTGTTGTGGTAGTTGTCGAAGGCATCCAGGTCGTGCGCTTTGCCCCGGCCGAAGCTGGCGTATTCCTCGAACAGTCCTTTCTGCACGTAAAAGCCAAAGGCTTCCGATTCGTGATTGGAGAAACCTTCAGCGATATCCGCGTTCGGGTATTTGTTGACCTGACCATTGGCAAATAGCACGTCAAACAGAGACTTGTTTTTGTAGCCCGGGTTCTTTTTGAGTATGTCGGCAGGCCAGACTTCATCGGTGGTGAAGCGCTTGGAAAATTCCATTAACTGCCACAAGTCCGATTTCGCCTCGCCCGGCGCGTCAACCAGTTGATGCCAGAATTGAGTTCGACGTTCGGCGTTGCCGTAAGCCCCTTCTTTTTCAACCCACATGGCGGTAGGCAAAATCAGGTCGGCAGCCTGTGCGGTAACCGTTGGATAGGCGTCGCTCACTACAATAAAGTTTTTCGGGTTGCGATAGCCGGGCAGACCTTCTTCCATCATGTTGGCGGCGGCCTGCATGTTGTTGTTGACCTGCACCCAGTAGGCGTTGATTTCGCCGTCTTTCAGTTTGCGGTTTTGCAATACCGCGTGTGCGCCCACCCAGTCCGGCAGCAGACCTTTGGGGAGTTTCCATTTCTTTTCCGAGAAGGCCCGGTGCTCGGGGTTGGTGACCACCATGTCCGCCGGTAAGCGGTGGGCAAAGGTGCCCACTTCGCGCGCGGTGCCGCAGGCCGAAGGCTGACCGGTGAGCGAGAAGGGGCTGTTGCCCGGTGTAGAAATTTTTCCGGTGAGCAAATGGATGTTGTACACCAGATTATTGGCCCAGACCCCTCGGGTGTGTTGATTGAAGCCCATGGTCCAGAGCGACATGACTTTGGTATTGGGATCGGCGTAGAGTTTTGCCAGCTCCTGCAGCCGGTTTTTGGGCACGCCTGATAATTTGTGGGTGTAGTCCAGATCGTACTTTTTGACGAAGCCGGCAAACTCTTTAAAAGTGATCGGTTTGGAATCGCCGCTACCGGGATTTTTTGCCGCCTTTTCTTTTTCGTGGGTGGGGCGCAGACCGTAACCGATATCGGTGGTGCCCTGGCGGAAATTGGTGTGCTTATTGACGAAGTCCCAATTCACCTTGTCGTTTTCGATGATGTAATTGGCAATGTAATTGAGGATGGCCAGATCCGTTTGCGGTGAAAACACCATGGGTATATCGGCCAGCTCAAAAGAGCGGTGTTCGTAGGTAGAGAGCACGGCCACTTTTACGTGCGGATGCGACAGGCGGCGGTCGGTAATGCGGGTCCACAGTATGGGGTGCATTTCCGCCATGTTGGAGCCCCAGAGTACAAACGCATCGGCCGCTTCAAAGTCGTCGTAACAGCCCATGGGTTCGTCGATCCCGAAGGTGCGCATGAAGCCGACCACGGCGCTGGCCATGCAGTGGCGCGCATTGGGGTCGATGTTGTTGGACAGGAAGCCGGCTTTGTAGAGTTTGGCTGCAGCATAGCCTTCCCACACCGTCCATTGCCCTGAGCCGAACATGCCCACACCTTGCGGACCTTTTTCTTTCAGTGCCGCTTTGAATTTTTCTTCCATGATGTCGAAGGCTTCGTCCCAGGATACGGGCGTGAAGTCGCCATTTTTATCGTATTTGCCGTTGGATTTGCGGAGCATGGGGGTGGTGAGGCGATCCTTGCCGTACATGATTTTTGACAGGAAGTAGCCTTTTACGCAATTCAGGCCGCGATTGACGGGCGACTGGATATCGCCATGGGTCGCCACCACCTTGCCATCTTTGGTGGCGACATTGACACCGCAACCGGTGCCGCAAAAACGGCAGGGCGCCTTGTTCCAGGTAAGCTGGGTTTTACTGGCATCGGTCACCAGATTGGCGGCGCCGGCAGGAACCTGAATGCCGGCGGCGGCAGCAGCGGTGGCCAGGGCCTGGGCTTTGATAAATTCACGGCGCTTCATAGCAGACTTCCTGTGTACTTGGGTCAATGGGGCTGACGTCGCCTTCGGCATCGTCGCAGTGATACACCAGCGTGGCTGACAAAACGCCGGCTTCGAGTTGTACCCGATCAATGAAATCCATGATCTGTTGGGTGTGTGTGGCTTCAATCACCACCACCAGCTTGCCGCTGGCTTCGGCGCCCACTTCTGCGCCGGGGTGACTTTCAATTAACAGTTTCAGCGGCGCCTGAGCGGCAGGCAAACACTGCACAATCAGGCTGGCGATATGCAATGTGGCATCGGTGGCAATCATGCGGGCAGGCTCCAGTTGATGGCGTCGGCGGGGCAAAGGGCGATGCACATGCCGCAACGGGTGCAGGCGTTGGCATCGATCATCGGCTGCGGCATGGGCCGGGCTGGTGCGAATGCGATGGCAGCCGGCCCGCAGCCATCGCGGCAGCTTTGGCAGTAAACGCCATTGCGCGCCAGGCACTGCTCGCCAATGTTCACGTGTTGGGGCCACAGCGGCAGTGCCCGGTCGAACACCGACTGCGCGCAGCTGTCGGCGCAGGCGCCGCAGGCAGTGCAGCCGCCCAGGTTGAAATCAATGGCCGGAAAGCCCCCGTCGCCGTTGATTAAAATGGCTTCCTCGCAGGCGTTGATGCAATCGCCGCAGCGGGTGCATCGGTTGAGGGCATCATCTGCCAACCAGGGCAGGCGTGGAGCCGGGTTTTCAGGCCGGGCGCGTAAAAGCGCGCGGCGTGACAGCGCATTCATGCGGGCGACCTCAGTAACTGGGTGGCCCTGCCAGCATTTGGCTTATCCAGACCACAAAGCCGTAGCCTGCAACCAGAACCACGGCGAATACAGGGGCGGCGAATACGGCCAGCGCCAGAAAGGCGTGGCGCTCTTCACGTCGGGAGACGGGGGCTTGGGTCTCCGGTCCTTCATACTTTGGCATTATTCTTCCCTTTGGCTTTGACCCGCTGGGGCCATGGCGGCTGGATTAAGTCTAGTAAACCAAAGGAGGTATGACCAAAAAATGACCGAGATCAATAAGTGGGTAGTTTGTGGGCGGTTTGGAAGGGGAGGGGATGCCTGAGGGGCGTGTGTCCCTCAGGCAGGTGTATCAGTGATCGTGGCCGCAGCCGCCGGCACTGTGCACGTGGCCGTGACTGAGCTCGTCTTCGGTGGCTTCGCGGATCGCGGTGACTTCCACATCAAAATGCAGACGCTGACCGGCCAGGGCGTGGTTGCCATTGATGGTCACGGTGTCGCCATCCACTTCCATCACTTCCACCACCTGGGTGCCGGCAGCGGTCTGAGCGTGGAAGGCCATGCCGACTTCGATATTGTCTACGCCTTCAAACATGCTGCGGGGCAATTCCTGCACCAGCTCCGGATTGAATTCGCCGTAACCGTCAACCGCTTCGATAGTTACCTGGAGTTTATCGCCCACTGCTTTGTCGGCCAGCGCGCGCTCAAGGCCCGGAATGATATTGCCCACGCCCTGAATGTAATCCAGCGGATCGTGACCTGCGGATGAGTCGATGGTTTCGCCCTCGTCGTTGGTGAGGGTGTAGTGGATGCTCACTACGGCTTTGTCGGTAACCTTCATGGGAAGTCCTGTTTTGCAGGTGAATGAGGGCTTGCGCCCGTGAATAATCAGCGGCCCTTAATGGGCTCGCCGTCTACCCAGCCTTGCTGGATATCGACCGTGGCGCTGTCGCCGTTGGGTTCTTTTTGGCTGATGCGCACCAACACATAGTCCCAGTCTTTGGCGAAGTAGCTGTAGGTCTCGCGTTTTTTGTTTTTACGCAGGGTTTTGACCACCACCGTTTCGAGCTTGCCCACCGGGGTGTCGATGGTTTCTTCGCGATCGATGGCAAAGCGGAATTTCTTTAATTTACCACCATCGGCCACCGAGTAGACCAACGTATCGTTGCCGTTTTTCAGGTCTGCGCGAATCTGCATGGTGGCATTGAGTTTGTCCAGCGTACCGTCCGGGATCTCCATGGTCCAGGGCGGCTCTTTGTTGAGCGTGTTCGTGGCGGTGTATTTTTCCCAGTTGAAATCCACCACCATATGGCGATCTGGCGCCAGGCCGGTGCGATGAAATTCATAATGATGACTGAAGGCCTTGCCGTCCTGCCCCCATTCAAATTGCGAACGTTCTTTCAGGCCGGCCACCCAGGACTCAATGTCAAAACGCAGGAACCAGCGTCCGTCCTCCTGCTGCACCAGTTCGCGCGTCGCAGTAAGCTTGATGCCATAGAGCCGGGTTTTGTAAATGGCTTTAAAGGGTTTGGGCAGCTGAAACACCGGTTGGGCTTCAGCAGGCGCGACCATAGGGGTATCTGCCACTGGCTGCGCGTGGCTCACCAGTGGTCCAAGGCAAATCAGTAACACTATCCCTCTGAGTTGCTTCAGCGTCATATCAACTCCTGTCAGTGACGGGTGTCTATTTGAAAGCCTTCAACCGAAAGGGATTGCTCGTCCAGCCAGGCTTTACCCTGGTGATACTTCAGTCTGCCCTCGGCAAACCAACGCACCGCCATGGGGTAAATCTTATGTTCCTGAACCTGAACCCTGGCTGACAGGCTTTCTGCCGTGTCGCCCTCAATAATGGGCACTATGGCTTGTATGACCGCGGGTCCGCCATCCAGTTCCGCCGTGACGAAGTGTACGGTGACACCGTGACAGTCATCGCCGGCGTCAAGTGCGCGCTGGTGCGTGTGCAGCCCTTGGTATTTGGGCAGCAGCGAGGGATGAATGTTGAGCATGCGGCCCTGGTAGTGTTCTGTGAACGCCGGGGTCAGAATCCGCATGAAGCCGGCCAGCACCACCAGGTCGGGGCGATACTGGTCAATCAAAGACTGCAGCGCTGCATCGAAGGCGTCCCGGGAGCTAAAGCCGGTGTGGTCCAGCAATTGCGCGTCAATGCCTGCCGCTTCAGCGCGCTGCAAGCCTTTGACGCCAGGGCGGTTGCTGATGACGCCAACGATTTTGCCGCCCAGTTCACCGCCTGCTTCAGCGTCGATCAGTGCCTGCAGGTTGGTGCCGCTGCCGGACAGCAGCACCACGATACGGGGTTCCGTCATTACAGACCTTTGAGCTCAACCTGGGCTTCGCCATCGGAGGCTTCAGCGATAGCGCCAATAACAAAGGGTGCTTCACCGGCGTTGCGCAGCAGGGTCAGGGCTTCATCTTTGCGTTCGGCCGGAATGGCAATGACCATGCCCACGCCGCAGTTAAAGGTGCGGAACATTTCCCGCGCCTGTACATTGCCTTTTTCTTGTAACCAGCGGAAAACCGGTGGCAGCGTCCAGCTGTCGAGGTCGATCACGGCCTTGGTGCCTTTGGGCAGTACGCGCGGAATGTTTTCGGTGATGCCGCCGCCAGTGATGTGGGCCATGGCGTTCACCTGGGACCCTTTGATCAGCGACAGCAGGGCTTTCACGTAGATGCGGGTAGGGGCCATCAGCAATTCGGACAAGGGCGTGCCCTCAAGCGTTTCGCTCAGGTCTGCCTTGGACACTTCAATGATCTTACGGATCAGGGAATAACCGTTGGAATGCGGGCCGGAGGAGGGCAGGCCGATCAGCAGATTGCCGGCTTCTACTTTGCTGCCGTCGATGATTTCGGACTTTTCCACCACGCCCACGCAGAAGCCCGCCAGGTCGTAGTCTTCGCCCTCGTACATGCCGGGCATTTCGGCGGTCTCGCCGCCTACCAAGGAGCAGCCTGACAGCTCACAACCCTCGCCGATACCGATAACCACTTTCTCGGCAATATCCACATTGAGTTTGCCGGTGGCGTAATAATCCAGGAAAAACAGCGGCTCGGCGCCGGCGACCACCAGATCGTTTACGCACATGGCCACCAGGTCGATGCCGATGGTGTCGTGGTGTTCCAGGTCCATGGCCAGGCGCAGCTTGGTGCCCACGCCGTCGGTGCCGCTGACCAGTACCGGCTGCTTGTAACCTTCGGGAATCTCGCACAGGGCGCCGAATCCGCCCAGGCCTGCCAACACTTCGGGCCGGCGGGTTTTCACGGCTACGCTCTTGATGCGTTCTACCAGGGCGTCGCCTGCGTCGATATCAACACCGGCGTCTTTGTAACTGAGGGATTGGGGCTTGTCTGAACTCATGGATGTATCCGCAAAACTGGATTGGCAAAAAGGCGTGCATTCTACCAGCCCCAGCCGCGTAAAGACACTCTTGCCGGCTTTGTGAAAACAGCCCTTTCAGCGGCCGGTGGGGCTGCTACAATGGCGCGCTCTAACAGGTCTGGAGAAGGATATGATGGGATCGGGTTGCTGGCGTTGGTTGGCAATGATGGCTTCGGTAGTGGCATTGTCGGTGCAGGCTGAGCAACGGGTAGATCTTTATCAGGTGCAGGAATTGGTGGCCAGCCAGTCGAACGAGGCGCGCAAGGTGGCGGCGGCCGATGCGCTGGCGCGGGTACTGGTGCGGGTCACCGGTGACCGGAAAATAGCCGATCTGCCCGAGGTGGCGAGCCATTTGTCGCAGGCTCAAAACTATGTGCTGCAGTTTGGCTACGGTCGTTCTGACCAGACATTGACCGACGAGCAGGGTGTCGAGTCGCCTGCCTTCGCCCTGACTTTCCGGTTCTCGGAGCCGGCAGTGGAGAAATTGCTCAAGCGCTTACAGTTGCCCAATTGGCCCGCAAGCCGTCCGAGCCTGTTGGTCTGGCTGATTGAAGATCAGTGGCCGAACGGGCGCGCGCTGGTGAAAGCCCCGGAGCTGGAACAGTCTATTAGGCAGGAAGCCCTGCGCCGCGGCCTGCCCATTCAGTTTCCGTTGTGGGACCTGCAGGACCAGATGGTGGTGAACATCGATCAGCTGTGGTCGTTTGACGAAACCAGTATCCGTGAAGCCTCGGCCCGCTACCAACCGGAAGTCATTGTGGTCGGCCGTTTCAGTCGCACCAGCAGCGGCGAATTCCGCGGCGTCTGGCAGTGGCTCGATGGCGAATCCCAGAATATGGTCGATGCCCAGGCGCAGACGCTCGCTGCCTGGTCAGCACCGATGATCGATCAGCTGGCCGATCTGCTGGCCAGCCGCTATGCCATTGTGCCCGGCCAGGACTTGACCGGTCAGTTGGTGCTGACGGTTAACGATGTGGATGGCTTTGCCCGTTACCGGGAAGTGCTGACCTATCTCGAAAACCATGAAGCCCTGCGCGACGTGCGTGTGGCGCGTGCCGAGGGCACGACCCTGGTGTTGTATTTGTCTCCGGAGGCCGACCTGGCGCATTTGCAACGGGCACTGCAGTTGGATCGTAAGTTGGTACCCATGCAAACCCTGCAGGCCCCCGACGGATCGGAAACCAACCCTTTGATGTATCGCTGGTACCGTTGATGCCCCCCCAGCAGTTATCCCTCGGCATCGGCCTGTCGGACGATGCCCGGCTCGATAATTTTTATGCCCGGCCCGATTCAGCCAACCAGTTCGCGCTGACCGCTGCCCAGCGCTTGCTCAGTGGCGATGAGCAATACGTCTGTCTTTGGGGTGGCAAAGGTCGCAGTCATCTGGCCCAGGCCCTGTGTCTGGAAGCCTCGGCGCGCGGTTGGCAGGTGCAGTACCTGCCGCTGGCCACTATGCGTGATTACGCCTTTGATGCTGAAGGCATAGAAGCGGCCTTGTCCGGGCTGGAATACCTGGACCTCATTTGTCTGGATGATCTGGATCAGGTGCTGGGTCACAAGGACTGGGAGCGGGGGCTGTTTCACCTGTTCAATCGTCTGCGCGATGCCGGCGTGCCACTGTTGGTGTGCGTGCGTGAAAATCCGGCGCATTTGCAGGTGGGGTTGGCCGACCTTAAATCGCGCTTGCAGTGGGGGTTGTCTTGCCAATTGCAGCCGTTGAATGACGAAGAGAAACTGGAATTGCTGCAAATGCGGGCCCAGGCACGTGGACTTCAGCTCACACCCGAGGTAGCCCAGTACCTGATTCAACGGGTTGCCCGCGACCTGGACGGTTTGTTCCGTTTGCTCGATGAATTGGATCGCGCCAGCCTGCAACAGCAGCGCAAGCTGACAATACCGTTTGTGCGGCAGGTGCTAGAGACTGACGCCCGGAGTTAATTTCTTTTTTATTTGCAAGGACAGCAGATGCGTCGCGTTCATGTGTATGTGTGTCAGGTCACTTTATGGCTCGGTTTGTGTTGGCCTGCGCCCGGGCAGGCAAGCTGGTGGCAAGACGCCAAAGATAAAGTGCATGCTTGGTCAGAGGTGGTTGAAGCCAGGTTTGAGTCCGCTGATAGCCAGTCGCCAAGCCGCGCAGAGCCCTGGCAACAGGACGATCCCCTGGTGGTTTTTGCCCGTGAACGCCATTGGTCGCTGACCCACGTAATTGAGCCGGTGTTTAACAGTGAGCTGTCATTGTTGGACTCAGCCGAGCTTAATAAGCCCGCCTTGCTTCTGGTGCACGGTTTGGGTGCCCACGCGGCGCAAGACTGGTTGCCAACATTGCCTGGGCTCGCAGAACAGTTCAGGGTGATTGCCATTGATTTGCCGGGTTTCGGGCGTTCAGCGCAACCCGCGGGCGACTATTCGCCGGCGAATTACGCTGCGCTGCTGCATTGGTTGGTACTGGAAAAGCACATCAGGCCACACCTGCTTGGACACTCCATGGGAGGAGCTGTTGCGTTATATGCTGCCGCCAAAAGACCCGAATTGTTTACCTCTTTGTCCTTGGTTGATGCTGCGGGCATTCTGGAGCGAACGGCATTTGTTAAGTCGTTGGCTACAGGACCGATTCCGTTGGATCAGCTACCTGAACAGATTAAAGCCCGATCCTATTCTGCGGTAGATTTTGCCGGCGCATTGATCGAACAGGTCAGTTTGTTGGGAGACCCCTCCGAGGTACTAAACCAGAGGCAGATCCGAGAGCTCGCGCTTGGAAAGTCCCCCACAGCAAAAGCTGCACTAGCGTTGGCGCAAACTGATTTTTCTGACTTGCCTGAAGATCTGCCTCTGCCCATGTATATTTTGTGGGGCGATGCAGACAGGGTGGCCCCCTTGCGCACAGGGTACATGCTACGTGCCACCTTCCCGGAATCGGAATTGAGCATCTTGCCGGACGCCGGGCATGTGCCGATGGCGACCCATTCTGAAGAAGTGGTTCGCTGGATTCAGGGCACACTGTTGGAGCCATCATTCATCGACAGGTTTCGTTGGCAGCCTCGGCAACCGTCCGGGGAAATGCTTACACTCGCGCTTGCCGGTTGCCCGAACACCCCTTTGAGCGGTGCATACGCCAGGTTGTCAGTGAAAGACTGTGCATACCTGGAAATCCGTGACGCGACTATCGGCCAATTGCTGGTAAAGGACAGCGTGGTAAAACTGGACAATGTGTTATTGGCCGGTTCTGGTGTGGTGTTGGAGGCTAATGAGTCAGTGCTGATCGGCACCGGCCTGACAATTCATACCGAACAGGCAATGAAGGTTTCTGGTAGTCGTATTGACTGGGCGGGCGCCAGTATTACCAGCAAAGGTGACAGCTTCCAGGTTTCACGCAAAAGCTTATTTGTGTTTTCGATATGTAAAGCAGAGGGTGCTGGTGGTATTGGCAAGCTGCATGGCAGTTTCCGCGCAGAGAAACGACGTTTTTAATTGGCGACAGGCCATATAAAGGCGGTGATTTCACACCGTATCAAACCGGCTTTTTTATTGTATTTGCTGGATTCCTTGACAATAACCGGGGCCTGGGCGGATTGCTCCTGTGCGCGGTTCTGGATGAGCGCAATGCATTCGCGGTTGGTTGTTTTCCAGTCCTGATCCCGGGTGTCCAACTCGATGGAGTACTGGCGCTTTTTGGCTCCCGATTTTTTTAATTTATGTTCGTCGTAGAGCTGTTTGGTATTGTCGAAGGCGTCGTCGATGGTGTCATCAGGTAACAGCTGGTACTTCGCACAGCTCGTGAGGGCGTACATCAGAATCAGCGAAGTGAGGGTGTATCGCACCGGTAAGTCCTTGGGAAAACTGGATTATAGCGGACCATGGCGGTCATCGGAAAGCCGCACAGGCGTGGCCTGTGCGGCGTATGGGAATTACAGCGCGGAACATTCCTCACAACGTGCGTAAACGCCGCGCGGATCGTTCATTTCCGCCAGTATGGCAAAAGGTTTAACCAGTGGGGCGAGGGCGGTGCGCAAACCTGATGGCGCGAGACCCATATCCACATGGGCATTTTTCATCAGCTGTTCCATAAAGGCTTCGCCCGGTGACAGGGGTTTTACCACTTCGGTGACACCGTATTCGCTCAGGTTGGCCAGGCTTGCGGCGGCTGCAACGGCATCGTTCAGACTGCCCAGCTGATCAACCAGGCCGATGTCCTGCGCAGTCGCGCCGGTCCAGACCCTGCCTTGTGCAATCTGGTGAATGGCCTCGGGGGTGGTGCCCCTCGCATCGGCGACCAGTGCCAGGAACTGTTGATAAATGTTATCCACGCTCATCTGGATCACGCGTGCGGCTTTTTCTGGCAGTGCCCGGTCCATGCGGATGCCTGCCAACTCAGTGGTACCGACGCCGTCGTTGTGGATGCCCAGTTTGGCAAAGCTGTTTTGCAGTGTGGGGAAAGCACCGAATACGCCAATGGAGCCGGTAATGGTGGTGGGGGTGGCCCATACCTGATCGGCGCCGGCGGTAATCCAGTAGCCGCCGGAAGCCGCCACTGAGCCCATGGAAACCACCACCGGTTTGCCGGCTTGTTTCAGCGCTACCACTTGTTCGCGGATGACTTCAGAAGCAAAGGCGCTGCCGCCGCCGCTGTCCACGCGCAATACCACGGCTTTGATGGAGTCGTCATTGCGCGCCATTTCGAGCAAGCGGGCGGTGGAGTCGCCACCGATATTGCCGGCCGGTTGATCGCCATCCATGATAGAGCCGCTGGCCACCACAAGGCCCACGTGCTGATTGAATTTTTTCTGTTCTTCGTCGGTGACGGACAGGTAAAACTCTGCATCGAGTGCCTGATAATCTTCCGCTTCCTCGTCGTAACCAAAGCGTTCTGTGAGCATGGTCTTAAGGCCGGTGCGATTCAGAATACCATCCACCAAGCCGGTCTCTTTGGCGAGGTTGGCGGAGTGGCCTTCCGCTTTTGCCAGCAAGTCATCGGCACTGTTGATGTAGTTATCGATGGCGCCCACGGGCAAATTGCGACGCTCTTCTACATGGCTGGTATAGGTGCTCCACAACTCGTGCAGCCATTGGCTGTTGTGTTCGCGCGAGGCCCCCGACATGTCGTTGCGGGTAAAGGGTTCAATGAAGTCTTTGTATTCGCCGACGCGGAACACGTGGAAATCCACCTGCAATTTATCCAGTGCATCTTTGAAATAGCTGCGGTAGCGACCGTAACCGGTCAGGAATACCGACCCGAGCGGGTTGATATACACCTCATCGGCATAGCTGGCCAGATAGTAGGTGTCCTGGCTGTAGCTGTCGGCAAAGGCGATGATGGCTTTTTCCCGGCTGCGGAAGTTTTCCAGCGCCTCGCCTATTTCTTCCATTTTGCTGATGCCGCCGCCCAGAAGGTAATTAAGGTCCAACACCAGGGTGGTGACACGGTTGTCATCGGCGGCGCGGTTGATCGCATCAATCAGGGTTTTGACCCGGGTTTCCTGAGGGCCATTGTCTTCGCTCATTAACCGGCTCATGGGGTCGACGTAAGTGAGCTGATCCACCAGCAGCCCTTGCGGGGCAATCCTGAGCGCGGTTTTTTCCGGCATTTCAAACGGCTCGTGGCCGGTGATGGCGGCAAAAATGACCAGCACGATCACCAAAAAAATCAGATTTGCCAGCAGCGAGCGAATCCAGGTGATTGCGCCCCAGAGGCCGGAAAACAAGCGGCGGATAAAGCCGGGTTTCTGTGACATGAAAACGTCCCTGACAAAGAGTGTAATGTGACCGGTATCTTATCAGTCCGGTTTAGGTAAATTATGTACCGACGCCTGTTGCAGCCAGCGGCTTGTCATCATGGCCGCCATAAACAGCAGGGTGCTGGCAGCCAGCAAGACCCAACCAAAGGTATCAGCCAGTGGCGACATGACGTTGGTGACGCCAACAATAAAGTAAAACAGCACCACGAAACAGAGCCAGCTGTAGGTGCGGTGATGATTCGCCAGCATGCCGGGCACAAACATCAGTAACGGTATCGATTGTAACAGCAACAGGGTCCAGCGCACGGAGGGTTCGGTCAGTTGCTCCACCGCTGCGTTGAGTATCAATGCCGCGGTGGAGATGAGTGCAATACGTTGCCCCAGTCTGGCTTTACGGGCGGCGTCGGGGAAGTGGTAAAGGTTGTGTTCGGTCATGTGTTTTTCAGTGCGTTCGCTAGTTTGGCCAGCCGGGTTCCCGCGGCGCGGCACAGGGTGATTTCATCCTGGCTGAGTACCGGTGTTGTACTGTGGGCGTGGTGACTTGGACCATAGGGGCCTCCGCCACTCAGGGTGGTGTGCAACGCCGGTTCGGAGTAGGGCAGACCGGCGTAAACCATGCCGTGGTGCAGCAGCGGCAACATCATGGATAACAGCGTGCTCTCCTGCCCCCCGTGCAAGCTGCCGGTGCTGGTGAAGCAGGTGGCTGGTTTATCGATCAGTGCACCGTTGAGCCAGAGGTCGGAGGTGCTATCCAGAAAATATTTCAGCGGCGCGGCCATATTGCCAAAGCGGGTGGGGCTGCCCAATGCCAGTGCACTGCAGCCGGCCAGTTCGTCGGTGGTGCAGTACACATCGCCCTGTTCGGGTACGGCGGGTTGACTCGCGTGGGTATCGGCTGAAACTGGTGGCACCGTCCGCACTTTGGTCGCCATGCCCGCCATTTCGGCGCCGCGTGCAATCTCTGCTGCCATCGCGGCTGTTGCGCCATGGCGCGAGTAATAGAGCACCAGAAGATACGGGCTCATATCAGAGTATGTCCAGCACAGCCGCCGGCGGCCGGCCCAGCGCGGCCTTGTCGCCGTTGACCACAATCGGACGCTGGATCAGTTTGGGGTGGGCGACCATGGCCTCCACCAGCGCCGTATCCGATAACGCCGGATTGGCGAGGTTGAGCGCTTTGTAGTCATCTTCGCCCGTGCGTAACAGATCTCTTGGCCCGATGCCTAATGCCTTCAGCAGTCGCTTGAGTTCTGCCACCGTGGGTGGCGTGTCCAGATACTTCACCACCTCGGGCGTGAGCCCCTTGGCTTCCAACAGCGCCAGGGTTTCGCGCGATTTGGAACAGCGGGGATTGTGATAAATTTTAACCATTTCTGTGAACCGGTTGTGTTAATGACTGACCGCCAGTGCGCTGGCGGGCTAGAATGGCGGTATTGTATGCTGAGAAAGCGCCGCTTGAAAAATACCTGTGCGCTCCGGGGAGAATCCGTTTGACCAATGTGTTTATGACTATGTGGCGCCTGATCGGCGAAGTCTGGCAACAGTTTCAGGCCAAACAGTGCCAGATGAGTGCCGGTGCACTCACCTTTATGACCCTGTTTGCATTGGTGCCGATGATGACGGTGAGCTACTCCATGTTCTCGCTGTTCCCGGCCTTCAGCGGCGTTGATGAACAGCTGAATCAACTGATTTTCAGTAATTTTCTGCCCGAGGCCGGTTCGGAAGTGACCCAGTATCTGGCAGATTTCAGTGCCCAGGCGCGCAAGCTGAACCTGGCCAGTGTGCCGCTGTTGATTGTCACTGCTTACCTGATGCTGAAAAACATCGAAAAGTCGTTTAATCGCATCTGGGGTGTCAAACAGGGCCGCAGAGGGCTGAGCAACTTTCTGATTTATTGGGCAATCCTGAGCCTTGGGCCCTTGCTGTTGGGCGCCGGCCTGGCCATCAGCACCTATTTGCTGAGTATGCGCTACCTGCTGCACGACTATGCCGGCGCGAGCATTACCAGTACCTTGATCAGCTATCTGCCGCTGTTCCTGACTTTTGCTGCCTTCACGCTGTTATTTGCCGCCGTGCCCAACTGCCGCGTACCCCTGCGCAAGGCCGCGATTGGCGGCGTGGTGGTGGCTATCCTGTTCGAGCTGCTCAAGCGCGCCTTTGGCGCGATCATGGCCAAGTCATCGATTACCGTTATCTATGGCGCTTTTGCGTTTTTACCGCTGTTTCTGATCTGGGTGAATATCACCTGGATGCTGATTCTGGGCGGTGCGATTCTGGTACGGGTGTTGTCCACCAACAATAAAGTGACCCTGAGTGTGAAATACCCGGATCTGGTGGCTGCCATGATCGTATTGTGGGAATTCCGCAGCCGGTTGCATCAGGGCGACAGTTTGTCGGACGCGGACTTATTGAATGTCGGCGTGGGCTCGGAGCAATGGCAGCGTCTGCGCGATGCCTTCGTGGCGCATAAGGTCATCACTATCACCGCGCAAGGCGATTACGTCCTTTGTCGGGATCTCACCACACTCACTTTACGGGCGCTGGCCGATATCGTTGGTGTGGAGCCTCAGATGCCCGGCGTCTCAGACTATTTGCAGCAGTTCGGTTGGTTTGAGGCGTTGGCGCCACGGTTGCTGTCGATCGATCACCACATGGAACACCAGTTTGATGTGTCGCTGGCGGCGATTTTTGACACCCGGCGCGAAGCACCGGAATACCCTGATGAAGGCGAAGGACTGGAAATGCTGCGCAGCGAGCTGAGTGATACCGACACCGCGTTGCCGGCACTTGCCGACACGGCCGATTGGGAACAGGACGCCAAGGCGGGCAATCAATCCACATGAGTCGCCTGGGACTGTTTGCACTGTTGGTCTGGTTGCTTGCAAGTTGTACAAAACAACCCCGGTACCTGGTGGGCGATGATGTCATAAGCCTGGATCTAGAGGGGCGTTGGCAGCTGGTGAATTATTGGGCCGTATGGTGTCGCCCCTGTCGCAAGGAGATTCCCGAGCTGAATCAACTGGCTGAGGCGGTGCCGTCGCTGGCCGTGCTGGGGGTGAATTTTGATCGTCCGCCGTTGGCACAGTTACAGCGCGATCGCGACGCGCTGGCTATTGGTTTCCCCGTGCTGGCGTCCGGTGACCTGGCATTGCCCCGACCTTCCGCGTTGCCGACCAGTTACCTGATTAACCCCGCCGGGGAGACGGTGGCCGTGCTTCGGGGCGAGCAGACCTATGCCAGCCTAGCGGCGGCTTTTTCCGCGCATGGGCTGGAAATTCCCGCGCAATAACCCCGTATTCCCTTCAACCCTGTCTATACTGGAAACAGTTTTCAGTGTTTGGCGCTAATTCCTTATGGCTATACCCCTTCTGATCTGCGACGACTCCAACATGGCGCGCAAGCAGGTGACACGGTCACTGCCCGACGGCTGGGACGTGGAGGTGACTTATGCCGCCAATGGCCTGGAGGGTATCGAGGCCATCAGGGCCGGCAAAGGCGAAATGGTATTTCTGGACCTGACCATGCCGGAGATGGATGGCTATGAAGTGCTGGAAGCGATCAGGGCCGAACGCCACAAATCCATTGTGATTGTCATCTCTGGTGACATACAGCCGGAGGCGCGCGACCGGGTGTTGGCACTGGGGGCATTGGAATTCATCAAAAAGCCGATCAACAAAGACAAGCTGGCGGAAGTGCTGCACCAGTATGGCTTGATGTAGGAGGTGGCCATGAGTTTTGACCTGCCATTTTCAGAAACCCACCGCGACTGCCTGCAGGAATTGACCAATGTGGCCATGGGCGCGGCGGGCGAATCCCTGGCGGCTTACACCGGTACCTTTGTGGAATTACCGGTGCCGGTGATCCGCTATGTGGCGCCGGCGGCTTTGTATGAAAGTATGCCCCACTTGCAGGACGCATCCAGGGTGTCGGGTGCGGTCCAGTCGTTCAGTACTGACAAGGGCGCGGCCTATGCGATGGTGGTGGTGGCCGATGAAGCACTGGCCGACCTGGCGATACTGCGCGGTCTGGCACTCGACAGCGAAGAAAAAGAACGCGATTTACTGACTTCGTTGACCAGCGTGATCTGCGAAACCTGCATTGCCACTTTGGCTGAGTTAGCGGGCCGAGAGCTGGCCATTGAGCCGGTCTTTGTTGCGTCCATGCATCAGGATCTGCAGGCGCTCAGCCTGGATGACCTGGTATCGGTGGATTATGTGACCAGTATTGAAATTCCTTACCGGTTGGAAAACCACCCGTTCAAGTGTGATTTGCTGCTTTTATTCCCCGAAAGTCTCAACCAGCCACTGCTCGATCTGTTGGATCAGGTGCTGGCCGGCTGACCCTGTCCCGTCGGGCTAAGCAAACGTGATGGCATGTGCTCTGTCGCCCGACTCAAGATAGCTCACGTCGTTGAAGGCGGTGAGCGCGGTGCCGGATTCCGTGCGCACCAGACGCGTGAGACTGGCATTGCAGATCTGCAGATTGAGTTCGAGCGTGGCGGCGTTGTCCAGGCGCATTACATGACGTAAAACCGAGGCAATGGCACCCGCGGAACTCACCACCATCATGACTGAATCCGCGGCAGGCGCCAGTTGCTGCCAACCGCTGGCCACCCGCTGATGAAACGCGGGCCAGCATTCCTTGTGCGCAGGCAATGACAGCTGCCCCTCGGCCCAGGCGCCCATAGCGCTGTACAGCAGTCGTCGGAGTTCCGCCGCGCTGGGGCTTGGCGCCAACGGGTAGCCGGGGTTCTGTTCCAGCCAACTCATCACCACCGATTCAAAATCGAACTCGTTAAATGCGTCCATTTGCGCGCGGCTTGCTAGCGGCAGCGACTCGGCAATGCCATCGGCGGTTTGGATTTGTCTTGCCATTTGGCCCGATACCAGATGTACCGGCCGGTCAGCCGCGCGGGCGCGCAGGTGCTGCCCAAGCCAGCGCGCCTGCTGGTGGCCCAGATCGGACAATTGATCGTAATTGTCCGTCCCCAGTGACGCTTGCCCGTGTCGTACAAGCCAAATCTCTGCCATTATTAATCCCTATGTTCTGCTTTCCGTGTTATCAATTTGAGTGATGGTGTAGATGCATTTCAACCAGCTGGATCTTAATCTGTTTGTGGTTTTTGAAGCAATTTACCGCCAACGCAATCTCACCCGGGTTGCGCGCGAATTGCACGTAACCCAGCCGGCCGTCAGTAATGCACTGGCCCGCCTGCGCGATCGCCTGGGTGATCCCCTGTTCGAGCGTTCGCCGGCCGGCATGGTACCGACGCCCGCGGCCGATGCCATGATTGACCAGGTGCGCGACGCACTGCATTTGTTGGCGGCCAGTGTCGATGGCCCGCGCCTGTTTGATCCCGCGCGGTCGGACAAGACCTTTCATTTTGCCATGAACGATCTGGCGGAATCCTTGGTGCTGGGGCCGCTGCTGCGGCAAGTCAGTCAGCAGGCCCCGGGGGTATCGGTATCGAGTTTTACCCTGCCAAGACGGGAAGTGCCGGCAGAACTGGCCAGCGGACGACTGGATTTTGCCATCGACGCGCCGGTACTGCCCCAGGCCGATCTGTTCAGCGCCATGCTCATGCGCGAGCAATACATCTGCGCTTTCAGACCGGATCACCCGGCGTTGGCGCAGGCCTGGAACCTGGACGCCTATCTGGCCCTCAATCACCTGCACGTTTCGAGCCGGCGGATGGGCCTGGGCTATGTGGATCAGGCGCTGGCGCAGCTGGGGGTGGCACGCACTATTCAATTGCGGGTCCAACACTACCTGGTTGCGCCCGACATTGTGCGCGAAACGGATCTGGTGTGGACACTGCCGGTACGCCTGGCTGACCGATTCGGGCTGGCCAGCTTACCACTGCCATTTGATTTGCCCGAGCTGGAATTGCACCTGTACTGGCACAAACGCTCGGAGCCACTGGCGGCGCATCAATGGTTGCGTCAGTTACTAATCCCGCAAAATCACTGACGTTGCGGTAAAGTAGGCAGAGTTTGTTAAGGGGGTATGTGTGAGCGGGATCAAGCTGTCGGCGTTTGGTGAAAAATTCGCGGGCGTAACCGGCGCATCATCCTTGATGGATGACCTGGGTAACGCACTGAATGACAACCCCGATATGTTGTTCATGGGCGGCGGCAATCCGAGCCGGATAGCGCCGATGGAAGCCGCATTCAAGCAGCGACTGGCGGCCATCGCAGACGAGCCTGCGCAATTGTTTGGTGCGCTCGGTGTATACAAGTCTCCCCAGGGCGATAGCCGTTTTCTGCGTTCCATGGCGGCGATGCTCAAACGCCAATGCGGATGGGCACTGACCGAGAAAAATATCGCCGTCTCCAACGGCAGCCAGTCGGCCTTTTTTGTCCTGTTTAATTTGCTCGCCGGCGTGCAATCCGATGGCAGTCACAAGGTGATACGGTTGCCCTTGGCACCGGAATACCTCGGCTACGCCGACAGTGGCCTCAGTGCGGATTTTTTTCACGCGAGTGAGCCCGCGATCGAGCTGCTGGACGGCGGTCTATTCAAATACCACGTCGATTTTCAGCAGTTTTCCGTTGATGAGCATTGTGCTGCCGTGTGCGTTTCCCGCCCCACCAATCCCACCGGCAATGTGATCAGCGATGAGGAATTGCAACGATTGGATCAGTTGGCTCGGGCTGCTGACGTGCCATTGATTATTGATAATGCCTACGGCACGCCGTTTCCGAATATTCTGTTTACCGATGCCAAACCCTTGTGGAACGACAACACAATTCTGTTACTGAGCTTATCCAAATTGGGGCTGCCGGGTGCGCGCACGGGCATCGTGGTGGGCAATGAAGCGGTGATCCGCGCCTTCAGTAACGCCAATGCGGTGTTGAATCTGGCCAGTGGCAATATGGGTGCCGCGATTGTTCAACCGTGGCTCGATAACGACGCATTGATCAGCATGTCAAACGAATTGGTGCGCCCGCATTATCAGCACAAAGTGACTGAAGCCGTGGCGGTGGCACGCGCGGCGCTGGCCGGCACGCCTGCCCGGATACACAAGCCCGAAGGCGCGATATTTTTATGGTTGTGGTTCCCGGACTTGCCGATCACCAGTCAGGTTTTGTACGAGCGCCTGAAAGCGCGCGGTGTATTGGTGGTATCCGGCCATCACTTCTTCCCCGGCCTCGTGCATGAATGGCCCCACAGACACCAATGCATCCGCGTGAACTACGCGCAGGATAGCCACACGGTGCAGCAGGGTTTTCAGATCATTGGTGAAGAAGTCCGGCGCGCCTACGGTGGTGCCCAATGACACAGTGCCTGATGCGTTTTGCCCGCGGCAATCCGCCCTCCCAGTTTTTAAACCTTGAGAGTCGTAACCATGAAAATTGTCATTGTCGGAGGCGGTGCAGGGGGCCTTGAGCTCGCCACCAAGCTTGGCCGTAAACTGGCCAAACCGGGGCGGGCGACTGTCACCCTGGTAGATAAAAATGCCACGCATATCTGGAAGCCGCTATTGCACGAAGTGGCCACCGGCGTGCTGGACTCAGGCATGGATGCGGTCAGCTATCGCGCCCATGCCCGGCGCCACCATTTTCATTTTCAGCAGGGTGCGCTGTGCGACATCGACCGCGAGGCGCGCGACATCACCCTGGCGGCCATTGAGGATGACCGCGGTCGTGAAGTGGTAGGGCAGCGCCGTTTGTCTTACGACTATCTCGTGCTGGCGCTGGGATCGGTCACCAATGATTTTGGTACGCCGGGTGTGGCCGAACACTGTATTTTTCTCGATGCACCGCGTCAGGCCGAGCGTTTTCACCAGCATATGCTGAACGGCTTTATTCGCGTGGATGCGGATCGGAAACACAATACCAAACTGGCCATTGCGATTGTCGGAGCGGGTGCAACCGGCGTTGAGCTTTCTGCTGAACTGCATAACGCCGCCGAATGGCTCAGTATCTATGGCTTGTCGAATCTGAACCGGGACAGTCTCGCGGTCACTCTGGTGGAAGCGGGACCCCGTATTCTGCCCGCGTTGCCAGAGCGGTTGTCGGGTAAGGCACACCGTGAGCTGACCGAGCTGGGCGTGCAGGTGCGGGTGTCGACGCGGGTGGCTGCGGCCGAACCTGGCGGTCTGCGCACTGCAGAGGGGGAATTGATTACGGCCGATCTGATGGTGTGGGCTGCAGGTATCAAGGCGCCCGACTTTATGAAAGACATCGCCGGCTTGGAAACCAATCGCATCAATCAACTGGTGGTTAAACCCACGCTACAAACCAGCCGCGATCACCGGATTTTTGCCCTGGGCGATTGCGCTGCCTGCGCATTGTCCGATGGAAAAAATGTGCCGCCCAGAGCGCAATCCGCGCACCAAATGGCCGATTGCGTATACGACAACCTATTGGCTATCAGTCGCTCCAGGCCGTTGCGCGCGTTCGAGTACAAAGACCACGGGTCGCTGGTTTCGCTCAGCCGGTTCTCTACCGTGGGTAGCCTGATGGGTAACCTAACCCGCGGCAGCATGATGATAGAAGGGCGCTTGGCGAGAATTATGTACATATCACTCTATCGCATGCACCAGGCGGCAATACATGGCTGGCTTCGCACGCTCTTGTTGAGCATCAGCGAGAAGGTCAGCCGGGTGTTCAGACCGCGGCTCAAATTGCATTAACTGGTTTGGCGGGTTGTATGGGGTAGGGCTTGGTCTATGCTGGTGTAGATAGCCCATTGGAGCCCGCCCATGCCCCGCCTGTTAATGTACACCAGTGATGCCTGCGCATTGATGGAACAGGACCCGCAGCAAATGGCTGCAGGACTGGCCGACATAGAGCGTACTGCCAAGCAGCGCAATGCCGAGTTGGATGTGTGTGGGGTGTTGATTGTCGATCAGGGACATTTTGTACAAATTCTTGAAGGCAGTACCCGGGCCATCGACGCGCTGATGAATTCGATTTTGGCTGACAATCGCCACAAAAACGTCAACATTCTGATGGATGAACCGATCGCCGCCAAATCGTTCAAGGATTGGAACATGGATGTGTTTTTACTGGATGATCACCCGGACCTGCCCGGCGAGGAGATAGGGCATTTCCGCGACGCTTATCTCGCCAATGAAAAACCCAACGGCGTTGAACTCGGTCGCTGGATCAAACGGTTGATTGCGCATCCGGATATCCGCTTCCGCGGCAACCAATAGTCAGCGCCAACGCTGCCAGGCGTTGAGGACTTTTTCCGGATACCAGTATTTTCCATAGCTGCCGTTGTAGCGGGCCAGCGCATGGGCCCAGTGGCCGTTTTCCCGGTTCAGGTAGTGTTTGAGGATAGTGCAGCCGTAGCGGAGGTTGGTCATCATGTCGATGAGGTTATCCTCAGGACGACCGATTTCGTGTTTCCAGAATGGCATTACCTGCATCATGCCCTGGGCACCCACCCGAGAAACGGCGTAGCGATTGAAGGCACTTTCTATTTCAATCACGGCGAGCACCAATTCTGGCTGCAGGCCCGCCCGTTTGGCTTCACTGTGGACGGCCTTGAGTACCGTCAGGCGCTTTTGCGGGTCTTTGATAAAGCGCGCGAGTTTGCCCGACTGCAGCATCAGCCAGGCCTCGGCATCGTATTTATCGGTAAAGGAGTCGGAAGACGCTACCGCCTGGCTGAGCAGGCGCTTGAGCTCCTCGTCTCTTTCCACGGTTTGTGCAGACGCGCCCGCGCTCAGCCAGCAAAGCAGCGCAATCCACACCAAACCGCGGAGCAGCATCAGTTGAGTGCAGCCTTCAGGTGATCGATGGCGTTTGCCAAAGGAATGTTGACCGATTCCGCATCGCGCCGACCTTTGTATTCCACTTCCCCGTTTTCCAGGCCGCGGTCGCCCACCACCAGGCGGTGTGGGATACCCATGAGTTCGGTGTTGGCCAACATGACACCCAGACGCGCTTTTTCTTCATCCATGAACAGCACGTCGATACCGGCGGCCAATAGCGACTGATACAGCGATTCGCAGGCATCCCGCACGGCCTCCGATTTGTTCATGTTGATGGGCACCAGCGCTACCTGGAAGGGGGCGATTGCGGCCGGCCAGATGATGCCGTTGTCGTCGTGATTCTGTTCAATGGCCGACGCCACCACGCGGGTCACGCCGATTCCGTAGCAACCCATGGTCATGGTTTCCGCTTTGCCGTTTTCGGTCAGCACTTTGGCGCCCATGGCTTCGGAGTACTTGGTGCCGAGCTGGAAAATGTGGCCCACTTCGATGCCGCGTTTGATGGCCAGGGTGCCCTGGCCACAGGGGCTCGGGTCTCCGTCCACAACGTTGCGCAGATCCTCGATGCGCGCCGCTTTTGCGTCGCGGTCCCAGTTGGCGCCGGTGAAATGGAAACCGTCTTCGTTGGCGCCACAGGCAAAGTCTGCCAGGTGCGCTGCGGCACGGTCGACAAGGGTGAGAATGGGCAGGTTGACCGGGCCCAGGGAGCCGGTGCCGACACCCAATTCCGCTTTGATGCGCTCTTCCGGAGCAAAGGTCAGTGGCGCCGCCACGCCGTCGAGTTTTTCGGCTTTGATGTCATTCAGCTCGTGGTCGCCACGCAGCACCAGCGCTACCAGTGGCTGCCTGCCTTCGTCGTCCGCTTGTCCCAGTACGATCAGGGTTTTTACACATTGGCCGGGCGCAATGGACAGCGCTTTGCACACCTCGTCAATGGTGTGGACGCCGGGCGTGGCCACTTTGGTCAAAGATGCGGTGGCGGCTGGGCGCTCGCCCGCCGGCGCCAGGGCTTCGGCTTTTTCCACGTTGGCGGCGTAATCGGAACCGTCGCTGAACACAATGGCATCTTCACCGGAGTCGGCCAGTACGTGGAATTCGTGCGAGAAAGCGCCGCCAATAGACCCTGTGTCGGCCAGCACCGGCCGGTATGCCAGACCGATGCGGTCAAAAATGTTGCAGTACGCCTTGTGCATCACATCGTAGGTTTGCTGCAGGCAGTCTTGGGATGCGTGGAACGAGTAGGCATCTTTCATGATGAATTCACGCGAGCGCATCACGCCGAAACGCGGGCGTATTTCGTCGCGGAATTTAGTCTGAATCTGATAGAAACTGGCGGGCAGCTGCTTGTACGAATTGAGTTCATTGCGCACCAGGTCAGTAATGACTTCTTCGTGGGTTGGTCCCAGACAGAAAGGGCGGTCGTGGCGGTCTTTTACCCGCAGTAATTCCGGCCCGTATTGTTGCCAGCGGCCGGACTCTTCCCACAACTCGGCCGGTTGGACCACGGGCATTAATACTTCCTGGGCACCGGCTGCGTTCATTTCCTCGCGCACGATGTTTTCCACTTTACGCAACACGCGCAAGCCGAGCGGCAACCAGGTGTACAGGCCGGATGCGAGTTTGCGGATCAGGCCTGCGCGCAGCATCAGTTTATGGCTGATAACCTCGGCGTCATGTGGGGTTTCTTTGAGGGTGGCGATCAGGAAACGGCTGGCGCGCATGGGGTAGTCTTCCATAGCTCGGGTTGTAGAAACCGGCTATTCTAATGAGCTAACGCCATCGGGTACAGGTGTTGAACGCAGAAGATGTTCCGGCCCGCTTGAGGCCGTGACCGGCCTGCGCGTCACACCCTCACAGCCCGCTACTTTCGGAACCGGAATTGCCCTATGTTTTCCCTACACGCCCAGTTAGAAAAAGATTCCCACCTGATCGGCCGCATGAGCCTGTGTCAGGTCCGGCTTTCGCTGGATGCCAATTACCCCTGGTGTCTGCTGATTCCAGAGCGCGAAGCGGTGACAGAAATTCATCACCTGAGCGAAGCGGACAGGCATCAGCTGATGAACGAATCCTGCCGGCTGGCAGAGGTCATGGTGAGCCTGTTTGATCCGAAAAAAATCAATGTGGCGGCGTTGGGCAATATGGTGCCTCAACTTCATATCCATCACATTGCGCGCTTCGAGCAGGATGCTGCCTGGCCTGGTCCCGTGTGGGGGCGGGTGCCAGCAAAGGCGTATTCAGAGGCCGAATTCAACGCCAGGGTGCATAAGTTGGTGAGTGCGTTGGCGGGGGAGGGGTTTGAGGCGGCGTAATACCTCCCCAGCCAGCGTGGCTGACTCAGCTTTCCATCTGTGACTGCTGGTAATTCTGGATGCCGACCCGGTCAATCAGACCCAATTGGGTTTCCAGCCAGTCCACATGCTCTTCCTCGGACTCCAGAATATCCTTTAACAGGTCACGGCTTACATAGTCCTGCACCGACTCACAGTAGGATATACCGGCTTTCAGGTCAGGGATCGCCTTGAGCTCCAGCTTGAGGTCGCACTTCAGCATTTCCTCAACGTTTTCGCCGATAAGCAGCTTGCCCAGATCCTGCAGGTTGGGAATGCCCTCCAGAAACAGAATGCGCTCCACCAATTGGTCGGCGTGCTTCATTTCGTCGATGGACTCGTGATACTCCTTGTCTGCCAGCTCCTTCAGGCCCCAATCCTTGTACATGCGTGCGTGCAGGAAGTATTGATTGATGGCCACCAGCTCGTTACCGAGCGCGATGTTGAGATGTTTGATGACCTGCGGGTCGCCTTTCATAGGAGTTCCATCCATTGCAATGAGTAATAAGCTGCAAGTCTGGAACCACGGCGCGGGGCTGTCAAGGGATCAACGCTGTAAGTGGTTGATCCGCAAGGGTTTTACTGAGAGCTGAGGTGGGTATCTGAGACGAGGTAAAAATGCGAATCGTTCAGTTAAACGGCCGCGTAGAACAGCTCGGTACCCGCGGATGTATGCATGCTCAGGGTTTCGTTGATGATTTCCTGGGTCAGTACACCGCACTTGCCGCACTGGCTGGCAACGCCCAGCGCCTTGCGGACCTGGCGCAGGTTGGTGGCACCGCCAGCCACTGCGTCGGTGATTTGGGTGTCGGTGATGCCTTTGCACAAACAAACGTACATGGTAGTCGCTCATAAACCGTGTTCGATGCGCTAAAGTTTAAGGTAATGAGAATTATTGTCAATAATTTATGAGAATAATTCTTGTTAATAACCTTTTTGGAGGCGGTACTTGAATTTACTGCTATCGTCGCCATATACAAATTCAATGGCGATGGTCCTGTCCCGGTTGTGCAAAGGGTTTACCATTGCCGCCTTTAACCGGGGTATGCCAGTCTGTACCCCGGCCTTGGCGTCGTTGATCTCAACGGTGTCCATCCAGTTTTCCAAACCCTGACTTCACACAGAACAAGGAGATGAATCATGGGCGTATTAGTAGGTAAGCAGGCTCCCGATTTCACCGCAGCGGCGGTATTGGGCAATGGCGAGATTGTTGAGGATTTCAACCTGGCTGCCACCATCAAGGGCAAGAAAGCCGTTGTGTTCTTTTACCCATTGGACTTTACCTTCGTATGTCCTTCTGAGCTGCTGGCATTCGACCACCGCGTAGAAGAGTTCAAGAAGCGCAATGTGGAAGTGATCGGTGTATCCATCGATTCGCACTTCTCCCACAATGCATGGCGCAACACTGCGATCGAAGACGGCGGTATCGGTCCCGTGAAATACACCCTGGTGGCCGACATCAATCACGCCATCTGTAAGGCTTATGACGTTGAGTCCGAAGGTGGCGTGGCTTTCCGTGGCTCTTTCCTGATCGATGAAGACGGTCTGGTTCGCCATCAGGTGGTTAACGATCTGCCTCTGGGCCGTAACGTTGACGAAATGATCCGCATGGTTGACGCCCTGGCATTCCACCAGCAGCACGGTGAAGTGTGCCCGGCGGGTTGGAAGGACGGTGATGCAGGCATGACTGCATCGCCTGAGGGTGTTGCTGCCTACCTGAAAGAGAACGCTGGCAAGCTGTAATTGCCGCTTCTCCCGACGTAAAAGAGCCCGGCTATTGGCCGGGCTTTTTTATTGGGGTATTGGGTCATGAACCCAGTTTTATCAGGTCCTGGTCGCCAGCGAGTGGTTGCGCGGATTGGCCTTTCAGTGCCGGTCCCTAGGCACGCCAGGCCGGGCGGTTCCCCTACGGGATGTATATGACATCAGATGTTCCGCGTAAGAATTGTTTTTCATGTTTTTATAAGCTTCATATGCCCTGAAGTATTAAAAAAAACAGAATCTTGGTTCATGTTAGTGAGTCCTTCACGCCTTTGTGATATGCAACCTGTCTAACCTGACAGATATTTCCACACCTTCCGGCTCGGTGCGGCACTGATCAGATATCAGCCGCTGAAAAACGATCATGGATCGATATTGACAATTGTAACTTATTGAAATTAAAGGAAAATATTTGCTCTGATCAAATATTGATCAATCTGTGTTGGGGCCCCATATGATGGGCAATCGCGCCGTTTTCTCAGGGCTCATGCACAGACTTATCCACAGAAACTGTGGATTAATGGCGGCTGAGTAATATTTGTCCACAAGCCTGAGCGATGTATTCGTACAAAGGTTTTATTTTTGCCCGTCGGGGCTCATTGGGGTTAGTGAATCGGGTTATGTTTATCCCGTAATTCCGGTTTACTTGCGCCCATTGCGGGAAAACTTCCTATACTGATCTGATAAGGTCCGGCTGAATGATGCATCTGCCCGGATAAAAAGGAACACCTGCTGTGGGAGAAACTGTTTGTACTCTGAGCGCCGTAAATTTGCCCGCCAATCCACCTCCATCCGGGTTGAAATGACCCACCCCAGTTTTGGCACTCTGGTGGGCTATACCCGCGATATTTCCGATGGCGGCGCTGCCGTACAACTGGAGGTGGATGTCCTGCCCCCGGTGGGAACCCAGGTGCAGGTGGTCTTTCATAAGATCGGCGGCCAGATCAATGAGGCGCCGGTGCCGATGCAAGTGCGGCACCACAACAACCAGCTGCTTGGCCTGATGTTTCTGCCCCGGTAAAGGGCCAGATCAGTCCTGGGCGCAATGACCAGGTCGAACCATGCGCACCGATTGCACCTGTCCCAGTTGCTTCAGGTCGGTACAATCCAGGTCGGCGTTGCCAGTGAGATCAAGGTCCGTCAGCCGAAGCAGGGTAAGCAAAGGCGCTGCGCTGGTCAGTTGATTGTTGGCGAGGTTCAGCCAGGTAAGCCGGCTGAGATTGCCCAGCTCTGTTGCGCTTTGCAGTGCGTTGTCTGAAAGGTCCAGTTCCTGCAGTCCTGCAAAGGTTTCTATGCCTGCCAACTGGGTAATGCCGGCATGGCGGCAGTTCAGTCTCTCCAATTGAATGGCGCGGGTTATCTGTTTGTCTTCGATGTGTTGATCAATGCACTCTTGCAGGTTCGGATCGGCGACCCTGAACTGCGTGAAAAGCGGGAGCGGTGTGTAAACCTGACGTTCATTCACCGACACCTCGTAGCCCTGACAGGCCACCAGTAAAACGGCCAGAGAACCCAAGCTGAATAAAGACTTAACCTGCATGCGATTTATCCGTGTGTGTGCGTTGGTCGCTACTTTACATTTATTTTGTGGCAATTCCCCCTCCGGCGCTTAATTCCTTCAGATCCGCCAGTTATACTGCTGCCGGTTTGTGGCTGTCAGTCTTCCATTGACGGCCTTGTTCATCTACTAGCAGGAGTTCCCATGCGCCCATTGATTGCCCTGGCAGCTGCACTCAGCCTTGCCGCTTGCCAAACCGTAGATCCTTACACCGGCGAACAGAAAACCAGCAATGCCACCACCGGCGCCGCCGTGGGTGCCGTGGCGGGTGCAGTGATTGGCGCCGCCACCTCAAAAGGTAAAGACCGTGGACGTGCAGCCGCGACCGGCGCAGTACTGGGTGGTGCTGCAGGCGGTGGCATTGGCTACTACATGGACCAGCAGGAAGCGGCTTTACGTGCCGAACTTGAAGGCACCGGCGTTCGCGTTCAGCGCGATGGCGATAAGCTGACACTGATCATGCCCGGCAATATTACTTTTGCAACCGGTCGTTACGAGATCAAAGGCGACTTTTACCCGACGCTGAACAGCGTGGCCAAAGTGTTGAAAAAGTTTGACAAGACCGCGATCAAAGTTACCGGCCACACCGATTCCACCGGCAGCGACAGCACCAACCAGGTGTTAAGCGAGCAGCGCGCCAACAGCGTTGCACAATATCTGGTGGGACAACAGATTCCATCTGGCCGGGTGCACGCACAGGGCATGGGTGAGCGCTATCCCATCGCGACCAATGAGACGGCGGCGGGCCGCGAACAAAACCGTCGGGTAGAGCTCGAGTTGGTTGCCCTGGAAGGTAAGTGATGAGGCGTCGGGCGCACACTAAAAACGGTTTGATCGCCAGCGGTTTCATACTGCTGGCAGCCGCTGCGGGTGCGTCCGAGCAACTGTTGCTTGCCAATGTGCTGGAGCGCCAGTTCCAGTACAACATCGGCATGAGTCAACCTGGCACCCTGGCGGTTGGGCAGGTGCATTACCGCCTCGAAGTGCTTGACCATTGGGGCGAGCAGGGCGCAAGCCGGGTTGTGCAGGTGTTGGCCGACGGCAATTGTGTCAACCTGTTACAGGAACAACATCGCTATCTGGTGACGATGACCGACCGGGTAGCGCAATTTCGTGAGCAGCCGGTGCATTTCATTGCCTGTGAGGCAACCCCGGAATCCGAGGCGGGCGAGGCAATAGCCGCGCTCAATGCCGAGCGCGACCAGAGGCCTCTCTGAAAACGTTTTATTGTTCGGTTGTCAGCCAGATTTCCACCCGCTGATTACGGGTTTTGTCGGTGCCGTCCACGGGCATAATGGCACCAAATCCCTGCACCGGCTGAGTGCCAATCCCGAGTTGGTAAAGCGCTGATTTCACCTGAGTTGCCCGCAGTTTTGAGAGTACGCGCGAGCGGCTTTCTGTATCTTTGGTATCGCCAAAACCCACCAGCAAAATCTTTTGGTGACGTCTGTCGGGCGATTGCATCAACGCCGCCAGGCGCAAAATATCCTGCCGGGCTTTATTGTCCAGCTCAGCACTGCCTTCGCGAAAACGGATGTTGACCGACAGGCGCTCTGCACCAGTCACCGCCTGCAGGTAGTCTTCATTGGTGATGCCTTCCAAATCCGGCGTGACTGCAATCGGCACCTGGGAAACGTAACCAATGTTGGCCACCTGGGTCTGGCCGGCGGCGCTCTGGGCAAAGGCCACAAATTCAGCCAGCAAAGGATCGCTGGCCGGCGGCATGTACAGAAACAAGCGACGGCTCAAACGATAGTCCTCGGTGGCGACGGTCATTTGTGACGGTAGCAGCGGTTCTGTGCCTTCATCATAAATGGCCAGTGGTTTTGCCCGGTTGACCGCAGCAAGACCCACAAACCCGATGCCACCCGGGTCGCCGGCAACGCGGCCTGATAATGCGTCATTGGATTCAAATCGTCGCGCGTGCTTATCCAGTGTGAAGGTTTTGCCTAGCACCAGTGAGCTGAAGGTGTCCCACGTACCTGACTTGTCATCGCGCGCGTACAGGTTGATTGCAATATCTTTCCCGCCCAACTCAGACCAACGTTTGATTTCGCCTGCAAATATGCGGGCGACGGTATTCGTGGTCAACCGCGCCACGTTGTTTTCAGGGTGCACGATGACGGCCAGACCGTCGATAGCGAGAACCTTTTCGGCCTCAAAGCTTTGCATGTCGTCAAGGTGGGCAAGGCTTTCCGCTTCGGTGGGTTTGATTGGGCGGGAAGACATGCCCAGATCGGCGCTGCCATCGGCCAGGCCCTGAAAGCTGGTAGAGGAGCCGTGCGCGGCTATATCCACAAAAACCTGAGTGCCGTTGGTGAATGTGCCGACAATGCGCGATTCATTTTCGATACCCGATGGCTCACGAATCACGTCATTTGCGCCTTTGGCTAACAGGTAGGCCTCTACCAACGCCGGCATTAACGCGGCACCCACCGTATTGGATCCTTTTACCGTGAACAACTTGCCGCGGGTGGCGCTGTCAAAGGGTTCAAGAACAATGTCATTTGCTTGTAGAGATACGCTGAATAACAGACTGAAAGCGAGGAAAAGTGCCCACAAACGCATGGCAAACCATTTCATATTGCATTCCTGATTCGGGTGAGGTGTGCACACACCTTTACTTTAATTTGGAAGGGGGTCGAATCTATGACGGAAACATGACAAATGTGTTACAGCGGTATGAAAACGCCTTTCAGGCAGAGAAATTCTTGTGGAACTTTCGTTCAAGTCAGTCTCATAAGGCACAATAACAAGCTAAACCTGCAGCAGGGAAAATTGACTCAATCGCAGGAGATTAACATGACTTATACCAAAGGCGTGGGTGGCCAGACACCCGAGGCGGCGCTGGCCGCACTCAGCAATATGACAGAGGGTGTCGAACCCATCGGCCAACCGGAGTATCAGGCCCGCATTTCCCGTGCACAAGCGTTGATGGCGCAACAGGGCTTGGACGCCGTCTACCTCAACGCGGGAACCAACCTGTTTTACTTCACCGGCACCCGCTGGTGGCCGAGTGAACGGCTGGTGGGAGTCTTGCTACCCAAAACCGGTCAACCGGTATATCTGGGCCCTGCGTTTGAAGAGAACACGCTCAACCAATACCGAGTGGTGGCGGGCGACTTTCAAGGTTGGCAGGAACACGAGAGCCCCTATGCGCTGGCTGCAGGGATTCTTGCGCAGTGGGGTGCGCGCACGGTGGGGATAGATGAAAGCAGCCCGTTCTTTATTTCCAACGGTCTGGCCAAGGCGGCACCCGGTTTGCAATGGGTCAGTGCCGACGCGGTAACCGCGGGTTGCCGGATGCATAAATCACCGGCGGAAATCGCATTGATGCAGCGCGCCAAAGACATGACCATGGCCGTGCACCGCGCCGCAGCGTCCATGTTACGTCCCGGCATTTCCACCCTTGAGGTCGCCGAGTTCATTGATGCCGCTCATAAACGCGTGGGTGCCGCCGGCTCTTCCTTTTGCATTGTATTGTTCGGCGTTGCCTCGAGCTTTCCCCATGGGGTCAAACATGCGCAGACGCTTAAAGAGAACGATTGGGTGCTGATCGATACCGGTTGTGTGTTGCACGGCTATAACTCCGACATTACCCGCAGTTACGCGTTTGGCGACATTACCGATCGCCAGCGCCAGGCTTTTGCTGCAGAAAAGGCCGCGCAGGCCGCCGCGTTTGAGGCCGCCCAGTTGGGTCGGCCCTGTGGTGCCGCCGACGATGCCGCGCGCAGGGTATTGGCCGAGCACGGGTTTTCGCCTGACTACGCATTGCCCGGCTTACCGCATCGCACCGGTCACGGCTGCGGACTCGACATTCATGAGTGGCCCTATCTGGTGAAAGGCAACGATCAACCGTTGGCTGCCGGCATGGTGTTTTCCAACGAACCCATGTTGGTACTGCCGGGTGAATTTGGTGTGCGACTGGAAGATCATTTTTACATGACGGACAATGGCCCCCGCTGGTTCACCGAACCCTCAGAATCCATTGATAACCCGTTAAATTTATAACGCCTTGAAGGGGCGCTGCTTATGTCTTCATGCCCCGTTTACATCGCCCATCCGGTGCTTGCCGAGCAGGGTCTGCGCTGGGCCGAGCTGGCCCGGCAACCCTACGCCGGTCTGGGTGATCCGCGCGAGATCACCGACCACGCCTTTGTGTTGTGGCTGGATGATTCCGGTCTCAAACTTCAGCAAACCGGCCGCAAGGCACCTGGCCCCGTGTGGGTGGATTTTGCCCATGGCGCAGCGGATCACCGACGCCAGTACGGTGGCGGACGCGGTCAGATGGTGGCCAAAGCCGTAGGATTGAAAGCCGGAGTGAACCCGCAGGTGTTGGATGCCACCGCAGGTCTGGGTGGCGACGCCTATGTGCTGGCGTGCCTCGGCGCGCAGGTTCACATGCAGGAGCGCAATCCGGTGGTCTACAGCCTGTTGTCGGACGGCCTGAACCGTTTGCGGCAGGTTGCAGAATCGCAAGCGCCGGATTTGCTTGCCGTGGCCGGGAGGCTGAGCCTGGCACCGGACCTGTGCAGCTCGGAGCAGGGTATGGCGGTGGCGGATGTGGTTTATCTGGATCCCATGTTCCCAAGCCGGGAAAAAAGCGCTGCAGTGAAAAAGGAAATGACCGCGTTCCACAGTCTGGTGGGTGAAGACCCGGATCAGGATGGGCTCCTGGCGCAAGCCCTGGATGCGGCGCGTTACCGGGTGGTGGTCAAACGCCCGCGCAAAGCGCCCTGGCTGGCGGGTCAGAAGCCGGCCCTGGCGTTGACGGGTAAGTCCAGCCGGTTTGATATCTATACACTCAGAAAAATGCCGGATCGTTTGCCGGACGTTGACGTCTGATCGTCATTTCTGGGTAAAAAAAGCCCACAAACGGCTGATCACCATGCGCAGGTGAGCGGCCATGGCCATGACAAACCCTATCGCGGCGCATATCAGCCCGACGGCCATGGCCAGTTCCTGCTCGAAGGAGTCCGCCATCAATTGGCTGGCCATGTACACGAGCACCAACCCGAAAAAAAACAGCATGGCGCCCAATTTGAACTGGGCAAATGCCACCAGCAAGGGCGCCTGATAATGGGCTTTCAAGGCGGCCAGCGGGTGTTTGCGTGAGGGAGTTTTCCGGTACATCTGATCATCATAGCATTGATCCAGTGGGCCCTTTTGCGCGTATTAAAGGCAAACCAATGAGGTGTGCCATGAAATCACAACAATCGACCGCAAACGCTCAATCTGAACGCTTCAAGATCGGTATCAGTGCCTGTCTGATGGGGCATGAGGTTCGCTTCAATGCAGGCCATAAACGCCATGGATTCTGCGCCGATCAGCTCGTCAACATCGCCAATCTTGTGCCTATGTGCCCGGAAGTCGCGATAGGCCTTCCGACTCCCCGGCCGGCCATCCGGCAGGTGCACCGGGACGATGTGATTGCGGTCGAGTGGAGCAAGCCCAAAGCGGGCGATGAGGTGGTGGACTTTGCACCGGCGCTGGCCGCCAAAGCGTCGGAATTCCTGGCGGCTCACGACGACCTGGATGGCTACATTTTCATGAACGATTCCCCCAGTTGCGGGAGCGTCAACGTCAAGACCTACCGCACCAATGGCTATCAGGCGACGCGCAAGGGCGTGGGCGTGTATGCGGCCGGCATTATGGCGGCAGCGCCTTTGATGCCGGTTGAAGATGCCGGTCGCCTGAACGATCCGGTGATTCGCGAAAACTTCATGGTTCGCTTAGGTGTCTACCGCGCCTGGCGCCTGCTGAAGCTGAGCCGCGAAACCCTGACCATGGGCGACCTGATCCGTTTTTACAGCCCTTACAAGTATTTGCTGATGGCCCACTCGCAGACGGCGTACAAAGCGGTGGGTCGGTTGTTGGCGAATCACGACCGCAAGCCGGTAAATATTCTGGCGGATGAGTTTATTGCCGTGCTGATGGATGGCTTCAAAGTACTGGCCAACCGCAAGAGCCACAGCAACGTGTTGTTGCATATGCTGGGCTATTTCAAAAAACATTTGTCGCAGGATGACCGGCAGGAAATGCTCAGCCATATCGACCAATACCGTCTCGGTATTACGCCGTTGGTAACGCCTCTGGTGTTGATGAAGCATCACGTCAAGCGTTTGCCGGGTAACTATCTGTCCGAGCAGAAATACTGGCAGCCACACGACGCCGGCCTGGGCCTGCGGTCAGCTATCTGACGGCGATGTCGAGAGCGAAACATCCGAACCAGCTGATCTGGTTCCGCAACGATCTGCGGGTGACTGACCATCCGGCACTTACCGCCGCTTGCCAGAGCGCAATGGCGGAGGGGGGCAGGGTGCACGCCGTTTTTGTCTGCACCACCCAGCAATGGCAGCGGCACGATTGGGGCGTGAACAAACGCGACTTTGTGTACCGTTCTGTGTTGGCCTTGGGACAGCAATTGCGGGAACTGGGTATTACATTGCATGTGTTGCAAGTGCCCCTGTTTTCCCAATGCGCTGAGGCGGTGGTTAAGCTGGCACTTGAATTGGGTGCCGGCAAAGTGGTGTGGCATCGCGAAGTGGGGTGGGACGAGCGTCAGCGGGATCTGGCAGTGCGTAAACGCTGTACCCAGGAAAACCTGGCTACCGAGGTGTTGGATGACCGTTTATTGGTGCCGCCCGAATCGGTGCTGACCGGAGGCGGCACGCCTTTCAAAGTGTTCACGCCTTACAAGCGACGTTGGCTGGAGGCACTCAAAGCCAGCGGTGTTGCGAATCTGCCCAAGCCCAGAGTACAACCCGGTAAAGTGAACGCGCCGACGATTTCGCGCGACGCGTTTGGCCTGTCTGAAGATGTGCCCGCGATGGCGGCCTTATGGCCGGCGGGCGAGAGCGAAGCGCACAAAAGGCTCGTGCGCTTTACGCGAGAGCGCCTGATGCAGTACGGCGAGCAACGGGATTTTCCTGCGCTTGAGGGTACGTCCGGTTTGTCGCCCTACCTGGCGGTGGGCGCCATCAGCGCGCGTCAATGTGCTCACGCCTGGTTGCTCGCCAGTGAAGGTGATTGGCATCATCCCCGCAGTGACGTGTGGTTGAGCGAGCTGGGCTGGCGGGATTTTTACCAATACATCATGTGGCATTTTCCCCGGGTGTCGCGCAATCAGCCCTTTGTGGAGAAAACACGTCAGTTGGCCTGGCGGTCTGCCGACGAAGATTTTCTCGCCTGGTGCCAGGGCCGCACCGGTATCCCTCTGGTGGACGCGGCGATGCGGCAATTGCACGCCACCGGCTGGATGCACAACCGGTTACGCATGGTGGTGGCCATGTTTCTCACCAAAAATCTGCTGGTGGATTGGCGGCGGGGCGAGGCCTATTTTATGCAGCAGCTGGTGGATGGCGACTTTGCCGCCAACAATGGCGGCTGGCAGTGGAGTGCCTCTACAGGCACCGACGCCGCGCCCTATTTCCGGGTATTCAACCCGGTCAGCCAGTCGCAACGCTTCGACCCGGAAGGGCAATTCATCCGGCACTGGTTGCCTGAACTGGCGCATCTGGACAACAAGCAGATTCACCTGCCCAAACCCGCCTTGCGCGGCGACTATCCGGCGCCAATCGTGGACCTGAAGCTGTCCCGCCAGCAGGCCATCGACGCATTCGCCGCCCTATGATGTAGATCAACCTAAGGTCTCTGCCGCTGGTTTAGGCTGGGGGTGGTTGCTTGTCTACACTTGGGCAGGTGAAGTGGCGCAATTCCCGGAGGCGGTTATGCATCCCCTGATGAAAACCCTGCAACAGGACCATTACAACTTTCTCAAATTGTTGAACTGCGTGCAGCGCGAAGTGGACATGCTGGAGTCGGGCCAGATGGAGCGTCCGTTTAACGTCATGCTGGTGGTGGATGCGCTCGACTACCTCAAGACTTATCCCGAGCAATGGCACCACCCGCTGGAAGATGCGTTAGTTAAAAAACTGCACGCTCGCGCGGATGAACAGGCCAAAGAAGTGGATTGGCTGATGGCCGAACACAAAAGCCTGGAAGCGCAAACCAAAATTGCCCAGCGCGTATACCAGCAGATTGCCGCTGGCCATGTGGTACCGCGTGAGCGATTGATAGAAGAAACCCGGGGCTTTGTGCACGGCCAGTTGGCTCATATTCATCGCGAAAATGCACGCCTGTATCCGTTATTGATAAGGTTGTTGACCGACGACGATATGGATGCCGTGGCAGAAGCGGTGCCGGAACGTGAAGATGGTTTGTTTGGCAGTTTGCAACGCGCACAGTATCAGCATCTGGGTGCTGAACTGGTTCATGAAGCGGCAATGACCCAAGGCCAGCGGCCTGAAAAAGATGGCGGATTTGTAAAGTCCGGACTTTAATCAGACCAGATTACCTTGATCCAATCCGCGCCAGACATGCAGAGCAAAATAAGAACGGTAAGGGCGCATTGCATCGAGCAGTACTTGCTCGTGACAGTGCTCGCGACTGCTGAGAATCGATAAACCGCGCGCAAGTGCGGCGTCTTTTTCGGACCAGATATCCGGTTGGGCGAAGAAAAACAATGCGGCCATTTCCGCTGACCAAGTGCCAAATCCCCACAGCCCGGTGATCGCGTTGATGATCCGTTGCGGGTCCTGGCAGGTATGAATGTCTTCGTTCAACTGCCCCTGTTTGATGGCGTCCCGCAAGCCCATCATGGCTTTGAGTTTTGCCCGCGACAGCCCACAGCTGCGGATTTTTTCAGCGTAGCGAGGCGTGAGCAATTGGAACAAGGGTTTGTCTTTTTCTTCACAAAAACCGGTAATGCGCAGCCAGATGGTTTCGGCAGCTTTGTTGGAGAGCTGCTGCCCCACCACCGTCTGACACAGATACTCAAACAGCTCGGCGGGCTCGCGCTTTTGCAGCTGCAGCACACCGTTGTGGCAGATTAATTGGTGGAGATGCGGCAGGGAGGCACTGGCGGTCAGAAGGTGCTTGTGGATGGGCTTGGACATGGATGCCTCATGGGTTGAGAGGACAACGCAACATTGCTGGCTACCGGCGCCAGTCGGGTGGGCAGCGCTTGCTTTCCGTAGCGCTCTCGCGCTGACCGGCTTCGCAGGTCAGCATTCCACCACGTTCACCGCATTGATAGCCAGGCCACCTTCGGCAGTTTCTTTGTATTTCGCCTGCATGTCGATGCCGGTCTGGAACATGGTTTCGATGACCGAATCGAGCGATACCCGGTGACTGCCATCGCCCCGCAAGGCCAGCCGGGAGGCATTGATCGCTTTGATAGCGCCCATGGTATTGCGCTCAATACAGGGAATCTGTACCAGCCCGCCAATGGGGTCGCAGGTCAGGCCCAGGTTGTGCTCCATGCCGATCTCAGCCGCGTTTTCAATCTGTTCATTGGTGCCGCCCATCAGCGCTGTGAGACCTGCCGCCGCCATGGAACACGCCACGCCGATCTCGCCCTGACAACCCACTTCTGCAGCACTGATTGACGCATTGCGTTTGAACAACATGCCGATGGCCGCACTGGTGAGCAGATATGTCACCACCTGATGCTTCAGGCCACCCATGTCAGGCGTGTGAACAAATTTCACATAATAGGCGAGCACCGCAGGGATTACGCCGGCCGCGCCATTGGTGGGTGCGGTCACGACTTTGCCACCGGCGGCATTTTCTTCATTGACCGCCAGGGCAAACAGACTGACCCAATCCATCACTGCCAGGGCATCGGGTACGCCGTTTTCCAGCCGTTCCTGCAAATCGTCGTGCATTTCAGCGGCGCGGCGTTTGACCTTCAGGCTGCCCGGCAATAGTCCCCGGGTGCTGCACCCACGCTGAATACAGGCGTCCATGACTTTCCAGATCTGGTAGACGCCGTCGATAACATCCTGCCGGGGTTTTAATACCTGTTCGTTTTCCATGGCCATTTCGGCAATAGATTTGCCGTCGCGCTTGCCCATGGCGAGCAGCTCTCTGGCCGATTGAAAATCGTAGGGCGCATCGAAACCGGAATTTTCCGCGTCGGCAAACTCATCTTCGGCGAGCACAAAGCCACCGCCAATGGAAAAATAGCTTTTACGCATCAACGGGTTGCCGTCGGCATCAAAGGCGCTGCAGGTCATGCCGTTGGGGTGCAATGGCAGGCTGGCCCCTTTGTTGAAAATCAGGTCGTTGGCTTCGTTAAAGCGGATCTCGTGTTCGCCATTCAGTTTCAAACTGTGATGCTCGCGGATACTTGCGAGCAAGGGCGCAATGGCCTCAACCGCGACGGTTGCCGGCTGCATGCCAGCCAGGCCCAACAATACCGCGATATCGGTGCCGTGGCCCTCGCCGGTCATGGCCAGACTGCCGAACAAGTCGACCACCACCCGGTCCACCTGGGCGAGCGGGCAGGGCAACTCGAGCAAAAACCGTCGGGCGGCCACCATGGGGCCTACCGTGTGTGAACTGGAAGGGCCGATGCCGATTTTAAACAGCTCGAAAACGGAAATTGCCATTTGCGGGTTCCTGCTAAACCTTGGTTTCAGTGTAGCTCCGAAGAGCGTGACCGGTGGGCCATGCTAGGGATGTGGTTTCCAATAGTCAACAATAGTTTCCAATAGGCAACTTTTGTCTGAATGTACGGGTCGCGTGAGTAAAAGTGGCTACACTCAAATACCGGAGGAGACTGCCATGACCTGTAACGCCTCGGTATTTATAGCCACCAGCCTGGATGGGTTCATCGCCAGACCCGATGGCGAGTTGGATTGGCTGCCCGCCATGGACCCGCGCAATGACATGGGCTATGGCGATTTTGTCAGTACGGTGGACGTGTTGGTGATGGGGCGTCATACCTTTGAAAAAGTGCTGAGTTTTGGCCGCTGGCCCTATCACATGCCGGTGCGTGTCTTGTCCCGTTCGGGGGTAGAGATTCCTGCGGAATTAGAAAATGTGGCGCTTATGTCCGGTAGCCCGCGTGCGCTCCTGGATGCTCTCGGCACCGAAGGTTTTCAGCATGCCTATATCGATGGCGGTGAAACCATCCAGGCATTTATTGCGGATGGATTGGTTCAGCGTTTGATTCTGACCCGGATTCCGGTGCTTATCGGCGACGGCTTACCGTTATTCGGCAAGCTGAAAGCCAACGCGGGTGATCAGTTGTGGTTCCACGAAAAAACCTTTACCTGGGCCAATGGGGTGGTACAAAGCCATTATCGTTTTAGTCAGTCCGGCTGATACATAATATTCCAATTGACTATTAGTGGTCGGGCTGCAACCATAAAGAAAAAACGCGAGGCCCGCATGCAACAACCCCTCAACCGATTGATTATTCTCGGCGGCGGCACCGCCGGTTGGATGGCCGCAGCGGCCATGAGTCACCAGCTGCGAGGCACGCAGGTGCGCATTCAACTGGTGGAGTCATCGGCAGTGGGCACGGTGGGTGTGGGTGAGGCCACGCTGCCGGGTTTACGGAACTTCAATGCCAGTCTGGGTATCGATGAGCGGGCGTTTATTCGCGCTACCAACGCCACCTTTAAATTGGGGATCCGGTTCGAAGGGTGGGCAGGGCAATCGTCTGACATTTTTCACCCCTTTTCCGATTACGGTGCGCCCATTGCCGGTACGCCGTTTCATCAGTGGTTTTATCGTGCCCGGGCGCTCGGCCTTGATGTTGGCGCGCTGCATGAATACAGTTTTTCCGCCATGCTGGCCGGCCAGCAGCGTTTTGCGCAACCCCACGCCGAACCAGGCAATCCGCTTGCGGATTACAAATACGCTTTTCATTTTGACGCCACTGCCTACGCCGCGTTTTTGCGCCACTATGCAGAAGCCCGTGGGGTTGAACGCGTCGATGATCGTTTGACGTCAGTGGTAAAAGACCCGGCAAATGGTCACATACAGGCGTTGAAGCTGGAATCCGGTCTGGAGCTTGCGGGCGATTTCTTTATTGATTGCAGCGGCTTTCGTTCGCTTTTGTTGGGCGAAGCATTATCGGTGCCGTTTGAAGACTGGTCCCATTGGCTGCCCGTGGATGGTGCCTATGCGGTGGCGGCTGAACCCGCGCCGGTACTTCGCCCCTATACCCGCGCGATTGCACGCGATGGCGGCTGGCAATGGCAGATACCCTTGCAGCATCGCACCGGCAACGGCTCTGTGTTCGCGAGCCGGTTTATTGATGAATCGCGGGTCGTTGAGGATCTCATGGCGGGCCTGGAGGGCGCGGCGACCGGCTCGCCCAACCGGATCAGGTTTGTCACCGGCCGGCGACAAAAGTTCTGGGAGAAAAATTGTGTGGCGCTGGGGCTTGCCAGTGGTTTTCTTGAACCTTTGGAAAGCACCAGCATTGCGTTGATTCAAACGGGGCTGTCGCGGTTGTTGATGTTCCTGCCGCTCGCCGGCATCGACGCCGCCGAAGTCGAAGAAGCCAATCGCACCGCACGGATTGAAATGGAACGCATCCGGGATTTTCTGATCCTGCATTATTGCCGCAATGGTCGCCAAGGGGATCTGTGGGAATACTGCCGCAATATGCCCTTGCCTGATTCGTTGGCGCAAAAAATTGCGCTGTTCGAATCCCGCGGTCACCTCCAGCAACGGGAGTTGGAGTCGTTCGAACCCGCGAGCTGGTTGACCTTTTACGAAGGCTTTGGCGTGGCACCCTGCCAGCCTGATCCGGCGGTACTGAACGCCAGCCCGGATGACATTGCCCGTGCGCTCGCCAGCATGCGCAGCCAGATTGCATCCGCGGCGAACCAACCGCTCTCACATGCAGCGTTTATTGCACGTCACTGTGCGGCCTGAGGTGTGGCGCAGAACTGCTGAATAAATTCGTTGTGGGTGGGCAGTTGCTGGCATGCATTCGCCATCTGTTGGCGTGCCGCATTGAGCGCCTGGTTAACCTGCGCTGCATCCAATTGATCGACCGCCGGGTGATAGTGAGCGGGGCGTCTGCCCATTCCGTGCAATACCGCCTGCCAGCTGGGTTTCCTGAACAGCTCGTCATTTTCAGGGGGCAATTGGCCGCTGGCATCGAATAGCGCCAATCGGTGCTTGAGCGAAGCGGGCAGGGGCATGTCGCGTACGTAACGCCAGAAAGGAGAATCGTCGCGCTCGGTCAGGCAGTAATGCAACACCAGAAAGTCGCGGATTTCTTCGTAGTCTGCGCGCATGCGTTGATTGTATTCAGCGGCGAGGGCCTGGCATTGTGTTTCGGTGGTTGCGACCGTCGGTAGTAGCTGCAACAGGAATTGCACGCCGCGGGTGACCAGGTGAATCGCGGTGGATTCAAGTGGTTCCAGAAAACCGCCCGCCAACCCGAGCGCGATGCAGTTTTTCGCCCACAGTTGTTGTCGCATGCCCGTGGTAAAGCGAAGAATACGCGGATCGTGCAGTGGCTTACCGGTCAATTGCGCCAGCAAGCTTGCGCACGCCTCGTCGTCGCTGATGTAGTCATTGCTGAATACGTAGCCGTTGCCCATGCGGTGCTGTAACGGAATGCGCCAGATCCAGCCGGCATCCTGTGCGCTGGCGGTGGTGTAAGGCGGTGTGTCGCCTGTGTGCTCAGATTGTACGGCCGCGGCGCTGTTGCAGGGCAGCAGGTCGCTCCAATCGTCGTAAGGAATGTTCAGTGTTTGCCCAAGCAGCAGTGAGCGGAAACCACTGCAGTCGATGAAATAATCGCCATCCAGCTGTTCGCCGGTGCTCAGTTGCAAGGTCTGAATAGTGCCTGCGTCATCGGTCAGTACCCGTTCGACTTTAGCGTCTACGCGCTTAACGCCAGCGTCACAGGCAAAACGCCTGAGCTCCGCCGCGACCCGGCTCGCGTCAAAGTGCAGGGCATAGTTGGCGCCGTTGAGGCCGGAGTCGGGGGCCAGTTTGAATGGCAGAAAAAACCGGTGCTGTCGGGCCATGACGGCGCTGGGTGCGTAATCCATTAAGTCGCCGCAGTCGCCCGCGCGCCCGGCATGCAAAAAACAATGATAGAAGTCATTGCCATTCAGCGGCCGGCCAAGGTCGCCGAAGTGGTGGAAGTAGCTGTGATGCTGCCGCCGCCAGTTTTTGAATTCGATACCCAGCTTAAAGGTGCCACCCACGGCGGCAATAAATTGCTGTTCGTCCAGCCCGAGGTTGCGGATAAAGGTGATAAAGGGCGGTATCACCGCTTCGCCCACGCCCACGGTGCCAATCTCGGACGATTCCACCAAGGTGATAGACACCGCTTGGTTGCGGTATTGGTGGGCGAGGGCACTGGCTGCAATCCAGCCAGCGGTGCCGCCGCCCACAATGATCCATCGGTTGGTTTTCATGCGCCGGCCGCCTGTTTCAGATGTTGAAGAAATGCCTGATGGCTGGGTGAATCGGCCACTGCAGTCTGAATGCCTTTAGCCATGCTATCCATAATCGATTTCAGTTGTTGTTCCGGTATGGCATCGGCTGCGGGATCATACATATCTGACTGGAATCCGAAGCCTGAAAAAAGCGCCAACCAGCTGGCGGGCTGGAACATTTCCCAGCGGTATTTCACCAGATGCCCGCGGGCTTTGAACAGCGAAAGCTTATTTTTCAGTGTGTCGGGCTGATGGACTTCCCGGCAGGCTTGCCAGAAGGCTTCACCTTGGCGGCCGTTGAGTACATAGTGCAGCAGAATAAAGTCTTTCACCCGTTCATATTCCAGCCGGGTCATATTGTTGAACTCGTCGATAATGGCTCGATCACAATCGGCATTGGGGAACAGCAGTTTGATTTTTTCAATAGCGGTTTCAATCAACGCAATGCTGGTGCTTTCCAGTGGCTCCAGAAATCCGGCGGCCAAGCCGAGTGCGATGCAGTTTTTTTCCCAGCTGACTTTACGCATGCCGGGCGTAAATCTCAGATGGCGCGGCTCCTGCAGTGGTGAGGCACCGCAATCGTCCAGCATGTGCGCTGTGGCTTCATCCTCAGAGAGAAAGTGACTTGAATATACCAATCCATTGCCCTGCCGGCTCTGCAGAGGGATGCGCCATTGCCAGCCGGCACGCATGGCGCGAGCGCGGGTAAAGGATGGCGGATTAGTGGGGGATGCCAACTCAGACTGCACCACCACAGCACGATCGCACAGAAGCTGGTCTTGCCATGATTCAAAGGGCACGGCCAGGGCTTCACCCAACAGCCGTGCCCGGAAACCGGTGCAATCGATAAACAGCTGGCCCGGTAGCTGCCGGCCATCGGCAAGTTGCAGTGCAGAAATAAAGCCATTGTCAGACTCTAACTGCACCTGTGTGATATTGCCCTCAACATGCTGAACCCCCATTTGCAGTGCGGTTTCTTTCAGCAGTTTGGCAAAAGCAGTGGCGTTCAGATGCAGCGCCCAATCGAATACGCCCAGTGAATTGGAGGGGTTGGGGGCAGGTGTGGTGAATTTGTTGGCTTCGGCCAATTGGATGGGCAGGCAGTAGTCCGACAGCGGGCGTGTGTCGCCCATACTCGCCAGCCGCTGCCAGTAGTGGTGAAAACCGATGCCATTCAGATCCTGTCCGAAGCGGCCAAAGGGGTGAATGAACTGCTCGCCCGGCGCGCGCCAGCCATCAAATGCAATCCCCAATTTGGCGGTGGCCTGAGTGGCCATCATTACCTGACCATCTGAGAGGCCCAGATTCCGATAAAAACGCCGGATGGTGGGAATGGTGGCTTCTCCCACACCAATGGTGCCTATCTCTGGTGATTCCACCAGCGTGATGGTCAAAGGTGTGTGTTGAAAATGTCTGGCCAACGAGGCCGCGGCCATCCAGCCAGCAGTGCCGCCTCCGGCTATTACTAATTGGCGTACAGGTTGTTGGCGTGTTGCGCTTTTCATCATGCTCGTGTCTTTTTTATTTTCAGTGTGCCTGTATTCGATCGCAAAAAAAAGGCCGCCGAGGTCAATCGGCGGCCTTGGTTACTACTAAGAGAAAAAACTCTTAGAAGCGGGCGCGCAGGCCCAGAGTGTAGCGGGGTTCATAGTAGTTCTGGAAGGCATATTGATCCTCCCATTGCATGTAATAGTCCTCGTATTCTCCGGTGATATTTGAGCCGTTCATGTAAACGGTGAAATCATCGGTAATGTCGTAGCTGACTGACATATCAACATAGGCCGCTTCTTTCTGAAAAATTGCCATGTTCATATGAGTGCCATTGAAACGCTCTGAACGGTAGTTGTAAGCAATTCGAGCTTGTAGGCCATATTGCTCATACCACAATACCAGGTTGTACTGCGTCTCGGAGTTTTCAGGGAATGGCAACTTTTTATCGTTGATGTCCCTTTGGTCGCTTTCTGAAGGAGAGTAAGTAAAGTTTGCGTCTATACCAAACCCACTTATAAATCCATCTGCTAAGTCTGACAAAGCGAGTTTACCAGCGATTTCGACACCGGTAATCTGGCCGCCTTCGCCTTGGGTCGGGCCGGAGACCGGGATGGTTCTAATTGATCCATTACTAAGAATGAAGTCTTCATCGTAGGACGCGCCAATTGGGAAGCTTTCTACGTCGACCAGGAATGTGCCAATAGAGGCCATCGATGCGTCACCGACGTACCATTCGGCTGACAGGTCAAAGTTATCTGACCTCCAAGGGTCCAGATTCGGGTTGCCGCCGTCGGATACAGCATTGGGTTCAAACTGGCCGGTTGTAGAATCCAGTGAGGTACTGATAGTTCGTCCGTCACCCCATGCCGCTAAATCCAATGGAGTCATGTTTTTAGCGTAGGCTGCCCGAATTTTTACTGCATCGGTCACGTCGAAAGCTAAGTTGAGACTAGGCAGGATATCTACATAGGATCGTTTGCTAACGTTGTCGCCGTTGTCTACGTTAGTGTTCCCATAGGGAATACCATCGCCTACCAGGTTTTGTACAATAAGAAGGTCTGTTTCGATTACTCTAACACCAACATTACCGCTCATGATGCCAGCTTCAAAATTGCCCTGAACATAGAAACTGTTTTCTTTCATTTCTACGCCGTAGGAAGTGCCCGGAATGACCATTCGCTGGGTGGAGCCGAACACGCGATTGTGGAATGCCACTGGGTCGTCATAGTCCTTGGGGTTGACAGCCCAAACGCCCGGAATTCCTTTCACAGGACCAAAATCGGTTACCCACATAACGTTATTGTGTTGATCCAATGCCGTTGGTGGGAGTGCGGTGTAGCCAACGAAGTCGCCATTTACCATTTCGCCTGCCGTACAACCATCAGGATTGCCCAGAATAACGTCGGTGGCTTTCCATTGAACGCCACATCCATCTTCAACTAGGTCACCATTTTGGTTTTTGTATCCGGCGTAGAAAGGGGAAAACAGATGAAACCGAGTTTCTTCGACTGAGCGTGTAGATGAACGAAGACCGATGTCGACGCTGGTAAAGAACTTGCCTTCATCGAAGGCATAGCTTCCATCCATTCGGAAAGCTCGAAAATCGGCTTGGCTATCGGCGTTGTTTTCTGAGGAAAAGGCACCAATATTATAACTATCTAAATTCGACATATAGTCAGAAATAGTAGCGCCTGCTCCCAGTCCACCATTCACTGTATTGTTGAATCCGCTCCACACGCCATGCGAACCGCTGGTATCCAGAACCAGTTGTGGATTATCGGTATAACCCAGAGGGTTGGTAGGAAGGTAGCAGCCACCATCATCGCCAACTGCGGCAACTCCAGCACAGTACTCTGCCGGATAAAAGGTGCCTCCCGCGATGCCCGTAGAGGTGCCGTCGGTCATGTCGCCTTCGTTATAGCCGTGACGGCGTTTGCGCGTGGCATCGCCTTGCACATAGCGCATAGATCCAGTGAGCTTACCGCCATTGTCATAATCCAGCTGCAGGCTTACGTTTGTTGAATCGGACAAGAAGCTATCGTTCTGGGTGAATGATTTTAAGCGTTTGGGGTTCATGTCCCATCGTGAAACTGTCATCCATTCTTGGCCGTTCGCTTGGACACCAACGTTGCGACCCTGTACGTCATTAAACCAGTCGAGGCCTTGCCACTTGTTTGTAACGCTCATCCCAACCTTGCGGTTGTATTCGTCCTGTTGAGTAAAGAACGCATCAGCGGTGAATTGGAAACCTTCGCCCAAGTCGGCCTGGAACGAGCCATTGAAACCTACACGCTCGCGTTCCGTTACTTGGTTCCAGGCGGCAAAGCCTTGAGGTGACAAGTGGTTAATAGGCTCATTGCCGCCCCAGGAGTTGATGCCGTTTACCCAGCTGGCGTCTCCTGTAGGATTACCGGTGTTAAAGCCGTTATAGTAGTTAGCCAGATTGGTATTCGCATAGGAGGCGGACACCATTACTCCAACAGTGTCGGTTTTCCAATTGACCAGACCGCTAGCCACCGGATCAGTTTCACCCGTGTCTTGACCTTGTTGAACCTCCACACTTCCTGCGGCTGTAAATCCGTCATCGAAATCGAAGGGGCGATGGGTTTTTAGGTTAATGGTACCGGTAATACCAGCATTGCTCAGATTGGCTGATGATGTTTTATACACATCCGCGCCTTTGAAGAGCTGCGAAGGGAGGTCGCCATAGGAAGGCTGGACGGTAGTGATAGACCCAGCACTCATAAACGCTTCACCGTTCAGCTGGCTACCCACCTGTGGCAGACCGCGAACGATAAGTGTTGAACCTTCACCTGCGGAACGCCGAATGGAAACACCCGGAATCCGCTGGAGTGAGTCGGTAATGGTCACATCGGGCAGTTTGCCGATATCTTCTGCGGAAATGCCGTCCACTATCTGGCTGGCATCGCGTTTCAGACTGACAGAGTCTTCCTGCGCCTTGCGAATACCGGTAACGGTGACTTCTTCGATGCCTTCGGCGGAACTCTGCGCCACTGCAACCTGACTGCCCCCTGCGAATACACAGGCAGCAATACTGGACGCCAGTAAGGTGCGTTGGAACGATGACTTAGAATTGCTCATGCTTTCCCCTCTTGAATTGGGATTTATTTTTATACTGCCACAACACCTGTGGTGCGGTGGTTGTCCTTACCGGTTTCAGGTGGCCTGAAGTAACACCGGAAAGCCAGAGCGGTGACCCATTTGTAATGGTTAATCTGACTTTAATCAACAGTATTACAATCAGACCTTATGTTCAATATGAATATAAGGTCTTTTTTGACGGCTTAGCAGGACTGATTTCCTATAATTAATCGATTGTTAGGCTAAATATCATTCGGAAGAGGGGCAAATATAGCGTTTGTACGCGGATGCTAAATTTATATAGTCAAAACGACCATATAAAATTATTTCCACCGCGTTGCCGCCTGATGATCGGAATCGCGGGCATCCACCCAGCGATCGCCCTCGGGCGTGGCTTCCCGCTTCCAGAAGGGGGCGCGGGTTTTGAGGTAATCCATGATGAATTCACAGGCAGCGAAGGCGTCGCCGCGGTGGCTGGCGCTGACCCCCACGTAAACAATTTGGTCTGCCGGGGCCAGTTGGCCAACCCGGTGAATCAACTCGACCCGCATTATTGGCCAGCGCTGTCGGGCTTCGTCGACGATGGCCTGCAGCGATTTTTCGGTCATGCCGGGATAGTGTTCCAGAAAGAGTCCGGCCACGGCATCGCCCAGATTCAGATCGCGCACCAGACCGGTAAAGGTCACAATGGCACCAATCTCCGGCGTGTCACTGAGCAGCCGCTGGTACAGGCTGGTGTGATCAAAGTCTTCCGTTTGAACGGCAATGTGGCTGGTCATTTCAACCGCCGGTGACCGGGGGAAAAAACGCCACTTCGTCGCCTTCTGCTACAGGCGACTCCCACTGTGCCATGGTTTGATTGACCGCCACTAATACGGATGGTTGCGACAAGGTGTCTTGCCAATGAGGATGTTGGGCAAGCAATGCCGATCGCACGTCGGCTGCTGTGTGAATAGCGGTGGCCGGTAAGGCAAGGCCGGTTTGGCCCAGTTGGTCGCGCAGTCGGGCGAAAAATTTGACTTCAATCATGGGCTGACTCCGCCGCAATGTAGTGGCCGCTTTTGCCGCCGGATTTTTCCAACACCCGCGCGCCGTCAATGACCATGTCTTTATCCACCGCTTTACACATGTCGTACAGCGTGAGTGCTGCCACGCTGGCGGCGGTGAGCGCTTCCATTTCTACGCCGGTCTGACCTTTCAGCCGGCAGCAGGTTTCGATGCGCACGCGGTTGCGTTCAGGTTCAGGTGATAGCACCACTTTGACGTGGGTGAGCATGAGCGGATGGCACAGCGGGATCAGATCGCTGCATTTTTTGGCTGCCATGATGCCGGCAATGCGGGCGGTGGCGAGTACATCGCCTTTTTTATGGCCGCCCGAAACAATCAGTTCCAGCGTGGCCGGTGCCATGCGCACGTAAGCTTCAGCGCGCGCCTCGCGCTCGGTATCGGCTTTGCTGCCCACATCAATCATGTGGGCCTGACCGTGCGTGTCGATGTGGGTAAAGTCGGACATGGTGCTGATCTTTGCTCTAAAACCGCAGTTTATCAAATAATGCGCGAAAAACGTTGCTCGGTATTGGCCGGTATATAGGCATCGAAGGCCATGCAGATACGCCGGATCAGCAAGCGGCCGGCAGGTTTGACGCGAATGCGCCGGTCTGTGAGGCTCAGCAGGCCATCGGCTTGCATGGGTTGGAGCGCTGCCAGTGCGGCACCAAAATAATCGTTAAACTGAATGCCGAATTGCTGCTCTATGCGCGCAAAATCCAGTTCGAACTGACAAATCAGCGCCATGATGACGGCCTTGCGCAACTCATCGTCTTGCGACATCAGAAACCCTTTGGCCACCGGGCTGGCGCCGGCGTCCAATGCGGCGTCATAGTCTTCAATCGCCTTGTGGTTCTGCAAGTAGAGATTGTCGATCTGGCTGATCGCCGACACGCCAAAGGCGAGCAGGTCGCAATGGCCATGGGTGGCGTAGCCTTGAAAGTTGCGGTGCAACTGACCGGCTGCCTGCGCGCGGGCCAGTTCATCGTCGGGGCGGGCAAAGTGGTCCATGCCGATGTACACATAGCCCTCGCGGGTTAACCGGTCAATGGCCATGTGCAGCATATCGAGTTTTTCAGCGGCGGCAGGCAGGGCGCGCTCGTCCAGCTGCTTTTGAACTTTGAACAGGTGCGGCATGTGCGCGTAGTTGAACAACGATAAGCGATCCGGTGCCAGCGCCAGAACCTGATCCAACGTACTGCTCACCGATTGAACGCTCTGGTGTGGCAGCCCATAAATCAGATCCATGCTGATGGAATGGTAGTCCACGTCGCGCGCGGCCCGGGTCAGGGCAGTGACTTCTTCGACGCTGTTGAAGCGATTGACGGCTTTTTGCACCCGGGCATCGAAATCCTGAATGCCCATCGACAAGCGGTTAAAGCCCAGTGCCCGCAGGCCTTTAATGGTGGCGGGTGTGACGCTGGCCGGATGGATTTCCAGCGCGTATTCACCCGAGTCATCATTGTGCAGGTTAAACAGCGAGCGGGTGTGCTGCATGAGCGCAGTCATCTGCTCCAGCGACAAATACGTTGGCGTGCCGCCGCCCCAATGCAGCTGATCCACCGGCCGGCTCACGTCGATGCGCTCGGCCATCTGGCGCATTTCACGGAACAGCCGCTCCAGGTAGGGCACAGCGCGGGCTTTGTTGGCGGTGATGATTTTGTTGCAGGCGCAGTAGTAGCAAACCGTATCGCAAAAAGGGATGTGGCAGTAAATGGATAGTGGCCGCTGGCTGGCGTCGCTGCGCGCCAGCGCCTGGTGAATGTCCTGTTCACTGATCAGGTTGTGGAACTGGGGCGCGGTCGGGTAGGAGGTATAGCGCGGGCCCGACAGGTCGTAGCGATCGATCAGGTCCTGATCCCAGGTAAATGCTGCTTGCGTCATGGAAGTACTGCCACCGGAAAACTGCCCCAGTGTAGGGTGTTTGGCCGGTGGCGCCCTTGATATGGATCAAGGGGGGCGGGTCGTTCAGGCGAGCAGCCGTTCCAGCGTGCGCCGGTAAATCAGGTGCAGGTCTTCCAGATCCTGCACCTTCACGCATTCATCCACCTTGTGAATAGTGGCATTGACCGGGCCCAGTTCCACCACCTGGCTGCCCGTGGGTGCGATAAAACGGCCGTCACTGGTGCCGCCGGCGGTAGACAGTTCGGTCTGGCGACCTTTGATATCGGCGATGGCACCCACCACGGCATCCACCAGATCGCCCTGGCGGGTGAGGAAGGGCTGGCCTGAAAGATTCCACTCCACGTCAAATTTGAGGCCGTGGCGTGCGAGGATGGCTTCGGTGCGTTGTTTTAATTCTGCCTCGGTCACTTCGGTAGAAAAGCGGAAGTTACACAGCAGCTCCACTTCGCCCGGAATCACGTTGGTGGCACCGGTGCCGCCATTGATGTTCGAGACCTGGAAAGACGTGGCCGGAAAAAATTCATTGCCTTCATCCCACACTTCTTTGGCCAGCTCGGTGAGTGCCGGCGCCAGGGTATGGATGGGATTTTCGGCCAGGTGGGGGTAGGCTACATGGCCCTGAATACCGCGCACAATCAGTTTGGCGCCGAGCGAACCACGCCGGCCGTTCTTGATCACATCGCCCACCTCATGGGTAGAGGAGGGTTCGCCCACCAGGCAGCAATCAATAGCTTTGCCCTGTGCGCTGAGCCATTCCACTACTTTGACGGTGCCATCCACGGCCGGTCCCTCTTCATCAGAGGTGATCAGAAAACCGATGCGACCTTTGTGGTCGGGATGCGCTGCCACAAACGCTTCGCAGGCTGTGACCATGGCCGCAAGGCTACCTTTCATGTCGGCCGCGCCGCGTCCGTACAGCATGCCCTCGTGTAGCGTGGGTTCAAACGGCGGAAATTTCCAGGCGCTGGCAGGTCCCGTGGGGACTACGTCTGTGTGGCCAGCAAATGCCAACAATGGCTGCCCACTCCCGCGTTCAGCCCAGAAATTATCCACCTCGCCAAAGCGCAAGCGCTCCACCTGAAAACCGATGGCCTCCAGACGCGCAATCATCATGTCCTGACAACCTTCGTCGTTGGGGGTGACTGAAGGGCGGGCAATAAGGTCGCAAGCGAGTTGAAGTGTGGGCGTGGCCATGCTCTGTCCTGTGGGTGTGAAATTCAGCGGGCCGGCATTTTAGCAAAGAAAGCCCGGGATGGGCGGCAGAAAACGGCTACAATGGAATGAAAATCTGACAAAAGAGTCCCTATGACGCTGAGCCAGCTGATGTTGGTGACACTTGCCTGCCTTTTTTCCTGCCTTGCACTGTTGGCGTTGACGTTATACGTCTGGCCTGGTTTCTGGTTGCGTTGTCTGGTGCGCGTTGGCCGTGGACGCGCATTGCTGGCCCTGCTCGCGCTTCAGCCTTTGCGTTCGTTGGTGTGTGACCGGCTGCTCGCGGTATGGCTTTGGGATTTTGAACGGCAACAGATTATTCTGGTGGGTAAAGGGCTGTCTCACCTCGGATACACCGTGAATAAAGTGGTTGAATCTGTGGATGCAGTGCTGCCCATTGTGCACCCGGATGATCATTTGCGACTCAACCGCATCGTGCGTCATTTTGTTCACCATCACCCCGAATTTACTATCGAGTGCCGTTTACATCGCCGGTTGGGCCGCAAGCCCTGGGTGCGGTTGCACGGTGTCAGTTTGCTGAGGGGGCGCAAAGGACGATTGCGGCTTGCTATCGGTGGCGTTGAAGATATCAGCGAACGCAAAGTGCATGTGGGCACCATCGCCGCGATGAACGAACAGTTGCAACAGCGACTGAGTCAGCAGCAGGATCAGTTACGGGCCACGGAACAGGCGCGTCAGGATCTGGTGACGCGGTTGCGACAGGTTTTGGATACTGTGCCGGTCAGTATTTGCTGGAAGGATGTGCACGGTAATTACCTGGGTTGCAACACGCAATTTGCCCGCGTTGCCGGGTTGACCTCCCCGGACGATATCGTGGGCAAAACCGATTACGATTTTTGGTGGTCGGCGCAGGTGCCGGAAATACTGCAGGAGGATGAAAACGTTATCAGCGCCGGCCAGCCCTTGCTGGATCTGGAGCAGCAGCTCACCCTGCCCAGCCAGAAGTCGCGCCGGTTGCGTTGCAGCCATGTGCCTTTGCGGGATGCGCACGGCGAGTGTGTGGGGGTATTGAAAACCTATCAGAATGTCACCCGTGGCTATCTGCTGGCGCAGGCGTCTGATCGGGAGCAGCGGTTGTTGCAGGACGTTCTGGACAGCACCGATGCCATGATCTCGCTGGTGGGGCGGGACTTCCGTTTTGTACGGGTCAATCGGCTGCTCGAAAGTGTGGTCGGCATGGACCGTTCCCGGTTCGTAGGCAAAAAAGTATCCGATGTCTTCTCCGGAAAATTGGGTGAGCGCGCCACAGCCATAGTCGAGCATATTATTCAAACCCATCAACCGGTGAAGGAACCGTACATTCTCAAAGATCAGTTGGGCAAGGTGCGGCACTTTCTGGCTTACAACAATCCATTGTTCGATGAACAGGGGAATGTCGATAAGGTGATTACCGTGTCAATGGAAATCACCCAGCTCAAACACGCGCAATCGGCATTGGAAGAGGCCAGAGCGAAAGCTGAAGCCGCATTGCAGGTAAAGAGCCAGTTTTTGGCCAACATGAGCCATGAAATACGCACCCCGATGAATGCGATTATCGGGTTGAGTCAGTTGGCGTTGTCTACAGAGCTCAGCGCCAAGACAGAAGATTACGTGCAAAAAATTCATTATTCGGCGGAGAATCTGCTTGGCATCGTCAACGATATTTTGGATTTTTCTAAAATTGAAGCCGGCAAGCTGGGCCTGAACCCCAAGCCCTTTGACTTATTGCAAATGATTGAAAACCTCGGCTCCATTATGGCGCTGAAGGCCAGCCGCAAGCGATTGGCGTTTCGCCAGACCATCGAACCCAATACGCCGCGCTTTATCAATGGCGATGCGTTGCGCCTGCACCAGGTGCTGACCAATCTGATTGGCAACGCGGTGAAGTTCACGCGTGAAGGGCATGTACATCTGGCGGTGCGCATGAGCGTGGACATGGGCGAGCGCCAGATTCTGCGTTTCATGGTGGAAGATACCGGCGTGGGGTTGAGCGAGCAGCAGTTAGGGCAGCTGTTTCAGGCATTTGAGCAGGCGGACGCCGGCGTTGCCCGCGAGTACGGGGGCACAGGGCTTGGGCTTGCGATCAGTCAGCGGTTGGTCGAAATGATGGGGGGCGACATCCGCGTCAAAAGTGAACCCGGAGCCGGCAGTGTGTTCGAATTTACCATCAATGTGGGCAGGGCGGATGCCGAAGCGGCGAACCAGCAATTGCAGGCGTCTGGCGATCAGCCGGTGGATTTACGGGGCGCGCCAGTATTGTTGGTGGAAGACAATGAAATCAATCAGCAGGTTGCGCTGGAAATGCTGGCGCCGCTGAATCTTCACATCGATACCGCCCGCAACGGGGCCGAGGCGGTGGCCATGGTAGAGCAGGGCAATTACGCGCTGGTTTTGATGGATATCCAAATGCCGGTCATGGACGGTTATACGGCCACTGAAAAGTTGCGTGAACGTTATTCAATGGAAGCACTGCCCATCGTAGGGCTGACGGCAAATGTTCTGGATGAGGACCGCAAGCGCATGCTCAGTGTGGGTATGAACGACCATATTGGAAAACCGATAGACCGCCGGGCACTGGAGCAGTCATTAGTGAGGTGGCTTGCGCGGCCTGAGACTGAACATGAGACTTGCTGTGCCGACGGGCAAACGGAAAGCGCAGAGCCGGAGATGGTCGAGCCGGGCGCGGCAGGCGCCATCGATCTGGCGCAGGGCCTGGCCCGGGTGCGGGGGCGCCAGGACAGGCTCTATTCACTGTTGGACAGCTTTTTCGCGCAGTACGGCAAGGCCGCGGAACAATTTGATGCGCTGTGGACAACGCGTGACTGGGTTCAATTGGCTGAACAATCCCATGCAGTGAAAGGCGTGGCCGGGAATCTTGCGATCCCCCGCGTCTATCAATTATGTACCCAATTGCAGCATCAGGCCGAGACCTCGCAGGTGGCCGGCTGTCGTACCACGATTGAGCAGTTGCGTACCGCACTGGGCGATGCGGCAGCGGAATTTGAACGCTTGAAAGGGTTGGAATGAAGCCTGTCGCACAACCCGGTTGGCCATGTAAGACCCATCGGGTTGTGCGCTCGGACGCTATCAGTTGTTGGCGTGCAGGGCTTCGTTCAGTGCAATCGCCGATTTATTGGTTTTGCACTCGATGGCACCGGTCACTGAATTACGGCGGAACAGCAGGTCGTCCTGGTTGGCCAGATCGCGCGCTTTGGTCTCGCGCACCAGCTCACCTTTGTCGTCTAACAGGCGCACTTTAGAACCTGCCGTCAGGTACAGCCCCGCTTCAACGGTACAGCGGTTTCCGAGTGGGATGCCGATGCCGGCATTGGCGCCGATGAGGCAGTTATCGCCCACCGAGATAATAATATTGCCGCCACCGGACAGGGTGCCCATGGTGGAGCAACCACCCCCCAGATCAGAGCCTTTGCCGACAAACACGCCTGCCGAAATCCTGCCCTCGATCATGCCCGGGCCTTCAGTACCGGCGTTAAAATTCACAAAGCCTTCGTGCATGATGGTGGTGCCTTCTCCCAGGTAGGCTCCGAGTCGCACGCGCGCCGTGTGGGCGATGCGGACCCCGGAGGGTACAACGTAATTGGTCATTTTCGGGAACTTGTCCACGCACGAAACTTCCAGCGTCCGGCCGGCTACGCGCGCCGCCAATTGGCGAGCGGGTAATTCCGCCAGATCGATAGCGCCCTCATTGGTCCAGGCCACATTGGGTAGCAGGCCGAAAATGCCATCGAGCACAGTCCCGTGGGGCTTGACCAATCGGTGCGACAGCAAATGCAACTTCAGGTAGGCCTCTGGCACGCTGGCGGGTGCGCTGTTTTCGGCCAGCAGAACGGCCACCAGCGGTTGCTTGCTTTCGCTCAGTGTCTTCAGGGTTTCAGCCAGGGCGGCATCCAGTGGCGCCAGGGCAGCGGCCAGGTCGTTGGCTTTACTGGCATCCAGCGCCCGCGTGCCAGTACCGCCCAGGGCATCGACCAATACCTGGCATAACGCTGCCGCGGGCTGAATCCGGGGTGTGGGGAAAAAGACATCGAGCCACTGGCCCTGACGGTTGTGTGTGCCCACACCAAATCCGATTGCATAGAGAGACATGTTTACTCCTGTGACGCGCGTTTTATTTAAATATTGTGGTGTATTCGTCGGCCTTGAAGCCGCACACACGCTGTGTGCCGGTATCCAGTAATGGCCGTTTAATCAGGGTGGGGTTTGCCAGTAACAGGCCGGCGGGCTGGGCCTCAGCCTGGCTGCGCTCGGCATCGGTCAGTTGCTTCCAGGTGGTAGAGCGCCGGTTGATCAACGCGTCACCCAACTCAGTGTGCCAAGCCTGGATTTGCGGCAGCGTGATGCCGTCGGCGCGGAAATCGTGAAAACGGTATTCGACCTGGTGTTGTTCCAGCCATTTACGGGCTTTTTTTACCGTGTCGCAATTCTTTATCCCGTACAGGGTGACCATGGTTTCTCCCAGCCAGCGAAAAAAGGGCCGCAAGGATACCAGACTTGCAATCTGGCTGCATAAAGCGCGTTTTAGACCGAAATGCACTAAAGAAATCGTTAACAGGTCTATGGTTAAACCAAAATTGTCTAATGGCGCCTAAATCCTTTACATACACTAAAAGAGTGCGTAGAAAGCCCCCACATGGAATGGGGAGACTTATCTGCGGTGTTCTCATTTGTTAAAGGTGCACACAGGACGTGGCAATCGCGATATGAATCAAGTACCAACCCAAGCCGCCAACGGCGGTCATTTCAAAGTGGTGTTCTGGGGGCAGCCTGCCGATGGCGTGGCCCGCAAGCAGCTCATCGAACGCTTCATCGCGCTGTTTAAGCTGCGCGAACCGGGGCAAGCCCAACGCTTTTTTTCCGGTCGACTGGTGGTGCTTAAATCCGGCTTGTCGGAATCCCAGGCCAAGGCATTTGCCCGGGCCGTACAGGGTATTGGTGGGGTCTGCCGGGTAGAGAAAACCCAGGTGGTCAAGTTGGACGGCGAGCTCGCCCGGCGCCACCGTCCGAGCTTTTTACAACCCGGTTTGTGCGCGGATGATATGAGCCTTGCGCCCAAGTTTTCAGAACCGCCCGCCAGACCCGGTACCCGGGAAATTTCGACCGGTGAACCCACCCGCAAAAGCCTGTTTGAGTCTCGCGACGTCAGCGGTGGCTTTTGAGTTCCCCGTGTCTGCTGTCCGCGCGCTACTGCTTCTTCGTTAACTTTGCCCGTTTGCGGTTGGGGTAGCACCACCGGCACAGCGGGCAGACGGTACCATCGCATCCGCGCGCGGTGCAGTATTCCCGGCCGTAGAAAATTATCTGCAAGTGAAGCTTGTTCCAGCGCTGCTCGGGGAATAGCCGCTTAAGGTCTTTTTCAGTTTGCACCACGTTCTTGCCGGACGTCAGCCCCCAGCGTTGCGCCAGGCGATGAATGTGGGTATCGACCGGGAAGGCGGGCACACCGAACGCCTGAGCAATAACCACACTGGCCGTTTTGTGCCCCACGCCGGGAAGCTCTTCCAGCAAATCGAGCGAGCGCGGAACCTCGCCTTGATATTTTTCCACCAGGATTTTTGACAGGTCGCTGATCGCTTGGGATTTTTTGGGTGCCAGGCCGCAGGGGCGCACCACCTCGCGTATTTTTTCTACCGGTACCCGCGCCATGTCGAACGGGTTGTCAGCCAATTGCCAGAGTGCAGGCGTGACTTTGTTAACCCGCTCGTCGGTGCACTGGGCCGATAGCAGTACGGCGACCAGAAGAGTGTATGGGTCTTTATGATCCAATGGCACCGGTGTTTCGGGATAGAGTCGCTCCAGCTCGTGGAGAATTTTTTCTACCCGTTGGGCTTTAGTCGGATTCGCTGTGGAAGTCATGCGCCTGCAGTTACAAACGTTTTGATTCGTTGAGCCGCTGCTTCACATTCGCTCAGTTCCGCCACCAGTGCCAGTCGCACATGGTGTTCACCGGGGTTGCCGGTGGGGGTGTCGCGCGCAATGAATGTGCCTGGCAGCGTGGTCACGTTCTGCGCCTGGAATAATGCTTTGGCAAACGCCGTATCGCTGCCTTGCACTCGCGGCCACAAGTAGAAGCTGGCTTCGGGCAAGGCCACGTCCAGGCAACCCGCCAGGATGGTCAATACGGCATCAAATTTTTGCCGGTAAAGTCGGCGGTTTTCCTGTACATGCTGCTCATCCTGCCAGGCGGCTATCGATGCCAGTTGACTGGTCACCGGCATGGCGCAGCCATGGTAGGTGCGGTACAGCAAAAACGGTTTCAGGACCTCGGCATCGCCGGCCACAAAACCCGAGCGTAACCCGGGCAGGTTGGAGCGCTTGGATAAGGAATGAAACACCACGCAGCGACGGAAGTCGTCCCGTCCCAGCGCGTTGCACACTTCGAGCAGCCCCGGTGGCGGGGTGTCGAAATAAAGCTCTGAATAGCACTCATCGCTGGCGATGATGAAATCGTACTTGTCTGCCAGAGCGATCAGTTTTTTCATGGTCTCAACCGGGGTCACTGCGCCGGTGGGATTGCCGGGAGAGCAGACGAACAGCAGTTGGCAGTCGCGCCATACCTGCTCCGGCACGGCGTCGTAGTCCGGTATATAGCCATTGTGTTTGTCGCAATTGAGGAAGTGAATGTCCGCCCCGGCCAGAAACGCGGCACCTTCGTAAATCTGATAAAACGGGTTGGGGCTGACAATCAGCGGCCGGGGTTTGCGGCGGTCGGTGACTGCCTGAACGAACGCAAACAGCGCCTCGCGGGTGCCATTGACGGGCAGCACTTGTGTGTCGGCGTCCACCGGGGTGCGCCCAAGCTGAAAACGCCGGTTAAGCCAATGCGCAATAGCGCTGCGCAATTCGGGCAGGCCCTTGGTGGCCGGATAGTTGGAGAGCCGGTCCAGATTGTTTACCAGCGTTTCCAGCACAAAACCGGGAGGCTGATGTTTGGGCTCGCCGATACTGAGTGCGATATGGGGCAAATCAGCGGGCGTAACCCCGTGCTTGAGCGCTGCCAAGCGCTCGAATGGATAGGCTTGGAGTTGTTGTAAATCAGGGTTCATGGATGTGACTCTTGTTTTTTTCGCGGGTCGATGGGCCGTTGGCGTTACTGCTTTTTGCCGACAATATCGTCCAGCGCCTTTCTGATGTTGTCTTGCAACTGTTCACATTGGGCCGGGTCCGACAGTGGGTTGCCGTCGTGGTCAGTAATAAAAAAGATATCTTCAACCCGCTCACCCAAGGTGGCGATTTTTGCGTTCTGCAGTTGAATACCGTGCTGCAGGAACACCCGGCCAATCGCCGCCAGCAATCCGGGGCGGTCCGGGCTGATGACTTCCAGTACCGAGGTACCGGCAATCAGGTCGTTGCTGAGTCTGGTGCGCGATGGCATGGAAAAATGTTTCAGCATGCGCGGCGTGCGGCGGGAAATGATTTCCGGGTAGCTGTTGACCAGTGCCAGTTCGTCCAGCAGCGCCCGGCGGATCAGATCGAAACGATCGGGGCTGGTGGGCTCGCCGTTTTCATCGAGCACGAAAAATGTATCGATGGTGTAGCCGTCGGGCGAGCTGTAAATGCGGGCATCCTGGATGTCCAGTTGCAAGCCCGACAGGGCGTTGGCGGCGGCGGCAAACACGTTGTTCTGGTCTTTGGTGCGCACAAAAATCTGTGTCGCGCCTTCCATGCCGGCAATCCGGCTCTGACGAATCAGGATCAGGGGCTCATCGCTGCCGTGGCAGGCAATGGCTTCCGTGTGCCAGGCGATATCCAGATGGCTCTCGCGCAGGAAATAATCTTCGCCCATGTCGCCCCACAAGCTCCGCACCCGCTGCTCGGAGAAGTGTTTGTCGGCAAGCTTGCGGATGGCGGCCTGCTGGGTTTCCACAATCAGGTCGTGGCGATCGATGGGGTTTTCCAGCCCGCGTCTGAGTGCGCGTTTGGTTTCCAGATAAAGCTGGCGCATCAGACTCGCGCGCCAGGTGGTCCAGAGATCGGGGTTGGTGCCGTTGATATCGGCGACGGTCAGCAGGTACAGGTAATCGAGCCTGCGCTGATCGCCCACGATGCCGGCGAATTTGTGGATCACTTCGGGGTCGGAAATGTCCTGCTTCTGCGACACGGCAGACATCAACAGGTGCATTTCCACCAACCAGCCCACTAACCGGGTTTCTCGCGGTGAAAGGCCGTGGCGTTCACAAAAGGCTTCGGCGTCGACCTTGCCCAGCATGGAGTGGTCGCCGCCGCGTCCTTTTGCAATGTCGTGATAGAGGCCGGCGATGTAGAGCAGCTCGGGTTTGGGCAGTCGCTTCATTATGTGCGCGGCAACAGGGAAGGTGTCCTGTGCTTCGGGCAGACGGAAGCGGCGCATGTTGGTCATGACTTTGAAGGTGTGTTCATCCACGGTGTAAATGTGGAACAGGTCGTGCTGCATCTGGCCGGTAATTTTGTCAAATTCCGGCAGGTAGCGGCCCAGTATTCCGTACCGCTTCATGCGCTTGAGTTGACGTACCAGGCTATATGGCGAGCGCATAAGCTCCATGAACAGTTCGGCGTTGGCGGGATTTTGCCGGAATTGTTCATCGATCAGGTGGCGCGATTCGCGGATCAGGCGGATGGTGGACGCGCGCACGCCACGGATACGGTTGTCGCGCCCCATGACCACAAAAATCTCCAGCAATGCGCTGGGATTTTCCAGAAACACTTTGGTGTAGGCCACTTCGATAAAACCGTTGCGCAACTGGAAGTTGGCGTTGATCGGTTCCAGTGTTTGTGGCGCGCCCGATTGCAGAATGGCTTCGCTCAAAAATTGCAAAAGGACGTCGTTCAATTCTTGCAGGGCCTGCACCACCCGGTAGTAGCGATGCATGAACTGTTCGACTGCGAGCCGCTCGGGCGTATCTTTGTAGCCAAACAAGGTGGCCAGTTCGCGCTGGTGGTCAAACAGCAGGCGTTCTTCGCCGCGCCCGGCCAGCATGTGCAGGCCGTAGCGTACGCGCCACAGGAACTCTTCACCGGAAAGCAGGATGGCGTACTCTTCCTCGGTAAAAAAACCGCGTCCTTCCAGCTGTTTGATGGTGCGCACGTTGAAGTAGCGTTTGGCGACCCAGGAAATCATCTGGATATCGCGCAGACCGCCGGGGGCGTTTTTGACATTGGGCTCGAGGTTGTTGGCGGTGTTGGCGTATTTGGCGTGGCGCTCCTGCTGTTCACGCCACTTGGCCTCAAAGAACGCGTCGGCCGACCAGATGTGATCCGGCCCCGAGTGCGCCAAGAGTTGATCGCGCAGATCGCTGTAGCCAAACAATACCCGGCTTTCCATGATGTTGGTGGCAACAGTGATGTCGTCGCGGGCAATTTCTATGCATTGGGGAATGGTGCGGACGCTGTGGCCGATCTCGAGTCCAATGTCCCACAGGAAGGTAAAAAAACCTTCGATGGCGGGCAGTAACGGTCGCGAGTCTTCTTCGGCCAATAACAGCAGTAAATCAATGTCGGATGCCGGGTGCAGCTCGCCCCGGCCATAGCCGCCCACGGCAACCAGGCATGCGCCTTCGGCCCAGTCGAACTGATGCCAGGCGTAGTGCAGGATAAAGTCGATGAAGTGGGCCCGCTCATACACCAGTGTGCGAATATCCTCACCTTCCCTGAACCGGCTATCGAACTGAACCTTGGCGGCATTGAGTGCATCTTTGAAGGCGGGAATAGGTTTGCCGTCGGCCAGGCGCTGCCGGAACAGCGTCTGGTCGAAAAAAAACGGGGTGCGGTCGAAATAGGGGGTAGCGTCCGAGATAAAAGGGCGCATCAAAAGCGTTCTTCCTTGCGTGCAGTGAGTACTTCAACGCCGCTGCTGGTGACTGCCAGCGTGTGCTCCCATTGCGCGGACAGACGCCGGTCTTTGGTTTTAACGGTCCAGCCGTCGCCCAGCAATTTAGTGCCGGCTTTACCGGCATTGATCATGGGTTCAATGGTGAAACACATGCCTTCGCGGATTTCCATGCCGGTGCCGGCGGTGCCGTAGTGCAGGATCTGCGGATCCTCGTGGAAAACGTCGCCGATCCCGTGTCCGCAGTATTCGCGCACCACGGAATAGTAGTTGGCCTCTGCATGCGCCTGGATGACGGCGCCGATGTCGCCCAGCCGGGCGCCCGGTTTGACGATTTCGATGGCCTTGTACAGGCATTCCTGGGTCACCTGGACCAGCCGCTCTGCGTGGTTCGGCACGTCGCCCACCAGGTACATCTTGGACGTGTCGCCAAAGTAGCCTTCGTAGATGACGGTGACATCGATGTTGACGATGTCGCCCTTTTTCAATGTCTGCTTTTCGGACGGGATGCCGTGGCAGATCACGTCGTTGACCGAGGTGCACACGGACTTGGGAAAGCCTTTGTAACCCAGGCAGGCGGGGATGGCTTTCTGCACATTGACGATGTGGTCGTGGATGATCTGATCCAGTTCCGCGGTGGTGACACCCGGTACCACATGGGGCTCGATCAGCTCCAGGCACTCGGCGGCCATGCGGCCGGCAATACGCATTTTGGCGATTTCGTCAGGTGTGCGAATGGTGACAGACATGCAATCCTCTATGTTCAGTGAATCCTACCCCGGAAGAGGTAAAGGGGCGCATTGTACCCCAAAGGACGTGTTCCGGCAGCCGCCAGATCGGGTTGAAAAAGCGGATTTGGCTTTGAGATCGGGGCCATCTATGGTATAAAGCGCGCCGCTGGAACAGATCCAGCGATTACATACAACGTCACACATGGTCCGTCACGCCTGACCTGGGTGCCTGAAAGCCGCATGTTTGCTGGCTTGAGGGTTGGTCGGTGGGGGTCATGGAGGCCTAACCCGAAAGGAAAATTCGATGTCTCAAGTAAGCATGCGCGAAATGCTGCAGGCTGGTGTTCACTTTGGTCACCAGACCCGCTATTGGAACCCCAAGATGGGCAAATACATCTTCGGTGCCCGCAACAAGATTCATATCATCAACCTCGAGCACACTGTACCTGCGTTCAACAGCGCACTGGACGCTCTGAAGACCATGGCGTCTCAGAAGAAGAAAGTACTGTTTGTGGGCACCAAGCGTGCCGCTCAGAAGGTGATCAAAGAGCAGGCCCAGCGCGCTGGCCAGCCTTTCGTTAGCCACCGTTGGTTGGGCGGTATGCTCACCAACTACAAAACCATCCGTCAGTCCATCAAGCGTCTGCGCGATCTGGAAATCCAGAGCCAGGACGGTACCTTTGACAAGCTGACCAAGAAAGAGGCGCTGATGCGCACTCGCCTGATGGCCAAGCTGGAAGACTCTATCGGTGGTATCAAAGACATGGGCGGCCTGCCCGACGCGCTGTTTGTGATCGACGTTGATCACGAGCGCATTGCGATTCAGGAAGCCAACAACCTGGGTATTCCAGTGTTCGGTATCGTGGATACCAACTCCAACCCGGAAGGCGTTGATTTCGTCATTCCCGGCAACGACGATGCCATCCGTGCCATCAAGCTGTACGTTACCGCTGCTGCTGACTCCTGCCTGGAAGGCGTTGCTGCATCTGGTGCTGCAGTGGTTAACAAAGACGAGTACGTTGAAGCCAACGACGAAGCCGCTGCTCAGTAAGCGCTGACTTGTCACGGTGGCGCCCGGTTACGGGTGCCCGGAAGAGGGGGCCTGGCCCCCTTTTTACAATCTAACGATCACTTATTTGAAGAGGATAGGCCCATGTCTGCTATCTCTGCATCAATGGTAAAAGAACTGCGCGAGCGCACTGGCCTCGGCATGATGGAATGTAAAAAAGCGCTGGTTGAGGCCGATGGCGACATCGAGCTGGCGATTGAAAACTTGCGCAAGGCCTCTGGCCTGAAAGCGGCTAAGAAAGCCGACCGCACCGCCGCCGACGGCGTTGTGGCAGTGAAAGTGGCAGATGACGGCAGCTACGCCGTATTGGCTGAAATCAACTCCGAAACCGACTTCGTTGCTCGCGACGACAACTTCCTGGGCTTCGTGGGCAAAGTGGTTGATGCCGCTTTCGCTGCCAAGCAGTCCGATGTTGCCGCGCTGATGGCCGGTGAGCTGGAAGATGCCCGTTCTGCACTGGTACAGAAGATCGGCGAAAACATCGGTGTGCGTCGCATTGCCGTTATCGAAGCCACCGACGGCTGTGTGGGTGCCTACGTTCACTCCAACAACCGTATCGCGGTTGTGACCCAGCTGAAAGCGGGCAACGTGGAGCTGGCTAAAGACGTGTCCATGCACGTTGCTGCCGTTAACCCGCAGGTGGTTAACCCCGATCAGATGCCTGCCGAAGTGGTAGAAAAAGAAAAGGACATCATCAAGGCTCAGCCTGATATGGCCGGCAAGCCTGCCGAGATCGTTGAGAAGATGATGGTAGGTCGCATCAACAAGTTCCTGAAAGAGTCCAGCCTGACTGAACAGCCTTTCGTGAAGAACCCCGAAGTGACCGTGGGCAAACTGGTAAAAGACGCCGGTGCCGAAGTGGTTTCTTTCACCCGTTTTGAAGTGGGTGAGGGTATCGAGAAGGCCGAAGCGGATTTCGCCGCTGAAGTGGCCGCTCAGGTACAGGCTTCCAAGGGCTAATCTCCCTTCTGAAAGCCAGAAAAGCCGGGACACGCGCTCGGCTTTTTTTTTGCCTGCGCGGCGGCGCTGGCACATTGCAGGGCAGTACCTTAAAATCGTCGGAATTTTTTAGGCGTGGAGCAGACAATGGCCAATTCCCGGGACAAGAAGTACAAGCGCATCCTGCTGAAGCTCAGCGGTGAAGAGCTGATGGGGCAGGAGGGGTTTGGTATCGACCCTAAAGTGCTGGACAAGATGGCGCTTGAAATCGGCCAGCTTGTGGGTATTGGCGTGCAGGTGGGCCTGGTGATTGGCGGCGGCAACCTGTTCCGCGGCGCGGCCTTATCTGCCGCCGGCCTGGACCGGGTGACCGGCGACCACATGGGGATGCTGGCCACTGTGATGAATGCATTGGCCATGCGCGATGCGTTGGAGCGTTGCAATATCTCTTCCCGGGTCATGTCGGCCATTCCAATGAGCGGTATTGTTGAACATTATGACCGGCGTCGCGCTATTCGCTTCCTGAAGGCGGGCGAGGTGGTGATTTTCTCTGCAGGCACCGGTAACCCGTTCTTTACAACCGACTCCGCCGCTTGTCTGCGCGGTATTGAAGTGCAGGCTGACATCGTGTTGAAAGCCACCAAAGTGGATGGCGTGTATACCGCCGACCCGATGAAAGACCCCAACGCCGAGCGCTATACCCAGCTGAGCTACGATGAAGTGCTGGATAAGAAACTGGGTGTAATGGATCTGACCGCCATCTGTTTGTGCCGGGATCACGCCATGCCGGTTCGGGTATTTAAAATGAATAAAGCCGGCGCGCTGCTCAATATTGCTGTGGGCAATGATGAGGGTACGCTGATCGAAGAAACTCACCAGGGAGAATAACCATGATCAATGACATCCTGAAAGATGCCGAAGGGCGCATGAAAAAAACCCTTGAGGCCCTGGGTAATAACTTTAATAAAATCCGTACCGGTCGCGCCCATCCCAGCTTGCTGGATACCGTACAGGTGAGCTACTACGGCAGCATGACGCCGTTGAGTCAGGTGGCCAATATTTCTGTGGAAGATGGTCGCACCTTGTCGGTCACGCCGTGGGAGTCCAACCTGGTGCCGGAAATTGAAAAGGCCATCATGAAGTCCGACCTGGGTCTCAACCCATCAACGGCGGGCAACGTCATTCGCCTGCCTATGCCTGCGCTGACCGAAGAGACCCGCAAGGGCTTTACCAAACAGGCCAAGGCTGAGGCTGAAAACGGTCGTGTGGCCATTCGCAACAGTCGCCGTGATGCGCTGGCGCAAATCAAATCTCTGCTCAACGACAAGGAAATCGGCGAAGATGAAGAGCGCCGTGCCCAGGACGAGGTGCAGAAAATCACCGACAAATACGTAGCAGAAGTGGATGCAGCACTGGCAGCCAAGGAAAAGGATCTGATGGCCATCTGAGGCCATCCTTTTCCGAGGAAGTTATTGTGTCCAAACAAGGCCTGCGTCACGTTGGCATCATCATGGACGGCAACAACCGGTGGGCAAAGCAGCGAGGCTTGCCCGGTGTTGCCGGTCACAAGGCTGGCGTGGAGCGCATCCGCGATGTCATGCGCGCGTGCAAATCCCTGGGGGTAGAAACCCTGACCCTGTTTGCCTTCAGCAGTGAAAACTGGCAGCGCCCGCCCAAAGAGGTGGAGGCGCTGATGTCGTTATTTCTCCTTTATCTGCAGCGGGAAGCCAAGAAGCTCAAGGCCGAGGGTGTAGCACTGCGCGTGGTTGGGCGCCGGGACCGGTTTTCGCCGAAAGTGCTGGCGGCGATTGAGGCGGCCGAGGCGCTCACTCAAGGGGGGGAGACGACCCTGGTGATTGCCGCCGATTACGGCGGCCGTTGGGATATTGCCGAAGCCGCCAGACAGCTGGCACAGCAGGTGGTCGATGGCGAGCTGGCACTGGCCGATATCGACGAAGATCGCTTGAACCAGCATACCTGCCTGGCTGATTTGCCGGCGCTGGATCTGTTGGTGCGCACCAGTGGCGAAATCAGAATCAGTAACTTCCTGCTCTGGCAGGCGGCCTACGCCGAACTCTATTTTTGTGACACCTTGTGGCCTGATTTCGACGAAACGGCCATGCAACTTGCAGCTGAAGCCTTCTACCAGCGCCAGCGTCGCTTTGGTAAAACGGCTGAACAAATCGCGGAGGCACAAGGTGCTTAAGCAACGCATTATTACCGCGCTAGTGTTGGTGGCGGTCCTGTTCGGGGCCTTGTTTTACCTGCCGGTGCCTCTGTTCCAGCTTTTGCTTGCCACCGCGGTATTGATCGCGACCTGGGAGTGGTCAAACCTGGGCGGGCTTGAGGCCTATTGGCAGCGCGCGCTCTATGTGGCGGTGACCGCTGGGTTAATGGCGGCGTCGGCTTACTGGGTTGGCTTGTCGGCCACATTGAACGGCCCTGTCCTCGAAGGCCTGCTCATCGCGGGAGGCGTCTGGTGGGCGCTGTCTCTGCTCTGGATTCAGGGTTACCCCAGCAGTACCGTTTTGTGGGGTGCTCGCACCACGCGTTTGATGCTCGGCTGGTTGGTGATGATTCCGGCCTGGGTCGGACTTTGTTATTTGCGCGAGCTGGCGCACGGCGAGTGGTTGGTCATTCTGGTGGTGGCGGTGGTTGCCGGTGCCGATATCGGTGGCTTTTTTGTGGGTCGCCGGTTTGGTAAGCACAAGCTCGCGCCCCAGGTCAGCCCGGGTAAATCCTGGGAAGGATTCTGGGGTGGGCTGGTCACCAACGTCATTTGGGCGCTGGCCCTGGGTTTCTGGCTGGGCGAGGGCAGGGAATGGCTGTTGCTCGCCATCGTGGTGCCAGCCAGCCTGGTGTCGGTGCTGGGTGATCTGCTGGAGAGTATGTTCAAGCGCCACCGTGGCATCAAGGATTCCAGTCAATTGCTGCCAGGCCATGGCGGCGTGCTGGACCGCATCGACAGTATCACCGCCGCAGCGCCATTGGTGGCGTTGGGTGTATACATGACCGGTTTCAGCCTTTCATGAAGCAGACTCTGACCGTTCTGGGGGCGACCGGCTCCATTGGGCAGAGCACGCTGGATGTGGTGGCGCGCCACCCGGATCGCTTTACCGTGTATGCGCTTACGGGCGCGTCCCAGTGGCAGCGTTTGGCGGACCAATGCCGCCAGTTCAAACCGCGCTATGCCGTACTGGCTGACCCGATTCACGCGGCCTCGCTGCGCGAGGCGCTCGCCGGCACGGACACCGAAGTACTGAGCGGAGAAGACGCACTTGCCCAAGTGGCATCTGCGCACGAAGTAGATACCGTCATGGCCGCGATAGTCGGCGCTGCGGGGCTGCTGCCGAATCTTGCGGCGGCCCGCGCGGGTAAAAAGATCCTGTTAGCCAACAAAGAAAGCCTGGTCATGGCGGGCGATTTGTTTATGCGTGCGGTGCAGGAGCAGGGGGCGCAGTTGCTGCCCATCGACAGCGAGCACAATGCCATATTCCAGTGCCTGCCGCCGGGCTTCACCGATACAGCGCATGCCGGCGTCAGCAGTATTGTGCTCACCGCTTCTGGTGGACCATTCCGTGGCTGGGGGCGGGCAGCGCTGGACGCAGTGACGCCGGATCAGGCTTGCGCACACCCGAACTGGTCGATGGGCCGTAAAATATCGGTGGACTCTGCCAGCCTGATGAACAAAGGGCTTGAGTTGATCGAAGCGTGCTGGCTGTTTGGTTTGCGGCCAGATCAGGTGGAAGTGGTGGTACACCCGCAAAGTATTATTCATTCCATGGTGCGCTATCAGGATGGGTCGGTCCTGGCGCAAATGGGCAATCCTGATATGCGTACGCCAATCGCACACGCGCTCGCCTGGCCTGAGCGCATCGGCTCGGGTGTGGCTGATCTGGATTTTCTGACCTTGGGGTCTCTCGATTTTGAGGCGCCCGATCTGGACGCCTTTCCCTGTCTGGCGCTTGCGTTTGAGGCGGCCAAAGGCGGTTCCGCGTCCACTTGTCTGAACGCGGCAAACGAAGTGGCGGTGGACGCCTTTCTGGATCAGCGACTCGGTTTTAACGACATTGCCCGTCTCAATGCCGACGTCATGACGCGCCTTGCGGGGCCGGTGGCCCGGTCGGTTGAAGAGGTGCTGGCGCAGGACCAAGAGGCGCGTGCACTGGCCAATCAGTGGTTGCGACATGGTAACCTGTCAGGCTCTAAGTCCCTCTAGGAGGTAGTGAGTGGCGCTTTTACAGACAATTGTGTGGTTTGTGGTTGCCTTGGGCATTCTGGTGACGATTCACGAGTATGGTCATTATTGGGTGGCCCGTCGTTGCGGCGTCAAAGTGCTGCGTTTCTCCGTTGGCTTTGGTAAGCCGCTGTGGCGCTGGTACAACCGCGAAGGCACCGAGTTCTGTATTGCCGCGATTCCCTTGGGTGGCTATGTGAAAATGCTGGATGAGCGCGAGGGCGACGTGCCTGCTGAGCTGCTCGACCAGGCGTTCACGCGCAAGCCTGTGCTGGCCCGTATTGCAGTAGTGGCGGCCGGGCCGGTGGCTAATTTTCTACTGGCCATTCTGTTGTTCTGGTGGATGGTCATGCCGGGGGTAACCCACCTTGTGCCGGTGATCGACGCTGTCGAGCCTGGTTCGGTTGCCGCCCGTGCCGGGTTGGAACCGGGGCAGGAGATCATTGCGGTCGACGGGGTAGAAACCCCGTCTGCACAGGCGTTAAACCAGCGACTGCTGGAGCGGCTGGGCGAAACAGGCACTATTTCATTTACCGTGACCTATCCCAACTCCACACTTCAGTACACCTCGGAAGCTGAATTGAACAGCTGGTTAGCCGGTGAAGATGAGCCGCGCCCGCTGGAAGGTATCGGTATCAAACTCTTTTCGCCCAAGCCCACCAATCAATTGGGGATGGTTGTTGAAGGGGGGCCGGCTGATCGTGCGGGTCTGGTTGCCGGAGACCGGGTAGTGTTGGTGAATGGTGAGCCAGTAAGTGATTGGCAGGCCATGGCCGATGTGATTGAGCAAAACCCGGGCAGGGAAGTTGAACTAACTGTCGAACGGGAGGTCGAACAACTCAATGTGGTCCTGATCCCGGATTCACTGGAAGTTGACGGGCGTCGGGTGGGGCGAATTGGCGTCGGTAGCCAGGCACCTGAATGGCCTGAAGAATACCTGCGCCGGACCGAGTACAACCTGGTTCAGGGCTTGTGGCGTGGCATCGAGAAAACCGGAGAAACCTCCTGGTTTGTCCTGCTGTCGGTGAAAAAGCTGCTGGTGGGGGAAATCTCCACTAAAAACTTGAGTGGCCCCATAACCATTGCTAAAGTGGCGGGCGCCTCAGCTCAGGCGGGCCTTGCCTACTATGTCGGCTTTCTGGCTCTGCTTAGTGTGAGCCTTGGCGTGTTCAATCTGCTGCCCATTCCGGTGTTGGATGGCGGTCATCTGCTGTACTACACCATTGAATTGGTTAAAGGCAGTCCGGTGTCTGAGCGCATTCAGATGTTGGGGTATCAGGTGGGGTTGCTCGTCGTACTGGGTGTGATGATGTTGGCTATATACAACGACATCATGCGCCATATTTAAAATCCGCAATTGCGGGACATAACGCCCGGCGGGGCAACTATAAAAATCATCAGAATCAGATTTATGCAGCGTCTTGTTTTATTCCTTGTCTCCTTTTTAACGGCCGCTTTGGTTTTTGCAGAAAGCTTCCGCGTAACCGATATTCGCGTTGAGGGCCTGCAGCGTGTTTCTGCCGGCTCGGTATTTGCCGCTTTGCCTGTGCGCGTGGGCGACTACATGGACACGGTGGAAATTCAGGATGCCTCAAGGGCCCTGTTTGCCACTGGCTATTTCAGTGACATCGAAGTCGGACGCGATGAGGGCGTGCTGGTTATTACGGTAAAAGAGCGGCCGGCTATCAGTGAGATTGTGCTTGAAGGTAACAAGGCAATCAAAACCGAAGACCTGATGAAGGGGCTGCGGGACAATGGCTTGTCTGAAGGCCAGATTTTTAAGCGCGTGACCCTGGAAGGACTGGGTAATGAGTTGCAGCGTCAATACGTCGCGCAGGGTCGTTACAGTGCGAGCGTTAAGACCGAAGTCATTGATCTGCCGCGCAACCAAGTGAAACTGCAGATTACGATTGATGAAGGTAAAGTTGCGTCCATCGAGCACATCAATTTAGTGGGCAACACCAGTTTCAGCGATGAAGAATTGCTGGAATTATTTGAGTTGAAAACCACCGGCTGGCTGTCCTGGATTACCAGCGACAACAAATACGCCCGGGAGAAACTCACCGGTGATCTGGAGCGCCTGGAGTCCTGGTATATGGACCGGGGTTACCTGAATTTTGCCATGCCTTCCACTCAGGTATCCGTCAGCCCGGATAAGAAATCCGTTTACATCACGGTAAATATCAAAGAAGGCGAAATTTTTAAAGTCGGTAAAGTTGAACTGGCGGGTGACCCGGTGATCCCTGAGGATCAGATGCGCCGGCTGGTGCTGGTGCGCGAAGGCCAGACTTTTTCTCAGGTGATGATGACCACAACCTCGGATTATATGACCAAGCGCTTGGGCAACGAGGGTTATACCTTTGCAGAAGTCAAAGGCATTCCAGAGGTCAATGCTGAAACCGGTTTGGTCGATATTACGTTCTTCATTGATCCGGGCAAGCGCGCCTATGTGCGTCGGCTGGAGATCAGGGGCAATACCAAGACCAAAGATGAAGTACTTCGTCGGGAAATGCGCCAGATGGAAAGCGCATCGGCGTCGTCCATCGCCATCGAAAATTCCAAGGTTCGTCTGGAGCGTCTGGGCTTTTTCAAAGAGGTAAAAGTCGAGAACAAAGAGGTGCCCGGTACCTCGGATCAGATCGACGTTGAGTACACCGTTGAGGAGCAACCCTCCGGCTCTATTGGCGCAAGCGTAGGATTTGCGCAAGGAACAGGCTTGGTGTTGGGTGCTAATATCCAACAAAATAACTGGTTTGGTACCGGTAAGCGAGTTGGGTTTAATATCAATACCAGCAAATACCAGCAGGTATATAGCTTCAACTATGCTGATCCCTATTTTACCGTGGATGGCGTTAGCCGGGGTTTCAGTGTTTTCTATCGTGCCACAGACTTCAGTGAAGTGAACGTGGCCAGCTATTCAACCAATACCTACGGTATGAATCTGAACTTTGGCTATCCCATATCCGAAGTTGAGCGCATTGGCTTCGGTATTGGCTACACCAACATGTATATCAAGACCGGCGATTACACGGTGCAGGAAATCAAGCGCACGCCAAATTTGGTTGAAGGGCTTGCACCACGGTATATAACTGAGTCCGATCTGGTTGAACTGAATCGATTGATCGCCGAGGCCAGTGCCAATCCCATTCCCGGTGGGGCGCCGGATCTGGATTACTTCTGGAAGGAGTTGGTTGACGGCGACAATACCATCAATAACCCTGACGGTTTTATTGATGAAAACGGCGACCGGTTTAACAGCTTTCCGTTTACGCTGTCGTGGGCAAAGTCCACCTTGAACCGTGGCCAGCTTGCCAACCGGGGACAGTCGCACAACGTATCTCTGGAATTCTCCGTGCCAGGCTCGGACATGGAGTTTTATAAGCTCCGCTACTCGGGTCAGTATTTCTTGCCGGTCTATGGCGATTTCACCTTCAGGTTCCGTGGCGATCTTGGCTATGCTGACTCCTACGGAAAGACCTCGCAGTTGCCATTTTTCGAGCACTTCTATGCGGGTGGTTTTGGCTCGGTGCGCGGCTTTAAGCGCAATACACTGGGACCCAGGTCGACCCCTCCCGCCGTGTATTCAATACAGGATATCGCCGCACGAGACTTTAACGGGGACGGTGTCTACGGTCTCGATGAACGAGCTAAAGGGTATGTCCTGTGTGAAAACCCTACGGACATTCAATTCAATCAGGGATCTATTATTTGCCTTCAAGACAAGGCAATGGCGACTGTTTCAGGTCGCAATGATTTACCCTTCGGTGGTAACGTGCTGATTGAAGGCTCTATCGAATTGTTATTCCCTCTGCCCTTTATCAAAGATCAGCGGATGCTGCAGGCAGCATTCTTCGTGGATTCCGGTAACGTGTTTAATACACAGTGCGGCTTCTACCAGCAGAACTGTTTTGACGTAGATATTACTAAATTGTCGGCGTCATACGGTGTGGGGTTAACCTGGATCTCAGGCTTTGGTCCTTTGACCTTCAGCTTGTCCCGCCCCTTCCAATACAACGAATTTGATAAGCGTGAGACGTTCCAGTTTTCTCTGGGCACTGCATTCTGACGCTGTTTATAACAACATGGAGATGAAACGTGTTTAAAATGAAAAATGCTTTTGTACTGGCTATTGCTTTGTTGGTTGCTCCGGTAGCCATGGCTGCCGATAAAGTGGTTGTGTTCGATTTGCAATCCGCCATTCTCAACACTGACCTGGCCAAAAAGCGCATCCAGGAAATGCAGGCAAACGCGGAGTTCGCAGGCTTACAGGCTAAGTTCGAATCGCTGCGGGCTGATCTGCAAAAAATGGCAAAAGATGCGGAAAAAAATGGTGTGACCTGGAATCCGGAGCAGACTGCCGAGCACCGCAAGAAAATGGAATATGCCCGTGCCGATCTGGAATTGGTAGCGAAGAAGCTGCAGGCAGAGCAAAAGGCTACTGCTCAGCGCGTGCTCGAGGAATTGGGCCCCAAAGCGCAAGCGGCGCTGAAAGATGTGATTGCCGCCGATGGTATTGGCCTGGTGCTGTCTACTCAAACAGCCTACTACGCCGAGCCTTCACTGGACATTACGGCTAAAGTGACTGAAAAGCTGAACAAAGCCAAATAATTTCATTTTATTATTGGGTTCATCGGAAGGCGACGTCTGTGTAAACAGGCTCGCCTTTTTGCCATTTCTCAGCATTGAATGGGGAGAAACGCTATGTCGCAGTCGTATTCTCTGGCGCAGCTGGCCAATATTTCCGGCGCCACTCTGGTCGGAGATGCCGAATACGCCATCCATAGCCTGGCAACATTGAAAAGCGCCCAGTCCGGGCAATTAAGCTTTTTGGCGAACAAGGCCTACGCTAACTTTCTGGCCGACACTCAGGCCGGTTGTGTGGTGCTGCACCCGGATATGGCGGAGCACTATGCTGGCAATAAGCTAGTGCACAGTAATCCTTACCAATGTTACGCACAAATCACCGCGCTCTATTCAAAACTGCCCGATGTTGCCGCCGGTATCCATCCGTCTGCAGTCGTGGCTGAGGATGCCTGGGTAGATCCCAGTGCGAGTGTGTGTGAACGCGCAGTTATCGCCGCGGGCGCCAGGATTGGTGCCGGTGCCTACATCGGTGCCGCCACCGTTGTCGGTGAGGGCAGCGTAGTGGGCGCCAATACCCGACTGGCCGCTAATGTGACTGTATATCCTCAAGTGGTCATAGGCGATGCCTGCATTGTCCATGGCGGTGCTGTGATAGGGGCCGACGGTTTCGGGTTCGCACCGGGACCCGAGGGGTGGACGAAAGTGCATCAATTGGGTGGGGTGCGCATCGGGAATCAGGTAGAGATTGGCGCAAATACCTGTATCGATTGCGGTGCATTGGACGATACCATTATCGGCAATGACGTAAAGTTGGATAACCTGATCCAGATCGGTCACAACGTGGTGATTGGTGACCATACCGCGATAGCTGCTCACACTGCCGTGGCGGGCTCAACGCGCATTGGTCGTCGGTGTACCATCGCTGGTTGCGTAGCAGTGACGGGGCATATTGAAATTGCTGACGACGTCCATATTTCTGGCGCGACCGTGGTCACCAAATCGATTATGGAACCTGGCACCAGTTGGTCCTCCGGAACGCCCATGTTGCCCACGGGTGAATGGCGCCGGCAGGCTGCGCGTTTTAACCAATTGGATAAGCTGAGCCGACGCGTCAAAGACTTGGAAAAATCCAAATAGCGCTTTTTGCTACTACTCAAGGTGTAAGGAATTCAGATGATGGATGTTCGCGAGATCAAGGAGTATTTGCCCCACCGCTATCCTTTTTTGCTGGTGGATCGCGTGATTGAGTTGGTCGAGGGCGAACACATTGTCGCGCTGAAAAATGTCAGCGCCAATGAGGATGTGTTTAATGGCCACTTCCCGGATGCCCCCATTTTCCCGGGTGTAATGATTATTGAAGCGCTGGCCCAGGCATCCGGTATTCTCGGCTTTAAAACCCTGAATAAAAAACCTTCAGACGGCTCAATCTATTTGTTCGCAGGCATAGACGATGTGCGTTTCAAGCGTCAGGTAGTACCCGGTGATCAGCTGCGGCTGGAGTCGCGGGTGGTATCTGCCAAGCGTGGTATCTGGAAATTTGAATGCAAAGCCACCGTTGAGGGCCAGCTGGCGGCATCGGCCACCATTTTGTGTGCTGACCGGCAAGTATAAACGCACGTTGACGCTATAATTTCCCCAGCGCACAGCATGCATTATTCAATTAACCACAAGGAATCACTGTTGATCGATCCTCGTGCTCTAGTGGACCCCGCTGCCAAGCTGGCCGATGATGTCAGCGTGGGGCCGTTTTCAGTGATTGGACCGGGTGTTGAGATCGGTCCAGGCACTATTGTGGAGTCGCACGTCGTGATCAAAGGCCCGACACGCATTGGTGCCAATAATCACATCTTCCAGTTTTCCACCGTAGGCGATGCGACGCCCGACCTGAAATACAAAGGCGAAGACACCCGCCTGGTGATTGGCGATAACAACGTGATCCGGGAAGGGGTGACGATCCATCGGGGTACGATTCAGGATCGCGCAGAAACCACCATTGGCAATGACAATCTGTTGATGGCCTACGTACATGTGGGGCACGACTCCGTGGTGGGTAACCACTGTGTGCTGGTGAATAACTCCGCACTCGCAGGCCATGTCCATTTGGGAGACTGGGTGATTCTGGGTGGCTATACCCTGGTGCATCAGTTTTGCAAAATCGGCGCCCACGCATTTACCGCCATGGGTTCTGCGATTGGCAAAGATGTACCGGCCTTTGTCACCGTGTCGGGCAATCCCGCCGAAGCCAAAAGCATTAATGCAGAGGGCTTGCGCCGCAGGGGCTTCAGTAAGGAGCAGATCGCGTTGGTAACCAAGGCGTTCAAGCTTATCTATCGTCGCGGTTTACGGCTGGAAGAGGCGATTGCGGCTGTATCCGAGCTGTCTCAGTCAGAACCCGCCCTTGAAACTTTGATTGCGTCGTTGCGCGCGTCTGAGCGCGGTATCGTACGCTAACGGAAGCGTCCATGATCCACCCTACAGCAATTATTGATCCCTCAGCACGATTGGCCGAAGGGGTATCCGTGGGAGCCTACTCTGTCATTGGGCCCGCTGTTGAAATCGGGACCGGCACCCGCATAAGCCACCATGTGTGCATCAACGGCCCCGCCCGTATCGGCCGTGACAACCGGATTTTCCAGTTTGCGTCCATCGGAGAAGAGCCGCAGGACCTGAGCTTTAAAGGCGAGCCCACGCGCCTGGAGATCGGCGACCGCAATACCATCCGCGAATTTGTGACATTGAGTCGCGGTACTCCTAAAGGCGGCGGCCTGACACGCATCGGCGATGACAACATGCTGATGGCATACGTACATATCGGACACGATTGCCTTGTGGGCAATAAAAACGTGTTCGCCAATTCAGCATCCTTGGCCGGCCACGTGGAGTTGGGTGATCAATGCATTCTGGGCGGTTTCTCACTGGTACATCAATTCAGTCGTGTGGGTAGTCACGCCTTTACCAGTATGGCCGCCGCCATCAATCGCGATGTGCCACCCTTTGTGATCGTCAGTGGTAACTATGCTCGCAGTTTTGGCATTAACAAGGTGGGCTTGAAGCGCAAAGGTTTCAGTCCGGAACTGATTGATGCCATTGGCAAAACCTACAAGCTACTGGTGCGCAACCGGGTTGGTCGTGCAGAGGCGCTTGAACAATTGGCGCCCTTGGCCGAAGCCTATCCGGAAGTGGCCATGTTTGTGGATTTCGTTACCGGCAGCAAGCGCGGCATCGTGAAGTAATGGCTGCCGCCCCGGTATTTTCCCGCGCACTGTTGCATCCGAAACACTGGCCTTTGTGGCTGGCCATCGGCCTGAATGCGTTCCTGGCGCAGATGCCATTCCGCGTGCAACTCTGGCTGGGATTGGGTGCAGGAAAACTCCTGAACCGGTTTGCCAGCGCTCGCCGCCGCATTGCCAGGATAAATCTGCAGCTGTGTTTGCCTGAATTGACTGAGGCGGAGCGCGAAGCGTTGCTCAAGCGTAACATGTCTGCGATGGGCATTGGCCTGATGGAGCAGAATATGGCCTGGTTTATGCCCAGGCGCCGGCTCGATAAATTGGTTACCGTGTCAGGGCTGGAACACCTGCAGAGCTTGAAAAACCAAGGCGCGATTCTGGTCATCCGCCACACCAGCTGCGTTCAGCTGGCGGTGGTGGCTGTGACGCTGTTTCATCCCGCGGCGGGCATGTACCGCAAGCATAAAAACCCGGTGCTGGATTACGTCCAGCGCAAAGGCCGCGAACGTTTGAATCCCGATGCTTTTGCTTTTGAGCGCAAAGAGACCCGTACCATGATGCGCAGTTTGCGTCAGGGTGTGTCTGTGCTCTATGCACCTGACCAGGATTACGGCATGAAGCATTCGGTCTGGGCCACGTTTTTCGGCGTGCCGGCCGCGACCGTATCGGCCACCGCAAATTTTGCCCGCATGGGCAAGGCCCGCGTGGTGATGGTGGATTTTGTGCGCAAGCCGGGCGCTGGCGGTTATCACCTGAGTTTCAGTGCGCCGCTGGAAAACTTTCCGTCAGAGGATGAGGTTGCTGATGCCCAACGCATTAACGACCTGATTGAAGCGCAGGTGCGCGCAACCCCCGAGCAATACTTCTGGGTCCACCGCCGATTTAAGACCCGTCCTGAAGGTGAGGCACCGGTTTATTAGCCAACGGGTGCCGAGCTTTCAAGCGCCAGATCACAGGGGCAGGGCAGTGGTGTATTTCATGCTTTCCATGGCAAAGCTTGAACTCACATCGGCCAGTTTGATCTCGCTCACCAACCGCTTGTAGAACCGGTCGTAGGCTTTGATGTCGGCCACCACCACCCGCAACAGATAATCCACATCACCACTCATCCGGTAGGCTTCTACCACCTCGGGCAAGGCATCGAGCGTGCGGGCGAAATGGTTCATCCATTCATCGTTGTGCTGATCGGTGCGGATAAACACGAACACGTCCACACCCAGATCCAGTTTGTCCCGCGACAACAGCGCCACCCGGCGCTGGATATAGCCCTCCGCCTCCAGCGTCTGGATGCGCCGCCAACAGGGGCTGGTGGTGAGATTGACCTGGTCGGCAATGGATTGCACTGACAGGGTGGCGTCTCGTTGCAGCAACGCCAGTATGTGTTTATCGATTGCGTCGAGCAAAATTTGCTTTCCTTTTGTAATATTGTGGTATGTATTGCCTTTATTGTAGTCTAATAAGGGAAAATATGAGCAAAAGTTTGGGTTGAGATGCGTCTACACTGGTATTCCATTGCCCAATAGAGACCCAGAGGAGCACACCATGCCTCCCTTCGCTGCCACCCCCGTTGAACATCCTGACGCCGAGGCCTACTGGGCATCCATCCGTGCCGGCATAGTGCAGGCTGACCAGAATGTACATTACGCGGACTGGACCGCCAGTGGTCGTCTGTACCAGCCCATTGAACAGCGCCTCAGTGAGGAAATCGGTCCCTATATGGCCAATACCCACACGGAAGACAGCCTGACCGGGCGCACCATGACCCGTTGGTACCATCAGGCGGAGGCGGTGATCAAGCGCCACGTGGGAGCCACCAAGGAGGACGTGCTGATTTCAACCGGTTCCGGTATGACCGGCGCGCTGGGTAAATTTATCCGCATGATGGGCTGGTGGGCGCACGAACAGCATAAGCCGCTGGTGCTGGCCAACTGGCGCGAGCAGGGGCGTCGCCGGCCATTGGTGTATATCACCCACCGCGAGCACCACAGCAATCACACCATGTGGCTCGAGAGCCTGGCGGAAGTACGCCTGATTCCGGCCGCCGACGATGACTGCATTGATCTCGATTGGCTGGCCAATGACCTGCGCGAGGAGCGGGCAGCTGACCCGGAGCGTCAACTGGCCGCCTCCATTACCGCCGCCAGTAATGTGACCGGTGTGCGCACGCCTTACCACCGTATCGCCGCTATGCTGCATGGGGTCAACGGAATGTGCTTTGTGGATTTCGCAGCCAGCGCACCCTATGACGCCATCAACATGCACCCGAATGCGGAAGAATCACTGGATGCCATCTTCTTTTCCCCGCATAAATTTTTAGGCGGCCCGGGCAGTCAGGGGGTGTTGGTATTTTCCTCCAGACTTTACGCCAATCGCGTACCGGAACAACCGGGTGGCGGTACCGTGGTGTGGACCAACCCCTGGGGCGAGCACCGGTTTATTCAGGACATTGAGCAGCGGGAAAACGGCGGCACACCAGGTATTCTGCAAACCCTTAAAACCGCGCTGGCGATTCAATTAAAAGAAGAGATGGCGGTCGAGCGCATTCATGCGCGCGAGCAGCAGTTGAATGCGCACTTTTTCAAACGCATTGAAAACATCTACGGCGTTCGCATTCTCGCGCCCCAACACCGCGACCGCCTGAGCATTTTTTCCATCGTATTTGAAGGTCTGCATTACCGCACGGCAGTAAAATTATTGAGCGAGCGCTACGGTGTGCAGGCGCGTGGTGGTTGTGCCTGCGCCGGTACCTATGGGCATATTTTGCTGGGTATCGATCGCTGCACGTCCAAATCCATTACCGACCTATTGGATCAGGATGACGGTGCAGATAAACCGGGCTGGGTGCGCATCAGTTTTCATCCGTCCATGACCATTGCCGATGTGGACGTAATTGCCGATGCGGTGGCCGGTGTGGCGACCCTGACAGAGGCCGACCTCACCGGAGCCGAAGCGGTCGTGCCTGCGATCTGGCGCCCGCTTGTCAGCGCTTGAAAACTTCGCCGCCTTTCATCACAAAACTGACCCGTTCGAGCTCGGTAATATCCTCGAGCGGGTTGCCAGCCACGGCGATCATGTCGGCATAATAACCCGGTGCTATGGCGCCGGTTTTTCCTTCCCAACCCAGCGATCTGGCGGCCACGGTGGTTGCCGACTGAATGGCCTGCATGGGCGTCATACCCAGTTCCACATAGACGGCAAAAGTACGCGCATTGTCGCCGTGCGGGTAGGTGGCAGAGTCACTGCCGAACACAATATTGGCGCCGGTTTTGATGGCGCGCCGGTAGGTTTCAAAGCGCTGGATTTTCAGCTGGCGGGCTTTTTCCAGAGACTCGGGCAACATGCCCACCGATGCACCTTTCTCCAGCATGAAAATGGGCGTGTAGGCGTTGACTGATAAAAAGGTGCCGCGCTTTTTTGCTGCTTTTAATCCGTCAGCGTCGATTAAGCTGGCGTGCTCAATGGAGTCGACGCCGGCATCTATGGCGTAACGGATGCCTTCAGTGCCGTGCGCGTGGGCGGCGACTTTCATGCCGCGATTGTGGGCTTCGTCCACAATGGCTTCAATTTCCTCGCGCGTCAGCTGGCGGGCACCGGGGCTGGTACCTTTACTGAGCACGCCACCAGTGGCGCAGATTTTAATCACGTCGGCACCGTATTTGGCGTGGCGGCGCACCATTTTCCGGGCTTCCCAGGGGCCGTCTGCCACGCCATCGGCCACGGCGTCGTATTTCGCCGGCAATAAATTGTTGTCGCAATGGCCGCCGGTGGCGCCAATGGAGGGGCCCGAAACCTGCAGCCTGGGGCCCGGCACTTTGCCTGCGTCAATCGCATTGCGCAGCGACACATCGGCATAACCCGAAGCACCCAGATTGCGCGCGCTGGTGAATCCCGCCATCAGGGTTATGCGGGCATTTGCCACACCGCTGATGGCCTGGTCGGTATCGGAAATGGCGAGGCCGGGATAACCGAAATCGGTGACATTGTAAGTGAGGTGTGTGTGCAGATCGGCCAGACCGGGCAGCAAGGTGGCAGCACCCAGATCAATCACCTTTGCGTCGGCTGGCGCGGTGCCGTTGGCGGTAACCTTAATGATTTTATCGCCGTCAATTTCCACCAGTGGCGCCTGTATCACTTTGCCTTTGAGGGTGTCTATCATCTGGCCAGCCAGAACATAGTGGCTGTCTGCAACAGCGGGTATTGCGATACAGCTCATTAGCAACGCCAATAAGTGTGGTTGGAATCTTTTCATTTTGCCTCCAAAGCCTGGTTGCTTTTGATCAATGTGTCACAGGAGATTTTTGTGAAACGTAATTCAAAACCTTGTTCGCCGGTGGCGGCACGGGCGATCAACTGCTGGTTGTCGGTGAGCTGGTAGCTGATGTGTTGTGGGAAATCATGCGAAGGATTGCTGAACACCAGTCGGTTATCTGAAATTTGCGTCGCCTGAAACCGGGTGAGTGTCTGGCCAGAGGGCAGGGCAACGTATTGCAATACTGCATTGCCCGTGGCATCAGGAACAGATTCGATGCGTAGCGTTTCATGATTCACAACGGCGTCATCGCGCAGGGTATAACCCAGACCGAACATGATGCCACCTTGCGGTTGGGTCCAGATTTCTATCGTCCGGGTGGATGGTTGACTTTGCGATTGCCAGCAGCCGCTTAACCAACCGGCTTTGTCTATGGGTTCTGCGTAGGCAATGTTTGCCAGCAACAGAATGCAACAGATGGGCAGGGCGTTGAGCATGTCCGGAGACCAATATTCGAGTTTATGCAAAAGTAGCACGTTTTGGTGTGTGGTAGTACGAGGTGAATTCCGTATACAAAAAAGGCCCGGCAAGAATCCGGGCCTGTGCTTGAAGGGATTTACTTCACATCAAATCGGTCTGCATCCATGACTTTCACCCAGGCGCGGATGAAATCGTGCACAAACCTATCCCGGCTGTCGTCCTGCGCATACACTTCGGCATAGGCGCGCAGTATGGCATTGGAACCAAATACCAGGTCGACCCGGGTGGCGGTCCATTTGGCATCGCCGGTGGCTCTGTCAACCAGCTGGTATTCGTTGCGGCCGGTGGGTTTCCAGCTAAAGCGCATGTCGGTCAGATTGATGAAAAAATCATTGCTCAGTACGCCCGGGCGGTCGGTAAAAACGCCATGCTGGCTGCCACCATGGTTAACATCGAGCACGCGCAGGCCGCCTAACAGCACCGTCATTTCAGGCGCCGTCAGCCCCATCAATTGGGCGCGATCGAGCAGCAACTCTTCGGGTTGCACTGTGTAGTGCTGCTTGAGCCAGTTTCTGAAACCGTCGTGTACCGGTTCCAGTACCTCGAACGACTCTGCATCGGTTTGCTCGTCGGTCGCATCACCCCGTCCCGGTGTGAACGGCACGGTCGCATGAACGCCGGCGGCGTGGGCGGCCTGTTCCACCGCGGCGCTGCCCGCCAGTACAATCAGGTCGGCCATACTAACGGGTTTGCCAAATGCCTGCTGGATCGATTCCAGTGCTTTCAGCACCTTATCCAAGCGCTCGGGTTCGTTGCCCTGCCAGTGCTTTTGCGGTGCCAGGCGAATGCGTGCACCGTTGGCGCCGCCGCGGAAATCCGAACCGCGGAAGGTGCGGGCACTGTCCCAGGCGGTGGCGATTAAGTCTGCACTGTTTAATCCGGCAGCCCCAATGCGTGCTTTCAGATCGGTAATATCAGCCTCGGACAGCGTGGTTGAGTTTGCCGGCACCGGGTCCTGCCAGAGCAGGTCTTCTGCAGGTACCTCTGGCCCCAGGTAACGACTTTTCGGCCCCAGGTCGCGGTGGGTCAGCTTGAACCAGGCGCGGGCGAAGACATCGTTAAAATAGGCCGGGTCCTGATGAAACCGCTCTGAAATTTTGCGGTAAACAGGGTCCACTTTCAGCGCCATATCCGCATCGGTCATCATGGGCATACAGCGGTGCGACGGGTCTTCCACATCCACGGGCTTGTCTGCGTCGGCGATAGATACCGGCTCATATTGCCAGGCGCCGGCGGGGCTTTTGGTCAGTTGCCACTCATGTTTCAGCAACATGTCGAAATAACCGTTGTCCCACCGGGTGGGGTTGCTGGTCCAGGCGCCTTCGATGCCGCTGGTTACCGTATCGCGGCCAATGCCCCGGCCTTTTTCGTTCATCCAGCCGAAGCCCTGGGTGTGCAAGTCAGCCCCTTCCGGCGCCGGCCCTAAATTTGCAGCATCGCCGTTGCCGTGCGCTTTACCCACGGTGTGGCCGCCGGCGGTTAAGGCCACGGTTTCCTCATCGTTCATGGCCATGCGGGCGAAAGTTACGCGCATGTCCTGGGCGGTTTTCAATGGATCGGGCTTGCCATCCACCCCTTCCGGGTTGACGTAAATCAGGCCCATCATCACTGCGGCCAGCGGGTTTTCCAGGTCGCGCTCGCCGGAATAGCGGCTGCCCTCACTGCCACTGGGCGCCAGCCATTCGGTCTCTGAACCCCAGTAAGTATCTTTCTCCGGGTGCCAGATATCTTCCCGGCCGCCGGCAAAGCCAAAGGTTTTGAAACCCATGGACTCGTAGGCCACATTGCCTGCCAGAATCATCAGGTCGGCCCAGGAAATTTTGTCGCCGTACTTTTTCTTGATGGGCCAGAGCAGGCGCCGGGCTTTATCCAGGTTACCGTTATCGGGCCAGCTGTTGAGCGGCGCAAAGCGCTGGTTGCCGGTGTTGGCACCACCGCGGCCGTCGGCCACCCGGTAGCTGCCTGCGGCGTGCCAGGCCATGCGGATCATCAGTCCGCCATAGTGGCCCCAGTCGGCCGGCCACCAGCGTTGGCTGTCGGTCATTAATTGGGTCAGATCGTGTTTGAGCGCAGCGTAGTCGATGCTGTTAAAGGCGTCGGCGTAGTTGAAGTCCTCAGCCAGCGGGTTGGTCTTGCGGTCATGCTGGTGGAGTATGTCCAGATTCAGTGCGTTGGGCCACCAGGCCATGGGCGTCTGCGTGCTGTGCGTATTGGCGCCATGCATCATGGGGCATTGGCCTGTTGATTTGTCGTTACTCATGGTGTCACTCCCGTTGCTCGGGCAAAAAAACCACTGCCCACTCAGTTCATTGAGTCCTCAGCATAGACGGGTAAGGGGTATTTAAAAAATCGAATAATCAGGTTGTTATCTTCGATAAATTGGATGGTTGGCTGGGCTGCAGCAGGGCGGCGACAGCCCTGTGTGCGTGGTTGAACAAGTCCAGGCCCCTGGCGATGGGTTTAAACGGCTGCTTTCGGCCTTCATCGCCCCGGGGTTTGCTGGAAGCCCGATTAATTTATCCTGGCATCGCCTGTTATTCTGGTTCGGCGGTAGCGATGGAGTGGCTGATCCACTGCGACAGCGTGGTGTGAGTGCGCAGGGCATTGGGAATGTCCTTTTCACCCCATTTTTCGTAGTGCACCAACAAATCAGCCACATCAATAAGCCGGTCATCACCGGTCAGCTTGCCGAATACTTTGGCAAGCCACACGGGCATTTTTTGCAGGGGAATCTCCCGGGACGCTGAAAACGCTGCAAGTGCCTGATGCATAGTGATGCCCTCGGGCCCATAAATGGGCAGCCGCTGGTTTCTGCACCGGGGATTCTGGAAACAGTCCACCACCAGCCGCGCATAGTCCTGTGCCGCCAGCCAATGAATCGGTTGGACGGAAGGTCCGATCTGGATCAGTTTCCCGTCCTGGATAAACAGCGGTAGTGACTCCATAAACCAGCTGGGCATGAACACCAGGTAGGGAATACCGGAATGGATCAGCAACCGTTCTGCTTCCAGCTTGTACAGCGTATCCCAGCGGTCGGTTTGCTCGGGGTACACCGATGCCGACGATATCATGCTGATGCATTCCGGTGGACGATGCGAAATGGCTTGCAGAATGCGCTGGGTGGCAACCACATGATTTTTATAGTAGGTGGCTTTGCATTGCCCACTCATGTTGATATGCAGCCCATCGCAATCGGCGAGTGCCTCAGAGAGGAAGCTTGCCTGGAACAGGTCGCCTTCAAGGTATTCGAAGTCGGCGCCCAGGGCCTTGCAAGCCGCAATTGCATTACGGGTAATGATTTTTACAGCAAAACCCCGACGGGCGAATTCTCTTGCGACCGGTGCGCCGAGCATCCCGGTACCGCCAATGATTGAAATGTTTTTCATCGTGCATCCTCCTGGTTCGATGGTCAGGTAGATTGCCGGAGTTATATTTATCTAATAAGTGGGTTAAAGTGATTATGAATAAATCATATATGGGATAATCATGGACCTGGAAGCCGTGACCTGGTTTGTGGCGGTGGTTCGTACCGGTTCGTTCAATGCGGCGGCCAAACACCTGAAACAACCGGCAAGCAATGTCAGTCGGCGGATAGCACAACTTGAACGCGCCCTGGGTTATCGACTGCTTCAACGTACGACCCGGGCGTTATCCTTGACGCCGGAAGGCGAGAGCCTGCTACCCATTGCACAATCACTTTGCAACGTGCGCGATGAGATAGAGGCATGGCGCGATAGCCATACCCAGGCCCCAACTGGGCGGCTGCGGGTGACGGCCCCGGTCAGTTTTGCCCGCGGGCCGCTGACCGCATGGCTGATTGATTACCGACGCCATTATCCCCAGGTTGCGGTTGAGTTGTTGCACGGCAACGAGTATCTGGATTTTCAGGCTCACCAACTGGACTTTGCCTTCCGGCAGGGGCCTTTGCCGGATTCCTCGTTGATTGCTCGCCGGCTGTTTGGCATCCACTACGGTGTTTATGCAGCCCCTGAACTGATCGCGCGGGGGAGGGCTATTAACGAGCCGGGGGATTTAACCGGGCAACCGGTAGTCGCGATTGGGGTTGACGGGCGGCCTTTGCCCTGGCGATTCAGAAATCAGGATTGGGTGCCGGAGAAACCGGCGCTGATGCTCGAAGACCCAAGCCAGTGTGTTCAGGCTGCAGAAGCGGGGCTGGGGTATACCTACATCAGCGAATATGACGCCATACCTGCGGTGTCGCGGGGATCGCTCGCCGAAGTACTGGCGGCCGAGCGTGCACCGGCCTCCGATTTTTATCTGGTCTATAGCAACCGCGAATACCATTCCAAGAAAAATTCTGCATTTCTGGCTCTCGTGCTCGACGCCGTGGCGCAGTTGCGGCAAACGCAAGGCGTTAGTTTCTAGCGCCGCCCATGGATGGAGGTGGCGTGTTTACACGCGCCCTTCAATCATATCCAATGCCAGTCTGGCCACATTGGCGGAACCGCCTTCTTTACCGAGCTTGCCACGAATCTGATTCAATTCGCCAATCATCTGGTCTCTGTACGCGGTGTCATCCAGCAAACGCAGCATTTCTCTGGCGATGGCGCGTGGCCTGGCGTCGGACTGAATGAATTCCTGCGCGACACGTTTCTCCGCAACAATATTTTCCAGACCGATGTTGTCGATGGTGACCATGCGCTTCAGAATCCAGTAGGACAGGGGCGCGATTTTGTAGACGATGGCATTGGGCACGCCCATGAGCGCGATTTCCAACGTAGCGGTACCCGAGGCGGTCATGATGGCATCGCAGACCTGCATCACATTGTAGGATTTGTCGCGCACGTCTTTGACATTGAGTTCCGGGAAGCGGGCGAGCAGGGGCGCGATATTGTCGTCACCCACGGTGCTGGCCTTGGGCAGGACAAACTGCACATCCGGTTTGGATTTCCGGAGTTCGCGCGCGCTTTCCAGCAGAATGGGCAGCACCCGGGCCACTTCGCTTTTACGCGAACCGGGGAACAAGCCGACTACGGGTTTATCGTTGGTCAGGCCGTAACGTTGCAAGGATTCTTCTGCCGAACGGGTGGGTTTCACCTCATCCACGAGAGGATGGCCGACAAACGTACAGGGTACGCCGGCGTCGTGGTAGAACTTTTCCTCAAATGGAAACAGCACCGCCATGTGGTCAATTTTCTCGCCCATGCCGTGTACGCGATGCGGACGCCAGGCCCACACCTGCGGTGAAATATAAAAAAGTACTTTGATGCCGCGTTTTTTTGCTTCAGCCGCGAGCCGGAAATTAAATTCCTGGTAATCCACCAGAATCAATAAATCGGGCCGGTCTGATTCGAGTGCGGCAATCAGGGTATTGAGTGCGCGCTTGATGGTGCGGTAGTTTTTGATCACTTCCCAGATGCCCACCACTGCAATATCGGCACAATCCACTAATAACTCAACGCCAATCTCGCGTAACTGGTCCGAGCCCATGCCGGTAAAGCGGGTCTCGGGTGCGAATGTCTGATAAGCACGCACCAGATTCGCGGCATGTAAATCGCCGGAGGCTTCTCCGGCGCTGATCATGATGTGGTGGCTCATAGGGCAGACTTAATGGTGTCCGCAATCAGTTGGATTTTGTCTTCGCTGAGTTCCGGGTACACGGGCAGGGCAAAACACTGGCTCATCACGCTTTCGGTGATGGGCAGGCTTAAGCCTGCGCAATCTTGCGCGAACACTTCCTGCTTGTGCAGCGGCACCGGGTAGTAGATGGCGCAGGCAATGTCGTTGGCGCGCAGGGCGGCCAGGATCTTGTCGCGCTCAGGATGCAGACAGCAGTATTGGTGGAATACGTGCAGGCCCACGTCGTCGAGGTGCGGCATTTTGATGCCGGTGCCGGCCAGGTACTTTTTGTAGGTCTGGTCTACGCGCCGGCGATTGGCATTGTAACTGTCGATGTGCGGCAACTTGGCCCGCAGCACCACGGCTTGTAATTCATCCAGACGCGAGGTGTAGCCCACCAGACTGTGGTGGTATTGCACCTTGCTGCCGTGGTTGCGGTATTGTTTGACCAATGCGGCCAGTTCATCGCTGTTGGTGGACACCATGCCGCCGTCGCCGTAGCAGCCCAGGTTTTTGGACGGGAAGAAACTGAACGCACCCAGATCGCCAAAGCTGCCGGTTTGCTTGCCATCAATATGTGCACCAAAAGACTGGGCGCAGTCTTCTACGATGTTGAGCCCACGTGCATCGCACAGGGTCTTCAGCGCTGGCATATCCACCGGCTGGCCGAACAAATGCACCGGGATGACCGCGCGGGTTTTGTCGGTAATGGCCGCTTCTACACAGGTGAGATCGATATTGAAGGTGTCCGGATTAATATCCACAAACACCGGCGTGGCGCCCACGTATTTGATCGCTTCGGCGGTGGCCACAAAGGTAAAGGGCGTGGTGATCACTTCATCGCCCGGGCCAATGCCCAGGGCCAGCAGCGCCAGGTGCAGCGCATCGGTACCCGAACCCACACCAATGGCGTGTTTTACTCCCAGGTAGGCGGCCGCTTCCTGCTCAAACGCCTGCACATTGGGGCCCAGTATAAACGCGGAGGATTCCATGGCGGCGATGATGCCGGCGTCAATCTGTTCTTTTAAGCTGTGGTACTGTTCTTTCAGATCCACCATCGGGATTTTCATAGCGCAAAATCTCTTAAATAATAAGTCAGGCGTCGTTTAACAAACGCGAAATTTCCTGGGCCGTGGCCAGTGCCTGGCGGCCGTCTTCGCCGGACACCTGAGTGGGCGCGCCGGTTTGAATGCTGTGTAAAAACGCTTCGATTTCCACTTTCAGTGCGTCGTTGTTGTCGAACACACTTTCTTCACTTTCGATTTCCGGAATACCGGGGAACATTTCCTTGTCGCCTTTGCTGTAGAGCTTGAGCGCGCGGTTGTGAAAGTCGATGGTAATGCAGGATTCCTGTTGGAAAACCCGCATTTTGCGTTCGGTTTTCATGCTGACGCGGCTGGCGGTCACGTTCGCCACACAGCCGTTTTCGAATTCGATGCGGGCATTGGCAATGTCGGTAATTTTGGTGAGCACGGCGGTGCCGGAGGCGGCCACCGATTTGATCGGGCTTTTCACCATATTCTGGATAATGTCGATATCGTGGATCATCAGATCCAGCACCACATTCACATCATTGGCGCGTGGATTAAACGGTGCTAAGCGGTGCGACTCGATAAAGCGCGGTGTGCCCAAGCGATCCCCCAGTGCCAGCAAGGCGGCATTAAAACGCTCCAGATGGCCCACCTGGATCAGTACCCCACGCGCCTTGGCCAGTGCGATCAGTTCATCGGCCTCGGCGACCGTCACGGTAATCGGTTTTTCGATCAGCACATGAATGCCTTGCTCGATACAGTCTTTGGCAATGGCATAGTGGTAGCTGGTGGGGGCGGCAATGGAGACGGCATCAACCCGGCCGAACAACTGGCGATAATCCGTGAGCGCCTCGCAGCCAAGCTTGTCGGCAATCGTTTTGCCGTTCTCGGGGCTTGCATCCACCACCGCCACAAGTTGGCTGTTGGGCAGGGCGGCATATTTGTCGGCGTGGAATTTACCCAGATAGCCGACGCCGATCACGGCGGTGCGCAGAGTGGTCATGGTGTGCCTCAGGGAATGCATAGGGGCGCTATTGTAGCGGATAGGGGGGTGGGGTGCTAAGGCTGCCGGTGCTATTATCCGCCTTTGCAGTGTTGGGTGGTTTGATCAATAAATGAGCAAGGTAGAGCTGGGGCCCTTTGTCAGTGTTTATTCAGGCAGCTTGGGGGCAGGCGTGGATGAAGTGGGCCGTGGGCCCCTGGCAGGTGATGTGGTAGCGGCGGCGGTGATTCTGGACCCGGCCAACCCGATTCAGGGCCTGAACGACTCCAAAAAACTCACCGAGAAAAAGCGCGAAGCCCTGTTTCCCGAGATTCAGGCCAAGGCGCTGGCCTTTTGCATTGCCAGGGCCAGTGTGGCTGAAATCGACAAACTCAATATCCTGCAGGCCAGCCTGTTGGCCATGACCCGCGCAGTTCAGGGGCTGAATCCCCAGCCGGAGCACGTCTGGGTGGATGGCAACAAAATCCCGCGTTGGCAGTACCCGGCCGAGTGTGTGGTTAAAGGCGACAGCCGGGTGGCGGCGATTTCAGCGGCCTCCATTCTGGCCAAGGTCACCCGCGACCGGGAAATGGTGGCGCTGCACGAACAATTCCCCAAATACGGCTTTGCCGGGCACAAGGGCTACCCAACCGCCGATCACCTGGCGGCCATCGCCGAACACGGTATTACCCCACACCACCGCCAATCCTTCGGGCCGGTGCGCAAGCAAATTGAACAAATGGATCTCTTTTAATGACTGCTGCAACCCCGGGCTTTATCCACCTGCGCCTGCATACAGAGTTTTCCCTCACCGACAGTGTGGTGCGGGTGGGGCCGTTGATCAACCGGCTGAAAGAGCTGGAAATGCCCGCCTGCGGCGTGACCGATATTGCCAATTTCTACGGCCTCATCAAGTTCTACACCAAATGTGAGGGCAGTGGCGTCAAACCCATTGCCGGTACCGATCTGACGCTGGTGGATGAGGAGGGCAACGAAAGCCTGATCACCCTGTTGGCCATGAACGATGTAGGCTACAAAAAAATTACCGAACTGATTTCCAAGGGCTGGCAACACGGTCAGTATCACGGTGCCGCCCGGGTCCAGCGCGATTGGGTGCGCGATCATGCCGAAGGTGTGATTGCTTTATCCGGCGGACGGTTTGGCGATGTGGGTAAAGCAGTGATCGCCGGCCGCAAGCAGCAGGCAGAACAATTACTGGCGGCCTGGCAGGCGGATTTTCCCAACCGGTTTTATCTGGAACTCACCCGCACCGGGCGCGAAAACGAAGAAGATTATCTGCACGCAGCTGTGGCGCTGGCGGAGAAAATGCAGTGCCCGGTGGTGGCCACCAATGATGTGCGCTTTCTGCACGCCGATGAGTTTGAAGTGCATGAGGCGCGCGTGTGCATCGGCGAGGGCCGGGCGTTGGATGACCCGCGCCGCGAGCGCCGGTACAGCGAGCAGCAATACCTCCGTTCGGCCGAGGAAATGGCCGACTTGTTCAGCGATATTCCGGAAGCGCTGGCGAATTCCGTGGAAATTGCTAAGCGCTGTTCGGTGAATATCCAGCTCGGCACCTACTTCCTGCCCGACTACCCGATCCCGGATGACTTTGAGCAAGGCGAGATTTTTTCCATCTATCCGCTGGACTACATGCGCGAGGAAGCGCGCACGGCCATGGCGGGCAAATGGGAAGGCAAGGAGTCCACGCCCGAATATGCCGAAGCGCTGCGTGTGAATGTGTTTTTCCAGAAAATCACCTATGAAGGTCTGGAATGGCGGCTCGAACGCATTCTTCAGCGCGATGATCCGGACTACGACAGCAAGCGACAGGCGTTTATTGACCGGTTGCGGTTTGAGCTCGGCATCATCATGCAGATGGGATTCCCCGGCTACTTCCTGATCGTAATGGACTTTATCCAGTGGGCCAAAGACAACGGCATTCCGGTGGGACCTGGCCGGGGTTCCGGTGCCGGTTCGCTGGTGGCCTATGCGCAGAAAATTACCGACCTGGATCCGCTCGAATACGACCTGCTGTTCGAGCGGTTCCTGAATCCGGAGCGGGTATCCATGCCCGACTTCGACGTGGATTTCTGTATGGAAAACCGCGACAAGGTCATCAGCTACGTGGCCGACAAATACGGCCGCGATGCGGTGAGCCAGATTATTACTTTCGGTACCATGGCCGCGAAAGCGGTGGTGCGCGACGTGGCGCGGGTGCAGGGCAAGAGTTACGGCCTGGCCGATAAACTCTCAAAAATGATCCCGCCCACGCCCGGCATGACGCTCAAGCAGGCGTTGGAAGAAGAGCCGCTGCTGAAGGAGTTTATCGAAACCGACGGCGAGGCGGGTGAAATCTGGGAAATGGCAGTGAAGCTGGAAGGCCTCACCCGCAACGTGGGTAAGCACGCCGGTGGCGTGGTGATCGCGCCTACCAAACTCACCGATTTTGCGCCCCTGTATTGCGATGAAACCGGCGGCGGTCTGGTGACCCAATACGACAAAAACGATGTGGAATCCGCAGGCCTGGTGAAGTTTGACTTCCTCGGCCTTCGCACGCTCACCATCATCGATTGGGCGGTCAAAATGATTGATCGCGACCGGCAAAAAACCGGCGAGCCACCGCTCGATATTTCCGCCCTGCCGCTGGATGATGAGAAAACCTTCAAGCTGTTGAAACGCGCAGAAACCACGGCAGTATTTCAGCTCGAATCGCGCGGCATGAAAGACCTGATCAAGCGGCTGCAGCCCGACAATCTGGAAGACATGATCGCCCTGGTGGCTCTGTTCCGTCCTGGCCCGCTGCAGTCCGGCATGGTGGATGACTTTATCAACCGTAAGCACGGCCGCGCCAAGGTGGCTTACCCGGATGCCACTTACCAGCACATGTCACTCAAGCCGATTCTGGAACCCACCTACGGGGTGATCGTGTACCAGGAGCAGGTGATGCAGATTGCCCAGGTGCTGGCCGGTTATACGCTCGGTGGCGCTGACATGTTGCGCCGGGCTATGGGTAAGAAAAAACCCGAGGAAATGGCCAAGCAGCGCTCCACTTTTGAAAACGGCGCAGCCGATCAGGGCGTGGACCCGGATCTGGCGATGAAAATTTTCGACCTGGTGGAAAAGTTTGCCGGCTACGGTTTTAACAAGTCCCACTCCGCCGCTTACGCGTTGGTGTCCTACCAGACTGCGTGGCTCAAGGCGCATTACCCCGCCCACTTCATGGCTGCCACCATGTCGTCGGACATGGATAAAACCGACAAGGTGGTGACCTTTATTGAAGAATGCCGGGAGATGGGGCTCAAGCTCCTGCCGCCGGATGTGAATGCGGGCGAGTTCATGTTTAACGTGAATCCTGAAGGTGCCATTGTCTATGGCCTGGGTGCCATCAAAGGCCTGGGTGAAGGCCCTGTAGACAATATTATTCAGGCCCGCAACAGCGGCGGCCCCTTTACCAGTCTGTTTGATTTCTGTGCCCGCATCGACCCGCGCAAAGTGAACAAGCGTGCATTGGAGGCGTTAGTACGTTCAGGCGCTTTTGACACTATCGGTCCGCAGCAAAGCCTGGATTACGACCGCGCCGTACTCATGTCGGCCATCGGCGAGGCGGTGAAAGCCGCCGAGCAAAGCCACGCCAATGAAGCGGCGGGCATGATGGACTTGTTTGGTGAGGTTGTACCCACAGCGGCCGCCGAAGATGATGATGTGTACAGCGAATTCCGCGGCGTGAAAAGCTGGACTATGCGCGAGCGCCTTGAGGGCGAGCGCGACACCTTGGGCTTGTATCTCACTGGCCACCCCATTGATGAATACGCGCGTGAGTTGAAGTACCTGGTGTCCAACCGCATCGCCGATCTTAAGCCGGAAAAATCCAACCAGCGGGTTGCCGGTCTGGTGGTGGCGATGCGGGTAATGAAAACCAAACGTGGGGATACTATGGCGTTTGTCTCGCTGGATGATCGTTCGGGACGCATTGAAGTGGCGTTGTTTTCCGATACCTATAACAACTACCGGGAAAAAATTGTCAAAGACGCCATGCTGGTAATTGAAGGGCAGGTGAGTCACGACGATTATTCCGGCATGCTGAAAATGCGTGCTGACAGCGTCAACACACTGGGCGAAGCACGCGCCGGTCTTGCGCGGGGTGTTCACATGGAATGGCAACGTGAAGCCATAGCCGATAAACAGGTTGAAGCGCTGATACAGGTGTTGAACCAGCATCGCGGTGGCAACTGCCCGGTGTCGGTGGATTTACGAAACGACATCGCCCGGGGCCGGGTGTTGTTTGGCTCAGAATGGAAAGTCAATGCGTCCGAGCAATTGTTGACAGAGCTTCGTGATATTTTTGGCGAAGAAGCCGTGCGGATGGTTTATTGATGGAAGTTACTAGCGACTAGTTTCTAGTCGCTAGTAAAATTCTCACTAGCAACTAGCAACTAGCAACTAGCAACTAGCAACTAGCAACTAGCAACTAGCAACTAGCAACTAGCAACATATTAAAACTTATAGCCCACCATCAGGCTGTAAACGTAGGGATCGATATCCACGTCCGCTGTCACCACATTGGTGCCGTTGGTAATTTTCGCATCGGTGTTGATATCGATATAACGCATGGAGGCGTTCAGCTGCCAGCGATCGTTCAGGTTGTAATCCACACCAATTTGCGCCGCCAGGCCCCAGGAGTCTTTCAGCGTTAATTTACTTGCACCCAGAATGCCTTCCAGATCGGCATCCACATCTTCGGAAAAGAACGTTGTGTAATTCAGACCCAATCCAACATAGGGGCGCAGATCGCCATTGGTGAAATAGTAAACTGCGCTGAGTGTGGGCGGCAGGTGCTGGGTTTCGCCTACGCCGGCACCATTCAGTGCGCCGCCTTTGGCTTTGATTTTGTGGGTAAACGGTGTGGCTGCCAGCAATTCAATGCCCCAGTTATCGTCCACCAAATAGGTTGCGGTCAGACCCAGTTGGGTGTTGCTGCCGATGTCGACTTTGCTGTCGGTGGCGGTGCCATCAATGGCAATAAAGCTGCTGCTGGTGTTGGGCTGCACGCTGGTAACACCTGCGCGGACTATCCAGTCGTTTGCACTTACTTGCTGGGTGGACAGGGCTGCAATTGCCAATGCCAACGTCGTCAGTGATTTCATCGTTAAACCTCATCGCTGTGTGATTTGTATGGGTGCACTGTATCGATTTGGTGTACCCATTTTATTGATCCAGATTAAGTAGACGGAGAGTCAGTTATTTTTTCTGGCAGGAAAAAATGGAGGTAGATCGGTTGCCGAAAATGTGGCACCGCAAACCTTGTTGGCGCCGGGTTTGTTGATGTAGCGCAATACCACTTGTGGACAACGTGCGTAGCCTGCTCTTCCTTTTTTTGTCCGGCAGGAATGCCGGAATGTCAGATTGCAGGAGAGGTTATGGCGATCACACTGTTTCAGCAGGGCGAGCATAAATGTTTGAGTTTTACTGACCTGGTTACCGGCGATGGTGTGCAGGCCAACCAATTTCTCATTGTTGATGGCGCCGAGGCTGCCTTACTCGACCCGGGTGGTGATCTGACTTATACCCCGTTATCAATAGAAATCGGCAAGCACATCAAAGCTAATCAATTGACCTATGTGTTCGCCTCCCATCAGGACCCGGACATTATTGCTTCCTTACCCCGTTGGTTGATGCATACCCAATGTAAGGTAGTGACCTCTAAACTCTGGTCACGCTTCTTGCCCCACCTTGCCTCCGGTTTCGTCACCGGCAAAATGGCGACCTCGGTGGGCGGACGGATAGTGGCAATTCCGGACGAGGGCATGGATATTGCGCTGGGCCAGTCAGTGATCAAGGCCGTGCCTGCCCATTTCCTGCATTCGGCGGGTAATTTCCATTTCTACGACCAAAAGGCCCGTATTCTGTTCAGCGGAGACATGGGCGCCTCCATGGTGGACAGCCCACCGGTGCAAGGCGTTCAGGATTTCAATGCGCATATTCCCCTGATGCGCGGCTTCCACCAGCGTTATATGGCCAATAACCGGGCCTGCCAGCTGTGGGTTGAGCGGGTATCGCGTTTGGACATCCACATGCTGGTGCCTCAGCATGGCAGTGCGTTTGTGGGCAAGGCCCAAGTGCAGCAGTTTTTGGACTGGATTTATGATCTGCCCTGTGGCACTGATTTGATGGGGTAGAATTCAAACGTACGTTTGATGAAGATGAAGAAAAAAGGTGGCCATTTACGACATAAATGGGGTGTATTCAGGCCTTTTTTTGCGCCGTCAAGGGTGACGGGGGGATGAGATTCGCGTATCTTTAGCGGCAATTTTAGCCCTGTGGACAAGCGGTCAGCAGGCAAAATAAGAGGGCGCAGGCCCCCAACCCATAGATGGCGAAGATGAATCTTAATTATCTGGATTTTGAACAACCTATCGCGGTTCTCGAAGCGAAAATCGAAGAGTTGCGGCTGGTGGGGTCTGATAACGACCTCAACATCAACGAAGAAATTGCCAAGCTGCAGGACAAGAGCAAAAAGCTCACGGCCAATATCTACTCGGATCTGAGTCCCTGGCAAATCGTGCAGGTGGCTCGCCACCCGCAGCGTCCCTACAGCTCCGACTACATCAAGCGCATGTTCACCGATTGGGATGAGCTGCACGGTGATCGTCACTTTGGCGATGACAAGGCCATCATTGGCGGCGTTGCCCGTCTGGATGGCAAGCCTGTAATGGTGATCGGTGAAGAAAAGGGCCGGTCTGTGCCAGAGAAGGTGATGCGCAACTTCGGCATGCCCAAGCCCGAAGGTTACCGCAAGGCGCTGCGCCTGATGGAAATGGCTGAACGATTCAAGATGCCTGTGCTCACGCTGATCGACACCCCCGGTGCTTATCCGGGCATCGATTCCGAAGAACGTGGCATTTCCGAGGCCATTGCCCAGAATCTGGCGGTGATGTCGCGTCTGCGCACCCCTATTATCTGTACCGTGATTGGCGAAGGCTCATCCGGCGGTGCATTGGCTATCGGCGTGGGTGACCAGCTTAATATGCTGCAATACTCCACTTACTTTGTGATCAGCCCTGAAGGTTGTGCCAACATCATCTGGAAAACCGTCGAAAAAGCGCCCGATGCCGCCAAAGCCATGGGTGTGACGTCCTCAGTATTGGAAGAGTTGGGTATCGTGGATGAGACCATCCCGGAGCCCCTGGGCGGTGCTCATCGCGATATCGATACCATGGCTGTCAACCTTCAAACCAGACTGATCGAACAAGTGGATCGATTGTCTGCACTCAGCACCGACGACTTGCTGGAAAAACGCTATAAGCGTTTGATGAGTTACGGTAATTGATGGGTAAATCTGGACTGTAAAAGCCGCTCATGCGGCTTTTTTTATTGCTTTACAAACGACAAATGGACCCTGTCTGATTTTATGAAGAAGCTCTTATTGCTCGTGGCTGCCGTTGCGCTGCTGATCAAATTTGATGTTATCCGTAGTCCGTTCACAACCGCACCGGATGATAGTCGGACATACAATGCTGAGGTTGTGCTGTATGCCACGGCCTGGTGTGGTTATTGCAAAAAGACCCGCAGCTTATTGGCGGAGCACGGTATCCCTTACGTGGAATATGACATTGAAAAGTCTTCTGAAGGACTTGTGCAATATAAAGCGCTCAATGGCAGCGGTATTCCGCTGCTGGTTGTAAATGGCGATGTAATTCGCGGATACAACCCCAAGCAAATTCTTGCAAGTGCAAGCAAATAGTTCTGTGGATGGTGAGCTGTTCCGGCAGGAACAGCTAAACCCGGTGCCAGTCAGACCAGGAGGGCTAGCCTAGCTGGTAGCTGCCTCAGATGTGCTCACGTGGCCGGCTACCACGCCGAACCGATTGTCCAGGTACGCAATAATGGCTTTGGACTCGTACAGCCATTCTACCTTGCCGTCGGACTCAATCCGCAGGCAGGGCGCCTGAATTTTGCCGCCATGCTTTTCCAACTCTGTCCGGTATGGCGAACCGTCGGCGATATCGCGGGTTTGCATGGGCAAATTCAGGCGGCGCAAAGCCCGTCGGGTTTTAATACAGAAGGGGCAGGCATAGAACTGGTACAGCGCCAGATTGTTGAGCTGGGCATGTACTTTGGCCTGTTCGGGCTTGCTGCGCTTCAATGGGCGAGGGCGGGTGATAAAATCCACAGCAATAATGATGCGCCCCAGTCCTTCGCGCACCAGTTTGAGCAAAAACTTCATGGAAGTTGACTCCACCGGTTAAGATTGGCGCGCATTATAGGGATTCAGATCACATTTTCCAGAGGTAAATCATGGCAAAAGCCTGCGCGCGCCATATTTTGGTCAAATCCAAGGCTGAGGCGGAAAAACTCAAGCAGCAGTTGGCAAAGGGCGCTGATTTTGGTCAGCTGGCTAAAAAACACTCACTTTGCCCCTCGGGCCGTAAAGGCGGGGATCTGGGCGAATTCAGACCCGGTGAAATGGTCAAGGCATTCGATCAGGTGGTGTTCAAAAAGCCCGTGCTCACAGTGCACGGGCCGATCAAGACCCAGTTCGGGTTTCATCTCATCGAGACAATCTATCGGGACGATTAATCCTCGGGCAGGAAGACCTTGCTCTGCTTTTTGGCGAGTTTGGCGGCCTTTTTCTGCTTGGGGGTTAACAGGGCTTTTTTCTTGGCTTCTTTACTGGAGCGGAGTTCTTTACTCATGGGAATTTTCCTCGGCTGAATAGCGTGACGCTGCGCCGGGGAAAGTGCCCACGCGCGCGCGGCCACGCCATAAAGCTAGGCTTGTACTGGCCAATTGTAAATAGCCCGGATGAAAAATAGTGTAAGTCTTACAGCGTGCGCAGGCTTTGGGCGATGTCGGTTGGCCGTTGCGTGGGGTCTTTGGCTAACATCCGATCGACCAGCGCGCACAGCGGCCCGGGCAGTTCGGGCATTAGCGTGTGAAGCAGTGGTGGTGGCCGGCTGATGTGTTTGAGCAACACCTGCGTGGTTTCCCCAGTGAACGGCAACTCGCCGGCCAGCATTTCGTAAACGGTGACGCCCAGCGCATAGACATCGCTGGCTGAGCTGGCCGCTTCGCCTGCAGCCTGCTCCGGGCTCATGTAACCCGGGGAGCCTATGACCAGACCGGCCTGGGTCTGGTGGTTATTGTTGCCGGTGCGGGCGATGCCAAAGTCCGAGATTTTGGCGTTGCCCCGGCCATCAAAGAGGATGTTATCGGGTTTGATGTCGCGATGGATAATACCCTCGGCATGGGCCTGAGCGAGACCATCCGCTACCTGCCGGGCAATGCTGATTGCGCGCGCCGCGGGCAGCTTTTTATGCTCATGGATCACGTCGGCGAGACTGCCACCGGTCATCCATTCCATCACCAACCATTGATTTCCCCTGTCCTCAAACAGATCGAACACCTGAACGATATGAGGATGGTTGAGTCGGGCCAAACTCAGCGCTTCGGTCTTGAAGCGGGCGAGCATGACCGGATCCTGCTCGAGGTGGCCCAGTAGTTTCTTAATTGCCACCGCGCGCTGCAAGCGGGTATCAAAACCCTGGTAAACGACACCCGCACCGCCCGATGCCAGCAAAGCGTCCAGCCGATAACGTTGGCCTTCGCCTACCAGGCCGAGCTCGGGCTTTGGCTGAAACACCTGTGTAGGTATCGCTGGCCCTGAACGCACCTGAGTGCTGGCAAGATCCTGGTCTGAGCCAGAGGCATTCAACGCCTGCCGGCGCACGGCGCCCGGCAGTGCGCCAAGCAGTAGCAGTACCGGAATGCCCAGGCTCCAGTAGCCGTAACGCGCATAGAGACGCTGTTGGGAATCCCGCAAGGGATGCTTGTGACTGACATTAGGGTTAAACACCTGGACGATACGCTTGCCCAGGGATTCCTTGGGCGGCGGGTAGCGCCAGTCCGCCAGTACCCCGGCAAGCCATTGGTTGGCGAACAGCAAATAGGCGACAACCAGCAAGGTGGCCAGCCAGGCGCCATGGGCGCGCGCGAGCCAGTCTTTGGCCAGTGTCTTGTCGCCGATGGCGTGGGGTAGCAACAGGCAGCCCCGCACCACCGAACCGATGGGCTGGATGGTTTTCGCGGGCAATGTTTTTATCAACGGGTGCATGGTAAACGGCAGCAATGGCTCGGATCGGTATTTTAACGTTTTACAGGCCGATCAAATAGATACCCGCAGATGCCTGGCGTTGGCCGGGTCAGAAGGCACCGGCCGGGCCTGGAAATACCACCGGGCTTTCGCTGCCGTCTTCCGCCACACTGGCAACGCCAAAGAAGTAATTGTCGATCACAATATTGTTCAGCGTGTAGGCATTGGTTTTACCCACATAACGACTGTAACGCCATTCTGAATCGGTGGTGAGTCGCCAGTAAATCCGGTAACCGGCCAGCTTGTCAGCGTGAGCCGGTGTTTTCCACTTGAGGGTGGTATCGGGGCTGACGGCGCCTTCAATGGACACGTCGGCCGGTGGCGCCGGCGCCCATGCCAGGCTGGCGAGCGTTACCGCATTGAGGTTTGTGAGTTTGGCAGCGTAGGGGAAGTTCACCCCGTCCAGCGTATCGCCGTAGGTGATGCCATTTTCCGTGCGCAGGTCCTGATGCTGGCGGTCGTAGTGTTCCCAGGTCTCCATGATCCGCACGCCGGGAAAGCCGGCCTCGTTAAAGGGACGATGGTGGCCGCCGCGCCCGAACCGGTCGAGCCGGTAAATCATCATGACATCCAGGTTGGGCACGTATTGCTCGCCGGCTTTCTTAATGTAGCGCGCCAGATTGCGCGAGGGCGAATCCACTTCGCCGCCGGTAAAGCGGCGCAGGCGCGCCTCGTCTTCGGTTTCCACATACCGGGTGCCTTCGGAAAATACCCGCACCGTGCGGTTGTCGATCACACCGTTGATGCCGGCGATATTGCCGATCATGTCATTGTTGAGTACCGCATCGATGTTCCAACCTTGTTGTTTGGCGTAGTTGGCGAGGATGGCGCCGCCGTAAAGCCCCTGTTCTTCACCGGACAGGGCGGCATAAACAATGGTGCCATTGAAGCGGTACTGACTGAGTATCCGCGCGGCTTCCAGTGCGCCGGCAACGCCGCTGGCATTGTCGTTGGCGCCCGGCGAATCAGCGCTGGCATTGAGCACATCGGTGACCCGCGAATCGATATCGCCGGCCATCATTACCACGCGCTGGGGGTCTGTTTTACCCCGTTGAATGGCAATCACATTGACCACTTCGGTGGGTTCGGGAATACGTTTGCCGCTGACGGTATCGGTCACGGTGATGACTTCCAGACAGCCGCCACAGTTCTTGCTGATGCGTTTGAATTCGCTTTCAATCCAGCGCCGGGCCGCGCCTATGCCGCGGGTGTCCGAGACTGTATCCGACAGGGTATGGCGGGTGCCGAAGGACACCAGTTTGGTGATATCGCGTTCAATTCGTTCTGCGCTGGCCGCGTTGCCGATGGCATAGAGTTCTGCCTTTTCCGCCGGCGGGGCCTGCCACTGGCTGGCGAAGGCGGGCAGGGCGCAGGTCAGAGCAGCGAGGAATAAATAGCGCATGGTAATGGGTTCCGTTACTGGGCGAGTTGAGTACCGCAAAAGGGACAGAATTCAATTTCAATGGACGACAGATTCAGTACTTCGTCTTCTTTTTCTGCCTCACCATTCGCTACATCCTCGGCGGTGGCCAGCCACAAACTGAACAGCTCCCAATGTTTCTGAGGTTTACCGTCTATTTTTTTTACCCGGTAGATTTTCAGGTGGTGCGGGTGGATATTGTTGGTACACATGTGGCCCTGGCCTAATTCGGCGTTGCTTTCGCGCTCCAGGTCTTGCTTGCTAAATCCACTCATTACAAGGGTCTCATGGTTGGGTAAAAGGCCGGTTATTGCGCGGCAAACACCAGGTTGCGGTTACCGTGTTCGCACACCATAAAGCGTGATTGCAATGGCGCACAGCTGGCCAGGTTCAGGTTCTGTGTGTCTGCCGGTGCATCGCTTACCGGCAAACTGGCTTTGTCTTTTTTCAGATAATGGTAAAGGGTTTCAAAGCGTTGCTCAAAACCGATGCCGCGCTCATGGTAATCGTAAAACAGGTAGCTGAACTTGCCAAAACTGGTGGTCACGCCGCCCAGTCCAATGCGGTGCATGGCATCCAGGTATTGGCTGTAGGCGCCATACAAGTAGTCGCGCACCTGATTTTCGTTTTGCATATCGCCGTTAAACGGGGCCAAGGCCATCTGGTTGTCGGCATCCAACGCGCCCTTAGCGAGATGGCGATTCTGGCGATTGGTTAACAGGCTGAAGCGGACACCATCGCAATGGATGTCTGTGCCGGTCAGGGCGCAATCCGGCTGCCGGCTTTGGGTCGCTTGCACTGTTGGTGCCGGGGCGGTCGCAGCGGAATTTTTCAGAGGCGTTGCGCGTGCCGGCGCGATGCTGGCAACTGTTGGCGTGGCCCGGCGGATGGGCGGTTTTACCTCCACCCCGATGCGGGCGGCGGGCCGCTTTAACAGCAGCGCCTGGGTCTGTTCATTGTTGTTTTTAAACTGGTAAAAGGCAGGCAGGCTTGCCCCTTCACCGCGGGCGCTGATTTCGCAGTACAGCTGCTCATAGTAGGTGGAGGCCATGGCAAAGCAAAAGCTGCCGGCCTTCTGGCTATGCGCAGGGGCTGCGAAGGCGAGCGTGCTGGTGGTAATGGCCAGTGTGAGCAAAGGGCTGGGACGCATTGTTGAGCCTGTCTGAAACGAAGGCTGACTATAGCATTTTCAGTCGCCCGGGTCCGGCGCCACGGCCAGGTCACCGGGATGCAGTTTGGCGTTGGCTTTGCGATCGCCCAGCTCGGCCAGCAACATGGCACCGATGATGGCACCGGCGCCCAGCCAGCCGGCCAGAGTCAGGCGTTCATCCAGCCAGATCGCACCGGCAATGTGCGCGAAAATCGGCTCCAGTGCAAACACCAGCGCCACCTTATGTGCTTCCAGCATTTGCTGGCAGTGGGTTTGTACCCAGAAACCGAAGGCGGTGGAGAGCACGGCCATCCAGATAAAGGCCCCGATGATGTCGGGCGTTAACAGGTTGGCCCAATGCTCGACGCTGAGGACGAATACGGTCTGGGACCGGTCGGCATCGAATATGGCCGAGGCGAGCAGGCTGTACACACTGACGGCCACCATCTGCAGCATGGCGAGCGCCAAAACCGGCAACTTGCGGGCATAGTGGCCGGTCAGCACGATATGGGTGGCGTAGCCCACTGCACCTGCCAGTACCAGTAAGTCGCCCTTGTTCAACGCCGACGCCCCACCGGTGAGTAACCAAAGCCCCAGCGACGACAGGGCTACGGCGATCAATACATGTTTGCCAATGCGCTGGCGGAACAGCAGCCAGTTCAGCAGGGGTACCAATGGCACCAGCATGCCGGTAATAAATCCGGCGTTAGACACGCTGGTGTGACGCAAACCTTCGGTCTGGGTGTAAAACGCCAGAAACAGAACAAAGCCCAGGCCGGCACTGGCACCCAGCAGCATTTTGCCGTGCTCTGCAAAAGCACGGCGATTGCCGCTCCAATACCAGAGTGGCAGCAATGACAGGGCGGCTAATGCAAACCGCAGTGCGTTCAGTGATTGCGTGCTGAGCTTGCCGAGCGCGTGTTCGGTCACCACAAAGCCCACCCCCCAGATGGCGCAAACCAATACCAACATAAACAGGGCAAAGCGGGTGGAATGGAGCATGGGTGGCCTCGGATCGGATAACAACGGGTGCGCTGTCCAGGTAATCGGTGAATTAACAGGACAGGACTCTAGACGATCATTGGCGGCAATCCCAGAAATCCGTTGGCGGTATCACCCACTTAATTCAGTGACTGCCCTGCAAACCGTCCTGATTCCAGCTCCGCTATGCGACGCTTGTAGGCATCCGTAATGCAGGCGTTCAGGTCATCGCTTTTCCAGCAGTCGTCCCGGCCTTTGATCCAGCCGCGTTGTTCGGCTTTCAGCATTGCAGGATCGGCGGCCTGCGATTGGGCCAGTCTGAAAGCGCGGGCAAGGTGTTGGTCCAGCAGGCCAAGTTGCGGGTGGGCGCATATGTGCTCAGTGACCTGGCTTTCGGCCAGCCGGCAGTCAAAGGTGGGTTGGGTGTTGCGTGGCTGGGTGTAATCCACCGAATGATCGCAGCTGCCATCGGTTTCGCAATCATTGATGCCATCGCCGTTCAGGTCCCAGCTGGGATGCATGCGTTGTGCCGGTGGCTGAATGTCAGTGTCCTGTGCCTGACACGCGAAGGTCATCAGTGCGAATACCAGCAAGCCCGGCAAGACAGGTTTCATCGCGTTGCTCCGGCGTTAACCTCGTCGATCTGTTCATTGAGTGTCCAGAGGTCGTAGAGGTAACCGAACAAAAACAGGCCGCAGGTGAAAAACCAGATGATGCCGGTAATCCATTTACCCATGTAAAACCGGTGCACACCGAAAAAACCAAGGAAGGTCAGGAATATCCAGCTCAGGGTGTAATCGGTATTGCCTTCGGTGTAGCGGCGGTCGGCGGTGCGCTCCATGGAGGGAATCAGAAACAGGTCCACAATCCAGCCGATCAGAAACAGACCAAAGGTGAAAAAGTACAAGGTGCCGGACAGTTGGCGACCATAGTAAAAGCGGTGGGCGCCCATAAAGCCAAAAATCCAGAACAGATAGCCCATGGGCAGGTTGTGGGTATCGTTGGCCCGGTTTGCAGGAGAGGTTGGCGTATTCATCATTCGATCCTTGGCGCATGAAGCACTAATGTAGGGCCTGACACTGCCGACGTCAGCCCGGTTGCGGCCAGCAGTGCGAGGTGTGCGTTAGCAGGCTGTTGAACACCCCCTCGCTGAGCCTGTGAGGGGGCTATCAATGGCTTATCAGATGCCGAATTTATTACCCAGCGCCTTTAAGCGTGCCCGCATATCAGCGGTAACCTCTTCGGGCTTGATGCGTTTGATAATGCTGGTCAGGACACTGATTTCTTCCTGGGTAATGACGCCATCCCGCTCTGCCAGAGCGATTAATTTACCTAATTCATCGGCGTCGAGCTTGCCGTCATTGGTAAAGCATTCGATTGACAGCAGCGACATTTCAATATGTGCCATGGGATTTCCTTATTGGAGTTCAGTGGTAATGAGGGTTTTCACCGAGTTGGCGATAAAACACAACGCATGGGCTTTGTGGTGCAATTGTTCCTGAGCCTCCCGACTGGGCGTGTCGCCAGTAAAGGTCACGGTGGGGCGAAGTGTGACCTGGGTCATGGCGATTTTGCCTTCGGCATCTTTTGCCATTGTGCCAATTGCCGCGTCGGTATAACTGTCAACGCACCAGCGTTTTTTGGCGGCCAGTGAAAGGAAGAACAACATGTGGCAACTGGAGATGGACGCGACAAAGGCCTCTTCCGGGTCCACGTTGGCTTCTACAGACCAGGGCAAGGGGACTATGTGCGGCGACGCGGAAGCCGGCACGGTTACTCCACCATCAAATTGCCATTGATGACCACGGCTGTATTGGTTATCGGTGAATACTTCGTCGGGCTGGCGGGACCAGACGACGGTTGCGGTGTAGTGGCTCATTCGACTTCCTTAGGGGCGTTTAAACGATTTTCGGGCGCTGGCTACTTTGGCGCGGATGCAGCAACCCTCCACATGATCGTTGATCAATCCCATGGCCTGCATAAAGGCATAAACCGTCGTGGGCCCTACAAATTTCCAGCCGCGCTTTTTCAGATCTTTTGAGATGGTTTTGGAAACATCCGACGTGGATTGGGTTTGCGGTGTGCCGAGGCTGGATGGGGAAGGCTCAAATTGCCAGAAATAATGCGCCAGGGAGCCCTGTTCTTTAATGAGCTCCAGTGCTCGTTGTGCATTGTTAATGGTGGCTTCTATTTTGCCTCGGTGCCGTACAATGCCTTCATCAGCCAGTAATCTGGCAATATCCTTCTCGTTGAAGCGCGCCACTTTTTTGAAGTCGAAGCCTTTGAAGGCAAGGCGGAAATTTTCCCGTTTGGCCAGGATGGTGCGCCAGGACAGCCCTGACTGAAAACCTTCCAGGCAGATTTTTTCGAACAGACGGATATCGTCCGCAACGGGAAACCCCCATTCAGTATCGTGGTAGGCAAGAAATTCAGGCGCGGCACCGGTCCATTGGCAGCGGGGCTTCTGGTCGGGTGCGATAAAATAATCCGTCATGATAGTGTCCTGTCTGGTGCACGGAAACCCTTACTGCCAGTGTAACAGGAGAGGAATGCAGGCAGCCAGTTGCGTGGCTGCCCTGGCAGGCTGTTGATAAGCCCTTACATTCCCAAAGACTCAGGCAGAAATAGCTGCCAATACCGGCGTGGCAGGGGACGCTGCGGAAACCAGTTGAGGAACGCGCACAGCCGCTTCGTTTTTCACTGAGCGTAATGGGCAGAGTCCGGCGTTGATCAGCGCACTGGCAGTGGTGTCGGTCATATAGATTTCCGCCACAGCTTGCGCAATGGGGTCGCCGTCTTCGTCCGGGCGGATATGCAAGGGCAGGTCGTTGACCTGATTCAATACCCGGTCGCTGAAATCCCAATAGTTTTGCTCAAAGGTGTTGGCAATGAGCAGAGCAGCCAGGTAGGCGCCCGGGCTCCAAAGGTAGTTTTCATGTGGCGCCTGATGATCCAGCTCTTCAAACGCCAGATATTCCAGCGGTGCGGTTTTAGCGCCATAAGGCAACCGCAACAGAAATCGCGGGGCGGCGATCAACAGGGATTCGGCCTGCGGCTCGGCCCGCAATACCGACCACAACTGTAAGAACTCTGCGTCGGACTGGTGTGTCCAGTCCCGTGGATCGGGCGTAGTCGACAGGCTTTCACACCCGGCAATGCGCTCACTGCCACTGATCAGCGCAATGCCGTCTGAGTAAACTGCCAGGGCGGACAGACCAGCGGCAACGCGGATGTCCTCGACCCGGTCTTGCAAAGTGATATCGCTGAGCAGAACCGAGTAGGGGACGCCGCCCGGTTGTGAAGGCTCTGCTACGGTGCGACGGTAAATCTCCGTCTCGGTGATGTCGTTGCTGCGATTGAATTGCTCGCGCAGTTCTGCCTCGCTGATATCCAAGACAAATAGTTTGAGCTGCGCACTGGATTGGATGTTTCGACACAAAAAGTCGAGCGCGCGCCAATTGGCTTCCAGGCGCTTAAAACCACCGCGGTGCATGAGTTTACGCAAGGCTTGCTGGCTCGCCTGCTCCACGCTCGCGACAAGTGGGGCTGCGCGGGGGTCTTCCGCGGGTTCAATGAAGGGTGACACGATTGATCGGATGAGCGCATCGGGGTCGCGTACCTGATCAAGCAGGTCGTGCGAGTCGCCGCTTTGTGCGCCAGCCAACAATTGGTCAAACAAGGCCGGTGCGACCGGGGTATCTTCACCCGTGAGTTGCTGCAAAGCGGTGTTAAAGGTGGCGGGATTGGCCAATTGCTGTTTTAACGCACGCAGTTGCTTAAACAGGGCCGTATTGGTGTACAAATAGTCCGGGTGCAGATGATCAAATTCGGCAAAACCAAGTGATTCGTCCTCATTGGGTAAGTCCAAAGCAACGTTCAGTGCAGAAAACCGTTGCTCGAAATTATCCCGGTTGATCTCCAGTATTTTCCGTTCACTCAAGGGAGTTTCACGCCGGCTGCCGGTTCCGCCCAGATCGGCCATCAGCAGAATGTGCAGAGGCATGCCGGCGTCGTCGGTGGGCAGGGCTTTGGGGGAGTGCAGGTCGTCGCCGGAACCGAAAACGATTCCGCCGGTATGGATGCTGGCGCGTGTCATTGAGATCCCTCTTTGCAGCAATATGTCGAAGGCGGAGTGTAATGATTTACTCGCAGGGACTGAACAGGGCGTTATGGATTGCAGGCGAAATAGGGGATAAAACCACCGATTCTGCTTTTGTCTTGGTACGTTGGTTTCAGGGCTGGAAAATTGCGGTTGCCTGTCCTTGCGGGCTTTGTAATGATGGCCTGAATAAAGACAATAATCAGGAAACTCCATGTCCCAGGCGCCAGCGGATACCGGCGATAGCACCCCAATCTCCATTTCAGATCAGCTATTGGATGTGAATCAGTGGTTACCAGAACCATTGCTGTCATTCTGGACGCTGGTTATTGATCACCCCTGGCTCGGTGCGCTGATCATCGTTGTGGGTTTTTACCTGCTCGGGCTCGCGCTGCGCACTGTGCTGGTGGGGCTGGTGGGCAAGCTCACCGGACTCACGGCATCCACCGTTGATGATCGGGTACTTGCCGCGCTGAAAAAACCTATTTTCAATACCATTTTCTATTTTGGGGTGTCGCTGGCCATCGCCGTGGTACAGCTGCCGTGGGGTGGTGAAACCCTGGTCAAGCTGGCGGTCTCGGTGATAGTGGCCAGTTGGATGAGTGCCGCGTTGAAGGTGACCTCCATCGTGCTGGATGCGCTCAGCAATGCACATCGTTTCCGGATTGTCGATTCCCGCACCGTCCCGTTGTTTGACCTCACGATAAAGCTGATTGCCATCATGATCGGCAGTTATCTGCTGCTGATGATCTGGGGTATCAATCCGGTGGGCTGGCTCGCCAGTGCGGGTATTGCGGGCTTGGCTGTGGGCTTTGCGGCCAAGGATACGTTGGCCAATCTGTTTTCCGGCTTTTTTATCGTAGCCGATGCGCCTTACAAAATTGGCGATTACATTAATTTGGATTCGGGTGAGCGCGGAAAGGTGTGTGCAATCGGATTGCGCAGTACCCGCTTACTGACGCGGGATGATGTGGAGATCACGATTCCCAATGGCGTGATTGCCAGTGCAAAAATTATTAACGAGAGCGGCGGGCCAGAAGCGCTGCGTATTCGCATCGTGGTGGGTGTGGCCTATGGCAGCGATGTGGATCTGGTGTGTGAGTTATTGGCCAGAGTGGGGCGGGAACACCCGGATCTGTGTGATGACCCTGCACCGAAAGTGCGCCTGCGCGGGTTTGGCGCCTCCAGCCTGGATTTCAATCTGATGGCCTGGATAACCAAGCCTGAAGACCGCGGCCGCATCGCGCACGAGCTCTATATGACCATCTATAAACTGTTCAATGCCCACGGTGTCGAAATTCCCTACGCCAAACAGGATGTCTACATCAGGCAATGGCCGGCCAACGATCAGAAGGAATCAGGATGAACTCAGCCAAGGAAACGGTACCGTCGCCCGCGCCGGCGATCAGTGGGCGCTATCAGCGCCCGGATTATCGATTGTATGTGTTGGCGTTGTTGACGCTGGCCTATGTGTTCAACTTTGTGGACCGGCAGATTATTTCTATTTTGCAGGAACCCATCAAACAGGAATTTGCGTTGTCGGATACCCAGCTGGGAGTACTGAACGGGTTTGTCTTCGCGATTTTCTATGTGGGCTTCGGCATTCCCATTGCCCGCTGGGCCGATGTGGGTAAGCGTAAAAATATTATTGCGCTGGCGATCAGCCTGTGGAGCCTGATGACCGCCCTGTGCGGTATGGCGCAGTCCTACCTCCAGTTGCTGGCGGCGCGTATTGGTGTGGGTATCGGCGAAGCGGGCTGCAGCCCGCCCGCGCATTCCATGATTTCCGATATATTTCCGCAAAAATTCCGTGCCACCGCCATGGCCACCTATTCTCTCGGTATCAATATTGGCATTCTGGTGGGGTTATTGCTGGGTGGCTGGTTGAATGAACTCTACGGTTGGCGTGTTGCGTTGTTTGCCGTCGCGGCGCCCGGCATCCTGATTGCATTGCTGATTAAATTCACTGTCGATGAACCCACGCGATTAAGTATTAAGCAAGAAAATGCAGCGCAGGAAACAGTGCCCTTCTTGCAGGTGGTGGCGCATTTCTGGCAACAGCGCACGGTGCGTTGGCTGGCCATTGGTGCGGGCCTCAGCAGCTTTGTGGGATATGGCCTGGCGAATTGGTTACCCTCTTTTCTGGTGCGGTTGCACGGCATGGGTACCGGAGAAATCGGCTCCTGGTTGGCGATGATCGCCGGTGTGGGAGGCGCTTTAGGTACCTTTGCTGGAGGCTATTTGGCGGACAGGCTAAGCGAAAAAAATGTCCGCTGGGCCCTGTGGGTTCCAATGGGAATTTTACTCGCGTGCGTACCGTTGCTATCACTGACACTGCTATTGGACGCCAAGCTGAGTGCACTGCTGGTGTACATCATTCCCGGCAGTATCATGACCGGTTATATCGGCCCTGCAATCGCCGTGACGCACAATCTGGCCGACAGCCGCATGCGGGCCATGGGATCGGCCTTGCTGTTTCTCGTGATTAATATTGTCGGCCTGGGATTGGGGCCGGTGTATGTGGGGCTGGTCAGTGATTGGCTGGGTGCCAGCATGGGCGCCGAGGGCTTACGTTATGCCATGCTGAGTGCGGTGGTTTTGGGTGGCGTATTGGCAGCGTTTTGTTTTTATCGGGCCAGTTGTTTTTATTCTCGTGAACTGGGCCAAATGCGGCTAGGCGATTAAGTCTATTCAGAGGTTGGTGTATTGTAGGGTGGGTTAGCGCTAGCGTAACCCACCGTAACACCTTTCTAAAATAAAACGCCGCTCGTTTTAATTGGTCGGTTTTAGATCTGGGTCCGTTGCTGGCCCTGCCGTTCCAAACACTCTATCCAAAATCAGGCTGGTAAAGCCAAAATTCCGATTGCCCAGTGCATGATGCAGTTGATGATGACGGGTCCATCGGTTCAGTGGCTTGCCCCAGTGCATCAGTTCAATGTTCGCATGAATGCCCACGGTAAACAGCATGCCAAACACATGCAGAATGAACGCTGGCCCCAGTGAAAAATCTACCATCAACATAAACAGTGGTGCACTCAGGCCAATGCTTAAGGCTTCGATAGGGTGAACCGAGTAAGCACTGAATGGTGTAGTGATCACCGAACGGTGATGAACGCCATGTACTTTCCTGAATAACCTTGTATGAAAAAGACGGTGGATGCCGTAGGAATAGACTTCGTAATAAATCACGAACAGCAACACCTGAAAAAACCACTGTGTTAGCGATTCGGGCCAGACCCCACCATAGAGCTCCCGGGTGAACAGGCTGGTGCAGGCAAGTAGCAAGCAGGTCAACAAGCTCCACTGTATTTCCCGTTGGTATTGTTGGGAACCCACGGCATTCGCATCGTACGAGCGCGCTGTACCCGTGCGTATCAGCCATTGGCTGATACGGCTTACACCAAAGGCGCCAATCAGATAGATGGCAATGTTGGCCACTGCGGCCATTGCCCAGGCAATGGCAATCGGTGCGTCAATCCAGTAGTGGATCAGCGGGTTCAGTAAATCGAAAAACATTATTTTGGCTTCTGAACCCTGAATTCCACATAAATGCCTGCATGGTAGCGTATCTCATCAAAACTTGGTGTGGCGGCGGGGGCTGGTTCACGGCTGTCACTGAGGTAAGAATCCGCCCGCTTTGAACGGGATGCGGTGACCACAATCTCTTCTAACGCCATGGCGCCCGCGGTGGGTGCCATTTCCACTGACGCCTTGCGAAAACTGATGGGTTGCAGGTCCAGGCCCAACGCTTGTTCATATTCAAGCTTTTGTTGCATCAGTTTGGCAAGTGCGTCCTTTTTGACTTTAGCTTCAAACTTTTCTTTCTCACTGTGCTCAAAGCGCGTGCCGCCGAATTCCACCTCTTTGTGTTTGTCTGCAAGGGTGGCTATGCGCTGCATGTGGGCTTCATCCGATACCTTGATGGTAATGCGGTTAAGTACTTCATAGCTTTTGGGCGTGTCGCCAAACCAGCCAAACTGAGGTGAAGTGGCAAATTTTGCGTTCTTGATGGCATCGGGTGCGATGCCTTCGGCAATCAGTGTTTTGGTGATGGTCTCCCTGATCCGGGTGTTGGCCTGCAAGGAGTCCGCAAGATTTTTGGCTTCCGTACGCACCACCAGATCGATAACAGCAATATCGGAGTAAGCGGTCTCTTCGGCCTCGGCATAGAGCATGACCTGGTTTTCACTGGGGTGGAGGAATTGACGCAACTCGTCAGGGCTGCCTTTGAGTTCGGGTGATGCGAGAGCGGGCAGTGCACAAAAGGTGAGGGCTAGGGCAAGAAACTGGCGCATAAATTTCCTTATTTAACATTGAGCGCCTGAACTTAATCAGGCGCATTGTGCGTGACAGTGCTTAGATTGCCCGAAATACATGGGGAAGGGAACTTAGGCTCTATTCCAAAAGGGTTCAACGGCAATAACTACCCACTGAGCTCATGCCACAAAGTCCGTGAATGCTTTGCATCTCTGCGGTCTTTGTTTGGCGGTTCGCACAGCCAGTTTGCAAGCCACAGGGATGTGGCGCGAGCGAATCGATACAAAGGACGTATCGTTGAGCGGCAAATTGGCTGTGCGAACCGCCACCCGGAGTGCGGGTGGTCCGACACATCGGCATCGCCGACTCGCCCTCCATGGCTCTTGTCGGCATACAGGCCATCCATGGCCATAAAAAAAGCCGCGCAACGCGCGGCTTGTACACCCTAAAACCTGCTCTTATTGGCAAGCTTCACAATCGGGATCGTCCAGTGAGCAGGCCTTGGGCACTTCGGCCGGGCCGGCGGCTTGGACCGGTGCAGCGGGTGCGCCGGAGGAAACCTTGTTCAAGGTACCGGTGGTCACCGTGGACTTCTCGGTAGATGTGGCAGCCAGGGCGCGCAGGTAGTAGGTGGTTTTCAGACCACGGAACCAAGCCATGCGGTAGGTGAGATCCAGTTTTTTACCGGAAGCGCCGGCGATGTAAAGGTTCAGACTCTGGGCCTGATCAATCCACTTCTGACGACGGCTGGCGGCGTCTACGATCCAGCGTGGTTCTACTTCAAAAGCATTGGAGTAAAGCTGTTTCAGATCGTCCGGGATGCGGTCGATTTGTTGCACAGAACCTTCGTAGTATTTCAGGTCATTCACCATCACGCTGTCCCACAGGCCGCGATCTTTCAGATCGTGTACCAGGTAGGGGTTAACCACAGTGAATTCACCCGACAGATTCGATTTCACATACAGGTTCTGATAGGTGGGCTCGATAGACTGAGACACTCCGGTAATGTTGGCGATAGTGGCGGTGGGCGCAATCGCCATCACGTTGGAGTTGCGCATGCCGTCTTTTTGCACCTTGGCGCGAAGGCTGGCCCAGTCCAGACGCTGGCTCTGGTCTTGTTCGATAAATTTCTCGCCACGGTTTTTCATCAGCAGCGCGATGGAATCGATGGGCAGAATGCCCTGATCCCACAGTGAGCCCTCAAACGTTGAGTAGCGGCCGCGTTCAACGGCCAGCTCGCTGGAGGCTTCGATGGCGTAGTAGCTGATCGCTTCCATGGAGGTGTCGGCAAATTCCACGGCGGCGTCGGAACCGTAGGGAATGCGTTGCTCGTACAGCGCATCCTGGAAGCCCATCAGACCCAGGCCCACGGGGCGGTGACGGGCGTTGGACTGCTTGGCGGTGTCCACGCTGTAGTAGTTAATGTCGATTACATTGTCGAGCATGCGCACGGCGGTGCGAACGGTGGCGCGCAGTTTGGCCTGATCCAGCTTGCCGTCCACAATGTGTTGTTTCAGGTTAACCGAGCCCAGGTTACACACGGCAATTTCTTCGCCGGCTTTGGTGTTCAGGGTAATTTCGGTACACAGGTTAGAGGAGTGCACCACACCGGCGTGTTGCTGCGGGCTGCGCAGGTTGCAGGCATCTTTAAAGGTGATCCAGGGGTGTCCGGTTTCAAACAGCATGCCCAGCATCTTGCGCCAGAGGTCAGCGGCTTTGACGGTTTTGAACAAACGCATCTTGCCTTCGGCGGCGAGTTTTTCGTAGTGCTCGTAGCGCTCTTCAAACGCCTTGCCGAATAAATCGTGCAGGTCGGGCACGTCGTTGGGTGAGAACAATGTCCAGGGCTTGTCTTCAAACACGCGCTTCATGAACAGGTCCGGTACCCAGTTGGCGGTGTTCATGTCGTGGGTGCGGCGACGGTCGTCACCGGTATTTTTGCGCAGGTCCAGAAACTCTTCGATGTCCATGTGCCAGGTTTCGAGGTACGCACACACCGCGCCCTTGCGCTTGCCGCCCTGATTCACGGCAACGGCGGTATCGTTGGCCACTTTCAGGAAAGGCACAACGCCCTGTGACTTGCCGTTGGTGCCTTTGATGTAGGCGCCGAGGGAACGCACGGGAGTCCAATCGTTGCCCAGGCCGCCGGCAAATTTGCTCAGCATGGCGTTGTCCTGGATTGCACCGTAAATGCCGTGCAGATCGTCCGGTACCGTGGTCAGGTAGCAGGAGGACAGTTGCGGGCGCAAAGTGCCGGCATTGAACAGCGTGGGCGTAGAGCTCATGTAGTCGAAAGAGCTCAGCAACCGGTAGAACTCGATGGCGCGCTCATTGCGATTGTCTTCTTCCACCGCCAGGCCCATGGCCACGCGCATGAAAAACACCTGCGGCAGTTCAAAGCGCACATTGTTGCTGTGAATGAAGTAGCGGTCGTACAGAGTCTGCAAACCGAGGTAAGTAAACTGAAGATCGCGCTCGGCAATCAGTGCCTTGCCCAATGTATCAAGATCGAACTCCAGCAGTACCGGGTCCAGCAGCTCCAGCTCTACGCCTTTTTTGATGTAGGCGGGCAGGGCGGCGGCGTACAAGTGCTCCATGTCATGCTGGGTGGCGGAAGTGGCCACACCCAGGAAGGTGAGCGCTTCGGCACGTAACTTGTCGCACAGCAAACGCGCGGTGGCGTAGGTGTAGTTGGGTTCTTTTTCTACCAGGGTACGGGCGGTGATCACCAGTGAGGTGTTTACGTCTTCCAGCGACACGCCGTCGTACAGATTGCGCATGGCTTCGTCCAGAATGGCCTGGTCGCTCACGTCTTTCAGGCCGGCACAGGCTTCGCTGACGATGGTGCGCAGACGTAACATGTCCAGCGGGGCTTTGCTGCCGTCCGCCAGTGTGACGTTGATGGTGGGGTATTTGGGGTCTGCCACCACCGGCTCTGCCGATTTTTTGGCTGCGCGCGCGCGCGCGTGTTCTTCACGGTAGAGCACGTAGTCGCGCGCGACTTTATGCTCGCCGGTGCGCATCAGCGCCAGTTCCACCTGATCCTGGATTTCTTCGATGTGGATGGTGCCGCCGGAGGCCATGCGACGGGTAAACACCGCGGCTACCATTTGAGTCAGGTTCTTGACCGTTTCGCGGATGCGTGAAGACGCCGCCGCGGTGCCACCTTCTACGGCGAGAAAGGCTTTGGTCACCGCCACTTCAATTTTTGAAGCGTCGAAGGGCACCACGGTACCGTTGCGCTTGATTACCCGGATTTTACCCGGGGCTGTGGCGCTGACGGTAGTCTGGCTGTCGGTTTTGGGGTTGACTGTCGGCTGTTTGCTGCTGGTTTCAGTCTCGGTGTGCATATCGTCTCCGCGGATGAGGCGTCATTTTTGTTGTGTCGTTAAACCCGGTTGGTTTTTGGCAAAGCAAAAACCGCCCCTGCCAGTTACCGGCGGGGGTAAAGAAAGTGCAGATAAGCAGATAATCGGGTGCGGCGCGGGCGAGTGGTGCGGGTCAACCTGTCACGTTTTGCCATTGCTGCGTCCCTTACGCTGTCCCTGTTTACGTTGGCCCCGCCTGTGCGTCAGACTTCCTTGCCCGGCGGGTACCACCCCGGATTGCCTAACACGCGATCATTCCGATTAACGACTGGTCAATCTGATGCGGTGGAATCCCTATATATTGGGGTTTGGCTGAATTGCGCTACAAGATAATGCGGTTTCGGGGCCAATGCAAGCCTACCGCTTTGTGGGTAGTTTGTGGATAACTTGTGTCTAATTCACCATGTCAGTAGTTACTAATCTGGCGACTCAGGCTCATGGCTGTGCCTTGGGGCTGAACCGGTCTGTCGGTATAGTTATACTTTTTTGTTCTATCGGAGCCGCTCGCATGACAGGCAGTGAAACCCATCCCTAACGGAACGACGTGCAACCATGAAAGGAAATAAACAGGGCCTCACCCGTCTGATCAATGCCACCCGCTATTCCTGGCAGGGGCTTAAATCCACCTGGCGTACAGAGGCGGCTTTCCGCGAAGAAGTCCCATTGGTGTTGGTACTCATACCCCTTGCATTGTGGCTGGATATCAGCGCGGTGGAGTCGGCAGTGTTGATCGCGTTGTCGGTGTTGATCCTGGTCGTGGAGCTGATAAACAGCGGCATTGAAGCTGTGGTGGACCGCATAGGCGCCGAGCACCATGAATTGTCGGGCAAGGCAAAAGATGTCGGTTCTGCAGCGGTGCTGCTGACCATACTGGTCGCGCTCACAGCCTGGGTGTTAATCCTGGGAGAGCGCTATGTCTGGTAGGCTGCTTGACCACTGGCTAACAGCCATTGCTGATCCACACTGTCTGGTAAGGGGCCAGGTGCAGTAGTTCGGCCTGCGGGTCGAGGGTCTCCCCACTGATCAATTCCCGCCAATTGTCGGTACACACCAGGTTAATGGCTGACAAGGGCACATCCTGCGCAGTGTGCGCCAGATTGGATAGGCAAAAGATATTCTGTTGCCGGTCCATGGATTGGCGCCAGAAGGCAAAGATACTGTCGCCCAGGTGCAGCGTGAACTGGGTGGCGTTGGGATGAAAGGCCGGCTGTTCAGCCCTGATGCCGATCAGTCGCTTGAGAGCGTTGAAAACCCTCGCGTGCTGGCTGTTGGGGTCTGCCAATTGGCTGTCCAGTTGCGCCTTCTGCCACTGGTGCCGGTTGATGGCCCGGTTGTGGCCCGAATGCTCCATGCGCTGGTAGTCATTGCCGGTGGCCAGCAGGCTGTGAATATAAAACGCCGGCACACCTTCCAGGCCCAGCATGATGGCGTGGGCGCAAATAAACCGCTCAAAATTAAAATTGTCAGGGCCGGCAATGGTGCCTTTGAGTGCATCGTACAAGGCAATATTGGCCTCGTAGGGGCGTGGGCTGCCGTCGGCGCTGGTGCGCCAGGAAATGCGGCCACCAAATTGTTCGAGCGCATGGGTCAGCGCATTGAGCTCATCATCGTTCAGCAGGCCCTCGGTGGGACGCAGGCCGATGCCGTCGTGACTGGCAATGAAATTGAAATAGGTGGTGCCGTTGCGCGCCGGCGGCATGGTCATCATCCAGCGCTTCAGATGCGTGCCGTTGCCGGTCAGTAATGCCTGCACCAGCAGAGGTGGCAACGAGAAGTTGTAGATCCAGTGGGCTTCGTTGTTGTTGCCAAAATAGCTCAGATTTTCCTGGTTGGGAATGTTGGTTTCGGTGATGATCACGGCACCGGGTTCAGCGTGTTCAATCAAAGTACGCAACAGGCGCACTACCTCGTGGGTTTCCGGTAAGTTGATCGAACTGGTACCGGGCACTTTCCACAGAAATGCAATGGCATCGAGCCGGAAAATCCGCACGCCCTGATCCAGATACAAACGCACAATGCGGACAAATTGCTTGAGTACTTCCGGGTTGCGGAAGTCCAGGTCCACCTGATCAAAAGAAAAGGTGCACCACACATGGCGGGTGCCGGCCTGAGTCTCTACCGCCTGCAGCAGCGGGTTGGTGCGGGGTCTGACCACGGCGGATAAATCGGCTTGTGGGCTGGCGGTAAAAAAATAGTCTTTCCCCGGCGATTGTTGTTTGATGAAGTTTTCAAACCAGTAACTGCGCGCCGAGCAATGGTTAATGACCAGGTCTGCCATCAGGCGGTACTGCTCACCCAGGGCGCGAATGTGCTGCCAATCGCCCAGTGATTCGTTGACGGTGGAATAGTCGATAACGGAAAAACCGTCGTCTGAGCTGTAGGGGAAAAAAGGCAGAATATGGATGCTGTTGATGACACCGGCCAGCTGCTCATCGATAAAGTTCTTCAGCGTCTCCAGCGGTTTTTCCTGTGGCGCCAGCAAGCTGTCGCCGTAGGTGATCATCAACGCGTCCCGCTCGCTCCAATGATTGGCGTAGGCATCGGGCGAGGGGGCGTCGGCCGCAATTTGCATAATATCCAGCAGTTCATCCACGCAATCAACAATTGCAAGCTCAGGTTGTACCTGTTGGTAGATGATGTGCAAATGGTCCGACAATTTTTGCCGTAGTTGCAGGTTTATCGCATTCATTCGCGAGCTCCTTGTTACATCAGGCGAATCGTGCATTGTCGCTTTCAACGGCATTGCGCAAGCGCTCCAGTACATCGGGCATGGCTGAAATGACCCGGTTCCAGCTGGGGATAAATGGCGCTTCCATCGGGTTTTCCAAAAAGGATTCGCCGGCCTTCATAATGTTTTGGGCAAACATTTCGACCGCCTTTTCCTCGCTGTGCACGTCGAGTTTAAGGCCATTCATGATGGCGTCATTGTGATAGGTTTCGATCAGATCCAGTGCGATGCGGAAATACGTGGCTTTGATAGACCGGAAAGTTTCCGTATTAAATGTTTTGCCTTGGGTGGCGAGCTTACGGAACAAGGCCTTGCTGATATCGATGGACATTTTGGACAGGCCGCCCTTGTCATTATTGGCCGACAGGTCCTGGTGTTTGTGATCGTATATGTCTGCGATATCCACCTGGCACAGACGATTGGTGGAGTTGTTCCGGTACATTTCAGACAGGACGCCAATTTCCAGGCCCCAGTCGCTGGGGATGCGGATATCATTGAGCACATCTTTGCGAAATGAGAATTCGCCCGCGAGCGAGTAGCGGAAAGTATCCATGTACTGCAGGTAATCGAGTTCACCGAAAATCTTCTTCAGGCTGCGTAACAAGGGGGTGACCAATAACCGAGACACACGACCATTGAGTTTTCCTTCGGCGATACGCGAATAATAGCCTTTACAGAACATATAGTTGAATTGCGGGTTAGCGACCGGATAAATCAATCGGGCCAAGAGTTCGCGCTCGTAGGTCACAATATCGCAGTCGTGCAGGGCGATGGATTCGCTGCGATTGGATGCCAGCATGTAGCCGATGCAGTACCAGACGTTGCGGCCTTTGCCCGGCATGGTTGGCGCAATGCCCATCTTCAGTAATTCCGCATCCAGCGCGCGCAGGGCCGGACCGTCGTTCCAGAGGATGCGATGATGCTGAGGCAATTTACTGAAAAACCCGATGGCGTGGCGGTACTGCGCCTCATTGGCGCGATCCAGCCCGATCACTATCTCATTCAGGTAGGGCACTTCGGTAAGTTGATCAACAATGTTAGGTAGCGCTTCGCCTTCCAATTCGGAATACAGGGAGGGCAGGATCAGTCCCAGTGGCCGCTTTTCGGAGAATTCGCACAATTCTTTTTCCATTTCCGCTACAGGCCGGCGGGTGAGGTTGTGCAAGGTGGTAATGATGCCGTTCTGGTAGAAATCTGCCATGGTCAGCTTACTCCGAGTTGTAGAAAATGATTGATTCCTTTGGCCCAGCCCAGTGGGCCTGCGCAGGGGCTTTCGATATAGCCGTGAGAGCGATTCAGACAAAGTGTCGGATTGACCGGTGAGCGCATTACCAGCGCAGCGTCGGCGAGCTCCAGCATGGGTACGTCGTTTTTACCGTCGCCCGCGGCCAGCGTTGTAAAGCGGTGTCCGTCTCGCAAGGCAAAAGCGTCGGCAACCCATTGCATGGCGCGGCCTTTATTTGAATTGCCTGTGATGTGCAGGAAACGACCGCCTTCCAACACATTGGCGCCCAATGCCGTCATATGCACAATGAACTGGGATTTCCGGTTATCGTCGCCGAGCCACAAAACCGGTTCAGAAAATTCCCGTTCATTGGCAAGCCTGGCATCCTGATGACTCAGACCGGTGGCGCGCGCGATGCCTTCTGTGCCCAACTGCGTAAAGCTCGCGAACAAGCCATGGAAGTCTTTGGCCGCCTGCGTTAACAAGGTTTGCCAGTAGGCCCTCGGTTGGCTCAGCGCCAGGCGCCAGTATCCCTGATGCAGTGCGACGCCGGAAAACTGGTGCAATTGTTCTTCGGGTAAAAACGACAAAGGCAAATATATGCCGGCACCGTTTTCCACAATGAATGGATAACCATTGCGTAGTTGACTGCGCAGTGGTTGTACTTCGGCAAACGTTTTACTGGTGGCGATGATCAGGGGGATGTCATGCTGACGGAGAGCTGCCAACATGGGTACGGCTTTGGCGAAACTGTAATTGAAGTGGTCTAACAACGTGCCATCAAGATCGGTGAATACCAACCAATGCTTGTGGGATTTAGCGGAGTGCTCCGTGAGACCGGTGGTGTTCATGAATAATGTTGCGCCTGTCATCTAATTGATACAGGTGCTCCACCCGGTCGGGCATTTCGTGCAGCATGTGCGTGGTGAGTCGTTCATAGTATTGAACAAAGCGTTGCACTTGCTCGCGCGTCATCAGACCTGAGGTGGTGGAACCCCCGCGATGATCAGTCTGTTGCAACATGCCTGCCAACTTATGTTTTTGCCACAGCTTTTGTTCCTGCTGCCAACGCCATTGCGCGACACATTCGAACGACGGGGCGCGCAACATCACCCAGCGATCCACCCGTTGAAACCACGCCTGGTAGGTCTGAGCCAGCTGCCGGTTTACCCAACTGCGCCATTGTCCCTGTTGGTCTTCGTCCCGCTCCAATGCATTGATGGGATGCATCAATGCTGCTTCTGCTTGCGGCTGTGCGCCCAGACACCAACCCTCGAGCACGATAATTTTTACGGGATGATGCAGTGGCTCCAGGTGCGATGCGGGTACGCAGTCATCGATGGCCTTGTCGAAGCGGGGGATGATCGGTGTTTTGCACTCTTTTAGTGCGTCCAGCACTTCAATGGCGCGCGCCACATCGTGGGTGCCGGGCACACCGCGGGTGCCGAGCAACGGATGTACCCTGTTGGCTAACAGGGTGCGTGCGGCTTTGCCCAGGTAAAAGTCATCCATACTCAGCGCCAGCGCCGGAATGCCCTGATCGGTCAGCGCTGCCACCAGCCAGGCCGCCAAGGTGGATTTGCCCGAACCCTGACTGCCGTTAATACCCAGTATTTGCGGGCTTTTCGCTGCCTGAGCCCATGTCAGCAGCGGGCTGAAGTGGGCGTTGGCAAAGGCCAGGTAGGTATCCGGTAGCTGGTGTTGTGCGACAAACGCGCTGAGGGCGGAGGGTGTGAGCGGCATGGTGGGTCCTTGGCCTGAGTCCAGACAATTCCTTACGCAATAGCTATGCAATCTCTACGCAATATCGATGCCGGTTTTGCCTTTACTCAACACCAGTGACGTTTCTTATCACGCCTCTTCAAACCGGTTTTCGGCCACGTTTTTCACGCACTTGGCGGGATTGAACACGCGCCCGTTCATGGCGATGTAGACGCCTTCGGGCAGGGTTTGTGCGGCCATGATGGCGGCACCCAGGTTGAACACCGCATCGGAGTCGCGGAATTCGGCCGGGTACATTGCACCCATCAATACGATCGTTTTGCCTTTGATGCCCTGCAGGAACACACCGGTTTTGGTCATGGTATCGGTGCCGTGGGTAATCACAATGTTGTGGCCCGGCTGCTGTTCCACTGTCGACCGGATCAGGGCGCGGTCTTCATCGGTGATGTCGAGGCTGTCTTTGCGGAACAGGGGAATCAGCGGCGTGTCCAGCGTAACACCCGCGCGCTCGAGAATTTTGGGTGCCTGCGGTTGACCGATGTGGTAGTCATTCTTCGCATCGTAGTAGATTTTATCGATGGTGCCGCCGGTGGTGATGATGGTAACGCTCATTATCGAACCTCGTGAATGTGGCCATTGGCAGAAACTCTAGAAGCATAGCCAATGGGGTAGAATAGGGGTTTTGCCGGTGTGACGAGTGGCATGCAACAAACCTTACTGATTATTGGCTATGTGTGGCCAGAACCCACGTCTTCGGCGGCAGGCAGCCGCATCATTCAGCTGATTCATTGGGCTCAGTCGGCGGGCTACCGGGTGTTGTTCGGCTCGGCGGCGGAACGCGGTGATACCGCTGAAGACCTGGATGCATTGGGTGTGGAATCGGTTCCGTTGGCACTCAACTGTTCGAGCTTTGATCGCCTGGTGTCTGCACTGCAGCCGGCCGTGGCGATATTTGATCGCTTTGTCACCGAAGAGCAATTTGGCTGGCGCCTGGCCGATGCCAGTCCGGGTACCCTGCGGGTGCTGGATACGGAAGACCTGCATTGTCTGCGTGCGGGGCGTGAACAAGCCATTAAAGCGGGCCGGCCGGTGTTGGATCTGGCCGACGAGGATCTGTTTACGGAACTGGCGCGGCGGGAATTGGCGGCCATTTATCGTTGCGATCTGAGCCTGATGATTTCCGATGCGGAGATCGCACTGCTGGTACAACGAATGGGCGTGCCTGAATCCTTGTTGCATCATTGCCCGTTCATGGAAACGCCGGTGTCCGGTGAGACTCTGAAGGGGTTTGATGATCGCGCCCACATGGTGTTTATCGGCAATTACCGGCATGCTCCGAATTGGGATGCGGTGCGCTATCTGCGAGAAATCTGGCCGGCGATCCGGCGCGCTCTACCGGATGCAGAGATGCATGTTTACGGTGCCTATCAGCCTAAAAAAGCCCTTCAGCTGCATTCAGACGCGCTCGGGTTTCTTATTAAGGGCTGGGCCAGGCAGGCCCGGGAAACCCTGGGGCAATACCGGCTGTGTGTGGCGCCATTGCGTTTTGGCGCGGGCATAAAGGGCAAGTTGGCCGATGCCTGGGCGACCGGAACACCGAGTGTTACCACCGCTATTGGCGCAGAAGGCATGGGGCAAGGCGAATGGCCGGGTGGCTTAGTTGATCGTCGTGAGCAGTGGGCTCAGGTGATCGTCGGATTGTACACTCAACGCTCAGCCTGGAATGCTGCTCAGCGTGCAGCACTGCAACGATTTAACCAATTGTTCGATTGCGGATTGCGGCAGGCTGAGCTGTCGGCGTGCATCGACACGCTACGCGCCCAGCTGACACAACACCGGCAACGGAACATTGTGGGGGCAATCCTGCATGAGCAAAAGCACCGTAGTACGGAGTTTATGTCGCGCTGGATTGAGGCCAAATCCCAGCCTTAGCAGCCGGGATCCGGAGTGTTAAACGTCTTGCCTTCCACCGGTCAATAAAAATTCCATCAAGGCTTTCTGGGCATGCATGCGGTTTTCCGCCTGATCCCATACTTTGCTGATGTTTTCGTCTTCCAGCAGCGCTGCAGAGACTTCCTCTTCCCGATGGGCAGGTAAGCAATGCAGGAAAATCGCATCCGGGTTGGCCAGCGCCATGAGCGCGTGGTCAACTTTAAACCCTTCGAAGTCGCGCATCCGTTGTTTTTGTTCTTCTTCCTGCCCCATTGACGCCCACACGTCAGTGGTGACCAGGTCACAGCCTTCAACGGCGACGCGTGGGTCGTGGAAGAGCCGGACGCTATCACCGGCCGCATCCAGCAGATGCTGCTCTGGCTCATAGCCTTTCGGGCAGGCGATATGCAGGGTGAAGCCGCATTGTTGGGCCGCATTCATATAGCTCTGGCACATGTTGTTGCCGTCGCCCACCCAGGCCACGGTCTTGCCGGTGATATCGCCCCGGTGTTCTTTGAAGGTTTGCAGGTCGGCGAGCAGCTGGCACGGGTGCAACTTGTCGGTCAGCGCATTGATTACCGGTACGCTTGAGTACTGCGCAAAGCGTTCAAGACCCTCGTGGGAAAACGTGCGCACCATGACAATATCCACCATGCGGGCCAGTACCCGCGCGGTATCTTCAATCGGTTCGCCGCGACCGAGTTGCGTGTCCCGGGGCGACAGGAAGATCGCACTGCCGCCCAGCTGGGCCATGCCGGCTTCAAATGAAACGCGGGTGCGGGTGGAGGATTTTTCGAAAATCATGCCCAGTACTTTGCCCACAAAAGGGCGCTCCTCGAGGCCCTGACGGCGCAGGGCTTTTAGCTCGATAGCCCGATCGATTATTGAACTCAGCTCTTCCCGGCTGACGTCGTCCAGTGATAAAAAATGACGGTTACTCATGGTCTTGGTTTCTGTGACTCTTCTTAATGGATTCCGGTTCAGGCCGGTTTAAAATGCTTGACGAGTTCGATCACGCCCTTGCACAGGGCCTGAAAATCTTCGTCGTTAATATTGAGTGTTGGCAACAGACGGACGGTATTGCCGGCGGTCACGTTGATCAGTAATCCGGCGTCGCGACCGCGCTCAACCAATTCCCCGCAAGGGGCCGACAGCTCAATGCCGATCATCAGGCCTGCACCGCGAATGTCTTTGACGGTGTCCAAGCCGGCAAAGGCGGTGCGGAATTGGGCCAGCATTTCAGCGCCGCGATTGGCGGCGAGGGTAAGGCAACCTTCGGATTCCAGCGTATTCACCACCGCTAAGGCCGCGGCACAGGCGAGCGGATTGCCGCCAAAGGTGGTGCCGTGATTGCCGGGTTGAAACACCTCTGCAGCCGCACCGCGTGCCAGTGTGGCCCCGATGGGAAAACCGTTGCCGAGACCTTTGGCAGTGGTGACCACATCGGGCAGTATGCCGTTGTGCTGGTACGCAAAAAACTTGCCGGTACGGCCGTTGCCGGACTGGATCTCATCGAGCATCAGCAGCCAGCCATTGGCATCGCAAATTGCGCGTAATTTATTCAGGTAGTCGGGGGCGGGCACGTGCACGCCGCCTTCACCTTGTACCGGTTCAACCAGCACCGCTACTATCTGATCATTGTTTGCCAATGCTTCAACCGCTGCGGCATCGTCGTATGCCACTCTGATAAAGCCGTCCACCAGCGGCGCAAACCCTGCCTGGACTTTGCTGTTGCCGGTCGCAGACAGTGCACCCATGGTGCGGCCGTGGAAGCTGTGCTCCATTACCACGATGGTGGGGCAGGTTTTACCCTGTGCGTTGCCCCATTTGCGCGCGAGCTTGATGGCGGCCTCATTGGCTTCGGTGCCGGAATTGGCGAAAAACACCTTGTCCATGCCGGACAGCGCAACCAGCTTTTCTGCTAACTGCTCCTGCGGCAGGATGTTGTACAGATTGGAGATATGCACCAGCGTATCGGCCTGCTGGCTGATTGCCTCGGTGACCGCCGGGTGACAGTGGCCCAGGCCGCATACAGCGATGCCAGAGATTGCGTCGATGTATTCCTTGCCATTGCTGTCCCACACGCGGCTGCCACGGCCGCGCACAATGGTGAGTTTGCGTTCGCCATAGTTGTTCATCAGGGCCGGTGTGGTCATGGATTTTCCTCTCTGGAAATAAAAAACCGCAGAATCTGCGGTTTTGATGGTTTCAAAGTGCAGATAATTCTATTGTTGTAGCTTCAGCTTGGCAATAGATGAAAGAACATTTTTTGTCCGTATCGCCTTACGATAACAGGGACGCGTAGTCCGACTCCACCTGCTGGAAGTTCAGGGCGGCGATAAAGCGGCTGAAACTGAGCCAGCTGGCCAGGCCTTTGAGGTCGGCAAAGTGGGGCGGGACAAATTTAGGCGGCAACACAATGCCCTCGGCCAGCAGCTGGTCGATGGTTTTGATGTCTTCCAACTGGATTTTGCCCACAAACAACAGCGGCAGCTTGTCGAGTTTGCCTTGGGCCACCGCCAGTCGCATAAAGTTAAAGGTCTGAACAAAGCCTTTCATGTAGGAAATGTCCTTGGTGAAGGGCTTGCCGTCGGGCGTGCTGCCGCGAAAGACCCGGCTGGCAATGGTGTAACTGTCCTCTTCGGACAGGGACTTGTCGCGCAGGTAATGAAACACGTCCATGAAATTGGCGCCATCCTCGGCCAACGTCACTGCCCGTACCCGGTTGATCAATTTATACAGACGCGAAGGGGTGGAGCGCAGCGTGATAATTTCGGTCAAAACCGCCAGACCTTCCTGAGTAACGGTAGAGGAGGGCTGGCCTTTGCCTAAAAAGGTGCAGTAGGGCTGTGCCATACCGTTGAGCGTTGTGCCGAGATGTACCCAGCCCTCGTGCGCTTCCAGCACATCGATGTCATTGTTGTTGAGCATGGCGCCCTTGCGGATCTTGATGTAATCGGTGCCGGCGGCTGCATCGGCGGTAATGCCGTCGGAGATCATCACCCGGATGCCATCATTGGGGAACACGCGGCCCATGCGGGCATTCAGCTCGGCGACCGCGGCATCGGCGTCGATGGTTTTATCGTCTTCGGTCATCGAATCATGCTGCAACAGGCTGACCAGCGTTTCTTCCATGCTGGTGCCCAATTCCGCAACGGTGGGGTCTCCCACATGGAATACGTCGGATGCGGAACCGTAGAGTTCCTGGGACAAATCGCCAAATTCGTCGCGGCCACGTGCCTCCAGCATGCGCACCACCATCTGATACTCCCGGCAGGCGCGGCGCATCATGCCGGTTACCGGACTCAATTGCCCCAGCTGGCGATTGATGTCGCGCTCAATGTCATGGAACTCTTTGCGTTTGGCGTGCGGGTCAAATCCCAGTGGATTTCCCTCGTAGTAGCCGTCACCGATGACGGGCGCTTTTTTGCATTTGTTTTTGAAGAAGGCCTGCTTGGTTTCCAGTCGCCATTTGACGGCATCCAGAATGCGGATCGGCTTTTGCGCCTCGACAATGCGGTCGGACAATTCCTTTACCGTGGCGAGGTATTCGGGTGTGGCGGCCATAGGGGGCTCCGTGGCAAATGCGTGCGCAATAAATGAAACAATAGCTGCTCAGGGGCGCTACTTTATAGTAGCTTTGCCACTTAAAGAAAGCGGTGCAACTTCTTCCCTTGTTCCTGTAGAATGCGCGCCAATACCTGAGCGGACAGGTAGGAATTACGGCCGCTCGTTGCAGTTCAATTGTTACAGGGGTGCCCAATGGACACAAATCAGACTATCGAGACCATTAAAAAGCAGATTGAAGAGAACGCTGTGATTCTTTACATGAAGGGCTCGCCCAACGCGCCTCAGTGTGGTTTCTCGATGCGCGCCTCGCAGGCGATTATGGCCTGTGGTCAGCGGTTTGCGTATGTGGATATCCTGTCTAACCCCGATATCCGGGCCGAGCTGCCCAAGTACGCCAACTGGCCGACCTTCCCGCAATTGTGGGTCAAGGGTGAATTGATCGGTGGCTGTGACATCATTACCGAGATGCACGAGAAGGGCGAACTGAAGCCTTTGCTTGACGAAGCGGCCCAGTAAGTATTTCCCGCTCGTACCAAAACCCGGCCTTTGCCGGGTTTTGTGTTTTTGGTGTTCACTAACCTTTTTGGTTATATAAACCGCAGCAAATAATCTTAGACTTTATAACCACCATCCTCTATTTTGCCCCACTCCATAGAATGGCACTGGTGCATTTGTCCCTATGAGCGGCTTGCTCGAAAATTCGCCTACTCTTGCGCTTCTGCTCGTGGCGGCGTTGCTGGCATGGATGCTTTATGCATTCGTGCGTGAAAAATTCAGCCCCGACGTGGTCGTGGGGATTGCCGTTGCCGTGTTGTTGGCGGCGGGTTTGCTGAATAGCAAAGAAGTACTCGGCGTATTGAGCAACAGTGCCCCGGTCACTATTGCCTGCATGTTTATTTTGTCGGCCGCGTTGGAGCGCACCGGTTGCGTGGAATGGCTGGCCAGCCGCATCAAAGCGGTGTCGGGTCGCAGTCCTTCGCAAGCCTTGATTATGCTGATGTTATCGGCATTGGTGATGTCGGCGTTTATCAACAATACCCCGGTGGTGGCAATTTTTACCCCGGTGGCCATTGCCCTCGCCACCAGCCGCAATATCAAACCCTCCAAACTGCTGATTCCACTGTCTTACGCCACGATTCTGGGTGGCACCATGACCATGTTGGGAACCAGTACCAATATTCTGGCCGACGGCGTCGCGCGCGAATACGGGATGACCCCGTTCAGTATGTTTGAAATCACTCTGCTGGGTCTGGTGATGGCAGGCGTGGGCGTGGTGTTTATTGGTGTCTTTGCCAATCGACTGCTACCGGACCGGGAGACCCTGACTAATCAGTTGAATTTGTCAGGCGACCGCACCTTCATGACCGATCTGATGGTGCCTCACCATTCGCCAATGATTGGTAAGACCATTGCCGAGGCAGACCTTAACGGCAACAGCGGCAATCAGGTGTTGCGGATTTTCCGCGGTGATGAAGAGCTCACTGAGCCGTCCCGCAGCACCATACTCCAGGCCGGCGACCGACTGATACTGCACACCAACATGCAGGATGTCGTTGAACTAAGGGAAAATGGCCTGTTGGAATTTACCGCCAACGGTGAAGAAAAATTTGAAACCATTGCCACCCGCGACGTGATTCTGGTGGAGGCAATTGTCGGTCGCAATTCACGTTATTGCGACCGCCCAATGCGCGACCTGAACCTGACAGCGCGATACGGCATTCACGTCCTGGCGGTGCACCGGCAGGATGAAAACATCCAATCCAACCTGGATGATCTGCAACTGCAGTTTGGCGATGTGATGTTGGTGGAGGGCAGTGCGGGCCAGATCCAGAAATTTTCCGATAATGGCGACATGATTTCGCTCAACACGGTGCAGGAGCGGGCCTACCGCCGGGATAAGGCGCCGTTGGCAATTCTGTCCATATTGTCGGTGATGGTATTGGCTGCCTTTAATGTGATGCCCATCGAAGGCCTTGCCGTTATCGCCGCGGTGACCGTAATTGTCACCGGTTGCCTGGATGTGGACGATGCCTACAAGTCGGTGGAATGGCGCATTCTGATGATCATTCTTGGCATGTTGGCGTTCAGCATTGCCATGACCAAGGTGGGGCTGGTGCAGGTCATTGTCGATACCATTCTGGTATGGGGGCCGTATCTCGGGCCCTGGTTGATGCTGAGCCTGATTTACCTGCTCACGTCGATTCTGACTGAAATTCTGTCCAACAACGCCGTGGCGGTATTGGTGGTCCCGGTGGCCATCGGTGTTGCCCAGCAAATGGGTGTCGATCCGCGGCCCTTTGTGGTGGCGGTCATGTTTGGCGCATCGGCCAGCTTTGCCACACCTATCGGTTACCAGACCAATACATTTGTCTATTCCGCGGGTGGTTATCGTTTCACCGACTTCTTACGGATTGGCCTGCCACTTAACATCATTATGTGGCTCGTGGGTACGTTGGTTATCCCGCAAATCTGGGCGTTCTGAACGCCTTCCCGTCTTTTTAGCCCCGTGTGACTGATCCAGATCATATAAAAGGGTATTGTTTGCATTTGGTGTTGATAACTATTCTCAAAAGCATTAACATCCGCGCCACTTTAATCACCCAATACATCAAGGGACTTAGCCATGTTGAAAAAAGCCGTTCTGGCGCTGGCCATTGGCAGCGTTACACTGGCCTCACACGCAGCCACACCCAGCAGTGAAGAGCTGTACGAGTTGATCAAGCAGCAGCAGGCGCAAATTGAAGCGCTTAAAGCCAAGCTGGAAAAAACCGACAAAAAGGTGGCCGTGGCTGAACAGGATCTGGGTGCAAAAATTGAAGCGACAGCCGAAGCCGTTGAGCAGTCAGCTGCCGCCGGTGCTGCGTCCAAAACTTCTATTGGTGGTTATGGTGAGCTGCACCTGAACCGTTTGAATGGCATAGATGGCGCTTCCGACAAAAACGAAATCGATTTCCACCGTTTTGTATTGTTCTTCGGTCACCAGTTCAATGACAAAGTGCGTTTTTACTCTGAATTTGAGCTGGAACACGCGCTGGCAGGTGACGGCAAGCCCGGTGAAGTGGAGCTGGAACAGGCCTATATCGAGTGGGATTTCGCCCAGAACCACAGCCTGCAATCCGGTGTATTCCTGATTCCCGTGGGTATTCTGAATGAGACCCATGAGCCCGACACTTTCTACGGTGTAGAGCGCAACAATGTTGAGAAAAACATCATCCCGACCACCTGGTGGGAAGGTGGCCTGAACTTCAAAGGTGAGCTGGCTGAAGGTCTGACCTATAACGCCGCCGGCCACTCCGGTCTGTACCTGGCCGATGGCAAATACAAGATCCGCGACGGTCGTCAGAAAGTTGCTTCCGCACCAGCCGATACCTTTGCCTACACCGGCCGTATCAAGTACACCGGCGTGCCCGGTCTCGAACTGGCGGCTACCCTGAACTATCAGGACGACATGATGCAGGGCGAAGACCGTCTGGGACAGGGCAAACTGGATGCTTTGTTGTTTGAAGCCCATGCCGTTTACCAATCAGCCAACGGCTTTGGCCTGCGCGCGCTGTACGCTCAGTGGGACCTGAACAGCCAGATCAACGACGTGGCTGCCGGTGCCGATGAACAGTATGGCTGGTATATCGAGCCTTCTTTCCGCATCAACGAAAACTGGGGTACCTTTGCCCGTTACAGCATGTGGGACAACCAGGCGGGCAGCAGCGCAGACACCGAATACGGTGAGTGGTCGCTGGGTGTGAACTACTGGATCGCGCCTAACGCCGTGCTCAAGGCCGACATCGTGAGTGAGGAAGTGCCCACCGGTAAAGATCGCCGCGAAGGCTTCAACCTGGGTGTAGGCTACTCTTTCTGATCAGTGATGCCGCCTGCCAGCAGGCGGCACTGTCGAACTGCAGGAATCAGCGTGAAATACGGACTCGTGATATTACTGATGATGGTGTCCAGTGCTGCAATGGCGCAGCGCGGGGTATTCATGACGGTAGATGAATTTGTATCCGACAGTTTCACGGCCAAGCCCGATACCAAAACCCTTTGGTTGTCGGGTGAGCAAAAAGCCGGTGCGGCCGATATCCTCGGCCGCAACCCCGGACTGCGAACGCGTTATTATCGTGCGGGCGATCGCACGGCCTGGATTCTGGAAGAAATTGGCAAGGAGTTGCCCATCACCGTGGGTGTGGTGGTGGACAATCATCAGGTGCAAAGCCTGAAAGTGCTCGAATACCGGGAGGTCCGTGGTGGCGAAGTGCGCTACGACAGCTTTACCCGGCAGTTTGATGGCGCGATGCTCGATGCCGAACAAAAACTCACCAATCCGATTGACGGCATCACCGGTGCTACCTTGTCCGTGCGTGCGCTGCAAAAAATCGCTAGACTTGCGCTTTATTTTCATCGGCAACTCGTGGAAGAAGGGCCTGCATGCTACGGAAATTCTGGCGACCCATCCTGTGGCGTTGGCACAAACGCATCGGCCTCACGCTAATTCTTTTATTGTTGTGGCTCTCGGTCACTGGCATTTTTCTCAATCATACCGACGATCTTGACCTGGCAGAGGCACCTCTGGGTAGCCCGGTATTGTTGCGCGCTTACGGTGTAGACAAGGTGCCCGCCACCCATATCCAAGTGCCTTCGGGGCAATGGCTGAGCCAGTCGGGGGATTACCTCTATCTGGATGGCGAGCGCGTCAGTGCCTGCTATCCCGGTGCATTTTCTGTCGCGCCACTGCAAGAGGATGTGTGGGCGGTTTTGTGTGATCTGGATATTCTGGTGTTGGCCCGCTCCGGTCAGGTACTCGAGCGCCTCGGTGCCAGCTATGGCATTCCGCAACCGATGACCGCGCTGGGTTTTTGTGCCGATGACCTGTGCCTTAAGTCAGGCACTTATTACTATTCGCTTGATCTGGACAACCTTCGTTGGACCTTACTCGATGAACCGGATTTCAGTCGGTTGCCAATCGGGGAGGCTCCGGATCTGGTGTTGCAACACATTACCGATCGTTGGCTGAGCCGCGAAGTCAACTGGGAGCGCCTGATGCTGGATTTGCATGCCGGGCGGGTGTTTGGCCTGGGCCCTTGGTTGATGGATGCGGTGGCAATTCTGACGATTATTTTGTGCCTGAGTGGCTTGGGCATCTGGCTTGCGGGCCGCAAGCGCCGTTAAGCCTTGGTATGCTGCCGGCTATTCAGACTTTGTGAACGACGCCAGCCCCTTGCGGGCAGGCGCCGTGCGAAGAGCGCTGGCTGATCAGAACGCTTTGAGGTAGCTCAGCAGGGTTTGCAAATTGCTGGCGCCCAGATGCCGGCTGCGTGCCGGTGACCAGCCTTCGTGCGATTGGGGGCTGTCGGCCGTATCTTTAAAGGGCATTTCCAGCGTCATGGCCAGGCACCCGAAGGTGTGGGCGATGAAGTTGGTGCAGATGGTCAGGTTTGCGGATCCGGGTTTGTCCACTTCGTAGCCCTGTTCGATCTGGAAGTCCGGGTTCAGCGTCATCAGCGTCTGTTTGTAAAAATCCAGCTGGCGCTGTTTCTCATCGTTCCAACCCGGAATACCTTCGGCACCGGCAATGAAGTTGAAGGGCAGGGCTTCGTCGCCGTGCACGTCCAGGCAGAAATCCACGCCGGCCTGGTGCATTTTTTCCAGTACGCACAAGACTTCCGGGCTTTTTTCGAGGCTCGGTGTCTGCCATTCACGGTTCAGGTTGCTGCCCACCGCGTTAGTGCGCAGGTGACCGCGCGCACTGCCATCAGGATTCATATTCGGCACCACGTACACCACGGCGCGCTCAAGTAGCTCGCGGGCCGCCGGATCGTCTTCGTCCAGCAACCGGTCCAGGAAACCTTCGATACACCATTCAGCCATGGTCTCGCCGGGATGCTGCCGGCCAATGATCCAGCAGGCTTTTTTGCCGGCTGCAGGCTCGCCCACGATCAACAGATCCATATCGCGGCCATCCAGCGTGCTGCCCAATCGCTCGTACTCTACCCGGGTGTCGGCGCTGGCCCAGGCAATGAGATCAGCGTGCCGTTCCATGGAGTAGGGGGCAAAATAGGCAAAGTAAATACTGTTGGTAGCGGGGGTATGTTCTATTACCAGTTGTTCGCCATCGAACTGGGTGTCTACCCGGAACCAATGGGTGCGGTCGTAGGAGGCCACGGCCTGATAGGATTTGAATCCGTCCGGGTAGGCGGCTTTGCCCGCATTGGTGATGTGGATCTTACAGGCCTCGCCCTCCGCGCCGGTGAGGCGGAAATAGAACCATTGATAAAAGTCGGATTGATTGTCTTTGCGGATGGCCACTTGAATGTTGTATGGCCGCTCGCATGTCAATACATCAATGTTGCCGCCATCAAACTGGCTGGATATAAACATGTTGGATCCTGCTGTGAGTTCAGTTAAGTACTTTGTATCCGCGCCCGCGCAAACAGTTTTTGACGACCTGTTGTTGTTCGCGAGCACCGCGTGCCGCGCCTTTGGCGGTGCTGCCGATGGCGCCAACCCCCGCGCCTGTACGGGCACCTTTGCTGCCATTGATAACCGCGCCCATTGCGCCACCGACCACCGCGCCTGCCACTGCGCCGCCGGCTGCCTTGCCGCCGGTATCAACCTGGGCGGCATACTGCTGGCACTCGGCCAGATCCTGCTCATAGGCCACCGGGTCGATGCCCTTGGTGTCAACAATCGGCTTGTTGCGGGCACAAGCGGTTAGTGTCAGTGCGAAGATAAAAACCAGTAAGTGTTTCATGCGGATACCTTTTACGTTGGCTATAGCATAGCCAACGTCGCTACCGGCTAGCGGTTGACACAGGGTACCGCGGACAGACCCTTAATCAAACACTGCCAGAACGCCTGGACCGAGCCAATATGGACTTTTTCGTCCGGGGAATGGGCGCAGCGAATGGTCGGGCCAAAGGAAATCATGTCCCAATTCGGGTAGATGGCCCCCAAGATGCCACACTCCAGGCCCGCATGAATGACCTTAATAGCCGGTTCCTGTTGGTAGTGTTGCTGGTACACGGTCCGCATGGTCTGCAGCAACGCCGATTCAGGGTCCGGAGTCCAGCCCGGATACTCGCCATCGGTGTGGGTGCTGGCGCCGGCCAGTGCAAAATGGTTGCACAGCGCCAGCCCGAGATCGTCGCGAGCGCTGTCCAACAGGCTGCGCACCAGACACTTGATCCGCACTGCATCCTGCGCCAACGTGACGGTCGCCAGGTTGTTTGAGGTTTCCGTGACGCCCGGCAGGGCATCGCTCATGCGCGTAGGGTAGCTGGGACAGGACACGATACTGGCGATCAGTTGGCGCGACTGCTGCAAGCTCAGGATTTGCGCAGGTAGCCCACATTCCTCCAATTCGATACACAAATGCGGTTCGGTCTGGCGGTAACGCGCTTCCATGTCGTTTTTAAAAGCCGTAAACAGCGCCAGCACGGCGGCTTTTTGCTCTGCATTTAGCGCCAGGCCGATGGTGGCTTCACGTGGAATGGCGTTGCGCAGACTGCCACCGTTAAACGCGTGCAGCTGAACCGGAAACGCTGCCTGAAGGCGCGCAACAAACAGGGCTGCCATCTGGTTGGCGTTGCCGCGCCCGAGGTGAATATCCAGGCCGGAGTGACCACCCAACAGGCCTTTAACCGACAGTGTGTACCCAGCCATGTTCGGGCCGGTGGGTTGCCATTCGGGCGGGAAAACAGCGTTGACGTTGACGCCGCCGGCACAGCCTACGTAGAGCTCGCCTTCATCTTCTGTGTCCAGGTTGAACAGGAGCTCGCCCTCGATCCAGTTGGCCGCAAGGCCTTTGGCGCCGGTCATGCCGGCTTCTTCATCGATGGTGAACAGGGCCTCCAGTGGGCCGTGGGCAATATCCCGGCTCTCCAGCACGGCCAGCATGGCTGCGGCGCCAATGCCGTTGTCTGCACCCAGCGTGGTGTGGTCGGCGCGTATCCAGTCGCCATCGCGCACGGGCGTGATGGGATCGGTCAGGAAGTCGTGCTGCTTATCATTATTTTTCTGAGGCACCATGTCGAGGTGGCTTTGCATGACCACGCCAACGCGGTCTTCCATGCCTGCGGTGGCGGGCTTGCGAATCAGCACATTCCCCACCGTGTCGCGTTCGCACGTTAACTGATGTGCCGCTGCGAAAGCTTCAATCTTTGCCACCACAGCGGCTTCGTGTTTGGACGGTCTTGGCGTGTCGCACAGCATTTGAAAGTGGCGCCAGAGTGGTTGAGGGTCCAGTGTAGCCAGAGGCGAGGCCATGAATTCTCCTGAGGGAAGGTCGCGATAGTGGCTACTCTGACGAACGGGCCCCGCTACCCCTCCAGTGATACCTGAAAGCTTTTGATAGTCATCCGGGATATTTGACTAAACTGGTGCAAAGGGGCATAAAGTCGTGTCGGCGCAGGTTTGGGGCGCGCTGTCTGTTAAGTGTGCAAATCGCTCACATTGTCATCTTCTCACGCAAACTCATAATCATAAAAGGCCAGATGCAAATACCCGGTTATAAAATTATCGATACCCTGGGCCGAGGAGGTATGGCAACGGTTTATCTGGCCATACAGGAAAGCTTTGAGCGCGAAGTGGCGCTTAAGGTACTGTCGCCGGAATTGCTCAAAGACCCTGCATTTGGCGAGCGTTTTTTGCGCGAGGCAAAAATCGTATCGCGTCTGGTCCACCCCAATATCGTGACCGTTTATGATGTTGGCGTTCACGAAGGGCACCATTACCTGTCCATGGAGTATGTGCCAGGTAAAGACCTTAAAGCCAAGCGTACCGGCCTGACCCGCGCGCAGGGGCTGCAGGTTGTCAGGGACATAGCCCGCGCGCTGGATTACGCCGCTCGCAAAGGCTACGTTCACCGCGATGTGAAACCTGAAAACATCATGCTGCACGACGAAGATGGTCGCGCGGTATTAATGGATTTTGGCATCGCCAGGCCGACCGGTCTCGAACAGGGTATGACCCAGACCGGGACCGCCATCGGTACCCCGCATTACATGAGCCCCGAGCAGGCCAAGGGTAAACCGGTGGACGCCCGTTCCGATCTCTATAGCCTGGGCGTGGTTCTGTTTTTATTGATCACCGGTCGGGTACCCTACGATGCCGACTCCGCCGTGGCGGTAGGGATCAAACACGTGGCTGAGCCCGTGCCCCGGATGGCCGCGCCGTTCAAAATATTTCAGCCTGTGATCGACAAAATACTGGCCAAAAATCCCGACAATCGGTACCAGACCGGTATGGAGTTGGTGGAGGATCTGGACCAGATCAGCGACGACGATTTGCGACGCGTGGACGAGCTTATCGAGCTTGCCGCAAAGCGCTTGCAGGATAACCAAACCGACCCCGACTCCCCGACGCTGATCAGCAGTGCTTTGGATGAAAACCAGACCGGTGAAATCCAGGCGGCGAATACCGCCGAGCAGGACGCTGTGGCCATGCACTGGCCTCAGTCCGGCCAGGGCACGCCGGTCCGCACCGTGGTGCAGGCGCCGGCTTCCAACCCTTTTGGTGCCAGCCATTGGTTGCGCAATACCGCGTTGTTTTTGCTGCTGGTGGTGTCTGCAGTGTTTTTCCTGCGCAGCTATTTACCCGCACCCTGGCCTGACCAGGTGACTGAATGGCACCACCGCGGACTCGACCAATTGGTGCAGGCGGGACTGCCCCTGGATCAGCCTCAATGGCACTGGTTATATGAATTAGGTGGCGCGTCGCATTCGACTGATCGCGCGTCAGGCGGACAAACCGAGCCGGTGCAGACGCCACAAACGGAACCCGAAAAGCCGTCGGTTGCCGCGCCGTCACCGGCCCCCAAAACGCCCCCCGCGTCTGCCGTGCTTCCCGCTCATGCCGATAAGGTATTGGCGGACACCCGACCGGTACTGACCGATGATGGGCTGCGTGCGCCAGCAGAAGATCCGGTGGCCCCGATGGATGATCCATTTGCTCGCGCCGACGCGCTCTTGGCGGGGCTGGCCACGGACCTGTCCGGCCTGACCGCATTGGCGGACATTTATCGCGTGCAGATGGAAGTGCCGGAAAACCGCGCACGTGCACAGCAAGGGGTAGAGTCGGTGCGCGCGTTTTTCACCGATGCGCTGCAACAGGCTCTGGACCAGCGGGATCTCGAGCGGGTACGCGAGCTATTGGATGCAGCACACAAGGCGTTTCCTGCATTGGCGGATGAATCCCGCTTCCGGCGCTTCGAACGCAAGCTTGAAGCGGCTGAGGCCATAGAAGCGTTGCTGGCACAAGGCAAAGCCCAACTGGCGCGCGATGCGTTGAGTTCACCGGCGGGCGACAATGCGGTGGAATCTTATGAGGCAGTGCTCGCCAAGGAGCCTGACAATGTGCAGGCGCTGGCAGGGCTGAAGGCCGTAGCCGATCGCTATCAGGTACTGGCGGCCAGCCGCCTGAAGGACGGCGATTGGTTGTCAGCCAAGGGCATGGTCACGCGTGGCTTGCGCATACAACCCAAGCATCAGGGCCTGCTGGCACAAAGTGAGCAAGTGGCCAGATTGGAGCAACAGCTGCGTGAGCGGCAGGCCAGTGCGCAGGCGGGCGTTCAGTCTGCGCAATCGGCGTTGGCGGCGGGCAACGTGTTCGGGACTTCCGGGGCGGTCGCTCAGTTTCAACAGGTGCTGGCACTCGACCCACAAAACCAGGCGGCGAAGGAAGGTCTGGCCATTGTGACCCAGCGAACGCTCGATAACGTGCGTGACTTTATCAACCAGGATCAGTTCGGGCGTGCGAGCAGCGAATTGGCGCTGGCAGAACCTTTACTCGGGCAGGACCCACAAATACGGGCGCTCAAAAACGAACTGCAGCAGGCGATTGCGGCGCGGCAACCGCGATTGGATGATGTGCGGGTTGGGGCTGTGCAACCATTGACCTTTGATGGCCGCCAGGGCTTGGTCCAGGGCGTGGACCGGACCATTTACATCGGTGTGCAGTTTTCCAATTTCGATACGGCAGCTGTGGTTCAGGCCGTGTTGTTTGACGGTGCCCGCAGTATCCAGATCGCCCAGGTACCGGTGGTGCTGTCCGGCAAACAGGGCGAGAAAATATTCCGCATAGACCGCCCGGTGGAAGGATTTTCTGCCGGCGGCTATAACATAGATCTTATGCTGGATAATCGTTTGTTGATCAGTCAGCGCTTCCAGATAGTTGAGTGAGGTCACTTATGTTGTCAAAAAGGCTGCTTTTTCCGTTGCTGTTGATTAGCTTGTCGGCCTGCCAGGCGCCGCAAAATGTGCAGCAATTGCAACAGCAGAACAAACAACTCGAGTCAGAATTAGCCACTGCCCGCGCAGACATAGCCGCATTGAAATCCTCCGAAGCAAATTTGCAGGGCGAGGTGCGTGAGCTCAGTCGGATTCTGGAGGTCATGGGCACGGAGAAAACGTCCCGGGTCCAGGAGTCCACTCAACTGCGTGGTCTGATGCGTGATTTCGTTCAAAGCCAGATTGATTTGCTGAAAGATTTTCTGGTTAAAGGGGATTTGCTGGATTACGTGGGCGGCGAGCTGGTCGCACGCAAAGGCGATGCGCCGGCCAAGCCAGATATGAATCTGTTACTGGTCGATTTGGCGCACCCCCTGCCGGCTGAAGGCATCCTGACCGGCGTTGGTGCCTATTTTAACCAGCCGGGCAATTTTCGCGTCAAAGTGCTGCGGCGTGTTGAAGGTAATTTATTTGTGGTTTGGGAAAGCAAGTTGCTGACCGTGACCCAGGCGGGTAAACAGCGGGTTGGTTTTCCGGTTAGCGTTGGGGTGGAGCGGGGCGATATACTGGCGTACTGTTTTCCCGACCAGGTCATCGTTGCGCACGACAAAGGCACCGGCGATACCCGGACTTACCCGGGAGATTTGATGCTGGGCAAAAGCCTGGCGGTCCGCTCGCTGGATCATGAACGCGAGCGGCGCGCCTACGCTATCGGCGTTTATGGGTTGCTTAAATAATCGTCCAGATCCTGCCGGTTGGGGTAGACCTCGAAACCGAATAATCGCCCGTAAAAGGTTAATTCCAGTTCCAGCTGGTCGATAATGGCCTCGGCCTGCCGGAATCCGTGTGCTTCATTTTCAAAGGTCACTAACGCCGTGGTGATGCCCTGGTTCGCCAATGCCGAGTGCATTGCGCGCGCCTGGTTTGGTGGCACGACCTTGTCTTTCAGGCCCTGAAAAAAAATCACCGGACAGCGGATATTTTCCGGGCAGGTCAATGGTGATCGTTCCAGATAGGTCGTGCGCCCGGCTGGCCAGGGGGCGACCAGTCCATCCAGATAACGCGATTCAAATTTATGGGTGTCGGTGGCTAACGCGGTTAAATCGCCGATGCCGTAAAGACTGGTGCCGGCACAGAAAGTATCGCGAAACGCCAGGGCGGCCAGCACCGAATAGCCGCCGGCGCTGGAGCCCTTTACGATCAGCTTGTCCGGATCAGCCCATCCTTGCTCAACCGCATAGCGTGCGGCATAACAAAGATCATCCACATCGCGAATGCCCCAATGGCCATTGAGTTGTTGGCGGTAGGCTGTCCCGAAGCCTGTACTGCCCCGGTAATTGACGTCCATGACGGCAAAACCGCGGCTGGTCCAGAATTGTATTTTTATGTTGAGCGATGCGTCGGTGGCGCCGGTAGGGCCTCCGTGTGAAAGCACAATTAACGGCGGCAGGTTTTGTTCGGGTGCGCGATACGCGGGGTTTGTCGGAGGGTAATAAAATCCGTATGCCTGGCAATTGTCACTGGTGTCAAATGCGATCGCTTTGGGCGCGGCAATGTAGCTGTGATCAATGTGCTGAGCAATGGAGGTCTTCAGACTTGCGAAATCTTTGCCGCGCCAGCGGATAACCGCCTCGGCCTGATGCGCGCTGGCTCCCAGAAAAAGCGCCTGTCCGTGTTCGCAAGCCAGCGCAGACAATGAACTGAACGGCCAGTCCTGCGGTTGCCAATGGCGATTTTCCAGACCTAATGTACCCGCGTGCCACAGCCCGTCGCGGGTATAAAAAGTGAGCAGGGTGTTTTCATCCAGAAAACCGTAGCAGGCCATACCGAACTGCCATTGGGGCAGGGCAAACTCCGCTTCCATCGGCAAAATATTGTGCCACTCACGGCCATTCCACTCGCACAGGTTCCACCAGCCGCTGGCATCGTTCACCACCAGCAGCCGACCATTGGGGGACCAGGCTGGTTGAAAGCTGCTGCTGTTTGGCGGATTGATTGGCCGGACATCGCGCAAACCATTGGCATCAATTGACGACAGCCAGCACTGGTTCTGGTCCCAGGGCATGTGGGGGTGATTCCAGCTGAGCCAGCACAGCGCGGTGCCATCGGGGCTGATTGCCGGGCTTGCAAAAAAGTCGCAGCCCTCGGCCAGTATTTGTCTGTATCTGGTATCGGGTCGTAAAGCCACCAGGCGATGTATGGATTCCGCATTGCTTTGGGCGCCGGTTTCTTCCACGGCAATCAGCACATCCAGCGTGGGGTGATAGGTCAGATCCGCATAGCGCGCGTCCACCTGACCTGTCACCGCCTGGCGGGTGTGGTCGCTCAGGTTCAGGCTGTAGACTTGTTGATCGGCGGCATCTACATAAAACAGATGCGTAGCCCCTTGGCGCTCAGCCAGGCAATAGGCGCCGCCGCCGTATTCGTTAACGCTTGAACGGATGCTGACGCCGGGCGGGTTGATGTCTTCGGGGCCGCTGCCTTTGTCGCATACCAATACGGATCTGCCCTGTTCGCTGGGCCTGGACTCGAGCCAATAGCTGTGGCCTTTGAACAATCGCGGTTCCGCCAAGCGCACGCCTGCCTGTGTGAGCATGTGAGCCTGAATGGGCGAGCGCCAGCTGCCATAGGTGCGGATCTCGGGTTCGTTCATGGAATTCAATACCGGAATGTCAATGAGTAGACCTGCACTGTACCAGAGTTGTGTGTCGGTTCCTTACATTCCAGCAGCCGGGCGCAGGTATGCAAAGGCTACCCGCGGGCGTTAGGATTCACCTCTGTGCCCAATGAGGCGGGGAATTCATAGTGAGGGAAATCAGCGGATGAGCAACACAATGAATACCACTCACACATCGGAACGGTTTGCCTGGCCTGTTCTGTTTGCTGAATGGTGTGAGCGTCAATATCCGGTATTGATGGGGCTTTGCCTTTTGTTCGGCAGCGCATTGCGGTTCTGGCAATTGGACAATGTGCCTGTGGCCTACTTTGATGAAATCAATATTCCGCAATTTGGCTGGGCAATACTGAATGAAAAAACCGGCACGCCCTTTGTAACCGCGCATCCTCCGCTGACCCACTACTTGTTCGCGATCGCTATTTGGCTGTATTACCTGCTGCCTTGGGTCGATGGTTCGGTACCGCAGTCATGGAGCCAGATTGATCCGCTGAGCTACCGTTGGTTAACGGCGGCGCTGGGTGTTTGTTGCGTTTTTTTTGCGGGCGACTGGTTGCGCAGGTTATCTGGAAGCGCACTGGCGGGATTGTTATTGGCCCTGTTTGTTGCCATCGATGCGTCATTGGTGGTGGATTCCCGTGCCGGGCTTAACAACATCGTCATGCTCGCGCTCGGCCTCGCTGCACTGTGGTGTTGGCAGCGGGCAGAGGATGCCCGGTGGCATATGGGTTGGATGGTGGCGGCGGGGGTGCTGTTCGGCAGTGTGGTGTCAATCAAGTGGAATGGCTTGGGTTTTTGGTTGATTCCGGTTGCGGTTTTAACCGTAAGTGCGTGCCTGAGCCTGGTTGATCATTATCGCCCGGTTTCGCCGGCGACCGGTTTCCGGTGGCGGGGGCCCGATGCCTCTCGATTGCTCGCCGCACTCGTGGTGTTACCGTTGCTCAGTTACTGGCTGTGGTGGCAACCCTATCTCTGGCTGGAGCAGCAGGGGTTCCTGGAGATTCATCAGGTCATGCGGGGCTTTCATACGCAACAAGTGGGTGCGAATGACCACCCCTATTGCTCTGCCTGGTACCAATGGCCGTGGCAGCTCCGGCCGATGAGCTATTTGTTCGAATTGCAACCGGCGTTGGGTGAAAGCAGTTACCGCGTGATTCATCAGCTTGGCAACCCCGCGCTATATCCGCTCGGATTTATTGCCGCGCTGGTGGTGTTGGTCTTGTTGCTGAAATCCTGCTGGCGCTGGTTTGTCAGCGGTGTGCTAGAGCGCACATTTTTTATTCAACTGGCCATTCTGATTGGCCTGGCTGCCAACCTGTTGCCCTGGGCGTTAGTGAGCCGGTGTTTGTTTTCCTATCATTACCAACCCGCCTCGGTGTTCAGTTTTGCTGCGCTCGCCTGGGGTGTGGCGTGCTTAGTGCGTCAACCCTGGGATTCGCGTTGGCGCAATGCTGTCGGCCTGGTGGGTATGGGTGTGTTGCTGGTTCTGGTGCTGGCAGCATTTTGGTATTGGTTGCCGATAGCCGTGGGTTATCCGATCGACATAAAGCATTTTTACCGCCTGATGTGGCTGAAAAGCTGGATCTGAGCGGCGCTCTGCCACGCTGCTTAGTGTGTTGAATTCAGATGTCTGGGAACCTGTTATGTATCGGCGTCCACTATGGCCAATCACTGCTTACGGTTGTTGCATTCAGTCGTGAGCCTGGGCGGCACGCAGTGGGTTATCCGATTACCGGTCCGGCTTTGCCGCGACTGGATGGCCGCTGCTACACTGGCTGGCCAGTCAACCCGTAGCCTGTGAATATGCTTTTGTCTCCCGAGCGCCTGTCCCATCAGCTGAGCGATACGTCGCCCATTTGGTTGTCCCTGAGCGGCGGTCTGGATTCCATGGTTTTGCTCGCGTTGCTGAAGCAGACCGGCTTGCCATTCAAAGCTATCCACGTTAACCATCAACTTTCTGCTAATGCGGATCGGTGGGCGGACCATTGTCGGCATTGGTGCGAACGCTTCAAGGTGCCTCTGGTCACCGAAAGGGTCGTCGTGTGCAGTTCGGGTGGCGGGTTGGAGCAGGCGGCGCGGGACGCCCGCTACCGGGCCATTGCGGCGCATTTAGAAGACGCTGCGCAGTTGGTGACAGCGCACCATCAGGATGACCAGGCTGAAACGGTGCTGCTGCGTCTGATGCGCGGGTCAGGCCCCACCGGGCTGGCGGCGATCCGTGCGCGCCAGTGGTTCCGGAAAGACGCAAAAGGGTTCTGGCTGATTCGCCCCTTGCTTGATGTCCCCAGGGCAGCGCTCGAGGGCTTTGCCCGCACGAATCATCTGACCTGGGTTGAGGACGAGTCGAACCAGGATACGGCGCTCGATCGCAATTTTCTCCGCTCGCACATTATGCCGCGCTTGCGCGACCGCTGGCCGACCGCTGCCGAACGGCTGGCGCAGACGGCACAATTGTGCGGCGCCAATCAGCGACTGCTGGACCAGTTGGCGCTGGAGGATGGTCAGCGGCTGATGGCAGAGTCTGGCGAGCGGCATCCCCCTGCCATGGGCTGGCAATTGTCCCTGGACGGGCTCTCGGCACTGTCGCCGGAGCGTCGCAACAACCTGTTACGCTTCTGGCTGGCGCGTTGGTCATTGATCCCGGACCGGATTCAGCTCGATGAAATCTGGCGTCAGGTGTCCGGCGCAGCCGGCGATGCCGGGGTGAAATTTGCGATCGGAGGCGCAGAATTGCGCCGTTTTGCCGGGGCGCTCTGGCTGCTGCCCGCTCAATTGCCGGTACCGACCCAGGTACAGTGTCTCGCGCCCGGTCAAACCCTGCCGTTTGGTAATGGCCAGGTCCGGCTGGAGCCCGAAGCTGGCGGTCTGGCGTTGCCGGCGTCGGGCGCGTTCCTGTTACGCGCCCGTCAGGGGGGCGAGCGGGCCCAACCGGTGGGCCGGCGTCATTCACAGACCCTCAAAAAGCTGCTGCAGGCCCAGGGTCTGGCACCCTGGCTCCGGGATCAGCTGCCACTGCTGTACCAGGATGACCGGTTGGCGGCGGTGGCGGATCTTTGGTTGGAGCAAGGGGCTGAGCGCGCGGAGAAGGGCTGGCGCCTGGCCTGGCTGCTACCGCAAAATCAGCCGCCTTTTTGATTGAGGCAAATAGCCTTTTCTGGTAGTCTGGCGTCCCATCTCAAGGGTGGTGGCTCAGATTCCCCCTTCACATTGTTCTGCGTTGGAAAGCACCGGTTCCGGTAAGGCTTTCTGGCGTGTTGTGCATTTGTGAACCCAGGTCCAACCTGGTGTGGTGTGAGCCAGCCCAGGCCGGTGCTTTGGTACAGACCGCCCGGCCAGCTGACTGTTAACACCGCAGCCCGACTGCACAAACTCTGGATAAAAGGTTCTCATGACCCGTTATATTTTTGTTACCGGTGGTGTTGTTTCTTCCCTGGGTAAGGGCATTGCCTCCGCCTCTCTGGGTGCCATCCTGGAAGCCCGCGGCCTGAAGGTGACCATTTTAAAACTGGACCCCTATATCAACGTGGATCCCGGCACCATGAGTCCGTTCCAGCACGGTGAAGTGTACGTCACCCACGACGGCGCCGAGACCGATCTGGATCTGGGCCATTACGAGCGCTTCCTGCGCAGCCAGATGACCCGCCGCAACAACTTCACTACCGGTCGCGTGTATGAAACCGTGTTGCGCAAGGAGCGTCGCGGCGATTACCTGGGCGGTACCGTACAGGTGATTCCGCACATCACCGATGAAATCAAGCGTCGGGTCTATGAGGGCGGTGCCGATTACGATGTGGCGCTGGTGGAAATCGGTGGCACCGTGGGTGACATTGAGTCCCAGCCGTTCCTGGAAGCCGTGCGTCAATTGAAAGTGGAGCTGGGCTCCAATCGCGCACTGCTGATTCACCTCACCCTGGTGCCCTATATTGCCACCGCCGGTGAAACCAAGACCAAGCCAACCCAGCACTCGGTGAAAGAACTGCGCTCCATCGGTTTGCAGCCCGATGTATTGCTGTGTCGCTCGGAAGTGGAGGTGGATGAAGACTCCCGGCGCAAGATTTCCCTGTTCACCAACGTGGAAGAACGGGCGGTAGTACCCTTGCCCGATTGCGACACCATTTACCGTATTCCCGGCCTGTTGAAGTCACACGGTCTGGATAATTTTGTGGTTGAGCGCTTTGGTCTCGATTGTGGTGAGGCCGACCTGTCCGAGTGGGATCACGTGATCGACGGCAAGCTCAACCCCGAGCGCGAAGTCACCGTGGCCATGGTCGGCAAATACATGGACCTGCTGGATGCCTACAAGTCGCTCAACGAGTCTTTAAGCCATGCCGGTATCCACACCAAAACCCGCGTGAAAGTGAACTATATCGATGCCGAAGACGTGGAGCAGAAGGGGATTGGTATTCTCGAATCTGCCGATGCCATTCTGGTGCCCGGTGGTTTTGGCGAGCGCGGTGTGGAAGGCAAATTGATGGCTGTGCGCTATGCCCGCGAAAACAAAGTGCCTTACCTGGGCATTTGTCTGGGCATGCAATCGGCGGTGATAGAATTTGCCCGCAACGTGGTGGGCCTGGAGGGAGCTAACTCCACCGAGTTCAATAAAAAGTCGCCCCATCCAGTGGTAGGTCTGATTACTGAATGGATCGATAAAGACGGCAAGGTGGAAACCCGCGATGAGCAGTCCGATCTGGGTGGCACCATGCGTTTAGGTGCGCAGGAGTGTCGTCTGGTGGCAGGCTCGAAAATCCGCGATCTGTACAACGCGGATGTGATTGTGGAACGCCATCGTCATCGTTTTGAAGTGAACAACAACTACGTTGATCAGTTACAGAAAGCCGGTCTCAAAATCGGCGGCTGGTCGGCGGATGATACGTTGGTAGAAACCGTGGAAATTGAAGATCATCCCTGGTTTGTGGCCTGTCAGTTCCACCCGGAGTTTACGTCCAAGCCCCGCGAGGGCCATCCCTTGTTCACCGGCTATATCAAAGCGGCGATCGAACAAAGCGAACGCAAAGTTAAATAAGGAATTTGTCGGATGAGTAAAGTTATAAACGTTGGTGCGATTGAAGTATCGAACGACAAGCCCTTCGTCCTGTTTGGCGGGATGAATGTGCTCGAATCGCGCGATCTGGCCATGAAGACGGCAGAAGCTTACGTAAACGTGACTGAAAAGCTCGGCATCCCGTACGTATTCAAAGCCAGTTTTGACAAGGCCAACCGCTCGTCCATTCACTCCTATCGTGGCCCGGGGATGGACGAAGGTCTGAAAATATTTCAGGAAATCAAAGACACCTTCAAGGTGCCGGTGATTACCGATGTGCATGAAATTCACCAGTGCCAGCCGGTGGCCGAAGTGGCAGATATCATTCAGTTGCCGGCGTTTCTGGCCCGCCAGACCGATCTGGTGGCGGCCATGGCAGCCACGGGTGCCGTGATCAATATCAAAAAGCCCCAGTTTCTGAGCCCGTCGCAAATGGGCAATATCGTGGATAAATTCCGCGAGTGTGGCAACGAACAGTTGATCCTGTGCGACCGCGGCACCTGTTTTGGTTACGATAATCTGGTGGTGGACATGCTCGGATTCCGCGTGATGAAAGACGTGTCCGACAATCTGCCGGTCATTTTTGATGTGACCCATGCGTTGCAGCAACGCGATCCTTCTGGCAAGGCCTCGGGTGGTCGTCGCCAGCAAGTTGCAGAATTGGCCCGCGCTGGAATGGCGCTGGGTCTTGCAGGACTGTTTTTAGAAGCCCATCCCAATCCCGATCAGGCCAAATGCGATGGCCCGAGTGCACTGCCGCTGGATAAGCTGGAGCCATTCCTGGCCCAGGTGAAAGCGGTGGATGATCTGGTTAAGGGATTCGCCCCCTTACACATTGATTAAAAGCCCACAGAGGTTTTGGTTGTGCTGAAGTAGGCGACGTGAGCGCAACCCGGAAAATTTTACCTACGGAACTTAGTTGGAGTTTACACAGATGACAAAGATTGTTGACGTTCGCGCTTTTGAAGTGCTGGACAGCCGCGGCAACCCGACCGTGAATGCCGATGTAATTCTGGAAGGCGGCATTGTGGGTACTGCGTGTGCACCCAGTGGCGCGTCTACTGGCTCGCGCGAAGCGCTGGAGCTGCGCGATGGCGACAAGAGTCGTTACCTGGGCAAGGGTGTGCTGAAGGCTGTTGCCAACATCAATAACACCATTCGTCCCCTGTTGGTGGGCAAAGAAGTGGAAAACCAGCGCGAGCTGGATGACGCCATGATCAAAGCCGACGGCACTGACAATAAATCAGTATTGGGCGCCAATGCCATTCTGGCCGTGTCACTGGCTGCCGCCAAAGCTGCGGCCCAGGCCAAAGGCGTTCCATTGTATGCGCACATTGCCGATGTGAATGGCACGCCGGGCAAATACACCATGCCCGTGCCGATGATGAACATTCTGAATGGCGGTGAGCACGCCGACAACAATGTGGATATTCAGGAATTTATGGTTCAGCCGGTGAAAGCTACTTCGTTTGCCGAAGCCTTGCGCCAGGGTGCTGAAGTGTTCCATGCGCTGAAAAAAGTCCTGTCCGAGCGCGGCTTAAATACCGCTGTGGGTGATGAAGGTGGCTTTGCCCCCAATCTGCCATCCAACGAAGCGGCGCTGCAGGTGATTGCCGAAGCCGTTGAAAAGGCCGGTTATAAGCTGGGTGAAGACATGACCCTGGCGCTGGATTGTGCGTCCTCTGAATTCTATAAAGATGGCAAATACGATCTGGCGGGTGAAGGTAAGGTGTTCACAGCACCCGAGTTCGCAGACTACCTCACCGGTCTTGCCAACAAGTACCCGATTCTGTCGATCGAAGACGGTATGGACGAAAGCGATTGGGACGGTTGGGCAGATCTGACCAACAAAGCGGGTGAAAAAGTCCAATTGGTCGGTGATGACCTGTTTGTGACCAACACCAAAATCCTGCGCGAAGGTATCGAAAAGAAAATCGCTAACTCCATTCTGATTAAATTCAATCAGATCGGTTCGCTGTCTGAAACACTGGACGCCATTAAAATGGCTCAGGATGCAGGCTACACGGCGGTTATTTCTCACCGTTCCGGCGAAACCGAAGATACCACCATTGCCGACCTGGCGGTGGCAACTGCAGCGGGCCAGATTAAAACCGGCTCTCTGTGTCGCTCTGACCGCGTGGCCAAATACAACCGTTTGCTGCGCATTGAGGCTGAACTGGGTAACACCGTTGCTCCTTACCGTGGGCGTGCGGAATTCAAAGCCTAGTTACAGGCGATGAATCAGAACGGGCAGCTTGCTGCCCGTTTTTCGTTTAAGCTAGACAAAATACCAACCGCGAACCCGCTATGAAATGGATGTTACCGCTACTGCTGATGTTGCTGGCAGGCTTACAGTACCGGCTGTGGGTCGGCGAAGGCAGCTATGCGCACATCAACCGGCTGGAGCAGGAGATTGAACGTCAGCAGATTGAAAATGACAAATTGCGTGAACGCAATCGGGTGCTGGCAGTCGAGGTGGAAGAACTGAAAACCGGGTTGGATAGTGTCGAGGAACGAGCGCGTCAGGAAATGGGCATGATCAAAGACGGAGAAACCTTCTACATGATGGTGGAACCCAAAAACCGGCCAGCCAAACCGTGAATACACCAAAAATCTGGGTGTTGGTTCCCGCTGCGGGCACGGGCTCGCGCATGCAATCCGAAACCCCGAAACAATATCTGTCACTCAATGGTCAGCCAGTGCTCGAGCATACGCTCAATGTGTTGTTGCAAACGCCACAACTGGCCGGTGTGATAGTGGCGCTGGGCCCGGAAGATGAACGATTCGGCAGCCTGGCTGTGGCACGGGACCCCCGGGTGCAACCGATTGTCGGTGGTCGTGAGCGCGCGGATTCCGTGCTGGCCGGCCTGCGTTACCTGGCCAAACGCGCGGCGTCCCACGATTGGGTGTTGGTGCACGATGCGGCGAGACCTTGCCTGACCGTTTCCCTGTTGCACAGCTTTTGCGAAAAAGTGGCTTCGGAAACCGAGGGCGGCATTCTCGCCGTGCCGGTTGCCGATACCTTGAAATGGGTTGAGCAATCCACCATCGGTCGTACGGTCGATCGATCACATTTATGGGCGGCACAAACCCCCCAGATGTTTCCCTTATTTACCCTGACCCAGGCGCTGGATGCAGCCTTGACCGAAGGCGTCCCGGTGACGGATGAAGCCAGTGCCATGGAGTGGGCGGGTCATACCGTTGCGGTCGTGCCCGGCGCGCCTGGCAATATCAAGATTACCCAGCCCCAGGATTTAGCGCTGGCCGCACTGATCTTGCGTGCCCAGGAGGAGAGCTAATGAGAATCGGACACGGCTACGATGTGCATGCCTTTGGCCCGGGTGAAAAAATTGTCATGGGTGGTGTAGTGATTCCCCACGAGCAGGGGCTGATTGCACACAGCGATGGCGATGTGCTGTTACATGCGTTGTGCGATGCGCTTTTGGGTGCCTGTGCATTGGGTGATATCGGCAAGCATTTCCCGGATACCGATGCGCAATACAAGAATGCCGACAGTCGTGCGCTGTTGCGCATGGTGTTTGCGAAAGTCCGTCACGCGGGTTTTCGTCTTGGCAATGCGGATCTGACTATTGTGGCTCAGGCGCCGAAAATGGCGCCTCACATAGAGCGGATGGTGGCAAATATCGCTGAGGATTTATCAGCCACGCCTCAGCAGGTCAATGTGAAGGCCACTACCACTGAAAAACTGGGTTTTACCGGTCGTAAAGAAGGTATTGCCTGCTACGCAGTGGTCTTGCTGGAAGCGGTAAACGCATGAATTTTTCGCTCGATTTTCCCTTTGCTTATGGCCGTCCCGCCGCCGTTGCGGGTTTCCGGCAGGCGTGTGAAGACTTCGTGGTAGTAGAGCAGTTGGGGTTGGAGCCTGCGGGGCAGGGCGAGCACTGGCTGGTGGAAATACTGAAGCGTGACGACAATACGCCCTGGGTGGCTAAACAGCTGGCGCGGCTGTGTGGCGTGAGTCCGCGCGATGTAGGCTACTGTGGTATGAAAGACCGGCGGGCTGTTACCCGCCAGTGGTTCAGTGTGTACCTGCCCAAGGGCGACGCACCGGATTGGGCTGCACTCAACAGCGATACCATTCACTGGCTGCAAAGCGTTCGCCACACACGCAAGTTGCGTAGGGGAGAACATGCCGGTAATACGTTTGAAATCCGGCTGCGGGATTGTGCCTCCCATCGACAGGATATAGAGCAGCGCCTCAGTCAGATTGCCCGCCTGGGTGTCCCCAATTATTTTGGCGAGCAACGTTTTGGCCGCGATGCCGACAATCTGCAGCGCGTAGAAACGGTGTTGGCCAAGCGCGGCAGGAAAAACACCCAGGAGGCCATGGTGCTATCTGCCGCCCGCAGCTGGTTGTTTAATCAGGTGTTGGCCGCGCGCGTGCAGGCGGGTAACTGGTGCGATTTTTTGCCCGGGGAGACGGAATTAACGGGGCCGCTGTGGGGGCGGGGGCGAAATCCTGCTCCTGAGTCTGTCTGTGCGCTGGAAATGCAGGCATTGGCCCCTTGGCAGACCTGGCTTCAGGGCCTCGAACATGCAGGCTTGAGCCAGGAACGGAGGGCATTAATCCTGCAACCGCGGGACCTGCAATGGCATTGGGACGGGGACGATTTGTTGTTGCAATTCGGCTTACCCCCTGGGCAGTTCGCGACCGCGTTACTCAGAGAGCTGGCGCAATTGAAAACGCCGGATTTAGACATCGGATCAGTGTGATATAGTTCACGGCAAACATCATGTGGCGGGACCTCCGCCTGAGACAGGTTCGGAGAAACTTGCTTGAATACGTTGTTACTGCAAGGGGTTGGCATGACCTCCCAGCGCACCCGCGAGCGCCTGATTTCGCGCTTGCAAGAGCAAGGGGTCAGCAACGAGCAGGTGCTCGATGTGATTCGCAACACCCCGCGCCATATTTTTCTCGATGAAGCGCTTTCACACCGGGCCTATGAAGACAGTTCCCTACCAATCGGGTATGGGCAGACGCTATCTCAGCCCTACATTGTTGCGCGCATGACGGAACTTCTTGTGGGTGCTGCGGCCAAACTCGACAGGGTGCTTGAAATAGGCACGGGTTCTGGCTATCAAACTGTGATTCTTGCGCAATTGGTCAAGAGCCTGTATTCGGTGGAACGCATACGTCCGCTGCAGGAGAAAGCCCGTGAGCGCATTAAGCTATTGGGCTTGCGCAACGTTTTGCTGCGCCACGCGGACGGTGGTTTTGGCTGGCCGGAGCAGGGCCCCTATGATGCAATTCTCAGTGCCGCCGCGCCCCGTTCTGTGCCTGAAAGCCTGAAGCAGCAGTTAGCGCCCAACGGCGTGCTGGTGATTCCGGTGGGTGGCGAGCAGCAGGAGTTACAACTCGTTATGCGCGACGGCGATAGCGATAAATTCGTTACCCGGGTCATTGAGCCGGTCAAGTTTGTTCCCCTATTGTCGGGTACTACCCGCTGACGACAGATTATTTATGACTCATCCAATCAAGCGTTATCTCCCCGTGTACCTGAAGGGCATGGCCATGGGGGCCGCCGACGTAGTGCCCGGTGTTTCTGGCGGTACGGTGGCGTTTGTGACCGGCATCTACGATGATTTCCTGAACAGCCTGCGCAGTATTCGGCCGGCTACCGTAAAGCTTTTATTGCGCGAAGGACCGGGGGCTGCCTGGCTGGCGATTAACGGCAATTTTTTATTGGCTGTGGTGGCTGGCATCGTCACCAGCCTGTTCAGTTTTGCCGGGTTGATCAGTTATTGTCTGCAAACCTATCCCTTGCTGGTCTGGTCATTATTTTTTGGTCTTATTCTCGCGTCGGCGTTGTACATGTTCCGGCAGCTGGAGACCCGCGGTTCAGGCGAGTGGGTCGCGCTTGTGGCCGGGTTATTGATTGCCTGGTTGATCAGTATTGTCCGCCCTACCGACTTCCCGCCTTACGACTGGATGTTGTTTTTTGCCGGCGCGCTGGCCATTTGCGCGATGATTCTGCCCGGCATATCCGGCAGCTTTATTTTGTTGTTGATCGGCGCTTACCCCTTGTTTTTGCATGCGTTGAAAACGCCCGACCTGGTGATGCTCAGCTATTTTCTGGCGGGTTGTATCGTAGGCTTGCTCAGCTTTTCCCATTTCCTGGGCTGGCTGTTGCGCCGATTCCGGGCCAAAACCCTGGCATTGCTGACAGGGTTTCTGTTCGGTTCGCTGAGTGTGATCTGGCCCTGGAAGGAAGTTGTCCAAACGCGCATCAACAGTCGGGGTGAGGAAGTACCGTTTATCCAGAACAACGTGTTGCCTGCAGTCTATGAGCAGGCGACCGGCTTGGACTCTCAATGGCCGGCCTGTGTACTTGCTATGCTGGTAGGTATCACGCTGGTGTTTGGCATCGAATGGCTGGCGGCTAAGTTGGCACAGGGGTCTGGTCCGGAACCCGCTGAAAAATGATGACTAACTCACAAAAACAGTCCGTTATTTTAGACTTCTTTATAATAAGTTTTTCATATTAATTACGAAAACGAATAAGCGAGGGTCATGAAAGCCTGGATCGAAAGGGGTTTGTTGCGGTTTTATGACAGCCGGCGCATTGGCCAAGTTGGCCTCCTTTTGGTTTTGCTGTCTGCCCTGATTTCATGTGCAGGACCTGGTGGCGGAGCCCCGGTCTATGAACGAACACAGGCGCAGACCCGTGTTGGCGCTAAGACCCATCGGGTCCAGAAAGGCGAGACGCTGTACTCCATCGCGTTTCGCTATGGCGTTGATTACAAAGAACTTTCCAGGCGAAATGGCATCGGGAAAAACTATACGATTTATCCGGGCCAACTCATTTATCTCGATGTCAGCAATACACCTGTGACCAATAAGTCACAGCCGGTCGCAAAGCAACCTGCGGCTAAATCGCGAACCCAAGTGGCCAAAAAGCCAGTGTCTGAGCCCGCAAAACCTGCTGCCAGAACGGTGCAATTCACGGATTTCCGTTGGACCTGGCCGGCCAATGGCAGAATTCTGCGGGCATACTCTCCGAAGAGTGGCTTAAACAAAGGGATTGATATTGAGGGCCGTTTGGGAGAGCCTGTGCTTTCCGCTGCCCCAGGCACCGTTGTTTACGCCGGTGATGGCCTCAGAGGTTACGGGCGGTTGGTGATCATCAAACACAATGATCAATTTTTAAGCGCTTACGCGCACAACAGTAAATTATTGGTAAAAGAAGGGGAGGTTATTAAAGGCAATCAGAAAATTGCCGAAATAGGGTCAAGTGGTACAGATACCACTAAGCTGCATTTCGAAATACGACGCGAAGGAGAACCAGTAGATCCGTTGTTGTACTTACCCAAGCGATAGCGAAGGTATTGACGGAAAAATAATAGCTGGCCGCGGAGTGAATGCAAGCCGACATTTAGCCAAAAAAATAGCGCCAAGAGCGCAACAGGCAGTGAACAACTGCAGGCTAAATAGTCCGTCAAGGGTGTAGGGTTTGGGAAGTGCCGGTTGGGGCTTTCTTAGATTTTGCTAACCGAGTGAAAGGGCTAGAACTATGGCAGTACATGAGAACAAAAGGGACAGAGCGTCTTTGGCAACCAAAGGTGCAGCTGTGCACAGTGCAGAAGAGCTGTTGGCGAGTGCACAAGAAGAGAGCGAGAACGGGAAAACACGTCTTACCAGTGCCTTTGAAGAGGCCAATACCTACCACAAAACGCTGGACGCAACCCAGCTGTATCTGAATGAAATCGGCTTTTCGCCGTTACTTTCTGCAGAAGAAGAAGTTTACTTTTCACGCAAAGCGCTGAAAGGGGACGAGTCTGCACGTAAACGCATGATCGAGAGTAACCTGCGCCTGGTGGTAAAAATCGCCCGTCGTTATGTAAATCGCGGTCTGGCGCTGTTGGATCTGATCGAAGAAGGCAATCTGGGCTTGATACGCGCGGTTGAAAAGTTTGATCCGGAGCGCGGTTTCCGGTTCTCGACTTACGCTACCTGGTGGATTCGCCAGACGATTGAGCGGGCCATCATGAACCAGACGCGCACTATCCGACTGCCGATTCATGTGGTTAAGGAACTGAATGTATACCTGCGAGCGGCGCGCGAGCTGACTCAGAAACTGGATCACGAGCCGTCGCCGGAAGAAATTGCAACCTTGCTGGAAAAGCCTGTCGAGGATGTGGAGCGCATGCTCAAGCTCAATGAGCGGGTGACATCGATGGATGTGCCCATGGGCCCGGGTTCCGATAAGGCGCTGGTGGATTCCATTCCGGATCAGCAGGAGTCTGACCCGTCATGCTGTGACCCCGTCATGCTGCTGCAGGATTCGGATCTGCACGATAGCCTCGACAACTGGCTGTGTGAACTGACAGAGAAGCAACGTGAAGTGATTGCGCGTCGCTTTGGCCTGCGGGGTTTTGAGACCAGCACGCTGGAAGAAGTGGGCCGCGAAATCGGCCTGACCCGCGAGCGGGTACGGCAAATTCAGGTGGAGGCACTTAAACGCCTGCGCGATATCCTGGAAAAGCAGGGGCTCGATGGCGAGGCACTTTTTGGTGCACTGTGAGTTGAGCCAGACATAAAAAAAACCGGCGATGCCGGCTTTTTTTATGTGTTTGGATCAGGCTTCGCCGCTCTCCACAAGCGATAATGTCAGGCGCCTTGAATCCGACTCAATCGCTTCCAGTTTTACCCTGACCGGTTTGTCCAGATGGTAGGTGACGCCTTGTTCGGGCAACGTCAGCGTCAGTGCAATCGGATCAAAATCGGGTTTGCAGGTTTTGGTGCGCACCAGCACAAACCCCTCTGCGCTGTTATCACTCAGGCGCACGCCAAAGCCAGCACTGTTGACCATACTGATTTTGCCGTCGAATTCGCTGCCAATCTGGCTGCCAAGAAACTGGCACAGCATCCAGCTTTCTGCCTGACGCACGGCCTGACGACCCCGGCCGATTACATCCTGTAAGGTTTCCAGTTCGCTTTCGTCGAGGCTGGGCGCTTCGCCCAGACCCAGCCAGTGTGCGATGACCATCTGATTGTAGAGGTCGTTGAAGCGACGGATCGGGGACGTAATTGTGGCGTAATGCCGGAAGCCAAGTCCCAGATGCGGGGCAGGTGACAAACTCAATTTGCCGGGCTGCAACTGGCGACGCAGATTGGACAGCAGGTGTTCCTGGCCCGCTGCACTCAGGTTGCGTATCAGGCTCACGTAGCCTTCCAGTTCGGTGACGTTAAGCGCTGCAAGTTCCGGATAGGGCGCCAGCATTTGCGCGATAGTGTCCAGCCGGTCTTCACGCGGCCCTGCGTGAGAGGAATAGAGTGCGGGTAACTTGTGTTCGGCAAACAGCTGCCCGGCCGCGACGTTGGTCGCCAGCATTGCTTCCTCGACCACCTGATGAGCGGATGTGCGCTCCAACTGCACTACCTGTTGGATTTTTTGTTGTTCGTTAAGCACGAAATCGTAATCCGCACGGTCTTCCATGATCAGTGCATCGCGGCTGCGTTGCGCGTTGGCCTTGCGCGACCATTCTCCCAGCACGTTAACCATGGAGGCGAGTCCCTCGGCAATGGTATGCGGCTTACCGTCGAGCAGAGCGGCGACTTGCTGGTAGCTCAGCTTGGCGCGCGAGCGCATGCGCGCGAGGCTGAAGTCGCTGCCGGTGACCTTGCCGTCCTTATCGCACTGGAGGCTTACTACCAGCACCGGCCGTACCTGATCCTGAACTAACGAAAACACGTCGTGGGACAAGGGCCCTGGCAGCATCAATTGCTGTGTGCCAGGGAAGTACAGTGTGTTGGCCAGCGACTGGGCATGGCGTGTCAGTGGATCCTGAGGTCCTAACAATGCGCCAGGCTGAGCAATGGCCACGCGCAGCAGGTAGCCCTCGGACGTTGACTCGATGTGCAGTGCGTCATCCATATCGCGCGTGGTGTCGGCGTCAATGGTAACGAAATCCAGGTCAGTGAGGTCCTGGCGGCCCGGTTCGTTGAGTTTTTCCGGTAGTGACGCACTGAGCGCGTTGACGGCTGCATCCAATGCCGGGTTGGCGTTGGCTTGCAGTTCAAATTTCGCCAGCATGTAGCGGGCTTCAATGCCTGCGTCCTGTTCGGCGCCGAAAACATCCAGGATCTGGGCCTGTGCTTTGCCTTCTTTGCGGTAGGGGTGTTGGGTAATCCGGCAAGCTACCCAGTCACCGGCTTTGGCGTTTTTGCGGGCTTTGGGAGGCACAAAAATCCAGCGGCTGAAACCGGGCACGTCGGGGGCGACAAAATGGCCCTGGCCGCGCACCACGTACTGCCCGACAAAGTAGGACAGGGGGGATTCCAACAGCTTCTCAAATTCAGCCTCAAATTTGGTGCCGGCGCCGTCGCTGACGTCGATGACGTTGACCTGAACCCGATCGCCCGGAAACACCCGGTCCATCTTATCCGGCGCCAGAAAGGCATCCCGACCGTCATCCAGATGAACAAAACCGTAGCGCGATTGGGTGCCACGCACGGTACCCTGCGCGATGTCTTTGTTGGCACGGATATCTTTTTTGAGCTGGGAAAGCTGTTGCAGGGCGGAGGCGTCGAGCATGGGCGGTCTTCTGTCTGTAAAAAAGCGGCCATCATACCAGCAGTTGGGAACAGTAATAACCGGCAAAAGGCCCGAATTGGCGTTGCGTTAGCCGTGCTCAACCACAGAACAGCTGGCCCACGGTGTCACAGATCTCATCCAGATGGGTGGCATCGGCATAAACACCGTCGAGCACCAGCTGGGCCAGTCCGTGCAAGGTGCCCCAGGTGACTTGGGTTAGCCGGAGCGAATCCAGCCCAGAGGGCAGAATACCGGCACTCTGCCAGCGGGCTACGGCCTCCCGATGGCGTTTGAAGCTTTCAAAGGCCACTTGCTTCAGGTCCTCGTTGGCCAGCCCCTGATGCCAGAGCGTGTGCCCGAACATGAGACTGTAGCGGGCCGGGTGGGCGATGGCGAAGTCGATGTAGCGGCGGGCGAAGCGGCTGTAGCGTTGTCCCGGCGCCAGCCCCGCATCCTGTGCCAGGGGGGCCATCAGTTCCTCTAGCAGGTTGAAGCCGCCGGCCGCAATGGCGCATAGAAGGGCGTTTTTATCGGTGAAATGGTGGTAAAGCGCGGTCCGGGAAACGCCCACCCGGTCGGCGAGTTTGCGCAGGCTCAGGCCGGCAATGCCCTCGCTGTCCAGCAGCGCGGAGGCCTCCAGCATCAGGCTTTGGCGCAGATCGCCGTGGTGATAGCTACGGGTTGCTGCGGGTGTGTGTGCTTTACTCATGGGCGCGAACATAGCAGTCAATCTTGACACTGTCAAAATGTGATCTTAATCTTGACGCTGTTAAGTTATTAAACAAGACGCAGGAGAGCCAGATTGTGAGCCTCAATGAGCAGTTAGCGGGCATGAAGTCGCTTGCCTACCACCAGGAGGGGCAGGTTGCCCATTTACAGTTCAACCGGCCTGAAGCATTGAATACGTTCAATCGGGACTTCTGGTCTGAATGGCCTGCCGCGTTACGTACCATTGGCGCAAGCGGGGAAATCCGCGCGTTGGTGGTGTCATCCACGGGCAAGCATTTCACCGCCGGCATGGACCTGGAGGTGTTTGCCGGGCTCAATGGCCCCGAATTTCAGCTCGAAGCCTCGCGCCGGGCGGAAATGATCCGGCGCTGGGTGTTGGAATTGCAATCGGCCTTTAACCTACTCGAAAGCCTGCGAATTCCTGTGTTGGCTGCAGTGCAGGGTGGTTGTATCGGTGGTGGCATCGACCTGATTTGCGCCGCCGATTGCCGCTACGCCACCGAGGATGCGTTTTTTACCATTAAAGAAATTGATCTGGCCATCACTGCCGATCTGGGCACCTTGCAACGATTGCCGACACTCATGCCGCAAGGGGTGGTAAGAGAGTTGGCGTTTACCGGACGCAAATTTTCTGCGCAGGAGGCCGCCCGCTATGGTTTTGTGAACCAGACTTTTGCAGATCAGGCCAGCATGATGAACGCCGTGATGGCGCTGGCACACCAAATGGCATCACATTCACCACTGGCGATCAATGGCATCAAAGAAATGCTCAACTACGCCCGCGACCACAGCGTGGATGAAGGCCTGCGCTATGCCGCCACCTGGCAGGGCGGAATGTTCCATGCCACCGAGGTGCTGGAGGCCATGACGGCGGCCATGGAAAAGCGGGCACCGGCCTACGCGGATCTGCAGCCGAACCAACCCATTCTGACAAAAAACCAATAACTTATTTTCTTCGAGAGACAGCTTATGAGCCATCCAACCTACCCGCATTTGTTAGAACCCCTTGATCTGGGATTCACCCAACTGAAAAACCGCGTATTGATGGGGTCCATGCACACGGGCCTGGAAGAAGCCCCCGACGGTTTTGAGCGCATGGCGGCTTATTTTGCCGAGCGTGCTCGGGGTGGTGTGGGTTTAATGGTGACGGGTGGTTTTGCACCCAACCGCGAAGGCGCGACTGCAGACCACGCCGGTAGTCTGGAAACCGCCGATGATGTGGCCAAGCACAAGATTATCACCGATGCCGTGCATGAGGCCGACGGTAAGATCTGTCTGCAGATCTTACACACGGGCCGCTATGCTTTTTCTGAGAAACTGATCGCCCCCTCGGCCATTCAGGCACCAATCAATTTCTTTACCCCGCGTGAAGTGACGGAAGAAGATATCCATAAACAAATCGATGATTTCGCGCGCTGTGCCAAGCTGGCGCAGGACGCGGGTTACGATGGCGTTGAGGTGATGGGCTCGGAAGGCTATTTCATCAACCAGTTTATTGTCACCCATACCAATAAGCGCAATGACCAATGGGGTGGCGCCTACGAAAACCGCATGCGCTTTGCGGTGGAAGTGGTTAACGCCGTGCGCGAGCGAGTTGGACCCGAGTTCATCATTATCTATCGTCTGTCCATGCTCGATCTGGTGGAGCAGGGCAGTAGTTATGAGGAAGTGGTTCAGCTTGGCCAGGCCATCGAAAAAGCGGGCGCCACGATTATCAATACCGGCATTGGCTGGCACGAGGCACGCATTCCCACGATCGCGACCAAGGTGCCGCGCGCGGCCTTCACCTGGGTCACGGCGAAAGTGCGCAAGGCGCTTAGCGTGCCAGTGATCACCTCTAACCGCATTAACACACCGGAAGTGGCTGAAGAGGTATTGGCCCGCGGTGATGCCGATATGATTTCCATGGCGCGTCCCTTTCTTGCCGACCCGGAGTTCGTCAAAAAAGCGCAGGAAAATCGGGCCGATGAAATCAATACCTGCATCGGGTGTAATCAGGCCTGCCTGGACCATGTTTTCAGCCTGAAATTAAGCAGCTGTCTGGTCAATCCGCGCGCCTGCCATGAAACTGAATTGCTGATTTTACCCACCGAAAAGCCGAAGAAGCTGGCGGTGATCGGTGCCGGCCCTGCGGGCTTGGCCTTTGCCACCACCGCGGCTAAGCGCGGACACAAGGTGACTTTGTTTGATAAGGCGTCCGAAATTGGCGGCCAGTTCAATATCGCTAAACGCGTGCCCGGCAAAGAAGAGTTCTATGAAACCCTGCGTTATTTTGGCAAACAATTGGCGTTGACAGGTGTGGAACTCAAACTGAATACGGAAGTCAGTCGGGATCAATTAAATGAGACCGACTTTGACGAAATTATTCTCGCGACCGGCATTGTCCCGCGCACGCCGTCGATAGAGGGCGTGAATCACCCGAAAGTGCTGAGCTATCTGGACGTGTTTGCGGGCAAGCCTGTGGGTAAAAAAGTGGCCATTATCGGCGCCGGTGGCATTGGTTTTGATGTGGCGGAATTCATCACCCATGCGGGCAAATCCACGTCATTGGATATCCCGGCCTTTATGGCCGAGTGGGGCGTTGACATGACCATGACCGCGCGCGGTGGGATTGCAGGCGTTCAGCCGTCGGCGCACCCGTCAGATCGCGAAGTCTGGTTATTGCAACGCAAAGCCACCAAAGTGGGCGCAGGATTGGGTAAAACCACGGGCTGGATTCATCGCACAGGCCTTAAAAACAAAGGCGTCAACATGGTGCCTGCTTGCGAATATGTGAAGATCGATGATCAGGGTTTGCACCTCCAGATCGACGGTGAACCACAGGTGTTGCCGGTGGATAATGTGATTCTGTGTGCCGGCCAAGAGCCCCAACGCGCACTGGTTGAAGGCTTGAACAAAACCGTTCATTTGATCGGTGGTGCCGATGTGGCCGCGGAACTGGATGCCAAGCGCGCGATTGATCAGGGCACACGGCTGGCGGCGTCACTTTAGCAGCCTGAAAGCCCGCGTATGTGAGGGCTTTATCAACAGCCTGCTCGCCACTATTTACTTCGGGGTAGTCACTTACCCCGAATTGAACAGGTTCGGCTTTGTAACTATTGATCTACCGCAAAGGCCTCTGTGGAGACTGTCTTCAGACTGAGCTCTCTACGGAGGCCTTATGAAATTATCACGTTTATTGCAAAACGAACTGCAACGCATTGGAGTGGGTTGCCTCTACGGTATTCCCGGCGATTTTATTCTGCCGCTATTTGAAGCCATCCAAAGCCAAAACGAAATCCCCTTGCTATACCTCGGTCACGAACCTTCGGCGGTGTTCGCTGCGGATGCGCACGCGCGCATGATGAATAAGCCCAGCGCAGTGTTGCTTACCTATGGTGCAGGTGCGTTAAATGGTGTCAATGCCGTCGCACAGGCCTATGTGGAGCATGTGCCGCTGGTGGTGATTGCCGGCTTTCCTGCGCGCGCCGAAATTGAACGTGGGCTGTTGATTCACCATCAGGCCAAGGCCGTGGATTCCCAGCGGGATATTTATCGCGAAATAACCTGTGCTCAGGTCCGGCTGGATGACCCGGAAACGGCGGGTGTCGCGCTCAGGCAGGCATTGGATACCTGCGTTGAAAAATCCCAGCCGGTGCTGATCGAATTCCCGCGCGATGCGGTGAATTTTGACGTGGCAGATCTGCCCGTACCAGTTGAGCGGCAGGAACACAGCACGGCCTGTCAATGGATAGCAGAAAGCGTGTGGAATCGAATTCGCCAGGCGCAACGGCCGGTGATATTGGCGGGTGTCGATATGCGCCGGTTTGATGCGGTTGATGCCTTGCAGGCGTTTTCTGAAAAAACCCAGATTCCGCTGCTCAGTACCTTGATGGGGCGCGCTTGCCTGGATTCGTCCGGTCCCACTTATGGCGGCATTTTTCTGGATAAATCCGATCAGCAGCCCGCGCGACTACTGGCGCAGGCGGATCTGATTGTGATGGCCGGTGTGATCAAAAATGACAGCAATTTTGCTGCCCAAAGTGACCTGTTTCCCGCCAACAAGGTCATTGATATACAGCAAGGTGAACCCGCGCTTGATAACACGAGCTTTCGTGCACCCCTGGCACAATTATTCAAGGCTCTGAATGCGCTGGCGGATCGGTGCTTTCCTCTGGCAGATCTCAGGCCTGCTTCGCTGATACAGTCCCCGGAAGATGATGAGCCGCTCACTTCGACCGGTGTGGTCAGTGAACTGCATAGCGTTTTGTCCCAGCAATCTTCTGTGGTGCCACTCATTTCTGATGTGGGTGATTGTTTGTTTGCCTCAATGCAGGCCGACCCGAAATTTTTACTGGCGCCTGCCTTCTATGCCTCGATGGGCTATGCAGTCCCGGCGGCGTTCGGGGTGCAAGCGGCCACCGGCTTGCGACCAGTGGTACTGGTGGGTGATGGCGCCTTTCAAATGACCGGAATGGAGTTGGGCCATTGCCGGCGCTACGGTTACTCACCCATTATCCTGTTGTTCAATAATCAGCGTTGGGACATGATTCAGGCGTTTTCGCCTGACTTATCCTGTACCGCACTAGGAGGCTGGGATTATTCGCTGCTGGCGCAAGCAATGGGCGGGCAGGGACTGGTGGCGTCAAGTACTGTGGCATTACGCGCGGCGCTGCAGCAGGCGTTAGGCAGAAACGATTGTTTTACCCTGATCGATGCGCGCTTGTGCCAGCAAAGCCGCACGGCGCGCCTGGACCGCTTTGCCACTGGTTTTCTCGCGGCTAACCAAAAAGCATTGGCCTGTTGAATGTTTACACTTGGCAGGCAAGTTTTTTCAATTGCCTGTCAGTAATGCCTGAATGGGGTGCTGTAATTGGTGTCCTGCCAGCCGTTTGGTCTGGCTCCTGCAGGAATAGCCGGTGGCCAGACAGTGTTGGCCGTCTTCACCCAGTTGCTTGCGCCAGCTCATGTCAAACAATTTTTCCGAGTTGTCCCGGTTGCGGGTTTCATGCCCGTAAGTGCCCGCCATGCCACAGCACCCGGTATCGACCACCGTCAGCTGATGGCCTGCGCGAGCAAACACCGTCTGCCAGTCTTTGATACTGGCAGCGGCATTGGTTTTTTCCGTGCAGTGAGCGAGCAATTTATACGTGAGTGGTTGGTGGGCTTTGTATTCCCAGGGGGCTTTGGCGAGCCATTCCTGTATCAGCTGAACGTCGGGCGCCAGGTCACCCAGCACTTTCTTGTATTCGGCCCGGTAGGCCAGCGTCATGGAGGGCTCGATGCCGATCAGTGGGATTTTTTGCTCGGTGAGTTGGTTTAACAGCTGCGCGTTTTCTTTGGCCACTTGGGTAAAGGTTTTACGGAAGCCGTGTACGTGCAGGGGTTTGCCATTGGGGCGATAGGGAACCAACAGCGGCGTAAAGCCCAGTTGTTTCAACAGCGCCAGGTTGTCCATCAGAACGTGTGTTTCAAAGTAGGAAACAAAGGCGTCCTGTACGACGGCAACGGCCCGGGCACGCTGGTCGGCAGACAGTTGAGCAATGTTCTCCGGCGTGGCCCACAATATGCCTGCGTCACTCAGGGCCTGTTCCAGCCTGACACCCGTGAGCAGTGGGCTATCCACCATGCCGGCCACCCGTTTCAGCAAATAGCGGACAGGCGCCATGCGCATCATGCCGTTGTACAGCCAGCTTACCTTCGCCAGGGTGGGCACCATGAATTCCAGTCCGCCAATGAAATAATCTTTCAGCGGTCGCAGGTAGCGGCCATGGTACAACTCCAGAAACTTGGAGCGGAATTCGGGTACATCCACTTTAATGGGGCATTGGCCTACGCAGGATTTGCACGCCAGGCAACCGGCCATGGAGTCCATGACTTCGTGTGAAAAGTCGTAATCGTTTTTGAGCGTATTGCGGATGCGCGCCGGTAGGCTGCGCAAGAAACCCGAGTCTGCCTGCGCTTCTTTAACCGGATCGATACCTCGTTCGGTCATTTGTTTCAGCCACTCACGGATCAGGGACGCACGACCTTTAGGTGATTGGGTGCGTTCGCGGGTGACTTTCCAGCTGGGGCACATGGCATCGTTGGGGTTCCAGTTAAAGCAGGCGCCATTGCCGTTACAAAACATGCCTTCGCTGTAGCCTTCCCATACCTGCACCGGAATTTTGCGGTCCTCATCGCCACGGGTTGGCGCTGCATCCAGTGGCGTAAGCGCATGGTCATTGGACGGTGTGGCAATTTTGCCGGGGTTCAGTTGATTGTGTGGATCGAACACCCCCTTAATGCGTTGCAGTTGCGGGTAAAGGTCGCCAAAAAACGCCGGTGCGTATTCCGAGCGTAAACCTTTACCGTGTTCACCCCACAATAAACCGTTGTATTTCTGAACCAGGGCCACCACCGCATCGGTAATTTCCCGTATCGCAGTTATCTGCGCGGGATCTTTCATGTCGAGAATAGGGCGCACGTGCAGAACGCCGGCGTCCACGTGACCAAACATCCCGTACTGCAGGCTGCGGCTGTCCAGCAGTGTGCGGAACTCTGCAATGAAATCCGCCAGGTGTTCGGGCGGTACGCAAGTGTCCTCCACGAACGGCATGGGCCTGGCTTCGCCATTGACATTGCCCAAGAGGCCCACGGCTTTTTTGCGCATGCCCCAGATTTTGTTCACATTGCTCTGGCCACGCACCACGGCGAAGTCGCAGTTTTTACCGGTTTGGCCTTTCACCTGATTGAGCTGTTCGATCAGGGGCGCCAGCTTTTGTTCCAGCGCCTGCTCGGTTTCAGCGGTGTATTCCACCAGATTGATGCCGGCCACCGACTCGTCGACCGGCGGAAAAAAGTCGGCCACCGAGTGCCAGACAATATCGTTTTTGGCCAGGGCGAACACCCTGGAATCCACCGTCTCAATCGATGTGGGTGCGGCTTTCATCAGCTCGGTGGCATCGCGCAATGCGGCATCGAAATCCCGGTAAAGCACGTTGACCAGCGCCGTGAATTTGGGGATGGGGAGCAAGTTGAGTTTGGCTTCAGTGATGAACGCCAGGGTACCTTCTGCGCCGCACAGGATACTGTTCAGATCCAGCCGGCCATCCTGGGAATAAATATGCGCGAGGTCATAGCCGGTCAGGCAGCGGTTGAGCGGCGGAAACTTTTCTTTAATGGCAGACCCGTGGTGCTTGGCGATTTCCCGCAACACCCGATGGGCCTCACCGATCCGGTCCTGGCGTTCACACACAGCCGACAATTCTTCGTCAGTCAGGGGTTCTGATCCCCACAGGCTGCCGTCCAGCCAGACACTCTGCAGGGCCAGTACGTGATCGCGGGTTTTGCCGTATTCGCAAGAGCCCTGGCCTGACGCATCGGTGTTGATCATGCCGCCGATGGTGGCGCGGTTGGAGGTGGACAGTTCGGGCGCAAAAAACAGCCCGTGCGGTTTCAGGGCTTCATTGAGCTGGTCTTTTACCACCCCGCACTCGACCCGTACCCAGCGCTCCTGCACATTGATTTCCAGAATCCGGTTCATGTGGCGGGAGGTATCCACAACCAGACCATCGGTCAGGGACTGGCCATTGGTGCCGGTGCCACCGCCACGGGGGCTTAATACGATGTCCCGGAAGCGGGGTTTGGCCGCCAGCGCCGTGATCAGCAGCAAGTCGTCCCGGTGACGGGGGTAAATCACCCCCTGAGGCAGAACCTGATAGATGGAGTTGTCGGTCGACAGCACCGTCCGGTTGGCATAGTCCGGGCTCAATTCGCCGGCAAAACCCTCCGCCTTGAGAGCCTCAATAAATGCGAGGTAATGGGACTGGACGGGAGACGTGGCGCTGATAGCAGGAATCATGGGGTGTCTGAGCAATAACTGAATTTCTGAGGCCGCATTTTAGCGATTTCCTGCCCACTTGCGAACAACTAAAAATGCTGGCCTGGCGGCTGTAGTGGCCTGGGGATCGTCCGGCAGTGGTCGAGCGCGTTGTTGAATTGATCGAGAAAGGTGGGGTACTGATCCACAAACGCCTGTGAAAAATAGGCGTACATAGGCGCCTGTTCCAGCACTTTGGTGCGCAAATCCACCTTGATATCGAGGTAGGTCAGGGTGCTGTTGATAAACATCTCCGACACTACGATGGCGCCTACCCGGCGGGTCTCGAGCATCTTGAGCAACTGCTCATAGCTATCCACAACGGACAGCGGATGCTCAAGGGTTTCTGCCAGTGCCTGTTCGTATTGGGCACCGCGCATGACGCCGATGTAGTTGGTGAGTTTACGCGGGTCCTTGGTCCCTTTTGAAAACTCCGGGCGGGCCAGCAGTACTTTGCGGTCTTCGAACAGCGGTTCAGAGGGAATGGCAAAACTGTTTCGCCGGGCCGTGCGGTTGGCGGGGAAAAAACCGTGGATCTGGCCGGATACGGCGTCCCGTTGTGCGCGGATGAAAGGCTTACCCGTATACACAACCCTGATGCCCAGCTGACTGGCAGTGCAGTCCAGTAAATCCCGATAGCGGCCCCTGAGCGCTAAGGTCCCGTTAGCGTCGGTCTCATAGTGCAGAAGGCCTGGAAACCGGGCTGTGTCAGGTCCCAGCGTCTGGAGCCTGATTTCCGTCAAAGGGTCGGCCGCCTGCGCGGGGAGCACGAGAAAAAGCAGTAAAAAAGAGAGAGTTTTAAGCATGAGGCACCGTCAGCGTTGCTCCTGTCAGTGTAGCAGTTGTGCTTTTGTTACCCGCTTTGCGAGGCCTATAATGGGGTTTTCACTCACAAGGAGCGCGCTGTGATTCGAGCAGGGTTCATAACAGGTTTGTTGGTAGTGGTCGGCGTATTGGTCACGCCTGTTGCCGCTGAAGCCCAGAGCAGGGGGTTTGAAGCACTTTATAAAGACCGTGCCGGTCGAATGGAGGTCACGTTCGGGGGCCACAAAACCTCCGCGTGGGACCGGGAACTTAACGGGGCGTCGATCGATGTCAAAGAGGCCAATAGCTGGTCTTTCGGGCTTGCCTATAATTTCGATAATCATTGGAATTTTGGTTTTAACATGGATTCCAGCAACCCCAAATATACGGCCGTGCTGGCCGAAGAAGGGGGGGGAACGCGCACCATCAATCACAAGCTTTCCATTTATCACGCGCAATTCAACGGGACCTACCATTTCATGGCCGGCGCATTCACGCCCTACGTGCAGCTGGGCGGAGGCTGGTCTACGTTCGACAGCAATCTGACCCAGCAGGGTTCCCAGATCTGTTGGTGGGATCCTTGGTGGATGACCTATCGGTGCACCTGGGCCACCTACAGCAGCAGTGAGTTTTCCTACAATGCGGGTGCCGGTTTGCGTTATGAAATCAATCGGGACTTTTTTGTCCGCGCCGGCTACACGGCGATGTGGGCAGACGCCGGCAACAAGAAAGAGCGCTTTGATCTGGGGCGCATTGAGATCGGTTTTATGCTCTGATGATCAAAAAATGATCAGTGGTTGGTTGGAGAAACCCGCGACATGCGGGTTTTTTTATGGGTGCCGGTATTGCAGCGTATTCCACAAAAGCACTGGAAATGCCTGTGGATAACCTTTGGGAATCTGGCTGCGGCCCAGGATTGGCGAACCCTGCAGGGCATTGGTGAAAAATCAGGCTGGCTTTTTTATAACCAGGCCGGAAGTTGATGCGGATACTTGTGCGAATTGGCTATTTCTCAACTATCTTTTAGTAAGGATAAAGTCTCAAAACATGGAATCGCAGGAACTACCTTGAAACGACGTGAGCTTTTAACCGGACTTTTTGCCACCTCCGGCTTTGCCCTTTCCAATGGTCTGCTGTGGAAATACGCGCAGGATACCTTCAGCCCGAATACGGCGCAGGACCCGCTGGTGACCGGCAATATCTCTGACTCCGAAAGCGTCCGCCAGCTGGCCGCGGTCGACGTGATTCGCGATGCCGGTCCGGCGGCGACCACGGACCGGGTAGTGCAGAAAACCCCCGATCCCGCGTTTGCAGAGCTCAAGGCCAGCCCGCCTAAAGCCGCGGTGGTCAAGCAGCCTGAGCCTCAGCCCGAGGTTGCGGCCAATGACCAGGCTGATCGCATATTGGATAAAGTCCGCAACTTCGAACAGGAGTTTGCAGATGACATCTACCTGAATCAGGATGAACGCATTCTGATGCATTCAGTCCTCCAGCGGCTCAGCAGAGCAGAAGCGCTTATTGGCCATGGCAACTACAACATCTGCAGTTTTGATTACCTCCTGAAGATCGCCGATCGATACAGTCAGGTGGGGAGTTTCAGCAAGCCGGAACTCGCTTTCATTGAACGCCTGTTTTTTGAAGATGCCACCAATTACGGCTTCCTGGGCGACAGAGTCTCTACAGAACTAACCGCGACCATCGCCGATCGGGACGTGTTGAAAATTCCCTACAGTGGCCAGTATGTTTTCCGCGGCGAGTCGGAAGCCTATTACCAGAAAATCAAAAAGGATATTGGCGACAGCATTATCCTGACCTCGGGTATACGCAGCAATGTGAAACAGATGCACCTGTTTTTGGCGAAGGCATCGGTATCCAACTACAACCTGTCAAAGGCATCCCGATCGCTCGCGCCACCCGGGCATTCCTACCATGGCATCGGGGATTTCGATGTGGGTAAAGTGGGGTGGGGCATCGCCAATTTTTCCGACAAATTTGCCGAAACCGACGAATTCAAACGCATGCAGGATCTGGGCTACGTGCAGATTCGCTATACCGAGGATAATCGCCTGGGGGTGAGGTTCGAGCCCTGGCACATCAAGGTGGTGTAAACTCAGCCTCTCAGCAGGAGAGGTAATATGGGCGATGTAGTTCCATTCAAACGGCCGAAGCTCAAAGACAAGTTCAAAGGCCGGAGTCTGTGCCGCGAGGGTTTCCATCGCTGGGTTGTGGTGAAGGAAAGCCAGTTTGACGTCAAACAGGGGCGATTGGTCACCTTGCTCCGGTGCGAGCGCTGTGGGCAAGGGAAAACCGAAGCCCGATAGTGGGGGCGCTCACTGACCTTTCGGCAATAACCGGGTTTGGCTTTTGCTAAGCAGATCGTGCAGCGTTTGATTTTCGCGGTCGATCAGTGCCCACAGGAAGCCGGTACCGGCAAGCCCCAAACTGAAACAACTTAATAGCCAACGCAGCCAGGCTTGTCCCCATCCCAGGCGCCGACCGTCGTGCGCGACGATTTTCAGACGCCAGGTTTTCATGCCCAGTGTTTGCCCTGAGCGGACCCAAAAAAACGTGAAATAAAGGCCAATGACGGCCAGCATGCCCACGAACCCAAGTGGCCCTAAATTGGCTTTTTCCCCGTCGGCCAGGCCGCCGCTGAGGTTGACCTGAACGGCCAGTGCGATGGCGCCGTACAGCAGGCACACGGCAATCACCAGCAGGCTGTCATAAACCATGGCGCCAAGGCGGCGGAGCAGGGAGGGAAATTCTACGTCGGACATGTTTAGTGCTGTTTGTTGTGATAGTGAAGTGGGCAGTCGTTGGCGCTGACGGGCTGGCCGAGACTGAATTGGCCTTGGCCTTCCAGTGGCAATTCTTCCCGGCGTAAATAGATTTCCCGGTGACCGTCAGGCTGTACATATGTGCCGTTGGTGGAGTGGTCAATTAACACGTATTTGCCGCGCCGGTAGAGAATGTGGCAATGCTCACGCGAGGCAAACTGGCTGTCAACCACGGCACTGTTCTGATCAGACCGGCCTAAATGGAACGGCGTATCTTCGGGGCCGATTTGCAATGGTTGGTCCTGGATTTGCAGCGTGAGTAGCTGGCGCTTGATTTGCTGGGTAGTGTGGACCAGATTCATAACCTGCGTTGCGCTGGGCGAGGTTTCGCTTTGCCACTGAACCCGATAAATCATCTGACGCTCATCACCGCCTTTAAGCGATACCCGGTCAAACTCACGACATTCCAATGCGCGTGTGTCGGGCAGTGCCTGGAAAAACCCATGGGTGACAATGATTTCCTCCGCCCGCGCGATACGGGCGACAAAGGCCGCGTCATTGACGGTGTCGCCAAACACATCCTGCTGTTCGTTAATCACCACGTCGCCATAACTGGCACCCAGTCGCAATTGCAGGGCGCCGGCGCTGCGATGAAACTGCCGTTGAATGGCCTGGCTGCAGGTGAGGGCATGTGCCGGTTTGGCGAAGCTTGCCATGACTTCATCGCCAATGGTTTTGATGACCGTGCCTTTATGATCGGCCACTGCGCTGATCACGCGCCCCAATAATTCCCGTATTTTCATTTCTGCCGCGTGATTACCCAGCGCTTTATAGAGCCCTGAGCTGCCACAAATATCGGCAAACAGTATGGCGCGCTGGGTTGGGGAATCGGGCATCGGCTCGGGGTCTGGAGTCATGAAGGCTGAATTATGCGCTTTGATGGTGCGACTGACAAATAAAAGCAGTACTTGTGTTCTTTGCCACTGAATCGCGTGTAGCTTTTATGGGCCGCTCTGCTACTCTTGGCGACCCAGCCACGTTTTCAAAAGGAATCTACACATGGCGACTGTAACAATGAAGGGTAACCCCGTTGAAACTGTGGGTAATCTGCCTGCGGTTGGCACCCAGGCACCGGCTTTCACGCTGGCCGCGGCAGATTTATCTGACCTCACACTGGCATCCCTCACGGGCAAGCGGGTGGTGTTGAATATCTTCCCGTCCATCGACACCCCAACGTGCGCCACATCGGTACGTGAGTTCAATCAGCGTGCGGCCGGGTTGGACAATGTGGTGGTGGTTTGTGTGGCAGCTGACTTACCTTTTGCCATGGCGCGGTTTTGCGGCGCCGAAGGCATTTCCAACGTGAAAACCGGGTCCAGTTTCCGTTCCAGTTTTGGTCAGGATTATGGTGTGGCGTTTGCCGGAGGCCCGCTGGCGCAGCTGTTATCACGGGCTGTTGTGGTGATTGGCACCGATGGCAAGGTGATTTACACCGAGCAGGTGGCGGAAGTGGCCAGTGAGCCCGATTACGATGCCGCGCTGAAAGCGCTGGCCTGATAAAAACCGGTGCACCCCGTGCACCGGTTGGTTTCAGCTGGCGTCCGGTTGCTGATCGGGCGCCGCCAGTTGAAAGGCCGGTACCTGATTACAGGCGTTATAAACGGCCATGATTTTAGGGAACTGCGCCATAGGGACCTTGAATCGCAGGGCGTTAAACACCTGCGGAATCAAGTACACATCGGCGAGCGTCAGTGATTCACCCAGGCAATAAGGCCCGTCGCCGAGCTGCGACTCCATTGCCGCGAAGCCTTCACTGATCCAGTGATGAATCCAGGCAATTTTACCCTCTTCACCTGCACCCAGATCGTTAGCCACGTATTTCAGAACCCGCAAATTGCAGATGGGGTGAACATCGCAGGCGATCTGCATACACAGGCTGCGCACGCGTGCGCGCAGCAAGGGATCCGCCGGTAACAGGGGGACATTCGGATAGGTGTCCTCCAGCCACTCGAGAATGGCCGGTGACTGGGTCAGAATAGCCCCTTGGTCTGTGGCCAGGCTGGGCACCAACCCCTGCGGATTGATGCGCTTGTAGTCTTCGCCTTTTTGCTCACCCTTCAACAGATTGACCGGTACCTGCTCGGCGCTCAGGCCCTTCAGGTTCAGCGCAATGCGTAAACGGTAAGCCGCCGAGGAGCGGAAATAGCCGTAAAGCTTCATGGGTGGCTCCTTATTACGCGCGCACGCGGGCCGGCAGCACTGTGCTCACCACTTCGCCAAAACCGATGCGCCGGGCACCGGCTTTTTCGCAATGGCCGCGCATGATCACGCTGTCGCCGTCCTGCAAAAACGTGCGGGTTTCGCCGTTGGCCAGGGGCAGGGGTTCTTTGCCGCCGCGGGTCAGCTCCAGCAGCGAGCCGGCTTCTTTGTGATCCGGGCCGGATTGGGTGCCGCTGCCGATCAGGTCGCCGGGTTGCAGGTTGCAGCCGTTGACTGTGTGATGGGCCAGCATTTGCGCCGCGGTCCAGTAGGAGTGGCGGAAATTGGAGGTGGACACCTTGTTCTCTGCGTCAGACCCTGCGGTCTTGATAAAGCATTCCAGCGTCAGGTCATAACCGCCCTGGGCCGTGTTGTTATCGCCGGTGAGGTAAGGCAGCGGCTGTGGGTCGGCAGCATCGCGGGTAAAGGCGGAACGGAAGGGCGCCAGCGCTTCGTTGGTGATGATCCAGGGCGACACGGTGGAGGCAAAATTCTTGGCCAGGAATGGACCCAATGGCTGGTATTCCCAGGCCTGGATGTCGCGCGCAGACCAGTCGTTGAACAGGCACAAACCAAAGATGTGGTCTTCGGCCTCATCAATGCTGACGGTATCGCCCAGCGCATTGCCTTTGCCCACATAAATGCCCACTTCCACTTCGTAATCCAGCCGCTTGCATGGGCCGAAGCTCGGCTCGGTGGCATCCGGCGCTTTGGTCTGGCCACAGGGGCGCGGGAATGACTGACCCGATACGCCGATGCTGGAGGCGCGGCCGTGATAGCCAATGGGGACCCATTTGTAATTGGGCAGCAAGGGGTTATCCGGACGGAACAGGGAGCCCACTGCGGTGGCGTGAAAAATACTGGTGTAAAAATCCGTGTAGTCGTGAATGTGGCAAGGCAGTTTGTATTCTGCCTGTGCCTGCGGTACCAGACAGTTGGTCAGTGCTGACTCGGCCAGCGCACCGGCGCGCAGGGTCTGGGACAATGCCAGGCGCAGGGCCGACCAGGCGTCGCGGCCCATGGCCATAAACGGATTCAGGTCGGGGCCGGCACAGGCCATAAGCGCGGTTAACGGCAGGTCGTTGAATACACCGCTGTTGGCGGCTGCGGCCAGATCCAGAATCTGGTCGCCGATGGCAACACCGCCGCGGAAGGCTTCGCTTGAGCCCTGGCGCCGGAAACTGGCAAAGGGCAGGTTCTGGATCGGGAAATCCGTGTCCGGTGTATTGGCGCTGGCCACCCAGCTGGTGAGGGCGGGATCGTGTGTCTCGTTCAGTGCGTACATGTTAATTCCTCGTGGTCAGCAATCAGTTCAGGGTTTGGCGGGGTTGAAATGCTTTTTCAATCCGTTCCAGCAACCCAGGTAATCTTTCTGGCGCGCGGGGGTGTCCAGCGCAAACCGGGTGGGCGCAATGATGTAACGGGATTCAAACATGAACGCCAGGGTGTTTTTATAGCGCTCGGGTTTGAGTTCCGCGTTGGAGGCTTTCTCGAACACCTCGGCCTCCGGACCGTGCGGCGTCCAACAGTTGTGCAGACTCATGCCGCCAGGTACAAAGCCTTTTTCCTTGGCGTCGTACACGCCTTCAATCAGGCCCATGAATTCGCTCATGATATTGCGGTGGTACCAGGGCGGACGGAAAGTATTCTCGGCCACCATCCAGCGCGGCGGGAAAATGACGAAGTCCACATTGGCCACGCCGGGCGTCCCCGAAGGTGAGGTGAGCACGGTAAAAATGCTCGGGTCCGGGTGGTCAAAACTCACGGTGTTCATCACATTGAAACGCGCGAGATCGTATTTATACGGGGCCGAATTACCGGTCCAGGCCACCACATCCAGCGGCGAATGAGCGATGGGCGCCGTAAAAAAATGTCCCCCGAACTTGGCTACCAGTTCGAATTCGCCTTCCAGGTCTTCGTACCAGGCAATTGGGTAGTGAAAGTCGCGGTCGTTGGCATAGCCGTTGGCGCCTACGGGGCCGCGTTCGGGCAATTCCAGGGGGTTGCCGTAGTTTTCGCACACATAGCCGCGCACCGGGCCATCCGGTAATTCCATGCGGAATTTGATGCCGCGCGGAATCACCAGAATTTCGCCGGGTCGTGCCGACAGACGCCCCAGTTCCGTCAGTGCCAGCAGTCGTCCCTGCTGGGGCACAAACAACAACTCGCCATCGGCATTGTAAAAATAGCGCTTGTCCATGGAGGCGCTGGCGCAGTACTGGTGAATGCCGATACCGGCCTGCCCGTGGGCTGAGCCATTGGCCGCCATGGTGATCATGCCGTCGATGATATCCACCGGCTGCTCCGGTATGGGCAGCGGATCCCAGCGCATCACATTGGGCGGCGCCGGCTGGCTGATGGGCGCGGATTCCCACAGATTGGATGGCCTGGGCGCAAAGTCCTCCATCGCAATAGAGGGGCGGATACGGTAGGTCCAGGTGCGCCGGTTGTGTGCGCGCGGGGCGGTAAAGGCGGTTGAGCTCAATTGCTCGGCATACAGGCCATAAGGCACCTTCTGGGGGCTGAACTGGCCGCGGGGCAGGGCGCCGGGCAGCGCTTCGGATTCGTGTTCGTTGCCAAAGCCGTTCAGGTAGGTCAGTGAATCACCGTTCATGCTGGGTCTCCGATAAGACTGCTTCAGGTTAGTTGTTTTTTTGTTTCGCTGTCGTGTGTTATTCAGGTGTCTGGCTATTGGCCGGCACAGATAAGTGCGCCAGCAGTTTGCCGGTAATCTGCTCGAGTGCAGCGCGCTCGTCCGCGCTCAGCACCGACATCACTTGTTGCTCGCGCACAAGCAACTCGGGCACGATTTGTTCATATACCTTGCGTCCGCGTGCGGTCAGTCGGAGCTGGCTTGCGCGCCGATCCTGCTGTTGAACGCCGGCGCTGATCCACCCGCGCGCTTCCAATTCTTTCACCGCCCGGCTCACCGGCATTTTTTCCAGCTCCACAAACTGGCCCACTTCGCGGGCGTTCATGCCGGGTTGCATGGCCAGTGCTGCCATCACCCGCCAGCCATTGCGGCTCAGTCCGAATGCGTTGCGGTAGTAGCCGCCAATCTGGTGACTCAGGCGCGCTTGTAATACAGACAGCTGGTAGGGCAGAAAACCACTCAGGTTCAGAGGCTCGGGCATCGGCAGCAGGTCATCCATGCGGGTCAGGTTGCAGCCAGTGTAGCGACTTTTTATTAAAGTAACAAATGTTACTAAAAGGGGTTTTTCAACGGCCTGTTAGATATTTCCGACATTTGGAATTGTCTGTATAGACTGTATAGGAATGAGGCAACGGATAATCCCGGCCTATACTCATGGGCTTAACCTATAAAGGAGACGCCACATGGACAGGCGGGCATTTTTAAGGAATTCGGGGTTGGTCCTGAGCGCAGGCCTGCTCAGTCAGGTGGGTGAGCTGGTGGCCGCGCCATTGGCTAAAGCGGATTGGCGGGGGCTGCGGCGGCTTTTTCCGCTGGTACAGAACAAATCCCATCTCGCCACCTTCCTGCTGGCATCCCACCCGAAGCCGGTGGCTGAGGCCATTGCCACCCACCGGCAGCTGTTCGATGCAAACCCGGCCGACTATTGGCACAGCAAATTTTTGACCATCGATGCTCAGGTGGCGGATGCTGCCGCGCAATACATGGGAGTCAAAGGGCATCAGGTGGCGCTCACCGACAGCACCACCATGGGGCTGGGCCTGCTGTATAGCGGCCTGAAACTCAAGCCGGGCGATGAAATTCTGCAGACTACCCACGATCACTATTCCACCGATATGTCGATTGCCTGGCGGGCGGCCAGAACCGGCGTCGAGGTGCGTCAGTGCACGCTTTATGATTCGCCTTCGGCGGTGAATGTGGATCAGGTGCTGGCACGCATGGCGGAGGCCATCGGGCCTGAAACGCGGGTGTTGGCGGTGACCTGGGTGCATTCCTCCGCCGGGGTAAAGCTCCCCATTGCCGCCATGGCGGAAAAGCTTGCGTCTATCAATAAAAGCCGGCGCGCAGATGCGCAAATACTGTTTTGCGTCGACGGCGTGCACGGGTTTGGCATTGAGGATCAAAATATTGCAGAGCTGGGGTGTGACTTTTTTGTAGCCGGTACCCACAAATGGATTTTCGGGCCGCGCGGTACCGGTGTGATTTGGGGCAGTGATAAAGGTTGGTCGCAGTGCGACCCGGTGATTCCCAGTTTCAGTGCCAGTTATGAAGTCTGGTTGGGCAATATGTCGCAAGCCGATGTGCCGGTGGGTGAGCATATGTCGCCTGGCGGCTTTCATTCCTTTGAACACCGATGGGCACTGCCAGAAGCCTTTCGCTTGCATCTTCAGTTGGGTAAGAAATCGGTTCAGGAACGTATTCACGCACTCAATACGCAAACCAAAAAAGGCTTATCGGCGCTTAAACATGTGACCCTTTATACGCCTATGGAGGCTAGCTTGTCCTCGGGCCTGGTGTGTTTTGATGTGCAGGGTATGGCGCCGGATGCGGTGGTAGAGGCATTGCACAAGCAGGGCATTATCATGAGCTCAACGCCTTACCGGCAAAGCTACGCGCGTTTTGCCCCCAGTTTGTTGAACAGCGAGCAAGAAATCGATCAGGCCGTGGCCGCGATTGCGGCCCTGGCCTGAGCAGGTGAAATGAATTAATTGAAAGACAGGTGTTCGCGTAGGGTGCAATAAGCAAAGCGCATTGCACCCACTGCGCCGTTAACACTTACGCTTGCTTGGCCTTAATCCAGCCGTCCACACGACGCTCCAGTACCGGCAATGGCAGTGCGCCACCGCTCAGCACCGTATCGTGGAACCCACGGATATCGAACTTGTCGCCCAATTGCTTTTCGGCTTTGGCACGCAGTTCCTGGATTTTCATCATGCCGATTTTGTAAGAGGTCGCCTGGCCTGGCCACACCAGGTAACGGCGCACTTCGGAGCGCACAGCCTTTTCCGGAATGGCCGAGTTTTCCAGGAAGTAAGCCACCGCTTGTTCTTCGGTCCAGCCTTTGTCGTGCATACCGGTGTCAACTACCAGGCGGATGGCGCGCCACATTTCTGCAGTCAGGTGACCGAATAATTTGTAGGGGTCTTCAAACGCCCCCATTTCTTTGGCCAGTTTTTCCGAGTAGAGCGCCCAGCCTTCCGTGTATACGGTAAAGCCTGCCTGGGTGCGGAACTGGGGAATGTCGGTGCGCTCCTGAGCAATGGAAATCTGCATGTGATGGCCCGGGTTGCCTTCGTGATAGGCCACGGTTTCCATGTCGGCGGTGGAGTAGGCGGTCATGTCGGCCAGGTGAGCGTAATACACACCGGGGCGCGAGCCATCTGGCGTGCCGGGATAATAATGCTGGGCACCACCCGGTTGCTCACGGAACGCTTCCACGCGCTTCACCACCAAGTCGGCCTTCGGCAATATGCCGAAATACTCCGGCAGTTTCGCTTTGATGTTGTCGAGGAAGGCCGTAGAATCGTCCAGATAGGCCTGACGACCTTCATCGGTATTGGGGTAGTAGAATTGCGGGTCTTCACGCAAAAATTTGAAAAACGCCTGCAGATCGCCGTCAAATTTCATCTGGTTTTTGATTGCTTCCATTTCCTTTCGGATGCGCGCCACTTCGCTCAGGCCCAGCTGATGTACTTCGTCAGCGGTCATCGAGGTTGTGGTATTTTGTTCCAGACGCATCTGATAGAAGGCTTTTCCGTCTGGCAGAGTGCTTGCGCCCTGCGGCTCGGCGCTGGCCAATTTGATGTCTTCTTTCAGCCAGTTGATCAGCGTTTTATAGCTTGGACCGAATTGGGTTTCCATAGCGCTGCGAGCGGCGGCGGTGAGCTCGTCAGCTTTGGCCTGGTCGATGGTGCCGGCTTGCAGCAGGGCGTCAATTTTTGACTTGGCATTGGCAAATAAGGGGGCATCGACGTCGCTGCTGTCGAATGGCACGCCGGTCATCAGTTTGGTGGCCTGATCAATGGCGCCTTCGGTGGCAAAGCGGGGCGGGCGGATGCCCATTTCGGCACTGGCTTTGGCGTGCACCAGTAATTGATCGATAGCGCGCGCAACGCCGCCGATACGGGTGATGTAGTCTTTCATATCCTGCTCTGTCTCCACCTTGTGGAAATTCATCAGGAAGTTGGGCAATTGTGATTGCACGCCGCCCATTTGTTCAAAAATATAGCGGTGACGTTTGAACGGTTCTGCTTTGACGTCCTGCTCGTACTGGAAAACCCAGAGATCGTAGGAACTCTTGCCTTCTTCAGTTAATGCATCGCGATTGAAATTAGCCTTCAGTTGTTCGACGCTGTTTTTGGCCCAGGCCAGCTGGCGCACAAAGGCCTCCTCGCTCATGTCGTCAATCTGGTCGTATTTGTCTTTGCGTCCCAGAAAGCTCAATTGAATAGGGCTGAACTGCAATTGTTCTTCGTATTGTTCGTCCAGCCACTTGTTCAGGCGTAGCGTTTCCTGTTCGGGAGCCTGCGTGGCTGCCTGTGTTTGCTGCGCGGGAGTATCGGCTGTGGTGGCTTGTTTCGGATTGTCGCAAGCACTCAGCAGAGCGGCGGCGACCATGGCGGGCAAAAGTGCACGTTTAAAGGTCATGGGATTTCTCTCGATGATCAGTTGTTGTTATGGGATTGGCGTTGAACGAGTCAATCTATCCTGCCTTGTCGCCCGCGCCTTGTACACTGCGACCAAGCGACGTCAACGTGCGGCAAAGGGAAAATAGACCAACGAAACAAAATTCAGTTGACGCGCCCGGGCCCATGACTATAATCACGCACTCTCAAAGGCCAAGCCTTTGCCAGTGTGGCGAAATTGGTAGACGCAGCGGATTCAAAATCCGCCGGTGGCAACACTGTGCCGGTTCGAGTCCGGCCACTGGTACCAAACAAATAAAGCCCCGTCCGAATGGACGGGGCTTTTTTGTTTGGCGCCAGTGAGCCGGCGAGACCGGAACCCGAAACGTCGGACCGCCGGAGCGACTAACAGCGACAGCTGTTAGCACAAGCGGCCTTGCCGCGCAGCCCCGAAGGGGCGAAAACAGCCCCTAGGCTGTTTGAGTAACAACAGCGACAGCTGTTAGCACAAGCGGCCTTGCCGCGCAGCCCTGACAAATCGGCAGGATTACCGATTTTGGCAGCTTTGCTGGCCGAAGGCCGAGCGTCAGGCCGACGCGAGTCCACGGGTCAGAACAGCTCTTAGGCTGTTCTGATAACTTCCGGCCACGGCCTGCGAGCACGGTCTGAAAACCCCAGCCCAAAAGACTGGGGTTTTTCGTATTTGGTACCAGTGGCACTGACGAGCAGCGTCACCGCCGGCAAAGCCCCCCAATATCCCACTCCATCTAACAATTCCCCCCATTTTCCGATACCCTTGCCATCCCCGAAAAACCACTGATCAATTATTGAACACATGCGTCGTCAGGACTTCTTTTACCAACTGCCCGATGAGTTGATTGCCCGCGAGCCCACCCCGGAGAGAACCGGGAGTCGGCTGTTTCAGCTGGATGGCCCCACCGGAGCCATGGCTCATGGCCAGTTTGAGGAGATTCTGGGTTTGGTGGAACCTGGTGATCTGATGGTGTTCAACGATACCCGTGTGATTCCGGCCAGGGTCTTTGGTCAGAAGAGCACCGGGGGGCAGGTGGAGATACTGGTGGAGCGGGTGCTCGACCGGTACAACGTCAAAGCCCATGTACGGTCCAGTAAATCACCCAAACCTGGCGCTGTGATTGCGCTGGAGGATGGCACCGAAATTACCGTTACCGGACGCGAAGAGGCCCTGTTTCTGCTGCAATTCCCGGTCCCGGCCCTCGAGTTATTAGAGGCTATTGGCCACATGCCATTGCCCCCCTATATAGACCGTGCCGACGCCAAAGCCGACAGGGAGCGCTACCAGACGGTATACGGCACCAAAGCCGGTGCGGTGGCGGCGCCCACGGCGGGCTTGCACTTTGATGATCGCCTGTTGAATGCGCTTAAGGATAAAGGCGTCCAGCTGGCCTTTGTGACCCTGCATGTGGGGGCCGGGACGTTTCAGCCGGTGCGGGTTGACGACATCAAGACCCATGTGATGCACAGCGAAGTGATGGAAGTGACACCGGCGGTGTGTGAGCAGGTAAAAGCCACGAAGGCCGCCGGTAAGCGGGTGATTGCCGTGGGTACTACCAGTGTGCGCTGTCTGGAAACGGCGGCCCGGGATGGTGAAATAAGGCCCTATCAGGGCGAGACCCAGATATTTATTTACCCCAGCTATCGCTATCAGGTGGTGGATGCATTGGTGACCAATTTTCATTTGCCCGAATCGACCCTGTTGATGCTGGTGTCTGCGTTCGCTGGCTACCGCAATACCATGGATGCCTACCGCGAGGCGGTGGCCAGCCGCTACCGTTTTTTCAGCTACGGGGATGCCATGTTCATCACCCGCAACCCCAATGCCTGTGATGACCCCATTGGCGATACGCTGTAAGGAAATCCCATGACGTTTATGCAATTTGAACTCGATACGACCGATGGCCGCGCGCGCCGAGGGCGTCTGAAATTCCCGCGCGGCACGGTAGAAACGCCGGCGTTTATGCCGGTGGGTACCTATGGCACCGTCAAAGGCATGTTGCCGCGTGATATCGAAGACATTGGCGCCGAGATCATTCTGGGTAATACCTTTCACCTGATGTTGCGGCCGGGCACCGAGGTGGTAAAGGCGCACGGTGATCTGCACGACTTTATCCAATGGCAAGGCCCGATTCTCACCGACTCCGGTGGATTTCAGGTGTTCAGTCTGGGCAAGATGCGCAAAATCACCGAGGAAGGTGTTACGTTCAAATCACCTATCAATGGCAGCAAAGTAGAGCTGAATCCCGAAATCGCCATGCAGGTCCAGCGCGACCTGGGCTCGGATATCGTGATGATATTTGACGAGTGCACGCCTTACCCGGCGTCAGAAAAGCAGGCGCGGGACTCCATGGAGCTGAGTTTGCGTTGGGCCAGGCGGTCCAAGACCGCACACGGCGACAATCCGTCGGCGCTGTTCGGCATCGTGCAGGGCGGTATGTATACCGACCTGCGTTCCGAGTCGCTGAAAGGGCTCACCGATATCGGTTTCGATGGCTATGCCATTGGCGGTTTATCGGTGGGTGAACCGAAGGAAGACATGATCCGGGTGCTGAATCACCTGGCGCCGGAAATGCCCGCCGATAAACCCCGCTATCTGATGGGCGTGGGCAAGCCCGAGGACATTGTTGAGGCCGTGCGACGCGGTGTGGATATGTTCGATTGCGTGATGCCTACCCGCAATGCCCGCAACGGCCATCTGTTCACCACGGCAGGTGTGATCAAAATCCGCAATGCCGTGCACCGGCATGATACCGGCCCGCTGGACCCCGGGTGTGATTGCTATACCTGCACGCATTTCAGTCGGGCCTATCTGCACCACCTGGATAAATGCAACGAAATTCTGGGGGCTGAGCTCAATACCATTCACAACCTGCGTTTCTATCAGCGGGTCATGGCCGAGCTGCGCGATGCCATCGCCAACCATCGTTTGGAAGACTATGTTGCCGAGTTTTACCGCCGTCAGGGGCTGCCGGTGCCACCTGGTCCCGACGACGCGGTTTAAGCGCGCGTGGTATCTGCGTATAATCGCGCCCTTGTAATTGGGGGCTGATGCCCACATCTACTCCAAACAATAAACAGCGCCCTGCACGCAGCGGTGCAATTGATCAAAAAATACACACGTGCAACGGGGCGCCAGGCCCTTCATGGACTTCCTATGTTGAATCGCTATCCCCTTTGGAAAAATCTGCTGATTCTGGCAGTGATAGGGTTGGCCTTTGTGTTTGCCATGCCCAACCTCTACGCGCCCGATCCGGCTGTGCAGATTTCCGGTGAATCCAGTGCCATGGAGCTGGATCAAGCCGTACTTGATCGCGCCACCAAGGCGTTGGAAGAGGCGGGTATCGAGCACTTCGGCGAAACCGTAAACCCCAAGAATGCGTTGATCCGTCTGCACTCATCAGACGATCAGTTGCCCGCCAAGCGCACTATCCAGCGCGCTTTGGGAGACAGTTTCGTGGTGGCGCTGAATATGGCCTCCACCACCCCCGATTGGCTGCGCAGTCTTGGCGCCGGCCCCATGAAGCTGGGTCTGGATTTATCGGGTGGTGTGCACTTTCTGATGGAGGTAGACACTGCCTCGGCCATTGCCAAGCGACAGGAGTCCTCTCTTACCGAGTTTAAAAGCAAGCTGCGCGAAGAGCGTATCCGTTATGTCAGCGTGGAATTCACCGAGGCTGGCGCCATTGAAGGTGTGTTCCGGTCAGCTGAGGATCGCGATGCGGCCGCAGCCATTTTCCGCAAGGAATTTCAGGACCTGACGCGCGAAAGTGTCGACAATGAAGATGGCACTTTTACGGTCAAGGCCACCTTCAGCGAAACCGCCATCCGCGAAATCGAAAACTATGCGGTTCAGCAAAACCTGACAACGTTGCGTAACCGGGTCAACGAACTGGGTGTTTCTGAGCCCATCGTTCAGCGCCAGGGGCGCAACCGGATTGTGGTGGAGTTGCCGGGTGTGCAGGATACCGCCGAAGCCAAGCGGGTTATCGGCAAAACCGCCAACCTGGAGTTCCGGCTTGAAGCCAAGCCCAGCGATCTGGTGACCAATAAAGAAAGCTTTGAATTCCGCAGCGAGTTAGACCAGCGTCGCTTCGGTAACGCAGAACTGGAACGTGCACTGATTATTTCCGGTGACCACGTGTCGGGCGCCCAAAGCAGTTTTGATCCTGAAACCAACCAGCCTCAGGTCAATATCAACCTGGACAGTGCCGGCGGTACCAAGATGCATCGCGCCACCCGCTCCAACGTGGGGCGTCGCATGGGCGTGCTGTTTATCGAATACAAAACCCGCCTCGACCGCACCACCAATGCGGCCGGTGAAGAAGTGGTGACACCGCGCCAGATCGTAGAGAAAAAAGTGATTTCTCTTGCCACTATCCAGAGTGCCTTGGGCGTTCAGTTCCGTATTACCGGCCTGGATAATGTGGCTGAAGCCAGCGAGTTGGCGCTCTTGCTGCGTTCCGGTGCCCTGGCGGCGCCCATGTACTTCGTGGAGGAGCGCACTATTGGGCCGTCATTGGGGGCTGAAAATATCGCGGTTGGTGTATTGAGCGTACAGATTGCGTTCGCGTTAGTACTGATTTTTATGCTGGCCTATTACAAGGTGTTTGGCATTGCGGCAAATATTGCACTGGCCGTGAACGTGGTGTTGCTGGCAGCCTGTATGTCCATGTTGGGTGCAACACTGACCTTGCCAGGTATCGCCGGTATCGTGCTGACGGTGGGTATGGCGGTGGACGCCAACGTGTTGATTTTCTCCCGTATCAAAGAGGAACTGGCCAACGGTTTGCCAACGCAGTCGGCAATCAATGCTGGTTATGAGCGGGCCTTTACCACCATTCTGGACGCCAACATCACCACCTTGATTGTGGCGGTGATTCTCTACGCCATCGGTACCGGGCCGGTAAAAGGCTTCGCGGTAACGCTGAGTCTGGGTATTCTGACCTCAATGTTCACGGCCATTATGGTGTCGCGCATGATCGCGAACTTCATATACGGTGGCCGTAACGTGAAGAAAGTGTGGATTTAAGGAGCGTATGATGGAAAGTAATAAAGTGATTAATTTCATGGGTACGCGCCTGATTGCCACGCTGTTTTCAGCGTTGTTGTTGTTGGGTTCGGTGGGCTCTCTGGTGGTTAACGGTCTGAACTTCGGCCTCGATTTCACCGGTGGTTTGCAGGTGGAGGTTGAGTACGAGCACAAGGCCGATCTGGAACAAATCCGTTCTACCTTGTCCGAAGCCGGCTACGTGAATGTAGTGGTGGTTAATTTCGGGTCCGACGAAGATGTCCTGATCCGCATGCAGTTGGATTTTAAAGACGGCATCGGGGAAGAGGTGCTCCGCCACCTGACCGCGGTGGAAGAGGGAGAGATTACCCTCAAGCGCGTCGAATATGTAGGGCCTCAGGTCGGTGAAGAGCTGCGCGACCAGGGTGGTATCGGCATGCTGTTTGCGCTGGTGGTGGTGATGGCCTATGTCGCCATGCGCTTCCAGTGGAAGTTTGCGGTGGCGGCGGTTGCCGCATTGGCCCATGACGTGATTATTGTGTTGGGTTTCTTTTCCATTCTGGGTGTTGGCTTCGACCTGTCTGTACTGGCAGCGATTCTCGCGGTTGTGGGTTACTCGCTCAACGACACCATCGTGGTATTCGACCGCATCCGGGAGAACTTCCCTGTGCTGCGTAAAACCGAGTCTGTGGATGTGGTTAACGTATCCCTGACCCAGACGCTAGATCGTACCCTGGTCACCTCGGGTACAACCCTGATCGTGCTGGTGGTGTTGTATATGTATGGCGGCGAATTGCTCAGTGGATTCTCCTCGGCGTTGCTGGTGGGTATTGTCATTGGTACCTACTCGTCCATCTACGTGGCTTCCAATTTGCTGCTTGGCTTGAACATCGTCAAAGAAGATCTGATGCCGCCAGTGAAAGAAGGTGCTGAAGTGGATGAGATGCCCTGATCTATTGTGTCTTCTGAGCTTATGTGCTCGAAAAAAGGCGACATTTGTCGCCTTTTTTGTGTCTCCTCCTTTATAGTTATTGCCTGAACTGGGAGCCCCGAACATGACTGATCAGCCACCAAGCGCAGAGCAAGATTCACGCTATCGCTACCTTTCGATGACCGAAGCGCAGCTCGCGAGTGCGGATGCCGATGCGCTGCGCGAACGGGCTGCCCGCTATCAACGCATCTTCTACGGTTCAGGATGCGGCTTCTGGGAGTGGGATCTGGAGCTTAACCAACTGCATTGGGAAGGCTCTTTTTGGGCAGAGCTGGGTTATGACAACGAGGTGCGAACCCAGATTCGCACCGGCCATGATCTGTTTGGATTTGTTCATCCGGAAGATGTAGATCTGATCAAGGGGGCGGTCGAGCGGCATGTGGTGCAAGGCGAGCCCTACTATGTGGTCTACCGTATCCGGCATCTGAGTGGCGATTACCGCTGGACTGAAGCCCGGGGTAATTCGCGGCGCGAGGCCGACGGAAAAATCCGGTATTTATCCGGGGTGAATATTGATATCACCAATCTTAAGCAGGCAGAGGCTCGCCTGCGTGAAAGCGAGGCCCGCCACGAACGTATTCTGCGTGCGTCCAATGATGGAATCTGGGAGTGGAACCGGGAAGACAAGTCGTTGGACTTTACCGACCGTTGTTGGGAAATGATCGGGGTTGAACGGCCGTCCGAAGGTGAACGCAATGAATTGCAGGTGTGGTTTGATTACATGCACCCGGAAGATCTGCCAAGGTTCAAGGAGATGCTTGCCAGTCATGTGCAGGGTAAGGTGCCATTCGATATCGAATATCGGATGTTGGGCGGTGACAACCAGGTGCATTGGATTAAAGGCCGGGGCTCGGTAGTGCTGGGTGATGATGGTGAAGTCATCAGCATGGCGGGCAGCAATCTGGATATCACGTTATTGAAGGAGGCCGAGCAGCGGGTTTTACAGGCCCGCGATGCAGCCGAAAACGCCAACCGCGCCAAATCTGAATTCCTTTCCAGCATGAGCCATGAATTGCGCACCCCGTTAAATGCGATCATGGGGTTTGCCCAGTTATTCGACTATGACGATAACCTGACATCAGAGCAGCTGGAAAACCTGCGGGAAATTCGCAAGGCCGGCGGCCATCTGTTGCAACTGATTAACGACGTATTGGACCTGGCCAAAATTGAGTCCGGTAAATTGACCTTGTCACTCGAGCCGGTTTTACCGTCGCGGATTGTGCGGGAGTGCATCCAGCTGGTGCAGTCCCTGGCAGATGGCCGGGCGATAAAAATCAGCACGGATTTCCGGCGTCTGGCGAATGCCTTTATTCTGGCTGACAGCGTACGATTTAAGCAGGTTATGCTGAACTTGCTGAGTAATGCCATCAAGTACAACCGCATGGGCGGTTCGGTCGAAGTGATTTTTTCGGGGGATGGCCAGTCGGGTTTACGCATTGGAGTGCGCGACACCGGCCACGGGATTCCGGAAAACAAACGCAAAGAAATGTATCAGCCATTCAACCGTTTGGGTGCCGAAGGTGGCAAGGTTGAGGGCAGCGGCGTCGGTCTGGTCATTACCCGCCGGTTAATGGAAATGATGCACGGGAGCATTGATTTTGAAAGCCGGGTGGGGACGGGCACGACATTCTGGTTGACGTTTGAGCAGGTGGAGCAGCCGGATATTGAGCCCGAGCCGCATACCCATGCACCGGTTGCCCGGGCAGAGTTGAATATATCGGTACCTCACAAGGTGCTCTACATTGAAGACAACCCTTCAAATATTCGCGTTATCCGCCAGTTTTGCCAACGGTTTCCGTTGCTCGAACTCGAGGTAGCGGAAGAGGCCTTTATGGGGCTCTATAAGGCGCGCACCTTCGAGCCTGATATTGTGATCCTGGATATCAACCTGCCGGGTATGGACGGTTACGAAGTGCTGGAAGTGTTGAAGGCGGATGCCGGTACTGCCGATATTCCGGTGTTGGCCTTATCTGCCAATGCGATGAATTTTGATGTGGAGCGCGGACGCAAGGCCGGTTTTTTCGAATACCTCACTAAGCCCATCGATATCAACCGCCTGATCCAGACGTTGAACCGATTGGTGAAATAGTGCCGGGTGGGGCTGGCCCTTTGTTTTGGCCGCTGTCATCCATCGCTGGCCTACGATAAACCTCATAACCCATAAAAAAACCCGGCGATTGCCGGGCTTTTTCAGGGTGTTGTTTGTGTTACTTCTGAATATGTCCCATGTGGTGTTCCACAATCTGAAGCAGCGGTTTGAACACTTTGGGTCCTGCGCACACCAGATTGCCGCTGTCCATGAACTTGTTGCCACCTTTGAAGTCGGCCACCATGCCACCGGCTTCTTTGACCAGCAGAATCCCGGCCGCGATGTCCCACTCGTTCAGGTTCATTTCCCAGAATCCATCGAAACGACCGGCAGCCACGTAGGCGAGGTCCAGCGAGGCAGCGCCCGGTCGGCGGATGCCGGCGGTCTGGCCCGCGATTTCCTGCATGGCCGCGAGATAGGGGGTAATGTTTTCCAGCGCCCAACCGTTGAACGGAATGCCGGTGCCGATCAGACCGCCTTCGAGGCCTCGACGGCTGGAGGCGCGGATGCGACGCCCGTTGAGCGCGGCGCCTTTGCCTTTACTGGCAGTAAATTCTTCGCGCTTGATGGGGTCGTAAACCACAGCATGTTCCAGTACGCCTTTGCGCTTGCAGGCGATTGAAATGGCAAAATGGGGAATGCCGTGGATAAAGTTAGTGGTGCCATCAAGCGGATCAATGATCCACTCGTAATCGCTTTCCGCCTTGCCGGGGGTAAGACCGGTTTCCTCGCCGCGAATGGCGTGATCGGGGTAGGCTTTGCGCAGGTGGTAAATAATCTCTTTCTCGGCCGCCCGGTCAACTTCGGTCACAAAGTCGTTCTGGCCTTTGGACTCAATGGCGACAAATTCAACACGCTCCATGGCGCGTTCAATCAATTCTCCTGCCTTGCGCGCGGCACGCAGGGCAATGTTCAGCATGGGCTCCATTCGGGACTCCGGTGTCTGGTCAGTTAGGCCTTGTGGGCGGATGAGTTGTCAGAGAGCGCAGTTACCGCTGTGCAGTGTTTGGGCTGCGGGGTAAAAGAAGGGCGCGGAGTATAACAATGCTCTGCCCAACAGCATAGAGGATTCTGCGAGGCTCTGGCATTTTTGCTACGCATCCCAGGCGCCATTTGCTAAACTGCGCGCCTTTTCTGAGTCGGAACTTCCTATGACCGAAGCACCTAACTGGTTGGATAACATCCGCATCGTACTGGTGAACACCAAGGCCTCGGGCAATATTGGTGGTTCGGCCAGAGCCATGAAGAACATGGGGCTGAAAGACCTGTACTTGGTTGAGCCTCGCGAATACCCGGCCGAGGAGGCCACCTGGCGAGCCGGCAATGCTACCGATGTGCTGGATTCTGCCACCGTTGTGGCAACCCTTGAAGAGGCGGTCGCCGACTGTGGTCTGGTGATCGGAACCAGTGCCCGTGGTCGCAGTATCCCCTGGCCGATTCAGACGCCCCGCGAAACCGCTGCCACAATGCCAGTGGAAGCCCGGCGTCATAAAGTGGCCATTGTGTTTGGCCGCGAGGATCGGGGCTTGACCAACGAGGAGTTGCAGGTGTGTAACTTGCACCTGCATATACCAGCTAACGAGGAATACAGTGCGCTTAACCTCGCAACGGCAGTACAGGTGGTGTGCTATGAGCTGCGCATGGCCTGGTTGACTGACAGTCAGGGCAAAGAACCGCATTACGATGAGTGGGATCAGCCGCCGGCCAACAGTCAGGAGCTTGAATACTATTACAAGCATCTGCAGGAGACGCTGGAGAAGCTCGACTTTATTACCCAGGAAAACCCCCGTCAGACCATGACCCGACTGCGGCGCCTGTACAATCGGGCCCGTCTGGACCAGATGGAGCTGAATATTATCCGGGGCATACTCACTGCGACCCAGAACTATATCTATCACACGGACAACAAGCTCAGGGCGCTGGATCAGAAGGCCAAGGACTAGCCAATAATACCCTAGTAATTTAGTATGTTATATTCTTGACTAAGTTAGTGGGTTATTTATAATGCCGGCCGCGTCGGGCCGCTGATTACAGGAATTTGCTGATGAGATTAACCACCAAAGGCCGTTATGCCGTGACTGCAATGCTGGATTTGGCCATGCACATGCAGGAGGGCCCCACCAGTCTGGCCGATATCTCCAAGCGCCAGGAGATCTCCCTGTCTTACCTTGAGCAGCTGTTCTCCAAGCTCCGGCAGTCTGAATTGGTCACCAGTGTGCGGGGCCCCGGCGGCGGATACCGCCTGAGTCGTCCCGCTGAGCGCATATTTGTCGCGCAGATTATCGATGCGGTGAATGAATCTATCGACGCCACCAATTGTGGTGGCAGTGGCAACTGCCAGAATGGCAAGGTGTGCCTGACACATCATCTTTGGAAAGACCTGTCCGAACAAATTCACCAGTTCTTGAATTCCATCAGCCTGTCAGCATTGATGGAACGGCACGATGTGCGCGAAGTGTGCAGCCGGCAGGATACCCTGTTGGAACCCATTACCCTGGTTGAGAAAAATCTGGAGGCAGCGCCTCAGTGAGCTTGCCTGTTTATCTGGATTATGCCGCCACTACGCCCGTGGACCCTAGGGTCGCTTCGGCCATGGCAGCCTGCCTGACCCAAGAGGGCGTGTTTGCCAACCCTGCCTCGCGCTCGCATATCTATGGTTGGCAGGCAGAAGAGAAGGTGGAGCATGCGCGCCGTCAGGTGGCCGATTTGTTGGTGGCCGACCCTCGCGAAGTGGTGTGGACCAGCGGTGCCACTGAGTCCAACAATTTAGCGATAAAGGGCGTTTTCGAGGCGGCTGGCTACAAGGGGCATCTGGTCACCAGTGTCTGCGAACATAAGGCGGTGATCGATCCGGCCAAGTGGCTCGAGGCGCGCGGGGTGGACGTGACCTGGTTGCGGCCCGATGCCAATGGTGTGGTGCCGGTCGCGGACGTGCGCGCAGCACTGCGGCCTGATACCCGCTTGGTGTCGCTTATGCACGTCAACAATGAGGTCGGTTCGGTGAATCCGGTGGCCGAGATTGGCGCGCTGTGCCGGCAGGAGAGCGTTCTGTTTCATGTGGATGCCGCCCAATCAGCGGGAAAGCTTGCTTTGGATATGGAAGCGCTTCAGGTGGATTTGCTGAGTCTGTCGGCCCACAAATTTTACGGACCCAAGGGCGTGGGGGCATTGTATGTGCGCCGCGCTATTGCACGGCAATTGGCGCCGCAGATACACGGCGGTGGGCACGAGCGGGGGCTTCGTTCCGGCACCTTGCCCACTCACCAATTGGTCGGGTTGGGTGAAGCGGCGGCGATTGCCCGAAATCAGCTGGCCGAAGACAGTGAGCGAACGGCCCGGCTGCGCGACCATTTGTGGTCGGGGATTGCCGGCCTGGCTGGCGTGAAGCGCAATGGTTGCCCGCAAGCCATGAGCCCGATTCATCTGAATGTGTGTTTCAGTGGTATCGACAGTGAAACCTTGCTGCTGTCCTTGCGGGACATAGCGATTTCCAGCGGTTCGGCCTGCACCTCGGCCAGTATGGAGCCGTCTTATGTGCTCAAGGCCATGGGTTTATCCGATGCGGATGCGCACAGCTCCGTGCGGATTTCGCTGGGCCGTTTCACAACCATGGCCGATGTGGACCGGGCCATAGAACATATACGTACGGTGATCGGCAAACTGGCCGTCGCCTGAACCAGGTGTCCGGCGGCGCGGAGTCCGCAGCCGGCCCCAGTGAAAAAAGCAGTAGAGCCTATGACAGAGCAAATTGATAAAGCACTCAAGCGCGAATATGAAGCGGGCTTTGTGTCGGCCATTGAATCGGAAACCTTTGCGCCCGGTTTAGATGAAGATGTGATCCGTCGCATTTCGGCCATGAAAGGCGAGCCTGAATGGATGTTGGAATGGCGACTCAAGGCGTTTCGCGTGTGGCAGGACATGGAAGAGCCCGAGTGGGCGCACGTGGTATACGACAAAATCAACTACCAGGCCATTTCCTACTACTCCGCGCCCAAGTCCATGAAAGACAAGCCCAAGTCGCTGGACGAGGTGGACCCGGAATTGCTGCGGACCTATGAAAAACTCGGTATCCCGCTGGTGGAGCAACAGATGCTCGCGGGCGTCGCCGTGGATGCGGTGTTCGATTCGGTGTCTGTGGTGACGACTTTTCGCGAAAAGCTCGCCGAAGCCGGGGTTATTTTCTGCCCCATTTCAGAAGCAGTGCATAAGTATCCCGAGTTGGTGCAAAAATACCTGGGCAGCGTAGTGCCCACAAAGGACAACTTTTTTGCGGCGCTCAATTGCGCAGTCTTTACGGACGGGTCCTTTGTGTACATTCCCAAGGGCACCCGTTGCCCGATGGAATTGTCCACCTATTTCCGCATTAACGAACAGAATACCGGCCAGTTTGAGCGTACCTTGATTGTGGCTGACGAAGGCAGCTATGTGAGTTACCTCGAAGGATGCACGGCGCCCCAGCGCGATGAAAACCAGTTGCACGCAGCGGTGGTGGAATTGGTGGCGCTGGACGATGCCGAAATTAAATACTCCACGGTACAAAACTGGTATCCGGGCGACGAAGAGGGTCGGGGCGGTATCTATAACTTCGTGACCAAACGTGGCGTGTGCCATAACCGCGCGAAGATCAGCTGGACCCAGGTTGAAACCGGCTCGGCAGTCACCTGGAAATACCCCAGCTGTGTGCTCAAAGGCGATGACAGTGTGGGCGAGTTTTACTCCGTTGCCCTGACCCGTGGCAAGCAGCAGGCCGACACCGGGACAAAAATGATTCATCTCGGTAAAAATACCCGCTCGACCATTATCTCCAAGGGTATCTCGGCCGGTCGGAGCAACAACAGCTATCGCGGCCTGGTACGCATGAACCCCGGTGCGCAAGGGGCTCGCAACTTTACGCAATGCGACTCGCTGCTGATTGGCGATCAGTGCGGTGCGCACACTTTCCCTTACGTTGAAAGCCGCAATCCATCCGCGATTGTCGAGCACGAGGCAACCACCTCAAAGGTCAGCGATGATCAGTTATTTTTGTGCCAGCAGCGCGGGCTGGATGCAGAGAAGGCTGTGTCGATGATCGTGAACGGTTTTTGTAAGGAAGTGTTTAAAGAGTTGCCCATGGAGTTTGCCGTTGAAGCGGGCAAGTTATTGGAAATCAGTTTAGAAGGTTCTGTCGGTTAAGGCGGGCATTGGAGAGTCAGTAGAATGTTATCGATTAAAAATTTACATGCCCGGGTAGAAGAAAAAACCATCCTGAAAGGTCTCAACCTTGAGGTGAAGCCGGGTGAAGTGCACGCCATTATGGGGCCGAACGGCGCCGGCAAAAGCACCTTGGGTTATGTATTGTCGGGCCGCGATGGCTATGAGGTAGAGCAGGGCAGTGCCATGCTCAATGGCACTGATTTGCTGGCGTTGGAAACCGAAGAGCGCGCGCGTGCAGGTCTGTTTCTCGCGTTCCAGTATCCGGTAGAAATCCCTGGCGTGTCCAACCTGGAGTTTCTCAAGGCCTCAGTGGATGCTGTTCGCAAGGCCCGCGGCGAAGATGCTCTGAGTTCTGCCGATTTTCTGAAGCTTGCGCGTGCGGCCTGCAAACAGGTTAATCTGCCGGCTGAGTTTCTCAAGCGCGGCGTCAACGAAGGTTTTTCCGGCGGTGAGAAAAAGCGCAACGAAATCATGCAGATGATTTTGCTTGAGCCCAGCTTGTGTATTCTCGACGAAACCGACTCTGGTCTGGATATCGATGCGCTTAAAGTGGTGGCTGAAGGTGTTAACAGTCAGCGCAGTGAGCAGCGTGCGTTTGTTGTGGTCACGCACTACCAGCGTCTGCTGGATTACATCAAACCAGACTATGTTCATGTATTGGCGGATGGAAAAATTGTCCGCAGTGGTGGTCCTGAGCTCGCCAAAGAGCTGGAAGCTCAGGGCTATAGCTGGTTGGCAGGGCACGAGGTAAGCGCCTGATGAGTAATTGGCTTAACCAGGTGCTTGACCGGCCCGCTGTGGAAGACGGTCTTCAGGTTCAGCGTGCTCGCGCGCGGGAAGCGTTAAGCGTTGCCCGCTGGCCGGGGCGTAAAGTGGAAGACTGGCGCTACACGCCCGTGCGCGCGCTGGAGAAATCGGCATTTGTGCAGGCAACGTTGCCCGCTGAACCGGCACCCGCGATCGGAAATCTGGAGACGCTGGATATTGTGCTGCGCGATGGCATGCCAATCCTGCCCGAGGGATTGCCAGAAGGTGTGAGTATTGCCTTCTTGTCAGATGCCAAGGCCGTTTCCCTGTTTGGCAGCGTCAAGCCCGAGCGCCATTTATTCGGCCTGGTTAACGACCTCTTGGCAACCACCGGTGTGTATATCGAGGTGGCGGCCGGCGTCGAAGTCGAGCGGCCGTTGCGGGTGGTATATCAGGCTGGCGAGGGTGAGCAGGTTCAGCAGCGTGTGCTGGTGAAGTTGGCTGCCGGTGCCCGTGCCACCGTGATTGAACACAGTGAGTCCGCGGTTGAAAGTTTTACTTGCGCCTATGCGGAGTATCTGCTGGAGGAATCAGCACACCTCGAACACTACCGTTTCGTTCTGAACGGTGGTGCGGCGCTGCACATTGGCGGTTGTCATTTTTCACTGGCCGGTAAAAGCGAACTCAATTCCACTTTGGTGGGTTTCGGATCCGACTTGTCCCGTCTGGACGTGGACGTGATCCACGCAGGCCAGTTTGCCACGGCTGCCATGAATGCAATTTATTTATTGGATGGCAGCGAATTGTTCGACCTCCATACCACCATTGAGCACGCATCGCCCAATGGGACCACGGAAGAAAATGTTCGCGGTATCGTGGCGGATAAGGCGCGTGCGGTTTTCAATGGTCGCATTCACATTCATCGCGATGCACAAAAAACCCTGGCTGAATTGAATAACCGCAATCTGCTTTTGTCCGAGGGCGCGGAGGTCAATACCAAGCCCGAGCTCGAAATCTACGCCGACGATGTACGCTGTGCGCACGGTGCCACCATTGCCGAAACTGACAAGCAGGCGCTTTATTATTTGCAGAGCCGAGGAATCAGCAAGGCGCAAGCACAGATCATGCTCAACTTCGGATTTATCAATGAGCTGGTGGATGCAATGCCTAACGCCGCGCTAGCAGAATGGTTGCGGCCTCGTTTGCGCGAGCGTTTCGCGAGGATGGAAGCGCAATGAGTTTTGATGTAGAAGCCGTCAGGGCGCAGTTTCCGATACTGTCCCGCCGGATTGATGGCAATCCTTTGGTGTATCTGGACAACGCTGCCACCACCCAAAAACCCCAGTGTGTGATTGATGCGCTGGTGGACTACTACACTCAATGTAATTCCAATGTGCACCGCGGGGCACATCGCCTTGCCGACGAGGCAACTACCCGGTTTGAAGCGGCGCGTGATCAGGTGGCCCGGTTTATCAATGCCGGTCAGCGCGAGGAAGTCATCTGGACCAGCGGTACTACCGAAGCGATCAATATTGTGGCACACGGGCTGGCGCAGCAATTGTCTGCTGGTGACGAAGTGGTCGCGACCGAGTTGGAGCACCATGCCAACCTGGTGACCTGGCAGCAGGCGTGTGCCAAAGCTGGTGCCACGCTTAACATCGCGCCCATATTCGATACTGGCGAATTGGACCAGCATGCTTTTGCTGCCTGCCTCAGTAACCGCACCCGGTTGGTTGCGTTTCCCCATGTGTCCAACTCGCTGGGTACTGTGAATCCCGTCGGGACCATGGTGGCTAAAGTGCGCGAGCTGGCCCCGCGCGCGCTGGTGTTGGTGGATGGCGCGCAAGGTGTCGCCCACGGCGGTGTTGACGTGCAGGCATTGGGGTGTGACTTTTACGCATTTTCCGGGCACAAATTGTTTGGCCCCACCGGGGTTGGTGTGTTGTGGGGGCGTGAATCGATTCTGGCTGAATGGCCGGTGTGGCAAACCGGTGGTGAAATGATCAGTAGCGTGAGCTATCAGTCTGCCGAGTGGAATCGGTTGCCTTACCGGCTGGAAGCGGGTACGCCCAATATTGCCGGTGTTATCGGGTTGGGAGAGGCGGTGCGGTGGTTCGGTGAGTTGGATCTGGCCGGCCTTCAATCCCATGAGGCAGCATTGCTGGCGAGGGCGGAAGCACTGGCCACTGATTTTGACGGTTTACGGGTTGTGGGCACTGCACCGCAAAAAGCCGGTGTGCTCAGTTTCCTGATGGACGGCGGGCACCCGGCCGATGTGGGATTCCTGTTGGATCGACAGGGTATCGCCATCCGCACCGGCCATCACTGTGCCGAGCCTCTGATGAACCGTTTGGGTGTGCCGGGGACGGCGCGTGCGTCTTTTTCTATATACAATCGGCTTGACGAAGTGGATGCGCTTTTCGCGGCGCTCGACAAAGTCAGGTTTATGCTGGCGTGAGGTAATACAGTGAGTGTTGCGACGTTTGATCCCAATGCCCCCGTTATATCAGTAACCGACAAGGCGGCCCGCCACTTTGTCAGCAAGCTGCAATCGCAGGGTGGCAAGCTGGTCCGCTTGTCGATAAAGAACAGCGGATGCACCGGTTTTGCCTATGTACTGGATACCGTGGAATCCGCCGAGCCCGGTGATCATCTGGTGCAGGTGTCGCCTGAATTGCAGCTGGCTGTCAGCCCGGAAGCTGTTCCGGTGATTCGCGGCACGGAAATCGATATGGCCATTGAGGGGGTGAATCGCGTCATCAAGTACCACAACCCCAATGTGGTGGCTGAGTGCGGTTGTGGTGAAAGCTTTTCGGTGCAGGAATAATGCAGCAGCAAATGGTGGTAACCCGCCGGCAGACGCCTGCGCGCAGAGTGCCGTCTGGCGTGCCGGTAGACATTCCGGAAGGCGAGTTCGTCAATATCCGGCAAAGCCTGGGCGGTAACTACACGGTTACCTGGCAGGGCAATATGTTGCGCATTGACGGGACGGATGCCGACGCCATTGGCTGTGAGCCGGAGAAGCTCGATTTTACCGATGATGGATCCGGTCGGGTCCAGGAAGCACAGGTGTGGGCGGCGCTGGAGACCATTTACGACCCCGAAATACCCATTAATCTTGTCTCGCTCGGCCTGATTTATAAGGTCGAAGTAGAAGGGGGGCAAGTGAGTATCGATATGACGCTGACGGCCCCTGGCTGCGGTATGGGGCCTGTCTTGGTGAGCGACGTGGAGTACCGCGTCGGCAAGGTGCCAAACGTGGCGAAGGTGGTGGTCAATCTGGTGTTTGATCCGCCCTGGTCGCGCGAGATGATGAGCGAAGAGGCTCAGCTGGAAGCCGGCCTGTTTTTTTAATTCTGGATAGACACTGTCATGACCCTGCCCGCTGTAGACGACATACTGGAAGACCTGGCGTTTTTCGACGATTGGGAAGAGCGCTACAAATACATCATTGATCTGGGTAAGGCCTTGCCTGTGATGTGCGACGCGCTGAAGACCCCCGAGCGCCTGGTCAAAGGCTGCCAGTCCAATGTGTGGATAGAACCACGGGTTGAAGCGGGCAAATTACAGTTCCTGGCAGACAGCGACGCGGTGATCGTCCGCGGGCTGGTGGCGCTGGTGCTGGCGGCTTATAACGACCGGGCCCCGGCCGAGATCCTCGCGTTTGATATCGATGGCTACTTTGCCCGACTCGATCTGGAGCGGCACCTGAGTCCGACCCGTGGCAATGGCCTGCGGGCCATGGTGGCCCGGATCAAAACCCTGGCGGCGGCCGCTGCGTAGAATCTGACCCCATCCATACAAAATCCCCAGAAACCCGCGTATAATCGGCGGGTTTTTAGTATGGGAAAGCTGTAAATCGCGAGTTTATGGCGTTTTCCGCAATTTCCAACAAACTGAAGTCTATTTCGGAGTTTTAAATGGCCGTTGAACGTACCCTGTCCATCATCAAGCCAGATGCTGTAGCCAAGAATGTAATCGGTGAGATCTACACCCGTTTCGAGAAGGCTGGCCTGAAAGTGGTGGCCTCCAAGATGAAACACCTGTCCAAAGCTGAAGCTGAAGGCTTCTACGCCGAGCACAAAGAGCGCGGTTTCTTTGCTGACCTGGTGGCCTTCATGACCTCTGGTCCTGTCATGGTGCAGGTGCTGGAAGGTGAAGGTGCGGTGTTGAAAAACCGTGAGCTGATGGGTGCAACCAACCCCAAAGAAGCGGCGGCCGGCACCATTCGCGCGGATTTTGCAGAGAGCATCGATGCGAACGCCGTTCACGGTTCTGACTCTACAACCTCTGCTGCGCGTGAAGTTGCCTATTTCTTCGCCGTAACTGAAATCTGCCCACGCTAATCGCGGGTAGTCGTTGAGGTGAATCCCATGGTTGAAGTGCAGGAAGTCGCAAGCGTACCGGCAAAAACGAATTTGCTGGGTTTGTCGCAATCGAAAATGGAAGCGTTTTTTGAGTCCATTGGCGAAAAGCGCTTCCGTGCCCAACAGGTATTGAAATGGATTCACCAGCTGGGAGTGGTCGACTTTGACGAGATGACCAATATCAGCAAGGATCTCCGCAACAAGTTGAAAGATGTTGCGGAGATTCGTTTCCCCGAAGTCATGAAGCAGCTTGACTCGGTGGACGGTACCCGCAAATTCCTTATCAAGGTTGAAGGTGGCAGTGCCGTTGAAACGGTGTTCATTCCGGACGGCGAGCGGGGCACCTTGTGTGTGTCATCACAAATCGGCTGTTCGCTCGACTGCAGTTTCTGCGCCACCGGAAAGCAGGGCTTCAATCGCGATCTGACCGCCGCTGAGATTATCGCGCAGGTTTGGATTGCGGCTAAATCCTTTGGTCAGTTGGGCGTAAATGGCCCGCGTAAAGTGACCAACGTTGTGTTGATGGGTATGGGCGAACCCTTGTTGAATTTCGACAATGTGGTGGATGCCATGAGCCTGATGATGCACGATAATTGTTATGGTATTTCGAAGCGTCGGGTGACGCTCAGTACGTCTGGTGTAGTGCCGGCGTTGGATCGCTTGGGCGAATACACCGATGCATGTCTTGCGATTTCCTTGCATGCGCCGAATGACGCACTGCGCAATGAATTGGTGCCAATTAACAAGAAATACCCGATTGCGATGTTACTCGACTCGGCCAAGCGCTACATTGAGCAGCTGCCGGATACCCATCGCAAAATAACCATCGAATATACCCTGATCGATCATGTGAATGATCGGCCAGAGCATGCGCATGAACTGGCTGAATTGTTACGCGACGTGCCGGTCAAGATCAACCTGATTCCATTCAACCCTTTCAGTCAGTCGGATTACAAGCGCGTGAGCAACAATGCCTTGCGCCGGTTCCAGACCATCCTGATTGAATCGGGTTATGTCACCACGGTACGTACCACGCGTGGCGACGATATTGACGCTGCCTGCGGTCAGTTGGCCGGTAGCGTAAATGATTTGACCCGGCGGGCGGAACGCTATCGCCGGCAGATGGCGCAGCAGGAAGAAGCTGTGAGAATTGTAGGAAACTAGCCGGAGTGTACATGCAAAAAGCAATGTTTTTCGCGGTCCTGGTGTTGGCTCTGTCGGGCTGCATTACCACCATGGAAAAGGATGTTTCCAAGCCAAACCCGGAAAAGGCGTTGGCGACGCACGTCAAGCTGGGGTTGGGCTACATTGGCGAGAAAAATCTTGATTCCGCACGCTTTCATTTGAATAAGGCGTACGAGCTGGATTCAGACGATCCGGGCATGCTGAATGGCCGGGGCTTGTTGTACCAGTTGGAAGGCGAGCCGGAATTGGCTGAAAAGCACTTTAAGCAGGCCTTGCGCAAGAATCCCTCTTTTACGCAGGCCAGATTGAATTACGCTACCTTCCTGTTCAACCATGACCGGTTTCAGGAGGCCTATGACCACTATCAGAAGGCCAGTGAAGACCTGAACTATGAGCGCCGGGCCGTGTGTTTGTATGGCGTTGGTGTGTCCGCGTTAAAGCTGGATCGCGAGGAGCGAGCTGTCGCTGCGTTTGAACACGCTGTACTGCTGCAACCCTCTTTGGCCGCGGCGCATCTGGAGCTGGCCGAGTATCATTTAAAAGAGAAGCGGTACGCGGAAGCCAAGCGTTCGTTAAACCAATTTGAACGTTATGCAAAAGCGTCATCTAGAAGTCTCTGGGTGGGTATCCAGATCGAGCGGATTTTCGGTAACAAGGACAAAGAGGCCAGTCAGGCGTTGTCGCTGAAGAATCTGTTTCCCTACAGCAAGGAATATCTGGAATATAAGAAAAGCAAGGAAAGCCGTTAAACCCAACAATAAAAACCACTACGGCCAAGACCATGATCAATCAAAATACGCCTGAGGCGGGAGATAACGCGAATCCCGCTGAGGCATTGCTAAGTCCGGGCGCGGCATTACAGCAGGCGCGAGAGAGCAAGTCACTGTCGCTGGAGACGGTGGCTAATGTATTGCGTATCAGTCGCGCCAAGCTGCAAGCGCTGGAATCCGATCAATATGCGGATATGCCTGCGGAGGCATTTGTGCGGGGCTATATCCGCGCTTACTGCAAGCTGGTTGGGTTGGACGAGGCTGAGATGATCGGTCGATACGAGGAATTCCTTGCCGCCAACCGCGAGGTGAGTCAGCTGGTGGAATCGCCACAGGTGACACCGGCGCAAATGTTTAAACCGGTGCTTGCACGGTTCTGGTTTGTGCCCTTTATATTGGTGGTACTGGTTGCAGGGTGGTTTTGGCTGCAACCAGAGCAGGCTCGTATGGACGAGAACAGGCCCGCACCGGTGTCAGCTCAAGTCGCAGTGCCGGATAGTGCGCAATCATCAGGCCCGGACGTGACGGTGTCGGCCGATGGGGCTGCACCGTTGGAAGATAAGGCGCCGGTCCTGCCGGATGAACGTCCACAGGGGGTTGAGCCCGCACAAACGCAAACGCCAGTGGTTACTCGCGATGCGGTAGAGCGCGATCCGACAGTTATTGGTGATGTACTCACAGTGGTATTTTCGGAAGAGTGCTGGTTTGAAGTCAGTGACGCAAAAGGCGACGTGCTGGCCGCAGATCTCAAGCAATCAGGCGACCGTGTGGAGTTGCGGGGCACCGCGCCGTTTAATGTGATGTTAGGTAACGCCAGGGCGGCCAGCGTGGTATTAAACGGACGTCCGGTGGATACCACGCCAAACGGCGCCAATCGCGCGTTGCGAATACAGGTTGAATAGTTGAGCCAGGGCTCAGGCGAGTAGTATATGCATTTTGAATCTCCCATTAAGCGTCGGAAATCCCGCCAGATCATGGTTGGCAATGTCCCCGTGGGCGGTGATGCACCGATTTCCATTCAGAGCATGACCAATACGGAAACCACCGATGTGCAGGCGACCGTTGCGCAGATTCAGCGTCTTGCGCAGGCCGGAGCTGATATCGTGCGGGTGTCTGTTCCCAGTATGGAAGCGGCGGAGGCTTTCGGTTTGATTCGAAAGCAGTCGCCTGTGCCACTCGTGGCAGATATCCACTTTGATTATCGTATCGCGCTGCGGGTGGCTGACCTGGGCGTTGATTGCTTGCGCATAAATCCGGGCAATATCGGTCGGGAAAAGCGCATTGAGGCTGTTGTTTCCAAAGCCAAGGATCTTGGCATTCCCATTCGCATTGGCGTGAATGCGGGGTCGTTGGAAAAAGATTTGCAGAAAAAGTACGGTGAACCTACGCCCGACGCGTTGGTGGAGTCTGCGCTGCGTCATGTTGAGTTCCTGGATCGCTACGATTTTCAGGACTTTAAAGTCAGCGTTAAAGCCTCTGACGTATTCATGGCCGTTGCGGCGTATCGCAAATTGGCCACTCAGATAGAACAGCCATTGCATCTCGGTATAACAGAAGCCGGTGGTTTCCGGTCTGGTACGGTAAAGTCCTCCATTGGACTGGGCTTGCTATTGATGGATGGCATAGGCGATACCATTCGCGTGTCGCTCGCTGCAGATCCGGTTGAAGAAGTGAAAGTGGGCTGGGATATGCTGAAAAGCCTGCGCCTTCGTTCCAAGGGCATTAACTTTATTGCCTGCCCAAGCTGTTCGCGCCAGAATTTCGACGTGGTTAAGACCATGAATGAATTGGAAAACCGCCTGGAAGATATTACCACCCCGATGGATGTGGCGGTGATCGGGTGTGTGGTCAACGGGCCGGGTGAGGCAAAGGAAGCCGACATCGGACTGGCCGGCGGTACACCCAATAATCTGGTTTATATTGACGGCGAACCCAACTCCAAGTTGAAGGCCGATAATCTGGTGGATGAGTTGGAGCAACTTATTCGCAAAAAAGCCGCCCAGAAAGCGGAACAAGACGCAGCGATTATTGCCCGCGATTGATGTTGGATGCTGCAATCAGGAAGTTGATGTGAAGAAGATTCAAGCGATACGTGGAATGAATGATCTGCTGCCGGCGCAATCCGGCCTGTGGCAGTACCTGGAAAATACAGTCTCCGATGTATTACGTCGGTATGCTTATCAGGAAATTCGTTTTCCCGTGCTCGAGCAAACGGAGCTGTTTAAGCGTTCTATCGGTGAAGTGACCGATATTGTGGAAAAAGAAATGTACACGTTTCTCGACCGCAATGAAGAAAGTGTGACCTTGCGGCCTGAAGGTACGGCCTGTTGTGTGCGGGCCTGTGAAGAACACGGGCTTTTGTACAATCAGGTGCAAAAGCTTTGGTACATGGGCCCCATGTTCCGCTATGAAAAACCGCAGAAAGGGCGTTTACGCCAGTTTCATCAGATCGGTATCGAAGCTTTTGGTATGCAGGGGCCGGATATTGATGCGGAAGTTATTATTCTTACCCACCGGTTGTGGAAGGAGTTGGGTGTTGCCGACGCAGTGACGTTGCAGCTGAATAGCCTGGGGACCCCGGAGGCGAGGGCGACCTATCGCGAGGCACTGGTGCAATTCCTGTCTGCGCGCAAAGAGCAGCTGGACGAAGACAGTCAGCGGCGTCTGGGCAGCAACCCGCTGCGGATCCTCGATTCAAAAAATGCCGCAACGCAGGCGCTGCTGGCCGAGGCTCCCCGGCTGTCGGATTATCTCGATGACGAATCCCGGGCGCACTTCGAGTCGCTGTGCCTGTTGCTGGATGCGGCAGGGGTCACCTATGAGATCAATACCCGCCTGGTGCGGGGGCTGGATTATTACTCCAAAACCGTATTCGAATGGGTAACCGACAAACTCGGTGCCCAGGGCACAGTATGTGCCGGTGGCCGCTATGATGGCCTGGTAGAGCAGTTGGGTGGTCGCCCCACCCCTGCCGTGGGTTGTGCCATGGGCGTTGAGCGACTGGTGCTGTTGCTGGAAGCATTGAATGTAGTACCTGATGCTGCCAGCCAGACGCCAGACGTGTATATTGTCGCGGTCGGCGAGGTGGGGGCAGCCGCTCTGGCGCTGGCTGAAACTCTGCGCGATGAGCTGCCTTTCATGGCCGTGCAGCTCAATTGTGGCGGTGGCAGCTTTAAAAGCCAGTTCAAAAAGGCCGACAAAAGCGGCGCTTCGGTGGCTTTGATCCTGGGTGAGGATGAGGTGGCCGCGCGTACAGTGGCGGTTAAGTATTTAAGGGATGGGCGCGAGCAGGAAACTATTGCCTGGGCTGCGTTGTCAGACTTGTTAAAGGCGCTTTGATAGGCGCATTCATCGAATAATTGAAACACGACTTGTTGGAGATAGACTGTGTCAGCACATTTGACCGAAGAAGAACAATTAGAGGCCCTCAAACGTTGGTGGTCTGAAAATGGCAAATCACTGGTTATTGCGGTTGTGCTGGGTGTGGGTGGTTACGTTGGCTATAACGGCTGGCAGGATAGCCGCCAGCAAAACGCAGAAATAGCGTCCGCCAAGTATGAAGAAATCACCGAATTATTGCGTCAACAGGAAGCCCTGACCGACGAGAATAAGAGCACCTTGTCGCATCTGGCGCAGGAACTGAAGCAGGGGCACGCAGATACCTTCTACGGCGTGCAGGCTGCTATGTTATTGGCCAAGCAGGCGGTTGAGGCCAATGATCTGGCGACAGCAGAATCGGAGTTACGTTGGGCGGAATCCAAGGCCGATACTGCAAACGTCAAGCAGCTGGTTAACTTGCGTCTAGGACGCGTGTTGCTGGCACAGGACAAGCGCGATGACGCATTGGCAATAGCTCAGCAGACCGTTGGCCCGGCGTTCAAAGCGTTGTACATCGAGTTAAAGGCCGATGCGTTAGCTGCCAAGGGTGACACAGCGGCGGCCTCGGAGGCTTATCAGGCTGCTCTGGATGCCTTGACGCCAGAACAAGCAGGGTTGGCGGCAGGGCTTCGCATGAAGCTTAACAGCCTGCAACCAGTTGCGGCCGGGAGCCTTTAATGAAGTTATACACCCTGGTGCTGGCTGCACTGCTGTTGGGTGCCTGTGCATCCACTGAAGAACTGGAACTTGAACCCAAAGAACTTGAAGAGTTTGCAGAGTCGGTCACCTTGGACGACGTGTGGTCGAGAGACGTGGGCAGTGGTCAGGATGCTCGCTACACCCGCCTGGTACCAGCGATTTATGGCGATACGATCTATGCTGCCGATATCGAAGGCCGCGTGTTTGCACTGGATAAAACCAACGGCAAGATCCGTTGGGAGGTGGCGCTTGAAGACAGCGTTGAGGCAACGGGCTTTTTCAGCGCGCTCTGGTCTTCCCCTAAGCCAGTACCCGTCAGTGCCGGCATCGGTGTATCCAGCGAGCGACTGTTGTTAGGAAGCTATAAGGGCGAGTTAATTGCGCTGGATCGTAATAATGGCGAACTCCTGTGGCGTACCCAGTTGTCTTCCGAGATCCTGTCCGAACCGGCCGAAACAGCGGGTGTAGTGGTTGCCACCACCAGTGACGGCAAGCTCTATGGTCTGGATGCCGAGACCGGTAAAGAAAAGTGGATGTTCGAAAGCGTGCAGCCGGTGCTGACGTTGCGGGGCACCAGTGCGCCGGTGGTTATGGGTGATACGGTACTGGCCGCATTTGATAATGGCAAAATCTACGCGTTTGAAGCGGAAACCGGACTGATACAGTGGGAACAGCGAGTGGCCATTCCCAAGGGCAAGTCAGAGCTGGAGCGCATTGTAGATATTGACGGCACCCCGAGACTTGCCGGTGATCTGTTGTATGTTGTCAGTTACCAAGGTCGCTTGGTGGCCTTTGCAGCCAGTACCGGCCGCCCTTTGTGGGGTGAGGACGCCAGTTCGGTTCAGGGCCCGAGTTCGGACTATAATCAGGTCTACATTGCCGGTGCGATGGATAAAGTGCAGGCCTTTTCGAGCAGTACAGGAGTACTGCAGTGGGAGAATACCGACCTATTGCGGCGGGAGTTGTCTGCACCCATGGTGTGGGGCAGTTATGTCGCCGTAGTCGACCTTGACGGCTATTTGCATTTACTGGATCGCAACACCGGCGCGATGGCGGGTCGGGAGCAGTTGGGTGCAGCTGTGCGTGGCAGGCTCCTGGTGGATGGCGATTTATTGTATGTCCTTGATAATGATGGCGAATTGAGCGCGTGGCGCAATAAGCCCCGCTGATTTTTTAGCTATCCTCCGTTTAATAACAGCCAGAAGAGTTGCTCTTCTGGCTTTGCTTTTGTTGCAGAGAAGATTTTATGGTTCCTGTGCTGGCCTTGGTTGGCCGCCCCAATGTGGGTAAGTCCACCCTGTTTAATTGCCTTACCCGCAGCCGCGATGCGCTGGTGGCCGACTATGCTGGCTTGACCCGCGACCGGAAGTACGGCGAGGGTGAAGTGGGTGGCCGCAGTTTTATGGTGATCGACACCGGCGGTATCAGTGGTGAAGAGGAAGGTATCGATAGCGTGATGGCGGGTCAGTCGTTGCAGGCCATTGAAGAATCCGATGCGGTGCTGTTTCTGGTGGACTGTAAGGCCGGCCTGACGCCTGCTGATGAAATGATTGCCCGCCATCTGCGTACCCGCAACAAACCCACGTTTGTGGTGGCCAATAAAGTCGATGGCACCAACCCGGATATTGCCCTGGCGCCTTTTTATGAGATGGGGCTGGGTAAAATATTTCCCACTACGGCTACCCACCGCAAAGGTGTCAGGGCCATGCTGGATGCGGTGCTTTCCGAATTCCCCGAGCCGGAAGCTGAGGAAGTTGAAACACCTCAGGGGGTCAAAATTGCTGTGGTCGGTCGCCCGAACGTCGGCAAGTCTACCTTGGTAAACCGACTGTTAGGTGAGGATCGGGTGGTGGTGTTTGATATGCCCGGCACGACCCGGGACAGTATCTACATTAACTATGAGCGGCACGGCGCCAATTACACGCTCATTGATACAGCCGGTATCCGGCGGCGCAAAAATGTTAAAGAAACTGTTGAAAAGTTTTCTATTGTCAAAACGTTACAAGCGATCGACGACGCCAATGTGGTCGTGCTCTTGTGCGATGCCAGCGAAGGTTTGGTGGAGCAGGACTTGCACTTGCTAGGGCACACCATTGAGGCTGGCCGTGCCTTGGTTATTGCTCTGAACAAGTGGGATGGTCTGGAAGACTCTCACAAAGAGTATGTTAAAAACGAACTTGATCGCCGGTTACGTTTCATCGATTTTGCAGACATCCATTACATTTCCGCCAAACACGGGACTGGTGTCGGACACCTGTATGACTCCATTGAGCGGGCGTATCAGGCTGCCACCGAGAAGATGTCTACTAACTTTTTGACCCGGGTGTTACAGGATGCAGTGCGGGAGCATCAGCCGCCCATGATTCGGGGGCACCGGATCAAGCTGCGCTATGCGCATCCCGGTGGCAATAATCCACCTATCATAGTGATTCATGGCAACCAGACCGGTGAGCTGCCTGATGCCTATGTGAAGTACCTGGAGCGTACCTACCGTCGGGCGCTGGATCTGCACGGCACTCCCGTCCGCCTGGAATTCCGTTCCAGCGAAAACCCCTACGAAGAAAAGGCCAAACCCAAGGTGCGCAGACGGGATGGCAAGATACAGACTGGTAAGCGGCAGGCGGGAGAGACCAAACGCAGCTATCAGGCTCGTAAAGGCAATGACCCGGCAGTGAAGCCGGGCACCAAAAAGCCGGCGAGTACGGCCAAGCCCAAAGCGAAGCCGGCGGTTGCCAAGCCCGCGGTGCGTGGAGGGGCGGGGCAGACCCGTCGTAAGCCTACCCATGTGACTAAACCGTCCGGTAATAAGCCCAGATAAGGACCGATCTGGCGAAAAAACACCCG